>JBCCEA010000075.1:0-1512 GCA_039030515.1 Myxococcota bacterium | reverse complement strand
CACTCGATTCGGACTCGTTGGAAGTCGCGGTTTTCATCCGATAAGTACGTTGGGATGTCGGCGACCTGAAACAACTCCTTCACCGGCGGGTGCTGGTGCATCTGAGCGAGCTGCAAGCGTTTCATCATCTCGTCAGCATGCACGCTCTCTTGCAGCACTTCCGAGTCCTCCAGGTCATCAACAACTCGCAGATGGTTCATCTCTTCTCGTCAGGTTCAACGGATCTAACTTCTCCTGTTCTTCTTTGTGGTGGTGCGTCGGAAGCAGCACAAGTGTCTTGCGCCGAGATGGTGAGCGCAGAGGGGAGGATGCCATTTTCAAGAGAGCTTGGCCGGCAGCGCGACGCGGTACAGGCAGCTGCTCGAGCTTGAAAATTTCGCCGATCATGGCCGCGGCGAGTCATGGAGGACTGCCCAAGGCTGCAAACCGGAGTCCCCTCGAATTTGAACAATCCACGCAATTCTTACCGAATCCTTGCGCTTCGTGCACCTCGTGATGCCTCGCATAGCGGAGATGTTCGAATCCTCGGTGGCGCCTCTGATGCTGTTGGTGGCTTCCGGCATTGTCGACATCGACGACAGCGGTACCGCCGTCGACAAAATTTGTCTTCGGTGCTAGCTCGGCTACCGAATCGCGATCATCCCCAGCGGTATCTCGCGAAACGCTGGTGGCGATCGTTCCCGCTCCCCCTTCTCCCCGTCCTCTGACTGCGCTCCTCTCTACGCTTGCTTCGTGTGGCGTCCGGCGACGCCGTGCTTGGCCCACTCTGGTGACGGACGGCAACGGACGCGGCTTGACTGAGTCTGCGGGGGGGTCACGGACTCAGGCCGTGTCCGTGAGCCCCTTCGAGTTCAGTTCCCTGCACCTCGCGGCGTGGAACATTGCAAACGTGTTGATGCGTGTAACTTGTTCGATGCGATTGCTGACGCCCATCTGCTTCCGAGGTTCGGCCCCGTAGCTGCGTTTGCCAAAGCTCGTCAGGGTTAGGGATGGAAGCCTACATCATGCTCCAACATCGTCCAGAGGAAGCGCTGCCACTGCGCCACGCGCCGCCATCCCGAGCCTGGCTCGCTGCGTGCCGACGCTGTCGTGGTCCGGAAATCCTCTTTGCCTTCTTCGACGACTTGTCGACGACGCCGGATAGCGGCGCGCTCGCCAGCCTGCTGCGCAAATTTCGGTCGCGAGGCTCGCAACGCATCATCCGTGGCGACCGAGTGCTTGTCATCTACGACGGGCCGGAACTTCCCAACGAACCCAACGAGGAAGTCTTCATCTATATGGACCGCCGACGCTACGGTCCCGGACAGCTCCCACCCAGAGCCGCCAAGCACGTCATTTGCGAGCATTATGCGGAGGTTGGTGGCGGCGTTTTCTCGGGTAATGTCATGGAGTCGGTGTGGCTCCGCGAATGTTGGCATAAGTGTGTGTTGCTTACGCTGCACTCACGGCGTAACTACCGGGCACCGTCTGTGCGGTAATGCTAATGCGATTCCAGGCATTAATCACCACAAT
>JBCCEA010000074.1:0-1564 GCA_039030515.1 Myxococcota bacterium | reverse complement strand
CCTTCGGCCTCCGGGGGGCTCTTGGGCGCGCGAATCGTGGTGAAGTTGTCCTGATGCTGTAAGCGGGCCTCCCAATCGGGCGGAGCTATGCTCCTCGGGCTCAAAATCCCACTGGTCAGTGACCAGGAACCCAACGAGGAGACCCGCAATGAAGAAGCTCAGTGATCCGGTTCGAAAAGTCAACACGCAGTCGGTCGGCTTGGATGTGCACAAGACGGTGACGGTGTACTGCGTCCTCGATGCGTCGGGGAATGTCGTCCGCGAGGGTCGCTTGGCTTCGAAACGGAGCGAGCTAGAGCCGTTTGTCAGAGAAGTACTCGAGGGCGGAGATGCGCACGTTTCGTTCGAGGCGAGTCGAAGTTCGCTTTGGGTGTACGAGGTGGTCAAGAACCTGGTCGGCAAGGAGCGGACTCATGTGGCGAACGCGAAGGAGATTCGAGCGATCGCCAACTCGAAGAAGAAGAACGACAGCAACGATGCGTGGTGGCTGGCGTACCTGACGTCTGAAGGCCGAGTGCCGGGATCGTACGTGCCGGAGGACGAGGTCTTGGAATTGCGGATTGCGACACGCGAGCGCTCATCGGCGGTGCAGCGCCGCACAAAGATCATCAACCGTCTGAAGGGGCACCTGGCACAGATAGGTGAAGTCGTCCCGAGCTCATCGGTTCGTACGAAGAAAGCGCAGCTCTTCCTGAAGGAGATCGCCGCTTCGACGAAAGGCAGTCGTGGACGAGCACTGCGCAGGTGCTTGGATGAGCTCGAATACCAGAATGAAGCGATCGAAGAATGGGATGAGGTTATTCAGACGATTGCCCCCGAGCTTCCCGATATCAAGCGCATCGCAGACGAGATCCCCGGGCTAGGAACAGTCCTCGCATCAACAGTCGTTGCAGAAGCTGGAGACATCAGGCGCTTTCACAGTGCCAAGGCATTCGGCTGCGCGACGGGCCTAACCCCCTCTGACCGGAGTACGAGTGGGAAGACGGTGCACGGTGCCATCTCTCGTGAGGGCAGCCCGCACCTTCGATGGGCGTTAACGCAAGGCGCGATGGGCTGTCTGCGGTCGAAATCCGGTGCCGGACTCGCGGCCGGCAACTGGATCCGTGCCAAGCAAAAGCGCATGGGGATCAAAGCCAAGGCGAGAGCAGCCGGAGGCCGAAAACTGGCCGAGGCCATTTGGAGGCTCTTCCACTACGGCGAGTGCTTCGACCCTGCCCGACCCTTCGGCGGTAGGAGCGCGTCGGCCTGAGCCTCTGACCTACGCTTCGAACAGAACCAAGGAGATCAAGCGCAGAGACCAGCAGATCGAGGACGCCAGTCAGCCCGAGGAGTCAGTGGTGGCAAAGCCAACTCCCTCAGCCTCCAAGCCGAGGGCGCATACCGATGTCCTGATTGGGAGACTGACGTCCGCATGAGCAACATGGGACATCGAGCCCGAAGAGGTGATTGGCTTCGAGCTGCATCTCTGCGCAGATCAACAGAAACGGATAGAAACACGAAAAACCCAGGGGCTTGAAACCCGCCCACTTAGAGGTGACTCCGTACCTCGCTAGCGGCGGCGCTT
>JBCCEA010000073.1:0-1633 GCA_039030515.1 Myxococcota bacterium | reverse complement strand
ACCTCCAGATTGCATCGCGGACAGGCATAAGGGGGCCATAACGCTTGGATATGCAGACTACGTAAAGCGCAATGAGTATCCACGTTTGTCCGGAGACATCACCTGTGGTGCAATCCAGACTTAGATAGTTATTGGAGAAGAAACGGTAGATGCGCCTCGCTGATTGATGTAAGGAGAAGTTGCGAACCACCTCCAAACCCAACCAACAAAGCGCAGTATGAAACCTAGCAAATCCGAGATTCGAACGAAAGCATATAAAGTCCCAACCGTCACTTTTGCGCAGGATGGTCAATTAACCTCATTGGGCGGTCTCGTGCTTTTCCAGGCATTGTTTGCTCGTCTGCGGTTGAAGGACCGATTGAATCAATGCTTTCGCCACTTGGGGTCGAATTCGGCTTACGGAGCAGGTACGATCTTCCTTCTACTGACGGTCCACGTGCTCATTGGATGTCGACGCCTGAGCGAAATCGATGACTATCGGGGCGACCCGTGCCTCGAACGTCTACTGGGTCTGCGAGCGCTTCCGACGAAAAGCACGCTCTGTCGCGCACTGCAGTCGATGGGCGAGCAAGCGGTCGAGAATGTCCGCCGCCTCGTCCGCGGGTTAGTGAAAGACCGGCTTGAAGCGCAGAGATTTGCTCGACTAACGCTCGACTTCGACGGCTCCGTTCAATCGACGACGCGCCATGCTGAGCAGACCGCGATGGGCTTTAATCCCAAGAAAAAGGGCGCTCGAAGCTATTACCCTCTTTTTTGTACGATCGCGCAAACGAGCCAGTTCTTTGATATGCTGCATAGATCTGGAAACGTTCATGATTCTTTAGGCGCTTGCGATTTCGCCGCAGCCTGTTTCCAGTCCGTGCGAACGAGCCGGCCTCGGGCATGCCTTGAAAGTCGAATGGACAGCGCATTCTTCAGCGACGCCATGTTGACGACGCTCGCTGCTCAACGCGTCGAGTTTACGATATCCGTGCCCTTCGAGCGATTTGCTGAACTGAAGGGTTGGGTCGAAAGCCGCAAACGATGGCGACCGCTCGATGAGCGGTCGTCGTTTTTCGAGCGTGAGTGGAAGGCGAAATCCTGGAGTGTTTCGTATCGCCTACTTTTTCTCAGGCAGCGAAGAGTAATACGACGGAAAGGGCCGCTTCAGTTGGATCTCTTCGAACCTCGTGACTACGAGTACGAGTACACGGTGATCGCCACCAACAAACGGCAGGGTGCGCACGCTGTTCGCGATTTTCATCACGGCCGCGGGTCACAGGAAAAGCTCTTTGGCGAAGGCAAGCAGCATGCGGCGCTTGATCTTGTTGCAACCCGCCGAATCCACGGCAACCAGCTCTTCACCCTCGCGGGCATGCTCGCGCACAACTTGGGACGCGAACTGCAAATGGCCACCCGGCCCCCTGAGCGCAAGACTCTTCCGAAGAGACCCCCATGCTGGATCTTCATTGACCTCGGAACACTGCAACGACAGTTTCTCCGACGCGCGGCCCAGCTCTTGAGACCGCAAGGACAACTCACCATCAGAATTGCGGCGTCTACGCCGATTCGGCGAAAGATGCTTGATATACTGAAACCGCTACTCGCGGCTTGAGATAGACCGGAACGGTCTGTCGGTTTGCAACGTTGAGGT
>JBCCEA010000072.1:0-1644 GCA_039030515.1 Myxococcota bacterium | reverse complement strand
TTCTCTGTCGGCGATCTCTTCGACGACGGCTCGCGCAGCTTCGCTGTTGGCCGTCGTAGCGTCAGATTTCAGGTACGCCTTGGCCGCGTAGAGGCGATCAAGGCGGTCCTCGATTTGGTCTTTCAGAACATCGGCGTCCCCCTCACGTAACCGATCAATCTGCTGCTCGTCGAGCTCTCGTTCGACGGCGTCTCGATAGTTAAGCCGCTGCGCATAATCCTCGAAGGGAGAGGTCAGATTGCCTTCGCGCTCGTGGTCGATGACGCGCTGCACCTGACCGTCCAAGTGCGGCGCCTTGGAAGCTGCGCGCTCGGCATCGGGTGAGCTGGTGGCCTCGGTCAGCCTTTCACCCCGATCCACGAAGAGCTCTTCCTGCCGCTCGTCGATGACGCCGTCGTCGCGCAGGACCTCGTTTCGCTCGAGCGTGATGCCAAGCTGCACATGGGCACGGTTAAGCGTCTCCCGCGCCGTTTCCAGATCAGACCTACGTTCCAAATTCAGCCCGTCTGTCTCCGCAACCCGCTGCAGATCATCCGCGATCCACTGCCGCTCAAGCGCGGCGTTCTGCGCCCCGGTCTCCATCCGGGCAATGACCACCGAAGAACTGATCCCGGTTCCCCTGAGAGCCGTATCGACCTGCGCCCGGACATCCGGCTCCTGCAATCGTTCCAACTGATCCCGGTCGATATTCGCTTCCGAGTAGACCCCGCCGTCGGACGGCCACTCGGTGAGCGTGACCGATCGCAACCCGAGCGGCTGCATATGCGCGAGACGGGACTGGATTTCGTTGAGGCGACGCTCGAGCGCTGGTCGCTCTGCCTCCGGCTTCTCGGCGATTACGCTCTGCACGCGCTCGACCTGCTCGGCGTACCGAACCCTCAGATCGTCAAAGCTTTGCTCCTCGGCCATGTAGACACCTCCGTCCAGGTTCAGTTTTCCGCCCCACGCCAAAAGCTCTCCGGCTCGGAAAAGCGCGTCCGAGATATCTTCGCGCGCCTCGCGAGAGGCCTCCGCAGCAAGCGCGTGGAACACCTTCTTCGTGTTTGCGATCTCGGCCAGCGCGCGCTCTAAATCGGCGCCCACGCGCGGCCGGGGCTCCGGCACCCTGCCCTGTTCCTTGGCCGCATAGACCTCGCGGGTTCGGGCCGGGTAATGCACCACTCCCCGATCGATCCGTCGGGTCGCCTCAAGCCGCACCCCGTACTTCTCGGCCTCCTCGACCATCGCCAAACGGAAGTCGTCATAGTTAAACCGGTGGTCCCTCCCGAGGAAGAAGAACTCCCCCTCCTGGGAGCGCCGGTTCAGGACGATATGGGCATGTGGATGATCCCGGTCCTCATGCACCGCGATGATATAGTCGAAGTGCCCTTCATCGGTCTGGAAGAACCGCTCCGCCACCTTCGCCGTGATGTCGCGGACGTCCTCCCCGCGTGTCCCGATCGGATAGGAGAGAAGCATGTGGGTCGTCTGCCCGAGCTTCGGTTTGAACCCCGCGCTCCAGCGCTTCGCAAAGCGCTCCGTAAGGTCCTTGATCTCCTTCGGCTCGAGCTTTGCTTTGCCATCCAGGAACCCTGAACTGTCGACGATGTGGGTGGACTTCGTGGTCAGGTAACCGAGCTGGTTCGAGAGCTCGGATTTGGAATG
>JBCCEA010000071.1:0-1916 GCA_039030515.1 Myxococcota bacterium | reverse complement strand
GGTCTCCCCTTCTCGTCCCGGAGCGAGACTTGTCAGACTGAGACCCGACGGTTTCTCCAGAGGACCGTGCGGACCTCCACGCGCATGGGAAATGGCCAGTCCCCCTTCGGCCGTTCGACCAATGACTGGTGTGTTGTGAATCACCGTGCCGACCTCTTCACGCCAAAGCACTTCCCCAGTTCGTTTGTCAATGCCATGGATGTAGGTCCAGACCTCCGGAGGATCCACCCCTTCCGGAATGCGGAGGCTCTCCTTGGGCGCCTTCTTGCCTGGGGAAGCCCACTTCTGCATCTGGGAACCAGCCTCCTTTATAGGACAACGAGGTCGTTCATTCCACGGAGCCAAGGCCCTGCTTCAGGTTCATCATCTTCGATACTCCGATGGGAAACACTCGACGCGACACGACGCGCTCTTTCATTGTCCAAAACTTCTTCCATGACCTACTCCATTCTCTCGCTTTCTTAACCTGTGCTCACGCACTCGCAGCCCATGACTTACCAGCGTTCTTCGCTCCAACGAATACGAACAAAGCGTCAGGGCTGCGAGGCACGAGCTTGATCTCCAAACGACTGCTCAGAGACCGACCAACTTCCAGTCAGGACTCTACTATAAAGATGTCGCACTGATCAAGCCAACCGCGTGGCTTTTTCACCCTCACATCCTATGAAGACGCCTTATCACACCTTTGTTGGTATCGATCGATCCGATCAAAAGATCGATATCGCCGTCCGGCATCACGACTCTCTTGCCGAACATGTCATCTCCACCAAACCAGAAGCTCTGCGCGATTGGGTCCATGCCTTGCGAAAAACCTATCCGGACGGCCAGATCGCCATCTGCATCGAACAACCCTGTGCCAACCTCGCCATTTTCCTGCATCAGTTCGACTTCCTGGACCTGTTCCTCATCAACCCCATCATGCTCAAGCGTTACCGCGAGTCGTTCCACCTCGCCCGCGCCAAGGACGACCGCAAAGACAGCCACTGCATCGCGGAGTTGCTCGAAGAACGCTATGCCAAACTCAAGGTCTGGAAGCCAGATTCCCCGAGCGCTCGCAAGCTGCGCGCTCTCACCGAGCACCGCCGCACACTCGTCGATACCCGCACCGCTATCAGCAACCAGCTCACCGCCTTACTCAAGCTCTACTTCCCTCACGCTCTGGAGCTTACCGGCAAATATCTATACGCCCAGCTCGCCTGTGACTTCTTGCTCAAATGGCCTTCGCTCCAAACCCTGAAGCGGGCCCAGAACAAAACGATCGTCCAGTTCTACCGTTTGCACAGTTCCTATCGGCCCCAACTGATGGAAGATCGCCTCAACATCATTGAGGAAGCCATCCCCATCACCGATGACGAAGCTCTCCTCGAGGCCAGCTCTTTGATGATGACCGCTTTGGTCAAGCAACTCAACACGCTGCGTACTCAGATTGAGAGCTTTGACCAAGAAATCGCTCAGGTCATGACTGAGCTAGAGGATGCGCCGCTCTTTGAGACGTTACCGGGAGCGGGCTCCGTTCTCAGTGCTCGGCTAGCGGCCACTTTTGGCAGTGATCGGGAACGCTTCGACAACGCCGCCGGATTGCAGTGTTTCACAGGGATCGCCCCCGTGACCAAGGCCAGCGGGAAGAAGCATCATATTCATCGGCGCTATGCGAGTCGAACATGCCCGCACTTTGAGCATCAGTCCTTCATGGAATGGGTAGGTCTAACGATTCCCAAATCGCTTTGGGCTAAGGCCTATTATCGACAGCAACGAGAACGAGGATCCGGTCACTATACAGCACTACGCGCCCTTGCGTATAAGTGGCAGAGGATCCTGTATCGCTGCTGGAAGAATCGCACACCCTACGATGAGGAAACCTACCTTACCGCTCTGAAAAAACGCCACAGTCCACTCGTAAAAAAGATTCAGGAAAT
>JBCCEA010000070.1:0-2071 GCA_039030515.1 Myxococcota bacterium | reverse complement strand
CTCCGCCTCACGCAACTTGCCGATGATCTGCTCCGCCGAATGCCGGATCCTCGCCATGTCTGACCTGCCTTCCCAGATGCGTCCATCTCGCCAAATTGTCGCATAGCGGCTGGACTAGATTCTGGGGGGCAGGTCACTCCCATGAGCACCATGATGATCGCTGAGAATACTTCGAGCGATCGTGGGATTCCGAGCATCTCGCTCGCCGCGTCACCCTCCGTGAGTATCGACGTCATCACTACGGCGGCCAGCCCGAGTCCAGAAGCGAGCCCAGCGACGAGCGAGACAAGCATTCTAACATGCAGCACGCTGAGCACGATGAATATGCCATACAGATGACCCGACGGCCCCATGGCCGCGCCTTGTAGCAAGATGCCGTCAGAGAGGCCGACCGAGAATGCGAGCGCTGTCGGGGTCGCGGCCTCGACCAACGCGTTCGCGTATATCCACGCGGTCGGTAGCGGTCTGCGATTGTCGCGTCCACGCATGAGCCATAGCAGCGTTATTGCTTCGTAGAGGATCAACAAACCCATCAGGATTGGTACCCCTGGGGGCACATCCGACACGGATTGATCCCCGGCCGCCCTGAGCCGGATGACATTCACAACGGCTGTAGCGAGCACAAGAGCGAGGACTGCAGCAGTTCGGAATCGAACTGCGCTGTTCATAGCAGCGGCGAGAGACGGGTTGTTGGTCATGTGCGTCGGTCGCGTCATGCGTGTCTCATGTCAGATTGTTCTTCGGGTCCACCGCCGAGCTCGCGTCGCAGCTTGCCGCCTCTTCAATGATCGACAGTAACTCCTTGACTAGTTGCGGCGTGGCGGCATGCGAGGGTATCGGCTTCGGTTTACCACCCAGGAGAAGCGTTCCGGATCGGCCTCGCCACTTCTCGTCGAGCACGGCCGCAAGTCTGGAGGCACCGGCCGATGGCTTGGGGAGCAGCCGCCATATGAGCCGCACAGGGAGTGGGGCTCCATTGCTCGTCGTCATTCCGGTGCGGTTGATCCCCGGGTCAACTGCAAACAATTCGATACCGTCGTCGCGGTACTCCGCAGCGAGATGCTCGTTGAGCACTGCCCATGCGAGCTTGGTCTGGGCATAGGCCCCGGTCAGACCTCCCTTTGACCCGCGCCGAAGCGTTGCGATATCAAGGGCCTTCACCATCTTGATCGCCGAAGTCGAAGGAGTCACAACCACGGCACGTCCACGTACTTCCACTGCATTTCTGAGTGCCGTGCTCAATGCACGAGTAAGCAGGTATGGAGCGAGCGTGTTCACCTCGAAGTGCATCTCGTTCTCGTTGGCAGAAAGCACCATATCGCTGCGAAGAACACCCGCATTGTTGAACAGCGCATCAACCGAGCCGTACTGTTCGGTGACCTGCGTAGCCGCTGCTTGCAGCGAGGCGTGGTCAGAGAGATCTGTCTCGATGACATTGCATTCGCCGTCGGCATCAATTGTCAACAGCTTCGAAACCAATGGCTGCGTTCTTTTCGCACTGCGGTTCAGGAGCACGAGACGCCAGCCCTTTGACACAAGGAGCTCCGCCAATGAGGCTCCGATACCGCTCACCGCTCCGGTAATCACAGCGAGTCGGCGTTCATTGGTGCGCGTAACTGTGTTCATGGATACTCCGTTTGTCGTTGTGTCGTCGGCGGTGTCACCTGACCGCGAGGCGCGGGCAGTCGTGGTGGTCGAACGCTGGTGATTTGGAGCGACACAAGCCGACCTAGCAAAACCACAAGAAAAACTTGCCCGAACACAGCCTCCGATGTTGCGAGAGAGCGTGCAATCGGCGTGGCCGCAAAGGCGTCGGTTTGCACGAAGGTCCAGCACGTCAACGACAAAGAATACAGTTGACGGTCGACGTCCCACCTTCCTTTCAGCATCGAGTTGAGTTGAGCAGCACCCGCCAAGGTCTTTCGGGGGAGACGACACCATTCGGCGATTTCCTGGGAGCAGCTTCATATACGTCTACATCCGCAACGCAGCTCGTCCACAAACGCTGATAGCATTCCTGAGCTCGTTCCGACTCGCAAGGGTTTTCACATGATTTGTTTTCCACCCTTCT
>JBCCEA010000069.1:0-2985 GCA_039030515.1 Myxococcota bacterium | reverse complement strand
GTACCGTACCTCCCTTTGCGATGTCGGCATAGGAGATCGCTGCGCCACCATGCTTGTCCGCCATCACCTTCGTGATCGCTGCCGTTAGCGTAGTCTTACCGTGATCGATGTGTCCGATCGTTCCCACGTTTACATGAGTCTTGGTTCGTACGAACTTCTCTTTGGCCATTTTGGCGATTCTCCGTGTTTCAATCGCGCTGCGCTCTAAGCAATCTCAGCTGGGAAAGGTATCGTTGGGTTGAACTTCGTACCGATTTTCGTTTTCTTGCTCTGCTTCTGGAAACATATGGAGCCCAGGATGAGACTTGAACTCACGACCTCCTCCTTACCAAGGAGGTGCTCTACCACTGAGCTACCTGGGCAGTCGATGCCAGCATGAGGTGGAGCGGGAGACGAGATTCGAACTCGCGACGTTCAGCTTGGAAGGCTGACGCTCTACCAACTGAGCTACTCCCGCATCATTGTATACCGGCACCTGGTGGAGGGTGGTGGATTCGAACCACCGAAGGCATCGCCGGCAGATTTACAGTCTGCTCCCTTTGGCCGCTCGGGCAACCCTCCGCGAATATCGTTGGCGCAAAACATATTTGGTCGTTGTCGTACTCTCTGTGAGCTGGCGAAGGGACTCGAACCCGCAACCCCCTGCTTACAAGGCAGGTGCTCTACCGATTGAGCTACGCCAGCAGGGTGGCATTATATCGATGAACCACGTCACGTTTCGATGCCTCATTCTACCACCACCGTAGCCAGAACATGAGCCCAAGACATGCGTGGGTTGCCCTGTTTCCGTGGGGCGGCTTGTACTACGCTCACCGCATACGAGTGTCAAGGACTTCCGTTCGAATCTCGTCCTGATAAGACGCCGGGTCGAGTTCTGATTGCGTTAAAAGACGCTGACGAACACGCGCCAAGTCTTCGCGTATTTTCGGTCCCCATTCGGTATCCACACCGGTACGTTCGATCATCGCCAAGGTGAGTTCCCAATATCGAATGGAGTGTCGGAGCAAGGGCTCGACCAGCCTCTTGAGCTCCTCCCGGTAGGCCTCTTCGTATTCTGACCTCAGATCCTCATCGATGGGCTGCCGAGGAGGTGGAACAGGCGCCACTATTATAGCGTCCCAAAGCGCGTCGTACATCGAGCCTATCTGATAGCCTGCGGCAGACGCCCAATACGGGTCTGTGTGGCGAATGGTGTCGAAATACTCGCGCTGCGCGTCCAGTATGTGTTGCGCTCGGCGTTCGAGCGCTTCTCGCTGCACATCGAGACGACCGATGGGAATCGGTATGTTTTCTCCGGTCCGCCTATACGTCTCGGCGAGCACGAAGTTTGCTGCGCCAATAAAGAAGGGAATCTGAACTCGATTCCCCGGTGGTCGCGTTCGAGCGTAGACCACGGCACGCTCAGCAAATCGAGCGGCTTGAAGGATGTCTCCGGCGCCGAGAGCGGCCTGCGCGCGTCGGGCGAGCGCCTCCATCCGATCACTCGTGGAGAGATCAGATCGTTCAAGAATCGCCGAAGCCTGAGCCAAAGCCTCTTCCCAACGTTCTGTCTGGACGAAGAGACGGGCTAGTTGAAAGCGTGCATGAGGCACATCTGGGGATCCGGGACGGAAGCTGAGTAGATCTTCGAAGAGCTCAATAGACGCGACAGCATCGAGCTCCATCATGCAGAGCCCGGCGTTGTAGAGCGCGGGAGAGACGTAGGAACTCCCGGGAAATTGCCTTCTTAGTTGTCGGTAGAGACGTACGCCGGCGGCACACCCTTCTTGGGACACCGCGCGCAGTGCTCTGCGAAACAAGGTTGCCGCATCGTAGGAGTCGAAGCGGTAGGAACCATCTCCCATTCGGGAAGCGGTGATTCTCATCTCTTCGATTTCGACTGCATCCCTTGGATCGGTCGAATCGGAATATTCTATCGGCATGTCTCGCCCGGCGCAGGCTCCAAGGAGCAAACAGAAGGTGAAGGAGCCCGCAGTCTCAAATCCACGATGACGCATCGTTCCTCTGATTCCGATTTGGCCGGGAAACCGCATGCCTGGTGTCACATGGCGCCCGCATAAACTGTTACGGTAGGTTACGCGTAACCTTCAAGCTGGAAGTAACGCAAATCGGGTTGAACCGAGCATTAGAAACAAAAAAGTCCAATAATTACATAGATAAAGCGATTGGCACCTCATTTGCTGATTGCGATGCCCATGAACACAAACAGCGGGCACTTGGACGCAATCAATCTTACTGAACCAGAACTTCTAGCGCACATGCTGGAACACGAGGCCCGCGCCTGGCAAGAGTTTCGACGGCGCTACAATCGCCTCATTTATCGATGCATCCAGAAGGTCACTGCACGGTTTCGTGGTGTGATCGGAAGCGAAGACGTCGAGGAAATCTATTGTCAGCTACTCGTTAATTTAACGACGCGTGATATGCACCGGCTTAGGGCATTTCGGCCCGAACGAGGCAACAAGCTTGGCAGCTGGATAGGACTGCTGGCAAAGAATGCGGCCTGGGACCACCTGCGCTGTATCTCAAGACAACCGCAGTGCACCGAATTAAGCATGGTGGAGAACGTGAGCGCGTCACAGACTACTCCGTTTGAAACTCTGATTCAAAAAGAACGTTTGGGTATCGTGAATCAGGTGCTGCAAGACCTCTCTAGCCGGGACCAGTACTTCGTGCGCCTTTACTACTGGGATGGGCTCAGCGCAGAAGAGGTCGCCGAAGCGATGAAGATTTCGGTCAAAACGGTCTACAGCAAAAAACATAAAATACGGTGCCGTCTGGAACGTGCCGTATCGGGTCGAGAGCTGAGGAACGTCGCGTACGCCTAGTTCCCCCGTCACCCCAGCGCGTCTCGATAGGTCTTAGCGGCCAGCGCCCCCCCCAGCACGCCTCGCTGGGTTTGAACGGCCAGCGCCCCGGAAGCGCAGGAGTATTCACGATACTTCGAACGACGAGCATGGGAGGCAAGCGGCCGTTCAGGCCCAG
>JBCCEA010000068.1:0-3547 GCA_039030515.1 Myxococcota bacterium | reverse complement strand
CCCAGCCGCTCTGGTCGCGCACGATGGCCCAGAGATAGTCCTTGCGGGCATTGCCGGTGCCGAGCGCCAGCGCCGGTACCGTGGTCTCATCCGGGAACAGACGAACGCTCTTCCACAGCTCTCCGACATGCCGCGTCTCAAGGAAGCAGCAGAAGATCGATCTGAGAGGCGGTCGCGCGCAGCTCGCTGGCCGAGATCGATCGAAACCCGTCTTGCGAGAGGAGGACACGGCCATAGGTGCTATGGACAAGGTCCACCAGTTCTCCGCGCTCCTCGTCCGAAAACCAATGTGGCGAGTACTCGATCTGCATCGGCACCCGCGCCTTGAGCAACTCCGGCATCCCTTTGAGCGCCCTTAGCTCGTGTCCCTCGACATCGATCCACACCAATGCAACGTCCTCCGGTGCAACACCACGCGCGCCCAAAATATCATCGGCGCGCTGTATCGCCACTTCGACGCTGTAGTCGATGTTCAGAAAGTCCCGGCTCGCCTCGTGCCCTTCAAGCCTGGTCTCGCGCAATGTCGAGGTCCCGGAGTTCAACGCGTTGCGCCTCAGATCGGCGGTCCCCTCGACATCCGAGACCGCGCAGGCAATCGCCTCCGTACAATTGTCGAGCCCGTTGACGCGAAGGTTCGCGCACAGCAAGGCGTGGTTTCGCGGATCCGGCTCGACGGCAATGAGCCGCTCGAACGCTCCACTCAGGGCTGCGTAAATCGTTTGTGTGCCAATGTTTGCTCCGAGCTCAAAGAAGACGCCAACCGATGCTTGCCCGGCTTCGGAGCGCTCGGAACGGACTGTCTTGATGACAGCATCGGTTTGGGCGCGCTGCCAGCCGCCGCTGTCGTAGATCTGGCGGCCGATAAACTCCGAGGGATCGAAGATCAGGCTGTGATCGCCGCACTCCGCAAAAACAAACTTTCCATCGTTTGCGAGACTGCGCAGCAGAAAATTTCGGCCCCGCGTGCTGGCAAGCGCAGAGTTAACCGACCTCCGGACGAGGCGCTTTATCGCATTCATCCGGTTTCCCTCATTTACTTTCCAAAACAGGAGTTTGCGGGCATGACTGAGCGCGATCAAGCGAAAAGACACCCGTCCAGTGTTGGACTGTCCCAGGGCGTGGTCCGATCGAAGTGTTAGTGCATGATCGGTCTGTCGTCGACCGGGATGATCATACCGAGCGCCTGTGGACGGTGGCCAAGGGCGTTGTGGGGGCGGAAGGTGGTATCGAGACGTTGCGCACGCTCGATCTTAGACCCGAAGGTCAGGGAACGTTCCAGTAGATCGTTTCCTCGAGAGCCTGCCTCGCGGAGGGAGAAGACCTTGCCGTTCAGGATCGCGACCCTATACCGAGCGTTCACATCGCGCGGCGATGCCCAGCCGGGTGGTCCAACATCGGGTCGCAGGTCGACGGAGCAACGCCTTCAAGAACCGCGTGTCGGGAGTTGCAGGGACCTCAACACGACACCGCAGACCACAGGGCCCTGTGGCGGCGCTCGCGCGCTTATCGATTTGTCGAAACTTGCGCTCCGGAGCGATGGAGTATGGTCAGAAATTGGCTAGCGATCTGCAGCCGGGAATGCAGCTAGCTCCTCAAGCCGTTGACTTTGCACCCAAGGCCACCCCCCTTTGTGAGTATGGCCCCTGTGGCCGCCTGCGAGAGAAACTCCACATCAACCCCTCTCGCTTCATAGAACGCCCTAAAATCCGCCTTAAGATCATCAACATCCCTCTTAGACAAGGCAATACTGTTCGCTTTTTGGAAAAAATCCCCGCAAATCAAGAGCCGCTTATCATCATTTGTCTTTACAATTTCGGTGTTGAAGAAGGTTGTCAGCCTGTCCTCGCTTGCCCATGGCTTCCGGTGAACCGTGATACCCATGCTTTCCAGATCCACTTGGATGGCGCCCTCGATCTTAGCATAATTCTCCGCGTCTTGTGCCATCTCATCCAAAGGCACATTCAATGCGGAAATTCCCGGATTTTCAGAGTGATTTCTCTGCCTCAACTCAAAGTACTGTCTTGAATCATTTAGTACGACTTCGTTCTCGCCGCAGAAGCTCATTGTCATATCGAGATGAAATGAAGGCTGCTCGACAAAGGTCACCGTGTCGCCCTCAGCAAGCTGCAGCTCGCGTCTGATCTGCTCCTTTGCTTCGTCGAAGGAGGTTTGTGGGGAACGTCTCTGCATGTGAGCTTGCGTGAGAGCAACGCAGTCCAGTCCAACGATAAATTTCCGCCGCCCAGGTTCGGCACCGTTTCCGAGAATGTTGCCCCCCTCGATCGCCGCAGAGATCGACCTCTTTTGCGGAATGGCGCGAAGCGTGGGTTGCCCGGACCGGGTCGAGTAGGTCTTCGTCGCCGCGGGCACGTAGTCGATCTCAGCAGCACTGTTTCCAGTTCGCATTGCCCTTGCGAACATCTCGGCATCGGGAATGTTAAGAGCTTCGAACCCCTCTCTTCGAGACGCAATGATTGCTTCGCGCCCTTCCTGACCGCCGGGTCCGAGAGGGCCGCTGAATTCATTGGCAAGCCGGTGCATGCTGTTGTTTCCCATGAATATCACGTCCTCGGGCCAATTTGGCGGAGAAACGGCCTGTCTCTGGAGTGTAATCGTTGCTCCTTGCGGCGAATTTTGGAACACCCGGGTTTCCCGGTGATCGTTGCCGAGGTCTAATATTGGTAAATTTGTTCTGCTTAGGGTTCTTGAATAAGCCTCGAAGAGGCTTGATCTAACATCGATATGTAAAATGAGGTTTTTGTCAATTGCGAGATTAACCATATCTAAGAACAAGCGTTGATCGATGTCTCTGTTATCAGTGACCCCGAATGACAGTGTGTCCGGCGGGTTCACGAACCCGGGCCGATCGGCAAAGCTGCTCTGGACCGAGCTGGTGCTTGCCTCGGACGCGCCTGAGGGGGACTGTGGCGGTTCCATCATCCAAGGTTCAAATGCAACGGACGACGCCGGCAAACGCTGAGGCAAGCGTTCTGCGGCAGTCTCGAAGATATCGTGGACAGCACCATCGGTAGCCGGCTCCGGTTCGCCTGGAGCCGTGCCTGCGGTTTGACGCTCCACGCCCGGACCGACGCCCCGAGCCATGCCTGGACCAGGTTCAACGTTGTCCCCGCGCTCCGGTTGGCGAAGCGTGGGTCCCGTCGTAGGTGACCCAATCGGTCGCATCGGTACTGCTCCCCTGACGCAGCGTTTGACGGTTGGATACTCGACGACGCATATGTCTATGACTGAGGCCGAATACACTCATCGCAAAATCGTATAACGACTGAATTTTGACCGTGCTCCCTATCCAGGGCCAAGCTGGAATGTCCCATATGTGGGTTTGAACCGCGCGGGGTTTGCGGGAGGCTGGCATTCCTGTGAGGGTCGGAGCCGGATGAGCAAGACCCGAAACAAGTTCTCGCCTGAGATCCGCACGCGCGCGGTGCGTTTGGGCCTCGATCAGGAGGCCGAGCATTCGTCGCGGTGGTCGACGATCCAGGTGATCGCACCGAAGATCGGCTGTTCGGCGCAGACGCTGAACGAGTGG
>JBCCEA010000067.1:0-8394 GCA_039030515.1 Myxococcota bacterium | reverse complement strand
CATGCCCTCAGCGCGTGCCTGCGCCGCACCCTTTCGCTAACCTTAGTAGTGCGGAGTTTGGGTGACCATCAAGCAGACCAAGAGGCGTAGTCGACTCCTCGGCAGAGGTCTCGGGGCGGCGGTGCTTGCCCTGGTCTCGACGTCTCCAAACCGAACCGAGTACGGCAAATCACTGTACACGTCCAACTGCACTGCATCCTGAAACCAGACCGGGTACGGTTGATCAGCTCTCTGAAACCAGACCGGGTGCGAGGTCGGGGCCTAGGCGTATTGTCGGAGATAGCTTTGCAAAAGGGAAGTACATCACACAGACTGCTCATCCCATGCCTCTATCAACAGCTTTGCTCTCACGCTTTCAGGTCACTTTTGCGTTCCTCGTCATGAGTTTCGCGATGTTATGGACTCCGCTGGGGCAGCATGCGTTTCTTTTCGAGAATTGGATGAAGCTGGGCACCTTCATGGCACCGTTCCTGCTACTTGTAGCCGCTGCATGTCGGCAAGACGCCTCGAAGCGCCACTGGGCAAAAGATCCGACGGTGCTTTCGCTTCTCATGCTTGTTGCCTACATCATGCATCAATTTGAGGAGCATTGGATCGATCTATACGGCAACAACTATGCGTTTCACGGGAGCGTAAATCGACTTCTAAGGGAGGTCGTGAGCACTGAGTCAGACGTGCTCACACCAGCGAGTATTTTTGTTATCAACACTTCCCTTGTTTGGCTGGTCGGTGCCTTAGCAATCTGGAGAAGCGCACGTCATCTGTTTCCAATGCTCGCAATGGCGGCAATCGTGGTCGTCAACGGGTTGGTCCATATCGTTCTTGGTGTGCTCAAACTCAGCTACAATCCTGGGCTCTTTACGTCTGTCGTAGTCTTTCTGCCCGCTGGCGGATATGTGCTGCGCTCTGCAGTCCAAAATGGACTCTGCTCTCTTCAGCATATTTGGGCGAGCATCGCCTGGGCAGTTCTTGCGCACATATTGATGTTCGCGGGACTTATCGCTGGGAACGGAATGGGGCTCTTTCCCGAGATTTCATATTTTATAGCTCTTATCGGTTGGTCTATTGTTCCAGCCTTGATCTTTCGCGAATCCTCTGGGCGGTCCGCAGCGCATGGCTCGTTGGACGTCGCTCATTCCGGGTAATGAACGTTCTCGCCTGCGTATTCCCTTGTGGACGGTAGGTCGAGTTCACCAGTGTCCGTGGTGATGCGGGGGCCCAACAATAAATAAAGAGTGTCCTCCAAGTACGGATATTCGCTCCGCCAGTGTTCCTCGAATTCGGCGACGGATGCTCGCATTGCATCCGCGAAGGCTTGATCACGCATGAGTGCAATTTGGGTTGCGATCTGGCCTCGTACTTGCGGATCTCGCGAAGTTGCATACATCTCCTCCAAGTGTCGTACCGCCATCTCGGTTCGGCCAAGACGCCTTAGTTGGGTGGCACTCGCGAGCACAAGCCAAGGTGGGCCTGAACCGAGTCGCGATGCGGCGACCAAATGCTTCGTTGCTCTCGCCAAAACGGCGTCCCTAGGGGACCCGTCCGCAAGACGAGGAGCAAGCTCGTAGGCGAGAGTTGCTCCGAGGTCCCAGTGAAGCTCTCCGTTTTCGGGAAACTTCAACAGTCCTTGATGCAGGAACTCTGCTGCCGCCTCGATGTCCTTAGTTGAGACTTCTCCGGTGTGATACAGCATCGCGCTACCCGCCCAGTGATAGGCGTCGACCAAGGTGGGGTCCAAGGACACGACGGCTGCCGCATAGGAGCGCACGAATTCGGCTTGCCCTCGCTGAGTCAGTTCTTCGCCGAAGTAGATAAGACCCTTGGACCATATGAGGTCTGCGAACATTTCTCGGTATCCGAAGGAGAGAATCTTAAGGTGTTCCTCCGAGGGAAGGTAGTAGGTCGAGGAATATTCTCGGGCTGCCTCTTCGTGTGCAGCGGTACGTGCCCTTAAGGCTTCGGTGCCGATCAAGGTTGGGCCTAAAATTAGAATCAAAAGGTGCGGTCGGCGAATCATGATCGACCGTCGCAGACGTCATTTATGCCCAAACTCGCGAACATCGATAGTCTCTCACCGTGCCGCAATATCTTGATGTTGCGGTGAGACACAGTCTACACACGTCCGTACGTGATTTGATAGCGGATCGGCTTTGCTAGATTGCGTGAACGAAGTTCAACGTGAACGATCAGGACCTGACCATCACCGGGCAATTGGTAGGTGGTCACCATAGAGCCTTCGCTACTTTCTGTTGATATCTCCAAGCCGTTGTCACGATGCTTCGCTCGGACTTTGCGGGGACCATGATCTGTTTCTACCTCAATGGTGGGTCCATTCACGGTGAGGTGTAGGCTTCGGTTATCGCGACGTAGGTGTAACCGATCTCCCGAAAGTAAGATTTCCACAAAGTTGGCTGGATCTGTGCGGTCTTGGATACGCTCGCGGGCCCGGCTGCGCAGGAACCGTGGAATGTTCGCAATGCCTGAATCGATGGCTGTCTGTCGCGCCGCGTTTTCTGCCGTAGAGCCTACGTGTTCAAAACGGCCCGTGAGCTGCTGCTGTGCTCCAACTGTGAGAGGTACCACGCAGAGAGTGGATGTCAGGATCAACGAGGCCAGCTGTATTGAACAGGATTCCCAGTGTCGAAGGATCATCGATCAGTTCCTTTCCGTCGCTCGTGTATCGTCCGTTCTTCATGCATCAATCGAGTCTCTTTGCAGCTGAGGGTTTACGCTTCCCGTATTTTTCGCCGTAACCGCATCACCGTCAGACTTTGCGCGAAAAGACACAGGATTAGCCTTGCCCCTAGCACCATCTGTTCGAATAGGCTCAGCGCGAACTGCGGATAGAGATAGAAGCATCCGCGTCGTGGCGTAGTCGCTTTGACAGAGTTCCTCAGCAGTGAGTGGAAAGGCTCATGCACAGTAAAGTTCTGCTTCCGTATTAAGGAAGTGGGCTAAGTGCAGGACTCGGCCAGGTTCGTCCTGGTATCTGTCTCGATTTGCCAAGTCCCGAGTCCTGCTTGATGACCTTCCACTTATTTGGCGGTCGATCGCGCGAAATGTGACTATCCGCGCGGACTAAGTCGCTTCGTGCATCATTTGTCTACGCTGTCGGCGAATGAGCAGAGCTATTGGTCTGATGAGGCGAGGGTAGTCTTGATCCCAAATACGAGACGCAGATTTGCCGAATTTTTCAATGTTGTGCCTACTCTCTGAAGGGAGCCATCGTGATTCAGAAGTTCCTAGCGCTAATGAAGCAGATTGAACACATTCCTATGCACCATGTCATCTGTTTCCACGGGGAGCTCTGCCCTGACAGTCTTTGCTTGGTTCTCGATCCAGGGACTGTTTTCGCGTTGGATTCGACCATCCCACTTCAGCACTTGCCGGTGGAGGACGTCCTCGATTTGCTCACTGAGCATCGATCACGGGCAGGTATGATGGAAGTAAGCGACGTGGTTTATGAGCTGCAGCGTAAGCTTGCATTCTGAGATTGTTGATCAAAACGGAGTATCTATTTGGGCGGGTGCTTACGCCTGATTGAATGAGCCTGAGTGTTTTTCAGTTTACGGCGGCATCGCATTGAGCAACGGTCAGGTTTCCAAAGTTTCGTTTGCTTGTCAGTAGTCGTGTGCGTTTTTCTTGAGGAGTCGTCCGGCCGCGGCTCGAACGAGGACGTACATCAGCATAAAGCAACCAAGGGTAGCGGCGGCGGCTCCCAATGTACCGTAGCGCGGCACGAGAAGGAGGTTCAGCGCGAGATTCAAGACAGCGCCGGCTGCCGTTATCGAGAACACGATGGTGGTCAAACCCTCTGCAAGCAGTACCTGCTGCCAGAGAACCTGAACTCCCCAAAAGGACGCGCCGACGGCCACGATAGGTACGACCCAGAGCGCCATTTGGTAGCTTTCTGGCACAACGGGCAAGATGCCTAGTAGAGCAGGGATGACAAGGGCTAACGGAACAGTCACCCTCAAAAGTCTCCGACTTGTTTGATGAAGGAGTCGCTCTACCTCGTCGAACTTACCTTCTGCGCATGCCTTGTAAAGAAGTGGGGTAACAGAGCGACGGAACACGGCGTTTGCGGTCTGCACCAATAGAGCAATGCGATAGGCTAGGTCGTAGCGGCCAGCGGCTTCTAGGCCATGAAAATGAGTTACAAACAGTCGATCGGCGCTGTCGTACGTCACGTACACCAAGGCAGTGCCCATGCTTGGAAGAATAAATTTTAAAGTTTTCGAGAGCGGGGCTTTTTGTATGGAAGGGCTGGCGAGGTGTCCTGCTCGATGCAGTAAGAATAAGGCAAGGATGCCGGAACCTCCCTGCGCAATCACGAGTCCCGTCAATCGAGATTCCCAGCGCATACCTAGCAGGATGAATGCGAGCAGTGCTATGACCGGCCGCAATCCATCACCGACCTCCAGCCATGCAGAGGCTTCGATCGCACGACCTCGTGCCTCGGCAATCCCGAGGGCCATGCGTTTCGGACCGATTAGAGCTGCGGCGGTGCAGGTGATCGCGAAGGCCCAACGCGGAGTGTCCGCGCCAAACACATCGAGCACCGGTCTCGGTATCCAGATGATCGCCAGGATAGCTGTCGCGAGCAGTAGGGCGTTTATGGGGAGGAGCGAGCCTAGGGCTGCCGCGAAAGCTTGTTTCGGAAGTCGGTGATAGTGCGCTATGGCGAATGCATAAGGTGCCAACGTAATCGGAACGCAGACAAAATTAAAAAGCACCTGAAGGTTGGCAAAACGGCCGTATTCCTCAGGTGTCAAGAGATAAGTCCAGCCGATATGTGACACGTGAAGCAGTGCTCCCAGTAGCGTACCTAGGGAGTAGATTCTGGCGCTTCGCCACATGGAGGTGACTAAACCAACCTAAACTCGAAAAGAAGTCTCATTGCTCGTCGTTGCTGGAGAGATTGGGTTTAAATCCCGGGCCGTACGGTAGTCGAATATCTGGCTTTGAGTTGCCGATGATGAGACGGGCATCTCGGCTACTCATCAACCAATTCATGAACCAGCCCATGAGGACCCGCAGACGGTTTCGAAACCCTACGATAAACGCTACGTGCACCACCGCCCAAAGCAGCCAAGCTGTAAAGCCACCTAGACGTGCCCTTCCGATCGCGGCGACCGCTCGGTTCTTGCCGATGATAGCCATGGAGCCCTTATCACGGTAGCGGAAGGGAGGACGACTCGCGGGAGTGGAATCTCCCTTCACCTCGGAGCGAATACGTTCACCAACGTATGTACCCATCTGTATTGCCGCCTGTGCCACGCCTGGAACCTGACGACGAGCGCCATCTGGATCTTGCGTATGGTCCCATTCTGCGGCCGCCATATCGCCGATCACGAAGACCTCAGGATGGCCTGGGATGCTTAGGTCTTGCTGCACGAGTACACGCCCAGAACGGTCGCAGGGAACGCCGAGACTCTTGCCGAGTGGACTGCCACGCACGCCTGCCGCCCAGATGGCATTGCGAGTTTCTATAGATACGTCGCCCATGTACACGCAATCCTTGGTCACCTTGGTTACCCGGGTTCCCAGTATCACTTCTACGCCGAGGCGTTCGAGATCTCTTTGTGTCCGATAACTGAGACCGTCTGGAAAAGAACCTAAGATGCGGTCACTGCCCTCAACAAGTACAACTCGAGTAGTCGACGTGTCGACATTGCGGTACTCCGCAGGAAGCGTGTTGGTGGCTATTTCTTTGATCGCGCCTGCGAGCTCTACACCGGTCGGTCCGCCGCCCACGATGACGAAGGTTAGCGCGGCTCTTCTCGATGCGGCGTCCGCTTCATGCTCAGCTGCCTCAAAGGCCAGCAGCATCCTTCGACGAATCTCCGTTGCGTCACCGAGGGTTTTTAGCCCTGGCGCCCAAGTCTCCCAATCATCGTTGCCAAAGTAGTCGTGCCGAGCGCCGGCTGCCAGAACAAGGTAATCATACTTGGCCTTGCCTTGTTCGAACAGGACGGTGCGGGTCTTCACATCAACTCCAACCGCCTCCGCGAGCACGACGTTGCAGTTCTTGAAGGATCGGAGAGGGGCGCGGATTGGAGCACTGATTTCTGCAGGTGAAAGCGATGCTGTGGCCACCTGGTACAACAGCGGCTGGAACACATGATGGTTCTGCTTGTCCACGACCCCGACGGTTACCGGAGTGTCCCGGAGCGCTTTGGCAGCTGCTAAACCACCGAAGCCACCCCCGATGACGATCACGCTTTGGCGTTCTGCTTCCCTGCCACTCACGATTTTCTCCTGGCTGTGTCAGCCGCTATTCTCTGAATTTTCGCCGCGTCATGACGACTTATCAGTCGGTTGTCAAACCTCGTTTGTTAGCGTGATGGATAAGACTGTGACAATCACAAAGCCCTATCTAAACATCGTTCGAAACGCCTCAGCCATTTCATCTTCGGGAACGTTTCTGACACGCGTTGCAATAATCCAGTGATGACCAAACGGGTCGCATATTCTCCCAGCACGATCCCCATAGAATTGGTCCGCGACTTCGAAAATCTGTTCTGCTCCACTCCGAATGGCGAGTTGAAAAACCTGGTCGACGTCGTTTACGTGTAGGTTGAGCACCACGGAAGTCCCGCCCAGGTTGAGGGGACTCTTCGAACCGATGGAAGGCATTTCATCGGCAAGCATCAGCCGACTGCCTCCGATCTCGACCTCAGCATTCATGCAGGTGCCCTCAGGGGTGACCAGTCTTTTCCGAGTTTCCTTGGCACCGAGTACAGTCTGATACCAGTCAATAGCTCTCGCGGTGTCCTTGAACTGCAAATAAGCTGTAACCAACGCGGTCCTCCAGAGTTAAAGATGCGACACCCGAGCAAACGTGTTGAATGACGTTGCCGGGCTTGTTTTCGTATTGATGCCATCTATGGCTGGTCCGAGCGTTGATTTTCGCGCACGCTGCCGCCTGTGCGCCACCCTGAAATCAATAAATCTTTACTTTCAGAACTGAAAACGCTTCGCGCATCGCTGCATGTTTGCGCGGAACGTGCTGGTTCTGAGCGCCGCACCGCATCAGTGGTGTCCAACTTTCTCGAAGCGTACCCTCCAGACCAACTGGTTCGTGAGCTTGGGGGAACTGGAATCGCGGCGGCCTACCAGGGCAACGAGCCTGGTCCAACGGTACTTGTTCGCGGCGAGCTTGACGCCTTGCCAATCGAAGAAAAGCCGGGAAGCGTCTCTATCGGAGATTCACCTGCGAATTCTCATAGATGCGGACATGATGGGCATATGGCAATCGTGGCAGGCTTGGCGCCACTACTCTCAGCTCGTCGCCCCGCACGCGGCAGAATTGTTCTTCTTTTTCAACCAGCGGAAGAAACTGGCGAAGGTGCCTGGGATGTTATGGAAGATCCTCAATTCCCGCCGCTCACCCCAGACTTTGCTCTCGCTCTGCATAATCTACCCGGATATCCTGAAAACACCGTTGTTTTCAGACGAAGTACTTTCGCCAGCGCCTCTGTAGGGATGAAAGTAGAGTTGGTCGGTGTTCCATCCCATGCGGCTCAACCGGAGAAAGCAAGGACTCCAGCCGTCGCACTCAGTAGGCTCCTGCGGCAGTTACCGCAGCTAAGTCGTCCAGATGCTTCACCGGAGAGGCTTCTCACGATCACTCACGCCAGCATGGGGCGACAATCTTTCGGGGTGACGCCCGGCAAAGCGGTGCTTTTTGCTACGCTTCGGTCGTCTCAAGAAGCGGATCTGACTCAGCTGGAGGAGGAAGCTCAAAGGCTAGTGCGGGATACGGTCCGCGAGGAAGGACTAAGCTACGAGATAGATTGGGTAGAAAGGTTTCCCGAGACGTACTGCGATCATGGCTTGGTGAGCTTGCTGCACCATACATGCGAAGAGAATAGCGTTTCGTTCGTAGAGGTAGACCGCCCGTTTCGATGGTCGGATGATTTTGGCCACTTCGCTAAGATGTGCCCCATTCTGTACTTCGGGCTTGGGGTCGGAGAAAACGCCCCTCACTTGCATCAACACGACTACAGGTTCTCGGACGAGCTGCTTCCGGTCGGAGTAAAATTGTTCCACTCCATGGCTCGGCGTTTGACAAGCTGAGCATTTGATGCGCCTAGCTATATCGACTCCGCAGCACCTCCCCACACCGGACTAGGTACGGCGCTGCAGCGTCTCCCCACACCTGACTAGGTACGGTGCTGCAGCGCATACCCCAACACCTCAACACCTAACCAGGCACGGCACATCGCTGTATACATCCAGCTGCACTGCAGCCTCAAACCGGACCAGGTACGGCGCTGCAGCCTCCTAACGCCTGAAACCTGACCAGGTACGGTGCTGCAGGGTCTCCCCAAACCTGACCGGGTACGGCACATCGCTGTACCTATCCAGCTGCACTGCAGCCTGAAACCT
>JBCCEA010000066.1:0-8476 GCA_039030515.1 Myxococcota bacterium | reverse complement strand
GTTCTCACGCCCGCCAGAACCTGACCGGGTACGGTTCTCACGCCCGCCAGAACCTGACTAGGTACGTGACAGCCACCTGATCGCCAGAACCTGAGCAGGTGCGCGACGAGTTCTTAACTGAACGGGTACGCCTCAAAACCTGACCGGGTACGGTTCTCACCAGAACCTGACCAGGTACGCGACAGCCACCTGACCGGGTACGCCTCAAAACCTGACTAGGTACGGTCACACAGAACCTGACCGGGTACGCGACAGCCACCTGATCGGAGGCGTGGATCCGTAAACTACCTATTCTTGTGGGACCCGGTTTTGGAGCTCAACTTCTGATTGCGGCGCGTTACGTGAACTGTCCGAACGATGAGCCGTTATTGAATCTGGGCTACGGGTCATTTCCGCTAGTTCTCGTTTCGCCCGAGCAGCGTAGCGGGAGTTTGGATAGCGTTCGACGAGGTATCGTAGGGTTTCAACCCGAGCGCCAAGATCCTCATGTTGCTCGAAATACTGGGACAGATTGTATAGCGCCTCTGGAGCCGAATCTTCCCGGCGACGAGCCTCATCTGAAGGAGCAGAGGCGCACTGAAAAGGAGCAAGCCCCAGACCTGCACCGGAAAATCCGGCGAACATCAAAGAGAACACCAGGGCATGAATGCTTAAGCTCGTGCTCACGGCTCAAACTTACTGCCGATCACGCCCTCGATTGGACTGGATGCAGATGCATATAGTTTTCGTGGAATTCGCCCTGCGAGAAATGCATCTCGTCCCGCTTGGATTGCAAGACGCATAGCGGTCGCCATCCGTACCGGGTCTTTGGCTCCAGCGATGGCGGTGTTCATGAGAACGCCATCCACTCCAAGTTCCATCGCAAGCGCGGCATCCGATGCGGTTCCTACCCCCGCATCCACGATGACCGGCACCTTCGCTTTCTGCACGATGATCTCGATGTTTCTGGGATTCTGAATCCCAAGACCGCTACCGATAGGCGCGGCGAGAGGCATCACGGCAGCACAGCCGAGTTCCTCAAGCCGTTTGGCACTGACGGGATCATCAGTAAAGTAGGGAAGTACCGTAAATCCCTCAGATACAAGAGTTGCAGCAGCCTCAAGTGTGGCAGGAATATCTGGAAAGAGGGTTTGTGTATCCCCAATCACTTCTAACTTGATCAGTGGCGTGTCAAGGATTTCCCGAGCAAGTCTCGCTGTGCGCACCGCATCTTCAGCCGTGTAGCAACCTGCCGTGTTCGGTAAGATGATTCGGCCTTCTTGCTGAAGCATGCCGAGAATCGACTCTTCATCCGAATCGCTCAAGTCCACTCGACGGACTGCTACCGTAACGACTTCGCTACCAGAGGCTCGGAGTGCTCCACGGGCCACCTCCATACTTGGGTACTTGCCGGTGCCTGTCATCAACCGAGATCGGAACGTATGTGAACCGATTTGAAGTGCGTCTATCTCTGAAATTTCCGCCATCTCGACGACCTATTTTTTCAGTAAACACGCATATTCATCCTTGCTGTGAATGAACGTTGCGTCTTGTCTGACTCTGGAGGTGTCATCTAGTGAAGCTATCTAGTAGCACCAACAGAGCTAGCCACCTCCAACGAAGTGAACGATTTCTACCTCGTCGTCCGGTTGCAAAACAGCTGTGCTGTATTTGGCACGGGGAATGATTTTGGTGTTCCGCTCTACGGCGACCGGTGTCCTCTCAAGATGAAGAGAACACAAGAGTTCTTCAACAGTCGTTTGCTGAGCGATCTCATGCACTTCGCCGTTGAGCAGAACTCGCATAGACAGTAGCCTAGCAGGTCCTCTGCCTCGCGCTTGTATTGGAGTTACCGCTAGATTCGCTGAGGCTGAGGTCAACGAAGGCTTTGGGAAGACTAAAGTCGCTGCTATCGTCCGCCGGATGCGCCGGGTGATTCACGGTGAGAATAGCGCTGTCTTATCCGATCTCCCTACTGGGTTTGCGCGTCTGATTTACATCGACCCTCCGTTCAATACCGGACGCACAGTGAGGCGCTCCAGATTGCGTGTGTCCCACGAGCCTGAGGGTTCCCGCATCGGCTTTGGCGGCAAGCGCTATCGTACCGAGACTCTGGCGAGTCCCGAGTATGCGGATAGGCGGGATGATTTTGTCGGATTTCTGCTTCCAAGGATCGAAGCTTCACTTAGGTGTCTCACCGAAGACGGATCCCTTTTTGTCCACCTCGACACCCGGGAAGTCCACTACGTCAAGGTGGCCCTCGATATGCTTCTCGGCAGGCGTTGTTTTCAGAACGAGATTATCTGGGCCTACGACTTCGGTGCTCGAAGCAAGAGGCGGTGGTCCGCCAAGCACGATTCTTTGCTTTGGTACTCGGTAGATCCCAAACGCTACGTATTTAACCACGCAGAGATGGACCGCATCCCCTACATGGCGCCGGGGCTAGTCGGTAAAGAGAAGGCGGCTCGAGGTAAGACTCCCACCGACGTTTGGTGGCATACAATCGTGGCTACGAACGGTCGCGAAAAAACCGGCTATCCGACACAAAAACCGGCGGGGGTCCTCGAACGTATCGTCAAGGTCCATAGCGATAAAGGGGACGTGATTTTGGATTTCTTCGCAGGTAGCGGAACTACGGGGGAGGTAGCCGCAAAACTTGGACGTGGGTTTGTTTTGGTAGACGAGCATCCAGAAGCAGTTGCGACCATGCGAGAACGCCTGAAATCCTATAGTCCCTCCTTTGAAAACCACAGCACAGAGGACGATGAACGCTGCTCCAAAGACAAGTAATTGGTTTTTTCTAACCGTACCTGGTCTGGTTTCACGAGGGTTACCTAATGAATCAAATGGATGGTGAGACTAACCAACGTGCGCCTCGTTTCCATCTTATGTGCATCACTCCAGACGCCAGCGAACGATCTCTGGCTACCGCTGTCCAACTGGCGACCGAGCTACCCCGACAATCTATCGCGATTCAAATTCGAGACAAAAGCGCATCAGCATCACATCTCTATGCGTTTTCGAAACAACTTCGGCATCTCACAGGAACTCAGGGATGCAAAATTGTGATCAATCGCTACGTCGACATCGCTCTAGCCTCACATGCCGACGGGGTGCAGCTACCCGAGCGAGGAATCCCAGCCTCGATCGCACAGCAAAACTTTTCTCGACTATGGGTCGGTCGCTCTTGTCACGATGGGGAGGGTCTTTCGAATGCACGATTCGCAGACTGGGCGACCCTCAGCCCCTTCGCAGATTCACCTGGCAAAGCCCCTGCTCTAACGCGGAAACAGTTCACGGATTGGACCCGAAACAGCCCGGTCCCTGTGTTCGCGCTCGGAGGCATACATATCGGAAACGCAGCGGAGGCGCTCCGATCGGGAGCACACGGGATCGCGGCCATCCGTTCGGTTTTTCACGCTCAAGACCCCGTACAAGCCGCATTCGGTCTACTCGAGTCCATAGAAGTGAATTAAAAGTTAAAATACTTGGAGCTCACGGACAGGTTCTAAAAGCCATCGCCTTGACACTGAGGTCGCTGTTCTGGGATAGCTGTCGGCTGGGTAGCTTGAGCCGATGTGGAATACGCTCCTTAAAATAACCTTGAGCTTCGCCTTGTTTCTTGGTGGAGTTGGAGCCGTTTTACACTTCTTTTTTGTTGACCGCGTCATAGTAGGCCACAACGGCATGGCCCCCACTGTGTTTGCGGGCGACGAAGTCATTTTATGGCGTCAGGGCAACGTCGAGATGGGAGACGTTGTGTTATGCCAACATCCGGGTAACCCATCGCAGGTAGTGCTAGGAAGAGTCTACGCAAAACACGCGATGACCATTTCTACTGACCGGCGCGGGCAAATTTCGGTCGCAAACACGCTTGTAGATCGAGACTACATCGGGGAGACCCAGTTTCAAGACCAGGTAGCAGGGATCAACTACATCATGAGCTGGGGATACGCACGGCTGGGAAACTCCGAGCACCTCTTCTTTGTGCGTAAAGGCGGTCGTCCTAGAATCTTCGAGACCAAAGTAAATAAGGGTTTGTTCTTACTTGGGGACAACCTTTCCAACCCTAGGTGGGACAGCCGCAGCTTTGGAGAGGTGGATCCAGAAAGTTGCTCCGGGTCGATGTTCTTGCGATGGAAACCGTCAGGCACAGCACCAGAGGAGTTCGGCAACGGCTACTTCGATTTGCTCTGACGGGGAGACTTTAGAGCAAGCATTGGATTCGACTTTCAAGCGACAGCTACACGCTGATCATCCCCTTGGGGAAAGGGAATCGGTCGCTGCTCACCCCGCAGCTCAACTGCGACGAGCTTACTAATCCCAGGCTCGTCCATCGTTACCCCGTAAAGCATGTCAGCGTATTCCATCGTGCGTTTGCTATGCGTGATGACGATAAACTGAGAGCGATCCGTCATTTGCCGAATCGCTTCAGCAAAACGGGATATGTTGGCCTCGTCAAGAGGAGCATCTACCTCGTCAAGCAGACAGAACGGGCTCGGCTTGTACTGAAAAATACTAAAGATCAGTGCCACTGCCGTGAGAGCCTTCTCTCCTCCACTCATGAGCTCGAGACTTCCCAAACGCTTGCCGGGCGGTTGTGCAACGATGTCAACGCCAGACTCGAGTACGTCGGTCGGTTCGGTCAAACGAAGCTCTGCCTTTCCTCCTTGAAACATCGCCGGAAAGATTCTCTTAAACCGCTCATTAACCTCATCGAAAGCTTCTCGGAACTTCTTCTTACTTTCTCGATTCATTTGGCGAATCGCCTTGTCGAGCTGAACAAGGGCATCCTCTAGATCCGCTTGCTGAGCTGAAAGATGCTCGAATCGTTCAGATTTTTCTTGATACTCGTCGATGGCCAAGAGGTTGATCTCGCCCATTCGTTGAATCAATCGCTGAAGCTCGTCCACTCGGGCACGAGTAGCTGCATCCGGAAGATCACGGTCGTGGTACTCGATGATCACATGACGAATATCTAGCTGATGACGACCCGAAATTTGGTCAAGCAGGTGCTGCAGATCCATCGAAAGCTCACGAGCCCTCAACGTAAGGCGTCCTTCAACTTTCGACTCTGAGTCGATGGTTTCTCGGACGCGTCTGAGCTCGGACTCTTCTGCGGAGAGCTCGTTTTGTGCCGACTGGTATCGCTCGCGCGTCTGCGCTGCAATCGACTCTGTAGTGGCAAGCGCCGAGGCTGCAACCGCTATTTGCTCTCGACAGGCAAATATCTGTCCCGCTACCGAACCTTGAAGTGAAGAGGTCTGCAAGAGATCTTCACGAAGGCGGGTGAGCCGCGAGGTAAGCTCGCCAACGCTGGTGTCGAGTCTCAGCAGGGTTGCACGATCCCGATCTGAACGCTCTTTCGCTTGAGCTACCCGAACGCGAATTTCGGTGAGGCATAGGGCCTGATCATCGACCCGTGAGCGACATTCGATGAGCGTTTGCTGTGCATCCGAAAGCTCCTCAGCAATGGAGACCTGCTTGTTTCTGGCATCTTCAAGCTCGGTACGCGCTTCCACCTCTTCGTCCTCAGATGCCCGAAGGGTCTCCAGAAGTTCATGAGCCTCGTGGACCAATTGTTCTGAGCGACGTAGGGCTTGGCCCCGCTCAGACTGCTTTTGCCGCAAGTCTTTCTCAGCGGTAACGATAGCGATTTCAGCCTCGTGTGCTGCCGATTTAGTGCTGTCGATCAATCCTTGTCTCTCGGCGATGGTGGTGCGCAGCGCACTGCATTCCCTTGAAGCATCGGCAAACGATGAACTGAGCACCTCAACAACCTGATGCAGCTCCCGCATCTCACGCTTGAGTTCCAGCATGTGTGCGCCAACTTTTTCGCGAGTCCCTCCAGTAATCCCACCGTCAGGATCCAGAATCTCGCCATCGAGAGTCACAAGGCGACACTTAATACCCTCCGTATGAAGCTGCACCGCGACTTCGAGACACTCCACGATAAGCACATCTCCAAGAAGATGATGGGCAAGCGCTCGATGTGATGGATCAAACTGAAGGTGATCGAGAAGTGGTCCTACTACCCCGTCAAACTGAGGCAACCGTAGCGCTGAACCCTGACCCGCCACGGTGACGGGAACCTTGGGAATGAGGGTTGCCCGACCCTGCTCTTCATCTCGCAACAAGCATAGCGCATTGATGCCGTCACGTAGTTCCTCGATCACCACGTACTGAAGCCGGTCTCCGAGAGCACCGGCCAGCGCTTCAGTAAACTGCGATGGGCATTCAAAACAGTCGGCAACCAGCCCCAAAAGACCTTGTCTATCCTGGTCCTGACCGTTGCGAGTCATCAACGCCTTCACCCCAGCGCCGACGCCTTCAAACTTCTGATGGATTTCGTCCAGCGAATTCAGCCGAGAACGTTTGTCCGCGAGTTGCCCACGCAGGTCGTCGAGTCGCTGCTCACTGGATTCGCGTTGGTGGCGGAGCAGATGAAGCTCCTCCTCAAGTTCTGCTTGACGCTCTGCGGTCTGGGCTCTGCCGTTCTGAAAACCGGCGAGCCTTGCTGTCAGCTCTTCGACAGACTGTGCGAGGCCCTCCGCGCATTCGATCTGGGCCTCTCGTTCAGATTCTATTTTAGCGCTGCGCGCGTGTGCCTCGTCACGCCGCCGTGCAAAGCTGCTGAGCACCGCTTCCCCGCGAGTTATCCGTCGATCGGCCTCTGCGTGTTGGCTACGGATCATCGAAACGGATTTTTCCGCGTCTGATGCCGCGTCCCTGCATTCATCTAAGACCCGCAACTGAGACGCTAATGCTTGACTCTCAACCACCTCAGCTTGTTCGTTCGTTTCGAGTTCTCGCGCGCAGAGTTCATGCTCGCCTCGCGTAGACTGCAGCTGTTCGATAACTTCTGAGCGTTCGCGCTCAGCCGCGTGTTCACGCAACACGACTCCTTCGAAGCGCTCTCTGAGCTGCCCTAGCTCTGCCTCCAGTTGGGCAACAGCCTTGGCCAAGTCGCGCGCCTCCTGCTGGTAGAGCTCGGAACTCTTCTGTATTCCTGAAACATCCTCACGCTTGCAGTCGAGCTCTGACTCTCTAATTCTGAGCGCGTATCTTGTGCCCTCAAGTCTTGCCCCTACGCCACCTAGCTCTGCGTGAATCACGCGATGCATTGCAGTGAGTTCGAGATAACGTTGCGCGCCAAACCATAATTCAAGGTCGCGTGCCTCTTCTCGGTAGCGTCGATAGCGTTCGGCCTTTTGCGATTGGCGCTTTAGGGAGGCCAGATTGCGTTCGAGCTCGCGGACGATATCTCCAATCCGAACGAGGTTATGGCGCGTTTGCTCCATTTTTCGTTCTGCAGCGTGTTTGCGTGCTTTGAACTTTGTGATTCCTGCAGCCTCTTCAATCATCAGCCGTCGGTCTGCAGGTTTCGAGGAAACGATAAATCCAATGCGACCTTGCTCTATAATCGAATAGGCTCGTTTTCCTACGCCGGTGCCGAGAAAAAGATTGGTGACGTCTAGTAAACGGACCGATACCCGATTGATGAAATAATCGCTGCGGCCCTGTCGATCGAGACGTCGAGTCACACAGATCTCCGGATAATCTGCATACTCCGGGGGAGTGAGTCCATCTAGATTCTCGAAGGTGAGTGACACCTCAGCAAAACCGTGAGGGCCTCGATGCTCGGCTCCGTTGAAAATCACGTCCTCCATGTTTTTCCCACGGAGACGAGATGCGCTTTGTTCTCCTAGAACCCATTTGATCGCATCGACTACATTCGACTTGCCACATCCATTGGGACCGACAATTCCGGTGATATCATGTTCAAACTTGAGGACTGTTCGGTCCACAAAGGACTTGAAGCCGACGATTTCGAGCTTCCTGATCTTCACCTTGCCTCCTCAGCAGCGTGAGCCACTAGCTACAACCCACACACACCGTCCGGGTACCATCCCGATTTCAAGCATGCAATGGCTTCGTCCAGACACAGTGGTGGCCAGACTGCGACATGCGCTACATGTTGTGTGTAGGATACGAATCAGACCCAGTTGACGAAGACGAGCTACAGATCGAGTGCTTCAACCGAGGATCTTCGTACAGCCCTTACAGTGTCACCAGATATGCTCCCCGAACCTCCCCAAACCTGACCGGGTACGGTGCTTGGAAGCCGGATACGCATCGCCCACTTGCCCACCTGACCGGGTACGGTGCGTGCCCCCAAACCTGACTGGGTACGGTGCCTGGAAGCGCCCTTGCGGTGGCTGTCTCCGCGGCGCATCGGCGTCCTGAGGGGGCCTCTGGCTTGCTTCAAGCGTGCTTGTCGCGTCGCTACCGGCGTCTCATGCGCCCCTTGGCCCCTCACCCGAACGATCTTGCTCCCCTAAGCCCAGCCTGCTCCGCCATGCAGACGCACCCGTGCATTCCCTTGTGCCCCTTGCTGCACAAAAGCTGCCCACCTCCCGTCTGTCCCGCCGCCGCCGTCTGCCCCTACTCAGGCGGGTCCACGCCAAAGTGCCGCGTCCTCTTGCGATGCCCCTTG
>JBCCEA010000065.1:0-9402 GCA_039030515.1 Myxococcota bacterium | reverse complement strand
TCGGTGGCGCTCGCTGTTTTGACCAACCTAGACCCGCTGGGTAGGCGTATGTCGGCCTAAACAGCGGCTTTTCTCCGATGCTCGTCGCTCAACGTACTCAAAGTACGCCTTCACTCCTGCGCTTCGGTGGCGCTCGCTGTGTGAACCAACCTAGGCCCGCTCCAGCACGCCTCGCTGGGCCTGAACGACCGCTTTCCTCCCATGCTCGATGTTCGAAGTAGCAGAACTACTCCTTCACATCTGCGCGTGCGGGGCGCTGGCCGTTAAGACCCGTCGAGACGCGCTGGGGGAACTACGTGCTGGGCCTGAACGGCCGCTTTTCTCCGATGCTCGTCGCTTGAAGTAGCGGAAACCACTCCTGCGTTTTGTGGGCGGTCTCATGGGTTGAGGCGTGCTTTAGACCTTCTCGATATCTGCGAGTAGGGTTCAGGTCTGATGAAGGTTCCTCCCCTAGAGATGGAGCGTGGTGCGGTGCGTGAGGCACTCGACACGATTCGCCATCCTTTTTGCATCGCGGTGGATCGGGCCAAGAACCCGTTCAACGTCGGCAGCATTGTGCGCACCGCCCACTCTTTCTTGGCCAAGGAGATTCTGCTCATCGGCACGGAGCCTTGGTACGAGCGCGCGGCGATGGGGATGCAGCGCTATGAGAATATCGTTGAAGTCGAATCTGGTCCCGCATTTCTCAAGCATATTGCAGCGAGTGGGCAACCACTGATCGCCTTTGAAAAAGACGTCTCGCGAGCCGGACTCTGGGAAGCAGACCTTCCGCACAATGCAGTGCTCTGCTTTGGCAACGAAGATACGGGGCTGTCTGCTGAGATCTTGGAAGCCGCCGCCAACGTGGTAGCAATCCCCATGTTTGGCATCAATCACAGCTATCCTATCGCGGTTGCTGCTGGGATTGCGATGGCCGAGTGGGCCCGACGTTATTACTCAGGTGGGCGCTTGGTCACGGAACAGTCGAGTCAGTCGATCGGCCTATCCGATCCCAATCGCGGAGAATCCGGTCCAGAAAACGGACGCAAGACACTTGCGGACCTTTAGCTTCGAGCTACCTTCGGCCACGTCTGGTGAGTGTAGCTCAGTGGTAGAGCACTGGATTGTGGCTCCGGTGGTCGCGGGTTCAAACCCCGTCACTCACCCCAATTGATGGTCGCCCAATCACGGACCCGATGTCCGTTACAAACCGCGTTTGCGGTTGTGCACGAAGTGTACATGTATGTGGTGCCAACAAATCCTGCTGGTCTCTGAAACGCATTTGATCTCTCGAACTGTGGTCCGCTTGCATCCAGCTGTGGTTTTAGATCGTCTTTCTCAGTGCGCTCGTTTGTCCCAAATCGTCTTTTACCGAAGCGAGACACATTGACAGCTGTTGTAGATGGGGTATGTCGCTCCTCCGCGGCGCACGCGGGAAACCACTTCGCGCCTGTAGCTCAGCTGGATAGAGCATCGGACTTCGAATCCGCAGGTCGTAGGTTCGAATCCTACCGGGCGCGCTAGCGGGTCATTAGCTCAATCGGTAGAGCAGTGGATTCTTAATCCATTGGCTGAAGGTTCGAGTCCTTCATGACCCACAGAAACCCCCGACAACCCGCCACGTTGCGGGTTGTTTGCATTTAAGCGTTTTCGGTCTACGGCCACGCACCCAGTTTGCCTAAGGCTCCATCGAGCTGATTCGACATCGACTCTACGTTCACCAGAGCAGTCCTCTGCGAAGAGAACACTGGATTTCTTGGTGGCTTTTCGAACTGCGATCGCTGTGCCAAGTGGGGATTCTCGTTCCTCATTCAAAGAAGCCCTATGTCGCTGTCCCGTTGAGTATGAAATCGATTGCAATCATTCAACTAACCACCGCATCTCTTCAAGTCGCTGGAATCGAATGCATTCTTCAGGTTCCGAGTCATGAGCTTAGTTGCGCTTACGACTTTGTGGCACATCGAGAAGTTTCGGGCGGCTAAACAATTCCTGCCTACATGTACAATCATGTAGCTCGGTATGTGCCTTGCAACACTGCACCCCATCATGAAGCAGCTGTCGGTCACATGTGTCCTCGGAGTGTTCTGTTTTGGGTGCCCATTCAGCTCCGAAGAGGCTTTTCACGCGTCTCCCAGCGTGGATGCTTGCGGAGACGTTCGTGTTGACGTCCAGGCCGATGCAGTGGTCAACGGTTCGCTTGTCCCGGAGCATATCCTGCTGTCTGAGGGTCAAAAACTCGCTATCGGCAGGACTCCTGGCTGCACCGCAACGCTTATCGCTCCTGAATGGGCCGTGACTGCCCAGCATTGTCTAACCGAGCCGGGTCACCAATTTTGTATCGGCCAAGACCCTTCCTCGATCGATTCATGTATCCAGATCACCGAGGTGTACGATCACGAGGACTACAATCAAAGGTTCAACTGGGATGCAGATTTGACGCTGCTAAAACTTGCAGGCAGCGCGCTCGAGATAGCACCCGACATCGTGCCTATTCCCATCCAGTCGAGCACGATGCAGGGGTGGGAAGGTGCGACCCTAGAGTCAGCGGGTTACGGAGTTTCCGAGCAAGGTTCAGGTACCCGATACTTCAACGCACTTCCGGTGAGACAGGTCGGTGACCCTTTTATCACTCTTGATGGAACAGGTTCGGAAAGTGGCATTTGTTTCGGAGATTCCGGAGGACCTCTCCTAGGAGATGACGACGGTGTGGTCCGGATTGTCGGCTTGCACAGTCATATTTGGGGCTCGCCTGAGTGTCAGGCATACAGCAATCATCTGAGAGTCGATCTCTACGTAGATTGGATTCTTGAGAGAATCGAGTTCGCCGGTGATGATGCGTTCCGCGTGCTGGAGTCCCAAGCCTCTTCCTGCGGCGGTTTGAGTTCGGAAGGATACTGCCAAGGCAATACGTCGTTTCACTGCCGCAACGGTATGGAACTGCGGGTGAGTTGCGGTCTCAATTCGGTCTGCGGCTGGAGTGATGCAGAATCTGGGTACCGCTGTATATCTCCGAGCGACGACCCCTGCGATGGCGTCAGCGCGCTTGGCACCTGTGAAGGAGATGTCGCCGTTTGGTGCGACCGGGGCACCCTGAGGAGCCGTGACTGCGGCGCGTGCGGAGCGACTTGTGGCGAGGCGTCTTGGGGTGTCGACTGCGTCATCGAGGATGGGTCTCTTTAGAACGGCATTGATGCCCTCGATCACCTCTTCTAACTTCTTGAGGTGACGCGCTTACGCTACAGCACTCTGGTTCCGTTATGTCTGGGGCTTCTCGGATGCGGCCCCAAGGAATACCGCATCGGCTACGACCCTCCGGAGCGAAACCGATCCCACTTTCACAATCGAGCGGGATTTCCCTCATCGAAATCACTGAATGCGATGGCTCCCGGCTTGGTGTCTGCCATGCGCACCAGTCTATTTGAATACTATGCGCGAATACGTGATCCATTTGCAGAAGAAGTGTGTTTGCAGTTTGCAGACGGAGTCGGCGCCATGCCTGAACTGCGTTTGCACTTCGACCTGCGTTTAGAGCACTACGCAGTGACGGAGACTCAGCGAGGAGTTGACGCCTATGCGAGTCGCAGCCTTGGACCTGGGGTCATCGATCTTCTGAGGTTGCTGACCAGCATACGACTGCATGCGCGTGCGAGGGGGGTTGATGGGGAAGCGGCGGTTGCCAACGCGATTACTGCTTATCGAAATGCACTCCTAGGCGAGCCGCTTGAGATGACTCCACAGGTCGCCGAGCGACTACGAAGAGCGATACCGGACTCCAAGGCAGGACAAGGATGGGACCGTAGCGATCGACTGCAGTCGGAACTCATGCGCGCGCTTCGCACTGTGCTGGAGGAACTACCTGACGACGAACTACCGTTTTCGCCGGCAGCATTTGCCTGGGTGGAGGCGTTTGGCGTTCTAGGACTGGAACCTGCTGCCGCCAACTGGATCGCCATCAGAGCGATAGTTCCCTCGAACCCGAATGAAACCGAGTACTTTGATCTTTGGCAAAGCGCTGCACCTTCGCGTCGCGCCTGTGCGGCCGTCGTTTCTCACGAGCGATTTTTTCGGCCCCTCGTGCGGGACGGTCTGGCTGAAGGTTCACAACTTGATGTGATGCAACATAGGATGGCCCCCAATCCCACCGCCACAGCACGCCCTGCCGCTACAGCAGATCCTTTGACTCGAGAAAGTGTAACCTCCCAGGACGACTTCGATTCCGAGGAAGATCCGGGCTGGCGCGATCATCGCAGCACTCAGGAAGGTCGCAGTATCCGTACTGCGCTCATGGCCGGGAACTGGGATGGAGAGAGGCCGATCGCGCTGCGCATGACCCCGGCAGACGGGGAGGGCGACCAAGCCCCACGCTTTTTTGGACTACGGCGCCGACCGGTCGCAGTGGCCGCTCTCGGGCAGAGGGTATTCTCGGTCAGTGACTCGGAATTTCTCGACCTGGTTGAAGAGCTGGCGGCCATGGCGGCCTACGGTCACATCTCTGCAGGCGCTCAGATGGCGACCTACAATCGAGCTCGAGATCAGGAGCAGATTCTCCATGAATTCGAACCCCGTATCGTTTCGCTTTCTCGAGAGCTGGTCGCACTTGTCGATGCTTCTTGGGAGGCATTTCGACAGCAAAATTAGGCATCTAGCCGGTACAGGTCTGAGAAGAGGTGCTGTGATCTTGATTTGATGAAATTTAACAGTATCATCATAAACAAGGCGATGGAGTCCATCTACACCCTGCTGCTTGAGGAGCTGGTTTCTTGCATGACGCATGCGAAGGCTACCCGCGTGTTGCTTCGCGCCTACGCACGCCACGGGACCATGCCGGAAGATCTCACCCTAGCGGAGCTCAGTGATCTGGTGTTTCGTGCTCTCCCTGAGGAGCTCGAGTCGCATTTGCGCGGTGTGGAGGTGGAGCAGCTGATCAGCAACGTCGCTTGCTCCCTCGAAATGGCCGGAGTGAGCGCTCGACTTGCAGCGATCGTGCAGTCCGGAGTGCATTCTCATATCGATGAAAGAAGCCTCACTCCGGACTTCAGTATGGGCGCGGTCGAGGCATCCCTATCTCACCCGCCGTTTGAACGAACTTCCGTAGCGGCTCCAAGAGAGATTCCGACCATCATGCCACCGCGCTCGAGCAATCTGCCTCGAACTGAGCGCAACGCGCAGCATGACTACCTTCTAAAAGAGCGAGGTCTGTGAAGCCATGGCGCTAGGCGCGCCGTAGGTTGCAAGATACTCACTGAGGCGTAACTTCCGGCGCGTTGAGTCCGAAGTCATGTAGCGTATCTTTCCAAACACGGGCCGCTCTGGACCCCAAGCTCTATCGTAGCGGCCGAGCACCCAGAAGATACCCGAATAAGAGTTTGGATCTCTGCCGTCCAGCGCGTAGCGGTCGTTCAAGTATACCATGCGTTCGGCCGCCTGCTCTGGTGAGGGACTCCAGGCGTAGATCAGTTTTCCCCACAACATGCGCAAATAGTTGTGAATTCGACCCTCACGTACGAGTTCCCGTTGTGCCGCGTTCCATATCGGGTCGTGGGTCTTTGCGAGCTCGAGTTCTTCCAGTGAGTACAGGGTATCTCGCGGGTCGCTGCGATGCTCGTCGAGTGTGGTTTGAGCCCAATCGGGGAGGGCACTGACCTGGTCGTAGTCGCCGCGATGTGCACAAAAGTTGAGCCCCAGCTCGCGCCACGTGATCAGCTCGTCGAGAAAGCTTTCTGCGCTCTCACCTACGCCCCAGAATCCCGCTCGGCTTCCGGTGACCTTGGAAGAACGCTGTCCTGGCTCCCACTCCTCTGAGGCCATCACCGCGGAGAATACTTGATGTGGTGATATATGGCCGAAATGCAGATACGGGCTGAGTCTACTGGAAGTATCGCTGTCCGGGTGATTGCGTGAGCCCCCGTAAAGCGGAAGGGACTGCCCAACAAACTCGTCAAGTCGAGCCTTGGCCGCAACCCAACCTCCCCGAGTAGCTGTCGGGGTGACGCTTGCGTCGATCGGTAGTTTTGCGAGCGCGGTTTCGTCCAAGGCCAGAAGCTCGGTGGAGGCAGGGGGATACCTATGCTCGATCTCCTTGGGCAGGGTGACGCGTTTTTGAAGTGAAGGAACCTGAGCGGGCTCGGCGCTAGGAAGTTCTGAAAGCGCCGAGCCTATCGTCTGCTGCATAAAACGACGAAAGGAGAACGCTCGAGTGAATACCCTATCGGTCATTCGAATGGGGAGCAGCCCATTGCTGTCGACCGCGATCAGACGCTTTTCGAGTAGTTCCCCCGCTCGAGCCACCATCTTGGGTAAGAAAAAGCAGGGGAACTCATCGGTGACTACCGCGCATGCCTGCGCAGACAGCGCGCGCAGCAAACCACGCCCGGCTTCGGCCTCAGGCTCGATATAGGGGTAGTAGTGCACGCCCATGGCACGGAAGGCCGCGGCGTTGTCGGCCATTCCTGCGATAACAAATCGATGCAGCCGTTGGGAGGCATGGAGGTAGCCCACCCGAAGCGCCTCGAGCACGAGTAAGGGCTTACCGAACTCAGCGCAGAGCTCGAGCGCTCGATCGAGCGCGTAGTTGTGGTTGGGACGACGGGTAGCGATCATCCAGTAGAGAACATAGTGGCCTGATGGATTGGGTGCGTTCTGATTTACCAAGCGCACTCGCGAGTTGGGTACGGTCATTGAGAGCAACTCTGCAGACCAAGTTAGACACCCACAAGTGCCCAGGCGCTGCCCAAATGCTCTGGGTCACCTTTTGCGGCTGCCGCTCGCAACGGCAGAGGCTCTCCCGGGAAGCTGACCGCTTTGAGGCGCGAAAAGTGACTGCCCATCCGCGTCGTGCTCGGCCCTACGCACCTAGACGACCGTCAGATTGCGCGTGCGATGAAGCCGGCTAGAACCGGGCGGAATGGCCGAGTCTCTGAGTTCGTCCCCCAGCGGTCGCGCGCAATTCACGGCGCCTATGATCGCACTGATCCGACGCGAGCGCGCCTTCTCGGGACTCTTGCTTTCCGGCTTTGTCGTCGCAGCGCTAGCTTACCCCCACCCCCAAGTCGCTGCTTGGGTCGGCTTTTTGTTTGCGGGCTACTCCGCCATCGCCAACGACAGTCTGCAGACGATCGGTACCTTCCTCGCATCAAATCGCGATCGCCGTTGGTGGCATCTTTGGCTGTTCATTGGAGGAATCTTTCTCCTAACCAGTTTTTACAGCTGGTCTCATTACGATGGAGATGTGAGCTACGGCCGGCTCGCCGCCAAAGGGTTTGAGACCGCGCCTCGTGAGTTTGTCTTCCTACAGGTCGCGGCGCCCCTGTTTTTGCTGATATTGACCCGACTACGGATCCCGGTCTCTACGACCTTTCTGCTCCTCTCTTGCTTTGCGTCTTCGGCCTCCGGTATTGGGGGGGTGCTGACCAAGAGTGTGGCCGGGTACCTCGTTTCTTTTGGGGTTGCCTTTGGAGTTTGGCTTGCCTGCTCCAGGTTCTTCGCCCGCTACTTTCAGGGCGATGCCCATCCGATCTGGACAGCGCTTCAGTGGGCGACGAGTGGTCTGCTTTGGAGCGTCTGGATCATGCAGGACGCCGCCAACATTGCGGTGTACCTTCCTCGGTCGCTTTCTCCTCTGGAATACGCGGGTTTTGCGAGCGTGGTCTTCCTCGGGTTGGGAGCGCTCTTTTGGATGGGAGGCGACCGAATACAGGACGTCGTTACCGAGAAGAGTCAGCTGATCGATGTGCGCCCGGCAACGGTCATCGATCTAGTGTACGCCTTAATACTTTACGTGTTCAAAGTGCAGTCGAACGTACCGATGAGCACCACTTGGGTGTTTGTTGGACTGCTGGCTGGACGCGAAGTTGCCATGAATCTTCGCGGCACCTCGGAGGCCGGCGCAAAGCAGGTCGCCGTGATGGTGTTTCGTGACCTTGGCAGCGTTGGATTTGGCTTGCTTGTCTCGCTTTGTCTGGCTCTGGCCGCCAACGAACCGTTCCGTAACGCGTTTTTCCTAGCGCTCCAGTAGTTGAGCGGCTCCGATAGTTGAGCGCTCCAGTAGTTGAGGGCTCCAGTAGTTGAACGCTCCAGTAGTTCGTTTCCCTCGAATAGCGCTCTGTCACTCAAAAGCTTCGAAAAGAGGCGACCACCACTCCGAGCACGAATGCGATAAGACAGGCGAAGGCGGCGGCGGCGTAGGTATGGGCGGCGAGCTTTCGCATGAGGTGTGCTTTTTTTGGTGCGGAAAGCGCGCAGATGCATGCAGAAACACTGAGTGCCGTCACCATGAAGGCGATGTGCTCCTTGGTTTCGAAGAGATTGGCGACCAGTGGATACTCATACGCGAGTGGTCGTTTGAGGGTCTCTCGGTAGGACGGATAGATCGCGGAACCGAGCGCAAACGTGGTGACGACGAGGCCCGTGCTCGCCAAGACCACAGCCCGCGTTCCGAAGGTGAGTGGCCGGCCGGAGCGGAGCAGCCAAGCAGGGTGCAAGAGAGAGAGCACCGCCAGAATGGCCAAGTGCCCGTGAAGACTCTCGAGAAGTCGAAGCCAGTTCATGTGTCGTCGGTCTTCTGATTTGGACTCGCCCCGCTGTACAGGGGCATATGTGACTGTTTGCGATCGGCAGAGGTCGCTCGGATGAGCTTCAGGGGTACATAAAAAAAAGAACGAGAAAAGCCAGCGTCCCGAGGAGTGCATATCGACCGTAAGTCTGAGGTGCGCCGCGTCGCGCTATGTGGCGTAGCCGATCTCCGATCGCGCTTTTGCGAAGAACTACGTAGATCACGAGTGCGGCCGCGCCCGCGGTCCACGCTGCGCTCCAACTCCGCCAGAAGAACTCGATATCCGGTGATGCTAAAGCGGAAGGTGTAGGCTCCGGTGTAACCAGCAGCGCCGAGATTCGCTGTACGAGGTAGCTGAACGTGGCTGCCCAACCGAAACCAAGGGCACCGATACAGATAGCGATTCTGCCTGCCGAATTCCGTTCCTCGGATCTCACGGCGGATGCCCTAGCTGTTTGAGGCTGCATACGTGGCAAGGACTTACGGATCTTCTTCCAGAGCGACGACCACCGCAGTGATGTTGTCCTTCGCCCCAGCAAACCAGGCGTCCCGAACGAGTCGGGTGCATATCTCTTGATGCCCACGGACGTCTAAGAACGTGGCCGCGATCTCCTCGTCCCCAAGCACATCGGTGAGCCCGTCGGTGCAGATCAAATAGTAGTCTCCGGACTGGCCCTCGTGGTGGGTTAGGTCGGGTTTGCCGACCTCGTTCGTGCGGCCGATGTGCCGGGTCAAGATATGTCCGTAAGCGGCTCGGGTGTCGGCACTGATGTAGCCGGTTGCGCTTTCGAGTTCGTTGACAAACGAATGGTCGTGGGTGAGCGGAGCCAGGCTGCCATCCCGAAACCGATAGACGCGACTGTCACCGACAT
>JBCCEA010000064.1:0-11238 GCA_039030515.1 Myxococcota bacterium | reverse complement strand
CGTCGAGCAACCCAGCCACGTCGAGCAACCCAGCCACGTCGAGCAACCCAGCCACGTCGAGCAGCACACCCAACCCGGCAGCGCCGGAGGGCAAAGCGGACAACTCCGATCGCTCCCCAAGCGATGCAACCGACAGGCGTGGCCCGTCTACCCAACCGACTTCTGACATACCTCGATGATGCCCAAATTCACGGCCCGCATGACCAAGCAACCGATCCTTGACCACCAGGCTTCGATGTACTTTCTAACTTCCAAAACCTACAGCGCCCTAGCCCTACTCACCTCATGGTGGCTCTTCGGCGGATGCAGCGGCGGAGATGACGTCGAAGATGAAGACCAGAGCCCTCGCGTGGTCGAGATCAGACTCGATGAGGCCCCTGCAGAGGCCCCTGAATCCAGCCCGCTTGGCCAGAACAGACCGCTGCTCTTCGATGTAGTGAACCGTATCGAGACCGCGCTCGAGTCGGAGACCGTTTTGGGGGTGCTCCTCGTGGTGGGTCCCTTCGAAGGGGCGTTCGGGATTGCCCAAGATTTATCAAGTGTGCTTCTCCCAGCGTCGGAGCGCGGAAAAACAGTTCATTGCCACTTCGAGTCGACCGACAACGCCGGCTACAGCCTGCTCGCCGAGCGATGCGATCACATCAGCATGGCTCCGGCGGGCCTGCTCAATCTAGTCGGACCCGCCGCTCAAGTCGTGTACGCGAAAAGTCTGCTGGATCGGGTGGGCATCACCGCGGATCTGATGCAGGTCGGCAAGTACAAAGACGCGGCAAAACCGCTCACGCGGGATTCGATGCCGAAAGAAACGCGTGAATCGCTCACGGGTATCCTAAGCGATTTTCGCGCAAGCCTCGAAGCGTCCCTTGCCAAGCGGGAAGCGATCGAAGATGCCGGCGAGCTACTGGACCAGGGGCCGTTTACCCCTGACGCGGCCCGGAACGCAGGGCTTATCGACGACGTCGCATTTCTCGACGAAGCGCGCACGAAGCTTCGTATCCAATCGGGCAACGTTCCCCTCAAGCGACTTCGACTTCGAAACAAGTCACCTCAGTTGGGGTTTCGGGAGCTTCTGGCTGCGATCTCAGGCGAATCAAATCGGGCTACGGTCGCCGGACCTCGCCTTGCCCTCGTGCATCTCGCCGGAAACATCACCGATGGGGAAGTCAGCAGCGGAAAAAGCGGCGTTTCTGGTCCGTTTAGCCGAGCTTTGAGACGTCTGAGAGACGACAGCGAGATACGCGCGATCGTCCTTCGGATCGATTCACCCGGCGGAAGCGCCATGGCGAGCGACCGAATGTGGCATGCGGTCCGTGCAGCCGCGGCGAAAAAGCCGGTAGTGGTCAGCGTAGGAGGGATGGCCGCTAGCGGCGGATACTACGTTGCAAGCGCCGCGACCGAAATCTTTGCCCACGACGAAAGCGTGATCGGATCGATCGGAGTGGTAGGAGGCAAGATCCACCTATCCGAACTTGCCTCCAAGGTGGGCGTGTCTCCCGTGATTCTTCGAACCGGTGAGCGCTCTGCCTGGTTGACTCCGTTTCAGGCCTTTACCGACTCGGAGCGCCAAGCCATGCAGCGGATGCTCCAAACCACCTATCGGAGGTTCACCAAGATCGTTGGACTTGGACGAAACCTCTCGCCTGAGGAGGTAGAAGCCGCCGCATCGGGAAGGATATTCAGCGGACGCACCGCCCGCGACCACAAGCTCGTCGACCATCGAGGATCTCTGCGAGACGCCCTCGTCCGGGCGCGCACCCTCGGACAACTCCCGGACGCCGCGCCGATCGAAGTCTGGCCGCAGGAGCGCAATCCGCTTGAATCTCTGGGCGAGTTGCTTGGGGGCGGTCCCGCCGAAGAGGCCCGGTTACAACAGCTGCTCGTCCTCGCCCGCCGCGCAGGAGTGTCGCCACCAGCCGCGCTCACACCTCTGCTTTTGTATCGTGAGCAGGTGCTCGCCACGTCCCCGTTCGCGCTTACGATTCGATGAAGCGATCCATAACGATGATTTTCCTGGTAACGTCGGCGATCAATGGCGTCGCCTGCCGTCGTCCCTAACCCCATCGCTCGCATGCTCCTGTCGCTCGCCGATCGCGCGGCGACCGGAGTGATCGATATTGGAGGTCGACGACTCTCGATTCTCGAAGGACAGATCGCGGACGTCGCAGGCACCGAATCCGATGGCTCACTCATCTCTTTTTTGGTTCGGGCCGGTCGACTCACCGCAAGCCAGGCAGATGGAGCCGTATCGGAGTCGCAACGTTCCGGACTGACGCTGAGCCAATGGCTGACGAAGTCAAAAAAGATACGAGAAGATCAGCTCCGCGAATCGCGGCGCGCACTTTGGCTCGAGCGCTTGGTACACGGGCTAGAAACAGCCGAGCAGGGGACAACGGAGCCTTTTGTGCCGCAATCGGTTTCTATGCCCGAATATCCCCTGGAGGACCTCGTGCCTTTGGTGCTGAGCGCACTGACCCGTCGCGCCGCCCGAGGAGACGCCGAGCTGGTGGGTCAACGCGCCGATCACCATCTGGTGTGGGAGGATTCAACCCACAGCAAACTCGCAAAAAAGTGGAGTGAATTCGACAGCAACGCGACGACGATGCCTCTCGCTAAGCTCCTACCGAAAGTGCCAGCAGGAGCTTCCCGGGTCGCCGCTTTGATGAGGGCGGGACTCGTACGCCTGACGACTTCAAGCACCGTTCACGCGAATGAAGAGGAAGCCCGAGAGACGTCAGAGCATCAACCTCGCGTCAATCTGGCGCCAGGGGAAGCCTTTGAGACTAGGGGGCACCATCTCGATATTCAACTGAGACAGCTTCCACCTGCAACCGCACCTCTTGCCGACCCGTTGGCGCCTCTTGAACGGCGAATCAAAACCCTAGAGGAACACGGTCGGTTTGGCTCCGATCTTTCAAACGCGTGGCGAGACCTCTCCGTGGTGTGGGCGACGCGTTATGATGCTCCCTTCGAAGCGACAAGGGCCTTAAGGGAAGCAGCTAGCGCCGACCGGAACAACGGTCTCATACTCCGCGAGGCCGCGAAGGCGGCATCAGCGCTGGGCCAGCTCGATGTGGCGCGAGCGTACGCTGCGCTCCCCGCGTTCAAACTACCCCGAAAATCCTATCTCGAGCTCGTGCCACAGGTCGTGAACTGGGCAGTTCGGGCGGCTGACCTTGAATGGCTTAACACCATCGTCGCGGATTCCGTAGAGCTCATCGACGAGACCTCGGACCGATCCGAACTCTATGAACTGTTTGCACGAGCGTTCCTCAACCTTTCAGCCGGCTCGCTGGCAGCGCACTACGCTCGCCGAGCGGCGGCGAGTGCTCAGAGCCTCGATCGGCGCCGCTCCCTGCTTGCGGAAGCGGTACTTGCAGCGCCGGACGACGACGCGCTGCGCGAGTACGCGCAAGTTCTGTATGAGCAAGGGTTCATCGCCGGAGCGGCAGCTCTTCTCCGAGAGGGTGCAGACGAAGCTTCCGACGCGGATACCCGACGAATACGCTCCCTGGAAGCGGCACAACTCGCGGAGGCTGGGTCCAGACCCGATCTCGCCTCGGAAATCCTCCGTGGAGCCTTTGATGCAGAGCCCCATCTCGATGTGCTGTACGAGCCGCTGTCCTCAGATTTTGAAGACGCCGGAAATCCCGTCGCTCATGCCTTGATGCTCGAGGAGATCGCTGCAGAGTGCTCGTCCGATCAGCGCGGCTACTGGCTCACCCGAGCTGCAGATGCACACCTGACCCGAGGACAGGATCCACGTTGGGCCATCGAGCTTTTTGTGCGCGCACTCTGCTCGGATCCAGGAGCGCCACGGCCACGGGAAGCTCTGCAAGAACACGCCCAGAAGCAGCGAGACCCCCTCGTGCTGGCAGATGCTTTTGAGCGAGTCATTCGATTGAACCTGGAGACAATCCCCGAAGCGGTCGAACCGCTGCTGGTCGAGCTCAGCTGGGTTGCAGAACATGAGCTGAGGTCGACGCATCGCGCACTTTGGGCCTGGGAACGCCTAGCCCAGATGGATCCCAGCGACACGAAACGAAAGGATCAGGTCGCGCGGCTTCGTCGTCGTGTGAAGGTAAAAGACGGGCTTATCGAACTTGCACATGAGGATCTACGCCAGGCGCTCGAAGCCGATCGACCCGAGCACGTGAGGCGTCTCGCATCGATGCTCCGCGACGACCCCAACCGCCGGGGGCAAGCGATCGCTCTGTATCGGGAAACCCTCGCGTACGATCCAGACGATGTGACCGCAGCGTCTTCTCTAGAACACCTCTTACGAGTTGCGGCCGATGAGCGCGGGCTTGCCGTCCACCTGAAGCAGAACGGTGAATCTTCGAGCGAGCGGCTGACCGAGCGCGTCAGACAACTTTCTTGGTTGCTCGGAATGGCGGGACTGATTCGAGACGATGCGCTTACGCTTCATGTGGGACAGCTGCTGCTTTCCCTCGACTCTCGGCATGAAGAAGCGATCCTCCGCATGTCGCGAGTCGCGGAACGCTTGGGCGATATCGAAGCGGGACGAAAGGCGTTGGAGCTCTCCGTTCAAACCGCAGCCAACCCGCGAGAAAAAGCCCGGGCGCTCTGCCGATTGTCGCGCATGGAGCATAGGTCCGGCAGCATAGAAGCCTCGATGAGGCGAGCCGTCGCAGCGGTGCAGGCCGACCCAACCAGCGCCGATGCGCTACCGGTACTGCTCAAACATATCGGACGCACCCGTCCCAAACGCGCCCTTCGGATCCTCAAAGCTGCCCGGAACGTCGTCGGGGATTCGGCGCCACTGATACGCGTATCCATCGAGGCCGCGACAGCCGATCGAGATCTTCAGACGCGAGGAGCACTCATCGACCGATGGCTCGACCTTACGCCCCTCGATCCCAACGCCCAGAAAGCACATCTTGAGCTTCAGACCGAACACGGAGAGATCGATGCGCTGCACGCGACCATCAAGGCCGCCCTTGCGTGCCCGAGCCTTACTCCAGTTGAAGACACCGCGTTGCTTGCTGCCATTGCTGCCCTTGGCGCCCTTGGCGACGTCTCAAATGCGAGTGCGCTAGCGATCGAGGCTGCAGATCGTTGCTGCCCAAACGCGATCGATCTCGCCGAGCGTCTGGCGGATCAAGCGGGAGACCGAAACGCGAGACGCGCGGCGTTCGAACGTCGAATCGCTTGGAGCACCGAGCGCAACAGGCCAAAGCTGCTGCAGGAGCTCGCTGTCTTTTACAGATCAAACGGGGATCCTGCCGCTGAGGTACGGAGTCTCCTGCGGGCTTTGGCATGCACGCCTCGGGATCGAGAGACACTCGCACGACTCACCGAGCTCTACGCGAGTGCAGGCGAAGGGGAACGTCTGATGGCGGTCTTGGCGTTGCGCCAGAGCCTCATGGAAACCGAGGAGGAGCAAGAAGACATACTTCTCTTGATGGCAGACGCGGCAGCACATCACCTTGCAGACGTGGATCGCGCCGCAAGCTACATCCATGAACTGGTCGAGCTGGGACCCACCACAAGACAGGCCCAAAGGGCGGCTGGCGCGCTGATCGCACTCGATCGGGGTGAGGAGGCGATTGCGACGCTCCTGCATCGTGCCGTCTCCATCGACACGAGCGAGCGAGAGGAGCTCTGCCTTCAAGCGGTGGCCATCGCAGAGGCGGACCTAGCCGATCCAGTGTTGGCCCTAAACACCGCGATCGAAGGGCTCACCTATGCGTCGCACAGCGGCAGGCTACTCTTAGATTTTGAACGTTTGGCACTCAGCACCGACAACGTGGCGCTTGCACTCGAGACCTATGAACAACTGTTGGAGCAGGCAGCGGGCACGCATGGACGTCGGGCGCTGCTTTATCGCCAGGCCCGTTGGCTAGAGCGCGCAAACCATCTCCGACCCGCCCTCGCCTCGTTCAAAGCGAGCTTTGAAACCGACCCCAGTTCAGGAGCAGTCCTACACGGACTGGAGCGACTTGCAAAACAGCTCGGCGACTGGGAAGCGCTCCTGTCGGCGTACACGAGACTAGCCAAAAGCACCAACCAGGTCGACCTTCGATTGCAGCGCGTATACAAAGCTGCAGACATCGCCGATACGGCACTGGAACAGCCGGATCGAGCCTTTGGACTTTTGAACGAAGCGTGGCGCACCACCGGTAAAAATGAAGTCGTCGGTCACTTGCGCAAGACCGCACTTCGAATTTGTGAGCGCAATCCCGATACGGGGATCGACGCGCTAAATCAAATCGTGACCCGACTGGAACACGAAGCGGAAGCCAACTGGCACGCAGACTACAAGCTCAGTTGTCTGTCTCAGGTGGCCGCGATTCAAGCAGAAGATCTCGGCGACTTCGAGCAGGCCTCAAAAACCATCGAGCAGGCGACCGAAGTAGAGGGTGCATCCAACCTCGCACTCGCTGAACTTAAGGTTCAACTTTCAGGTTGGTTGCATCAAGTTCGGTTTTACGACGCGAGTATCGCAGCGCTCGTCGATGCCCTGCATCGCGCTCCCGAGCACGAACATGCACCTCAATGGGGTGAGCGACTCGAAAGGCTTCAGCAGGAGCGCCAACCCTTAGCAGGCGCACCGCACGACGCCTGGAACACCGCGAAGCCAGGTGCCGCGACCTCCGATTCTCTGGACTCCTCTCAACCCGAGCCTTCCCGTGCCGAACAGCCCCACGCAGTTCGGCAGGAGCCCTTTCAAACCAGTAAGTCCGATGCTCCGCCTCTTCTGGGTCAAGAGGGAGAAGCGCTCTCCCAGGTAGAGGAGTCACCATCAGGGCACGGAAAAACAGAAATGGAAGCGCTCTATGCGCAAGGGACGGATCCGGCGCACGTCGAGACTACGAAGACTCGGCGGCAGTGGTGGTCACCGTCCTCGATGCCGCCCAAAAAAGCAGACCACTCCTCGCAGAACCCAGCGCCCACAACCCAGCGATTGGCCTCGATCCCTCTCGTAAGGGGAACACCCAGTGAACTGGAAAAGCGCGCCGTAGAAGAACCCCTCCGCGAGGCCAGCCGTGCCGGAGATCTCGACGCTTCCATACAGCTTGCGATGCAACTTTGGTCCAGACCTAGCGACCGACCGGAGGCCGTGGAGATGGTCCGGCAGGTGGTACGCGCAGACCCATCTCGATGTTCCGCGGCAAAAATGCTGTATCAATCGGCCAAGGAGATGCGCATCGAACCACTAGCGCAAGTGACCGCCTCGCTCATAAGCGTGTTTGACACTCGGATAGCCACACCTTCGGCGAGCGGCTCACTCGCAAAGCATCTCGAATCCCCGCTGAAACTTGCCATAGGTCGACCCTCACCCTTGTTCGATGCTCTCGCCTTGGTTTGGCGCCACGCCCATGCGCTCTTTCGACGCTCTTTGCCGGAATGCGGTCTAAGCGAGGAGGAGCGCATGACCGAAGAAGGAGACCAGGAGCTCTCATCGGCCTATGCAATGGCAGTGCGCCACTTCGATTTGGGAGACATCGGTTTCTTCACCCCGAAGTCTGAGCAGGCAGCGTTCCAGGTCTTGCCTACCTATCCTGCCTCGCTGGCGGCAGACCCACAACTGAGCACCCAAGGAAGCGAGATCCAGCTGCGCTTTAGGATCACCCGCGCGTTGATGTGCGCCCGACCTGAGTTTGTTCTGCTGCATGCGTACGCCCCCCACCGCAGCAGAGTGATACTGGACTCTCTGAAGGTGGCGTTCGGCCCTCACGACGCGGCGCCCTTTCCGGAGAGCCAAGCCAGCACAGACCTCATAGGCGAGCTCTGGCAAACCATTCCTCCCACCGTTCAAAACGATCTTCGCGCGCTGCTTGGCGAACCTGAGTGGACGCTCGACTACCTGAAGCTGCGTATGGAGTCCGAAAAGATCGCCAGCCGGGCGGGCTTTATCTGCTGTGGTGATGTACAGCAATCCCTGCTCGCGCTAGGTCAGGACGCCACCGAATTGAGCGGCATAGACATTCGGACCGATGACGGCTTTGTGGAGGCCTGTCATCGATCTCCATCGATGCGGTCGGTGATCTCACTAGCGCTCTCGGACGAATGCCTGGAGGCAAAAGAGCTGCTGGAGCGAGGCCGCTGAGTCAGCCACCTGAGTCAGCTATCTTCGGGAAACCTGAGCCGTCATGATTGGCATGCTCAAGTCAATCTTGCTCTCAAAGCGCTCAAGTCAATCTTGCTCTCAAAGCGCTCAAGTCAATCTTGCTCTCAAAGCGCTCAAGTCAATCTTGCTCTCACAGCAAATTGCAAATCAGACTGAGCACGGTCGTCGTATCGAGCGACTCGGCGCCCTCGACCGGAACATTGTCGAAAAGAAGCGAAAACTTTACCTCAAGCTGAAAAATCTCAGAAATAGAGCTGCGAACCGCTGCGTTCCCGTTGACGCGGAGATCCTCTAGGTCTTCCACGTTCAGCAGCCCTTCGACTCCCAAGGACAGCTGAACAGCCGCGTTCAAAGCATTGTCGTACCCAAAGTAGAGTCGAGCCGAGTGCACATTCTGGCTCTCTACCTGCAACACTTCATCGCCGACGGCAGTGAAGTCATCGTAAGTGAAATCGTATCCAGACTCCGCCCAAAGACGCAGCTTGTCTCTCTTCAAAAAGTTGCGCAGGTAGCCACCTTGTACTGAGAGTCGCGTATCAAGCCCTGCAAAGGTGTCCCAACGATGGACCAAACCGACGACCGAGGCGTCCATCGCGGTGAAGTAGATATCGTAGCGAATCCGGGAAACCGAGTTTCGCACGGTATCGACAAAACCATCTTCGTTGTCCCCGGCTACATCTGCCCGGCCGTAGTTGAAATTCCATAGGACCGAAAGTTCATGCATGTCTCGGGCAATACGCCCCTCGGTTCCCACGTTGGCGGTCCAGGACTGGGTGTTGCCGGTGTTTAGATTCGCACCTGCACCGACAGAGAGGCTCGTCTCGTCGCTTTCGGGCGCTTCATCGCTGATCGCCTCGTCATGGGCCCCCTCGGCGACGGCAGTGGTCACCGACATGAAGATGCCCGAGAAGAGCACCAAGACTCGAAGCCACGAGGCGTGAACATGGAGATGCACGGTGGGAATCTGCCCAAGGAGCGGACAGAAAATCAAGCTTTGCGGAACTTAGACCGCGTCAGGGTCACGGATTTGTCCAGGCGAGCTCGGTCACTGGAGCACGCCGATTGGGTTCTGGCGGGACCGTTCACCCTTACACCCTACCCGGTCACGCCTCCGTGCACGCTGTGAACAAACGGTCACGCCTGCTGGACACTTTGCCCCAAATACGTAACATTTCAGTCCTCAAGCGAGCTGGCATGCTCCTCGCTAAGAGCTCTTTAGCCCACCTCTGCGAGGAGACCCCCGATGCGAAAGCGATTCAGCCTCTTTTGTTTCACCGCAGCCATGTGGCTCGCTGGGTGTCCCATCTACGGATCGTCGACCAGTGAAGAATGCGCGTTTGACTCTGAATGTGGCGGCGCAATTTGCTTGTCGGGAAGGTGCGTCGAGTGCGCCTCCGATCTGGACTGCACCGGAATGCTCCTTTGCCGGAACAACCGATGCCGTCCCCCTGAGGACGGTTCGTGCCGAACCAACGGGGACTGCTCGACCGCCGAATACTGCGACGGGTCCGACGTGAGCTTTACGGGTAACTGCACCGCATCCAAGGTCTGCAGCACCGACGACAGCTGCACGGAGAACTTTTGGTGCGACGAAAACCAAACCTGCGTGCCGCAAAGTGGATGTCGCTCATCGGACGACTGTGGCGCAAGCGAGGTCTGCGTAGAGGCTCAATGCCGGAGTCAGTCTGAGGTATGCCAGTTCGATTATGAATGCGGGGGAGGCCGCACCTGCGTCAACAGCGCCTGTACGGCGTTCTGCAGCAACGACACAGAGTGTGCGAGCGGTCAGAACTGCCAGGGTAGCTACTGCCAGCCGAATCCCAATGAGTGCAGCTTCTCGGACGACTGCAGCGATGATGAGTACTGCGTGGGTGGGCGATGTCTTACAGACTGCACATCGGAAACCGTGTGCAGCTCAAACGAGTTTTGCGAGAATGACGGATTCTGTCGACCGTCCTACGAGCCCGTACCGCTCTGCATCAAAGATGGTGATTGTGCCGACCTACATGTATGCGTAGATGGAGCGTGTCGAACCCCTTGCTCCAAAGGAAACGACAGCGACTGTATGATGTTTGACAATCAGCTCACCATCTGCGGAACCGATGACCTTTGCTACGCTTCCTCGGAAGCGAGTGCTGAATGCGCAGTTCGTTCTGACTGCAGCGCGGACCGCAACTGCATCAACGCCATCTGTCGCTAGCGGAGTCAGCCTCGGATCGCAGCCAATGTTTGTTCCAGATCGAACTTCGGCGAGAACTCAAGCATCGATTTTGCTCGAGAGTCGTCCACCATGCAGTGATAGCGAATGTGGTTGAGTTGAGGGGCGGGAAATGTCGTAAAGCGAAGGCTCCAAAGTCTCCGCAGGGCTGCGCTTGCGAGCGGAGCAGGGACCGGGATCGGTCGACACCCAACCCTTTGCAAGACACGTGATAAAGGCAATTCTCCTGGACCACGAAGGTTGAAAATCCCTCGAATCCCAGGTCTTAAGGCGCTTCGAATCGCACGTACCACATCGCGTTCGTGAATCATCTGCACCATGGGATCGAACCCGAGCACGGTCACCGGACGTTCCAAACGCAGGTAGTTGCTCGGAGCGTTTCGAACTCGGCCGAGAATATTGCAGGGACGCAAGATCACCGTCTCGGTCTCCGGATGCCGCCAAAAAAAGCTCTGAGCCAGCATATCCAGCTCGACCAAATCACGAATTCCACCAAACTCCTGAGCCCCAAGTAGTGGGGCTTCTTCCCTAAGAAACTGAGGATTGTCCGGCTGCGGCCCATAAACATCAGCGCTGGAAAGTACGACCAGCTTGGACACGTCATACTGAGCCAGGCAGTCGAGCAGCTTCTGAAAAGCCACCACGTTCCATGAATGGTGCATCTTGTCGCTCGCCCGAAGGTCGTGAAGTACACCCAGATGCACGACCGCACGAATGCCCTTCGTCCGAAAGACGTCTCTCATCTTTTTGCGGCGCATATCGATCGGGAAGTGCTCTACGTCTTTTGGTTTGTCCGGAAAAGGTCTCCGGTCGATGCCTACAACCCGTTCCTCACGATGCAGCACGCGGGTGAGAAGCCTACCAAGTCTCCCGCAAATACCGGTCACCAGAACCGCACCGAGATCTTCCCGCTCCGAGTCGCCTGGCT
>JBCCEA010000063.1:0-12763 GCA_039030515.1 Myxococcota bacterium | reverse complement strand
TCGATTCCGATTCAGTTTTCAAGGACCACTGGCCTTCTTCAGGCCTCCCCGCTCAGCTGCTCCGCCGAACGGGTCGCTATTCCTACCCCATACCCTCACCCTGTCAAGCATCTTTCTTTCTTCCGCCTCGTCCTATGCTCGAACATCGACTCGGCGGGAGTGGCTTTTTTCTTGAGATGTGGGCGGAACACTAGCGCGTATCCATGGTGAGAGCCCAAACGGGATCTCCTTCTGTGAGTTCGAGATGATCCATCACCTCGTGAGGAAGAGACAGTGCTGGCTCGGTGAGCGTGCCGGGATCAGGCAGCTCGATCGACGCCGGAACTGCTCGGAACCAGGGTGACCTATCGTAACTGCAGCCAACGAGCGCCATTTGAGATCCGGCTTTACCAAACTTCGCGTAAAAAGGTCGGGCGCCTGCTACCAGGCTTATTTCGTCGGTCGGAGCGACGAAATGAGGGCCACCATCGAATGGATCGATTCGGTGGACATACCGGAACCCTATTCGACGAAGAAGTTTCTCCACACCTCGAGTTTCAGGCCCTACTTTCCCAATGACTTCTTGAGCCCGCTCGCTAAGGAGTGACGCATAGATGTCGCCATCCGGGAAGAGACCTCGAATGAATTCCTTGTTCTGACTCGAAAGACGATCAGCCTCTCGATAGCTCATCCCGGTGAAATGCCGTCCAAGCGCTTCCCAAAGATGGCTCGTGCCGTCGGGTGAAAGCGGGGGCATCAATTCTGCCAATACTTCATCTTGAAATCGGTCTCGATGCATCGCGATCCAAAGGAAGCGCACGTAGGCGATCATCGAACCGATCCGCTGGGTCGACCTCCGGTAGTCTGGATGGGAGACGAGCCCTCCGATTTCCGTAGGCCCGCGGTAGGAGTAACGAATTTGAAGCACCTTATGAACAAGGTGCTGATCGAGTGAGGCGCTGTACCGTTCTTCCTCTCGCACATCCAGGTAGATGTAGGGAGCATCACGGCGTCCCAGCTGCCCGAGGACCATCGAGGTCGCAACCGCTCGCCCCGCATTCGTGTCCTCTAGAATGAACGTGTATCGATGATCTGCCGGATCGGGGATGACCTGAGCGAATGACTTTTCCGACCAAGTCAGGATGGGGGCTATCTCATCGGATTTGTTTGGTAGGTTGACGGAGTCCAAGAATCCAGCGAGTTCGAGCAGGCCAGGCTCGTCGGCCAGTGTGGCGCCTCGGATTTGATATCGAAGAGTTTGCAAAGTCTCTCCCCTGCAGCGAGATCTCTAATTTTCGAGATTCTCGAACATAATACCTCTCCACCAAGATGCTTGGCCGTACGACTCGGTGCATCTACAGAGCGCATCGCACCAACCCCTGACCAGACAGCGTTCACCTCGTATAACACCGCCAACTCTGCATAGGATCTGTAGGCAGCCCTTGGACAGGTCGAATTTCGGAGGTGTGCCGGTGATCACCCGAAAAGAGATTTTCTATAGTGACAAAGACGATCGGTCTGACCGGAGGAATCGCAAGCGGAAAGAGTACCGTCGCCGCAATGTTCCGCAGCCATGGAGTTCCGGTGATCGACGCAGACGTGATCGCTCGAGAGGTCGTACTGCCGGGCTCAGAGGGGCTTAGCGAGATTGTCGCTCGATTCGGAAGCCAGATACTGCACGAGGATGGCTCATTGAATCGTTCGAAACTTGGCGAGATCGTATTTGATGACGAGCATGCGCGACTCGACTTGAACAGAATACTTCATCCACGCATTGCGATCCGTAGTGCGAAAGCCATTCAAGCGGCGGGCGGCGCCGAGGTGCCCTATGTGTTGTATGAGGCAGCTCTCTTGGTGGAAAACAACGCTTCGGACCTCGATGGCTTGATCGTTGTGGCAATAACCCCCGAGGGGCAGTTAGACCGACTGCTTCTACGCAGCGATCTTCCAAGAGCTCAAGCGGAAGCGCGAATCCGCAGTCAAATGCCACTTGCAGAGAAGTTAAGGGCCGCACGCTGGGTCGTATGGAACGACGGACCGATCGAAGTCACTGCCGAACGGGTGGCCTCGATTCATCGATCGATCCTGCTCTTGAAGTAAGACCGCAGATATCCAAGGTTCGGCCTACGAGGAATCCGATGTCCGCCAAAACAACTCTCATCACGGGCTTCCCGCACAATCTGCTCGCGAAACACGTTGTTCGTAGACTTCTGAAAGACCTTGAGAACCTGCAGCTTCGATGTGTGGTGCAGAAGCCTCATCTCGAGTTTGCAGCAAGTCTGATCGCGCAATGGTCCTGTGAAAATCGGGTACAGCTCTTAGAGGGCGAAACCAGTGCGATGGACTTCGGGCTTTCAGGATCTGAATACAATGAGCTCATTCGAGAGGTTGAGGTGCTCCATCACTGCGACTCAACCGAAAACAACGAGCTTGATCCAAAAACCATCGAGTCGATCAATATTGGAGGTGTTCGAGAGGCGCTCGAGTTTTGCGAATCTGCGAAGAACCTTGCACACCTCATTCACTGGTCTACGACTCTCGTATCCGGTACCCGCAAGGGCTACGTGTCCGAAGACGAGTTGGAAACGCCACCAGGGTTTCACGACCGCATCGAGGAGAGCAGGTTTCACGCAGAAAAAATCCTACGTGAATCGATGGACCGGTACCCGATAACCATACTCAAACCCTCAAGACTCATGGGCGACTCGACCACGGGTGAGATCGATTGTTTCTCAGGTCCTTATCTATTGGTCTTGCTGATGCTCAACGCGCCTCCGGACTTACGGCTGCCAATGCCCGGGCGAGGGGAAATTCGAATGAACATGGTTCCAATAGATTGGGTCGTCCATGCTGGAATGACTATCGCCAGGAACCCACGCTCCGTCGGCCGAATCTTCCATCTGGTCGACCCTGAACCGCTTTCTACCCGAGAGGTCTTTGAGTTGATCGCTAGAGAGATCGGTCGACCGCTTCCTCGCAGCTTCGTTCCAACCGATCTAGCAACCACGATCCTGAAAGCGCCGGGACTCGCACGGCTTACTCGAGCACCTCGAGTCTTTCTCGAGCAACTTTCGTCCGAGGTCGTTTATGGAAACACGAATACGATGGAACTGCTGGGGGATACCGGACCGCACTGCCCGTCCTTCAGCTCTTACGTAGGCGCGATGGTAGAGTATGTCCGCTTCAAGCGGAGCGCACCCCAGGAAACGCAGCACGCACATGAATCATTTCAAGCGCTTGATCCCCTATCGTGAGCGCGAAAGCTCGATGGGTTGCCTGTAACGGGATGCACATCGTACCCGCTCAGGTTCTAAGCATCGCTACCAGCGACGGTCATGGACGAGACGCGAAACGTAGGAACTGCGGTTGCAGTCTTTAGGTCGAGATCGTCGGCGACCGAATCAATGCGTTGTAGCAAATCATTCAAGTTCAGGGATATCGTCACCTCAGATACGGGATACGCTAAGGTTCCTTTTTCGATCCAAAAGCCAGTCGCACCTCTGCTAAAATCCCCCGTCACTGCATTGAATCCAAAGCCCATCATGTCTGTAACGTAGAGCCCAGATTCGGTGTCATCTATCAGCTCCGTGGCTCCAATTGTACCTGCCTGCATGATGAAATTGGTTGTCGTTGGACCCACCCCACCGCTGGAACCTCGGGCAGCGCTCGCTGTACTCTCCAAGCCGAGTTTGCGTCCACTATAGCTATCGAGCAGGTAGGATTTGAGCACGCCCTGCTCCACAACAGTGGTGCGGCGGGAGAGCAAGCCTTCTCCATCGAACGGACGAGATCCGGGAGCCTTAGGCACCAGCGGATCATCCACGATCGTCACCAAGTCGCTAGCGACCTGCGTATCGACACGCTCGACCAGATAGCTAGACCTCCGCCAGATGGCTCCACCGAGAATGCAGCCTGCAAAAAGCCCCAAGATCGAACGGCCGGCATCTGGATCAAAAACCACGGGCGCTTCTTGGGTCTTGATCTTTCGAGCTCCAAGTTGACGTAGCGTGCGACGAGCGGCTTCTTTACCTACGGCGTGTTCAGAGTCGAGCTCAGAGAGGTGCCTACGAGCAGACCAGTGGAAGCCACTTCGCTTCTTATCACCTTCATCTTGAGCGACGGGCTTGACCACTAAGGAAGCGTAGGTTCCCTCGGTCGCTCCACGGAAACCGCCACTCGTCACCAGTGCGCGAGCGCCGTCTACACGCGAAAATGTGGCGCCTTCACTGTTAACCACTCGCTCATCGTACGCGAGGGCAGCCGCCTCGGCATCCTTAGCTCGAGCCATCGCCTCGGACGCGCCGAAGTTGCGCATTGTGGGGTCAAAAACATCGAGCTGAGCGTGCTGGTCCGAAGTGGACAGGAGCGCTGGATCCGGTGGGCCAGCGAATTCGTCTGGTTGCGATAAGGCTGCAAGTTCCAGAGCGTCTTCCACGAGTTTCGCAAGACCTCCGGAACTCGTATCGCTGGTATAGGTCACCGCAACTTGTTGCCCGACCATCACTCGGAGCCCGATGGATCGAGAACCCGCTTCTTCAAGCAACTCAGCTTCTCGCATGCGCACTTTGGTCGTTAGGTGCGCGCCCGTTTGGACTGCAACCTCGGCAACACTGGCCCCACCTTGGGTCGCCAAGTCGACCACCCGGTCAGCGGTATTCAGAAGCTCATCTTGTCGTTTACTCATGCGCGTTCAACCAATCTTGGTACCACCAACCGTAAGTGAAGAAATCTTCACTGTAGGGCATCCGACCCCAACCGGGACAGACTGACCGTCTTTACCGCAAGTCCATATTCCATCGGAAGTCTTCATATCGTTTCCGACCATGACTACGTTTCGCATCACGTCAGGTCCGTTTCCGATGAGATTGACTCCCTTGAGAGGTGCGGTGATGCGCCCATCCTCGATGAGATAACCTTCGGTGAGTGAAAAAACGAAGTCGCCATTACTGATGTCTACCTGACCTCCCCCAAATTTGCTCGCATACACCCCCTTGCTCACGGAACGCACGATCTCGTCTGGGTCATCCTGCCCGGCGAGTAGCAGTGTGTTGGTCATTCGAGGCATGGGATGGGATTGAAAGCTCTCTCGACGCCCGTTGCCGGTAGCCTTAGTCGAAAAATGCTTCGCTGAGTGCTGGTCTTGTAGGTAGCCAGTGAGTACGCCCTTTTCGATAAGACAAGACGACGACGGAACTCTTCCTTCATCGTCTACGTTGATAGAGCCTCGTGCGCCCGTCAGCGTGGCATCATCCACCACTGTGCAGAGCGGACTCGCCACACTCTTGCCGATTTGACCCGTGTAGTTGCTGGTTCCCTTACGGTTGAAGTCAGCTTCGAGACCATGACCCACTGCTTCGTGGAGAAGGATTCCGCTGTCGCCTGGCCCGAGCACCACTTCCATCTCACCCGCAGGCGCCTCGGTCGCTTCGAGCATCGCTACGGCTTGTCTTACAGCTTCCTTGGCATGAGCCTCTGGTGGATGCGCGTCGAAATAGTCGAGACCTAAACGTCCTCCTCCGCCAGAGGAACCCGCTTGACGCTTTCCATCGGCCTCAACGAGCACCCTCACGCCGTAGCGGATCAAGGGCTGTCGATCTCGAACAAATCGTCCGTCGCTGGTAGCCACCAAAATTTCGCGAATCTCTTCGTGGAACGAAGCGTCTACTCGGGTCACGCGTGGATCAGCGGTTCGCGCCGCATGATCGGCTCTCGCTAGGAGGTCACGCTTCTTAGGGCCGTCAATATCGATGGAAAGGTCGATCACTGGGTAGCGGTCACTGAGGGAATCGGCCCTCAGCCCAAGCGGGGGAACGCTGGTGCCGCTCCGCGCGATCTGTGCTGCGGTTTTTGCGGCAGACTTCATTTCGGCCGGGTCGAGATTTTGCACGTAGGCGTACCCGGTCGCATCCCCGCACATCACACGAACCCCAAGTCCAAGAGTGACCGCACGACCAGCAGACTTGAGAATGCCTTCGTCGTAGGCGTAGCTTCCACTCACCGAATACTCAAAAAAGAGATCGGCGTAGTCCCCTCCCGCTCCAAGTGCAACCTTGAGAAGCTGAGTCGCAAGCGCCTCATCGATCTCGTTCGAGCCTCCCACTGCAAAGGGAGATTCATAGCGGTTTTTCATGAAGGCACCTTACGCTGTTGTGACATCTCATACCACCCATGCATTGCCTCAACACGAACGTTACGGTCAAACAGCCACTTCAACCGTGCGAAGAGAACAGCCATGCCGCTTTGCCGCGGGTGCACTTGAGTGCTTGCGCAGATGTCATTTCAGAAACGGACATGCTAGTCAGTTTGGTTGGCGCGCACCAACCGTCGAAAGGAATGGACGTCTATGGAAGATCACCAAGAAGCCATGGTCAAATCCTTGGTCGCCGTGGCATGGGCAGACGGACGTGTGGACGCTGGAGAGTCAGAAGTCATCGAGGCGCTCATCAGTGCTTTTCGGCTCTCTGAGGAAGATTCGGAGGCGATCCGAGTATACTCAAGGGAACCTCGTTCTTTGGAGGAAGTGCCATTGACAGAGCTCTCGACTCACGATCGAAGAATGCTTCTGCAGCATGCAGTGGTCCTCTCCTATGTGGACGGTGAGCAGTCGTCCGAGGAACGCGTCATCTTGGAAGAACTCGTAAGGAAGTTAAACATCCCGGGAGAAGAAGCTGCGAAGTTAATCGATTCCTCGGAGCAGCGCGCACGGCGACTCCTCGAATGGTTGTGACGAACTCGCAACTGCGGCTTTGTATGATCAACTCTCGTAATATTCACTCTCGCGGCAGCCTCCCCTCTCAGAGTCATCAGATTGGGACCGCCATAATCACGGCAAGCATACTGATCTGCTCGGGCATCGGTTGTACCGGGACAGAGTCGGCAGAGGTAGATTCTGCAAGGGACCGATCTGTGGCACTGCAGGGGAGAGACTTCACTCTCCTGACCTGGAATTGCTTTAATCTCTTCGACGAATTCGATGATCCGGCCAAAAGCGATGACCTAGCTTCGGCAGCGGAGGTTGAATCCAAGTTGGACTCTATTGGGAAGGTCTTGCGCCGGGCAAATGCCGATGTCGTTTTGCTGCAGGAGGTCGAGCACAACGAACTGCTTACTCGCTTGGCAACCGGACCCCTGGCAGGAATGGGATATGTGGAGTGGGGTTTGTTCGAAGGGTCCGATCCGAGAGGCATCGACGTTGCCTTCATTTCCAAACTACCGACTCATCATGTTGGTTCCCATCTGGGAGAACGTTTCCCAAACGAGAGCAAAACAAGATTCTACCATTTCGCACGTGATGCTTTGGAGATCGCGGTATCACCCGCAGGAATCCCTATTCTCTTAGTGAACCTGCATCTGCGGTCAATGATCAACGGAGGGGACGACCATCGGTTGGCAGAAGCGATATATGTGCGAAACATTGTCGAAGGACATCTGCAAAACGGCAGCGAACACATCATTGTGGCGGGCGACTTAAACGATCTCCCAGACTCAAGCACCCTCAAAGCGTTGACCACCGGCGAAACCTTGGGTCCGGTCACAGAACAAGTCGAATTGGCAGAGACTTGGACCTACTTTCGATATCAAACTCAGCTGGACTACATCTTGGCAAGCAAGCAAATGCTTCGCCGGCTCGACGTCGATGGCGTCACGATTCTACGCAATCCTGAGGTCAGGGCCGCGAGCGACCATGCCGCTGTCGTCGCCCGATTCTCCCTCTAAGCCGATTGGATAACGAGCGCGAGCCCCTGCCCTACACCGATACAGAGAGTTGCAATTCCGTAGCGAGCGCCTCTTCTTCTGAGTGCGTGACAAAGAGTGACCAGAATTCTTGCTCCACTACAGCCGATGGGATGACCGAGAGCGATCGCTCCTCCCTGAACGTTGACCCGGGAGTGGTCGAAACCGAGCTCACGGATGCAAGCCAGACTCTGAGAGGCAAATGCTTCGTTGAGCTCCACGAGGTCCAGATCGTCCACTTCAAGATTCGAACGTCGCAGAGCCATTCGCGTTGCGGCAACGGGACCAATTCCCATCAAACTAGGTTCAACCCCAGCGGCTCCAGTCCCTAAAACGCAAGCCATGCTTGACCAACCACGCTCTTCCGCGACGGTTTTCGAACAGAGCAATACGGCAGCGGCTCCATCATTCAATGGTGACGAGTTCCCTGCGGTCACAGAACCATCCTCACGGAACACAGGGCGCAACGCCCCTAGTTTCTCTAGGCTCGTGTCTCGTCGAATAGACTCGTCAGTTTGGAGTGGTAGCGAAGCACCCTTACCTCCAGCTACCGGAGCAAATATCGGCATCACTTCGGCATCAAAAAGCCCCTCGTCCCACGCAGCGGCAGCACGACGTTGGCTCTCTAAAGCAAATAGGTCCTGATCTTCTCGAGAAACACAGTACTTTTGAGCGACGTTCTCTGCGGTTTCGCCCATGGACTCGAGAGGAAACCTAGCGGCAAGTTTGGAATTAGGATAGCGCCATCCAAGGCTCGTATCGAAAATGCGTGGAGGGCGCCGGGAGAATCCATCTGCCGATTTCTCCATTGAATATGGCGCCCGAGTCATCGACTCGACGCCACCGCAAAGCACCAGCGGGGCATCTCCACATCGTATCATCCGCACTCCCTGGATGACGGCTTCAAGACCAGATCCGCAGAGGCGGTTTACCGTGACGCCAGGGATATCGTACGGCAAGTCCGCCAAAAGCAACGCCATACGCGCAATATTGCGATTGTCCTCTCCAGCCTGATTCGTACAGCCGAATAGGACATCGCCGATCATCTCGGGGCCTTCTGGATGACGATCAACTAAGACGCGAATCACGTGAGCAGCCAGATCGTCTGGTCGAACCCCAGAAAGCGAGCCTCGCAGTCGACCGATGGGCGTTCGAACCGCATCCAGTATCACTACGTCTTCCAAATTGCCTCCGTGACTCTTCCGTATACTGGGGGCATGTGCTGCCCTCAACATGTAGGCGACCGGAAAAGATCACCGAAGCATCAAGCGACACTCACGGACCATGGGTCCCTGACCCAGTTCAACACAGGAGCGATACGCCTCCATCGCAGGCTCACGTTGCCGAAGTGCCTGTAGCGCAGCACCAAGAGTGATCCACGCCTTAGCGCTCGTTTCATCGACATCGGTAGCGCGTAGTGCAAGGTCCCGGGCCTCGCCATTGGCTCCGCGGTGAAGGAGCAGAAACGCCAAATTCGTTAGCGCCTCGGCACCACGAGGATCGATATCAACCGCTCGCCGATACGCTTCTTCTGCCTTTTGACGCGCTCCGCGTGCCTCTGAGCGTTTCCCTTCATCGATCGCATCTGTGTATTCCGGAGAATCCTCAGATACCGACTCTAGGACGAGATCAGCTGGAGTGATTTCAGGCTCCGGGGACTCTTCAGATGCAGTGGATTCGCTCAAATCCGGAGCGAGCGGCTCCTCAATCGACAAAGAGCCTGCTTGCTTACTCGATTCGGCACGGGTGGGTTCTTCGGATGCGAAATCCGATTCTAGTGAATCAGCTTCCGTGGATTCGGTGGCATTTGGCATTTCTAGTTCACGAAACGCTCCAAGCGGCTCAGGGTCGGGCTCGGAGAGCTTCTTGAACAGAACAAATCCACCGATGAGTGAGATCATCAGAACGAAAATCATGAACGTAATAGAGCGAGCTTTCTTCGCATCCGGGCTCAGAGTGGCCACGGGAATCTCATAGTCCGCCCAATCTTCATCCAGCGCTTCGGGCGGCTTCGAGAAAAAATCTTCGGTGACACTCTTATGCATCCCAGTATCCGTAAGTGCCCGAATCATTTGAGAAGAAGTTGTGTCTTCTTCGATTCTTTTGCGTTTCTTGCGAGGTGAAGCTGGGTAGGATCGTCTTGCGACTTCATTTTGAAAATCGGAATCGACGACGATAGAGGCCTCTTCCACGGGTGTCGGTGAGCCCTCCACTCCTGCTTCATCGACCTCCGGCGGATCACTTAGGTTTTCCTCTGGAGATTCTTCTGATTCGCGGGAAGATGGCGCGATCACGCTGCGGGTCGCCAACGCATCATCACTTGACGCAAAGCTCTGCCCATTCGAAGAGGGCGCCTTGCTCGCCTTGCGATGCTTCTTGGCACGACGACGTTGCTGTGGACTCATTCTTCTGCGAGCAGAGGGCGACTCATCCGGATCTTCATCTTTTAGCGCCGCAGGCAACACTCCGGACTCTCGGGTTGCAGCCTCGTCCTGCTGATTCAAGGCATCTACGCTGAGTTCCGAATTGCCGACCGGTGTCGGATCATCCGCTCTTGGTACTGACGAAATCTGTGCTCCAGGAAACTGAATCACGTTGTTTGCGGCTTCATTCGCCGTCGCTAGGGGAGTCGGTCGCTTAGACTTCTTTTGTCTCCGCCTCTTTTTGGCCATGGATGCCCCTTCGGCTCTCACGTGTTCCAGGTCTTCGCCGGATGCCTGATGTGCCAAGCTGGCCTGATCACTATGGGATGCGTTGGACACATCTGCACTCGATTCTTGCTGAATAGGGATGGATCCTTTTTCTTGAGCCACCGCTGAACCGGAAAGAGGCTCTGCAGCATTCTCTGAATCATGCTCATGTGTAACGTCTGAGAATTTGTGAGAGTCCGGATCGGCAATCAAGCCGTGGGTGCCTTCGGTGCCGCTTCCAGCCGGCTCCGCAGACGGATCTCCGGGGACGACGGTTTCCCCAAGCTCCTCGTCTCGAACGATGGGTTCGGAAGCGGGAAGACCGGCATCTCCAACCAGCTCTCTGTCGTCTAACTCTTCTTTTTCTTCAAGGCCTGTAAACCCGGTATCGAACACCAACCCTTCAAAGTAGAGCTTGGATATCGCGGCAAGCGTCTCAAGGTCGTCGCCTCCGGACTCATTGACTACTTCCAGCAGTGTATTGCGACCGTCAAAATTACGGAGAATTGTGTTGATCTCGTCCGGGATCTCTCCGAGTCGCTCGAAAAGCTGATCGTGATCTATCTGGAAAATGCGGTCTAGGGGTGGAAGCTGTTCCAGCATGCGACCCCATTCGTCAACACGTCGCATACCCTCCATGAGAAGTCCTTGCGTGCTCGTCTGTACAACCTGCTTCTCGATTTCTAGGTCTCGGAATTCGATATCGAACGTGCCTTCATTCCAGATTAGGAATCGGTAGATAGCGGCTTCGCCTCGGAGGGATCCGAGTTCTGCATCGAGTATTCGGCCGTCCTTAAAGGAAATGGCTCCTTGCAAGCTACTGCCGCTCGTAAGGTAGGCGACTCCTGATTTCCTAGAGATGTCGATTGTTTGAAGCAAATCGACAAGCCCCATATCTGCAAGGGACCCTGAGAACCGAGTTTTGGCCGAGGTTGTCGACTGACGTCCGATACCCTCGCGTTGGCGCCGCGTTAGCTCCAAATTGACGCGGGTTAATATCTCCTTGATGTAAATGGGCTTCGTGAGGTAGTCGTCGACTCCGAGCTCTAGACCACGAACTTTGCTTTCGACCGATCCGTCGCTGGAGAGAAACATAAACGGGACTTCGGCGACTTCGTCACTGCGGCGATGGAGTTCCTCGGCAAACTGGAACCCATCCATTTTTGGAAGCCGCGTGTCGGACAGAATCAGATCGGGCATGGCAATGCCGATCATGTCGAGGGCCTCTTCCGCATCACCACATGAGGCGACGTTGTAGCCAGCTTTTCGAAGGCTTACTTCGAGAACACGAAGGCTTCGCGGATCCGCGTCGACCAGGAGAAGGTTCTTTTTCGCCACGCTAACTCGGTCGTTTCGTGCAGCCTTTGCTCCGCCCGCAGGACACGGGTCCACAGCAGACCATGTACTCTTTCGTCAGGCTAACACACCCTGAGCGGTCTTGACCCCTCATCACTGGGTCGCGTAGTGTTTTCCAGAAGTTCAGCTGTGGAGCAGGGGGCAATGAGCCTGAGACAGTCTACATTTTTTAGGACACGTCAAAAGTCAGTGGCTTCGGTTGTCCTCATGTTGGGAGCCCTTCTGACAGGGAGTTTTTCAGGTTGTGGGCAAGAGAGTGGAGAGATTCAGATTTTCGACATGCAACCGCGCTCGGGCGCGCTGCAAGGCACGACCGTCAAGATTCACGGGGCGAACTTTCGCAGAGATATCGGTTACACAGTATATTTTAGCAACAAGCCTGCAGAGAACGTCACGATTCTAGACGATCAGACCTTGGCAATGATTGCGCCCACCCAGAACAGTCCAGGTCCGGTCGACGTAGCTATCCGTGTGGACGACGGAAGCGCATGGCATATCCAAAACGCTTTTCGATACGAAGATATGGGAGGCAACGTAATCGAAAATATCGGCGCTCGTGAGAATGGAGAGAGCAGTCTGCCGGGAAGTTCGAACGGCAAGCTCATCTATTAGTAACTTCTCACCGTCCAAGCGCGTAACTCATCGAGATCATCTAAACAGTTGAAATGCCGCATTTGTCTGAGACAGTCTTCTCCCAGTAAAACCCACCGCTCGCACCAGGTACGGTGCTGCAGCGTCTTCCCACACCGGACCAGCAACTTCTGACCAGGTACGGTGCTGCAGCCTCCTCACGCCTCTCTCCGCGCCTGACCAGGTACGGTGCTGCAGCCTCCTCACGCCTGACCAGGTACGGTTTTAGGCTGGCGAATTTGGCGGACTCCCCCAAACCTGACCGGGTACGGTGCTGCAGCCCTCCCAACACCTCCCCAAACCAGACCGGGCACGGCACAGCGCAGTACATAACCACCGGCACTGCAGCAGGAAACCAGACCACGTACCGTGCT
>JBCCEA010000062.1:0-14942 GCA_039030515.1 Myxococcota bacterium | reverse complement strand
GCGTAAATACGCAAACCGCAAGTTGCTCTGCATCAACCTCTAGATCTCTCTGAAGATAGACCTTTGCAGTAACCTCTCCAGACCGCGTCGCACAGAACTTCAACCGTGGATGTCGCCCTCGGGCTTCTAAGGAGCGAATCGGCCCCGAGTGATGCTGAGTGGAGGTCATTTCCAACCTTAGTTTGACCGGTGGTATATGCTCTTCTAATGCAATAAGGACCTGGTAGCACATGCCGGCTCCTACGCTGAACCGAGTCTGTGCCGCCACGTTAGCTTGGAACGATGGCTCCCGGGCTGTCTGGAGCAGCTGCCAGCCGCGACGCAACTCTTCTTGAACATGACCTGCAGCGATCGCCTCCACTGAAGCACCGGGGCCGTCGTGATTCGGGCCGTCGTGATCTGGGCCGTAATGATGTAGTTCGGATGACTCTGCGGGCGGACCAGTCCATCCAGCATAGCAAAGGCCGATATCGCGATTGAGCTGATGCACATGCGATGGTGCATCTTTGAAGAAATCGAGCACCACCTCTCCGCTTCCTCGGGACGCTGTGAGGGTCAATGCGTGTCCTGCCGCGTCCTCGCGACAAAGTGCTACGTACGCGTACGCATACGGTCCCGCGTCCTCCGCGAGTAGAGCCCCAGGCGCCGAGAATACGGCGAGATCCAGATCGCCCATCGGCTCCGAGCCGGTGGCGAGAACCCCGAAACAGGAATGGTCGCCCGGCGGAAACGGCAACGACACCCTCGCACCCGAAGATAGAAAGACCGTCTCCCGAGACGTCCAGATCGCCCCGCTTGACTCCATCTGCACGCGCGCCCGTTCTGCACATCGCAATCCTAGGCGAGACACGTCCACTTCAGGGGCGCATCGGGCTGCATCCGGGTCCTCTTCATCCAGACCCTCTACTCGACAATCTAATTCACCAGAGTGCTCTTGCGCGCGTGCGTCGATCCTAACGCCCAAAACGATCTCAGAAACGACCAGAGTTGCGGTGAAGGCAAACGAACATCGGGACACACATAACGCGCTCGGAAAGCAAGCGACGCATGATTCGGAGCGCGGTGTCACGTGCATCGCTCAACCCGGGTTCTCTAGGTGTCGAATCGCGACTCGGCCGGCTCCGCGGTAGATCAGTACTTCTGCCGACAGCATGCGGCTCGGCTCATTGGGGGAGGCGCACTTGCCCACAGCACCCCAGGCTTCCGGTCCGGATGCAGAAGCAAGGACCCGACCATCCTCGCCGCGGAGGGTAATGTCCACATCCTCCACTCCTCGATCTCCTGCCGCAGCGACCGCGAGACAGCTACCTGCGGCCAGAATGAAGTCTTGAACAAAACGCTCGCCAACTTCCATATCGCGCACAGCCTCCACCGTGGTGACGTAGCCTCGGTCTCGAAACAACGCATCAGCCAGATCCAAGCGGATACTCTGCACCCCTTGTAACTCGCTCGGCGCAAAGAGCATCACGACCGAGTACGCAGCCGGTCGACCATACAACTTGACCGCAAGGTCTAGAACTTCGGCTTCTTCCGCGCAGGCAACCACTCGAGCCGTGGAGTCGATACCTGCGTCGCTGTCGATGGATTGCGCTTGCCCGTCGAAAAGATAGAGATCGAGATCTGCCGTGGCGTCGTCTGCCGCAGCCATCACAACCACACAATGTTCTCCGGTCAGCACCTGATGCCGTCGGGTCTCACCGGGGTCTAGTCGAACCTCGCGGGCGACAAACGTCGGACGCACGTAGCCTCGGCCCTGCATGGCTTCCGTGAGTTTGTGCAGTCCGACCAGCGGAGTTCCCCTGAGCGGCTTCGAAGCAGTCGACTGCTTCGATCGCTCCCGCAAAGAGCCAGGTCGAGCCGTGCCTCGGGAGACTGCAGAACTCGGAAGCGGCGCGCTGCGAGCGGAACTTGGAGGTCCGTCCATCAACATCAAACCCACCGCTCCAGAGCCCTCAAATATGCGAACTTCAATCGTGTGTCTCCCGTCTTCAGTCGGGCAGAACGGAAGATTGGCGGAGTCTCTGCTATCGAGCTCCCGCTCCACCTCTGCTCCGTCTTCATCGAATACGTAGACGTCTAAGTCACGTACTCCCTCACCCGCTCGAGCTACGACGAAATAACAGCGCTCCGACGTCAATTCGTAGGAACGTCGCGTTCCCTCTGACTCTGCCAGGGTGACGAGGTGCATGTTCTCGACCGGACTCAATCCACGACTGCGGAGCAGAGAACGCGCCTGCGTCAGTTGTTTTTCTGTTTCATCGAGCGGCACGATCGGTCTTCGGATTCCGTCGAACAACCCGTCGAATCCATCTCCTTCCCCCAATTCAGATTCGAACTTTGAAAACACAACCGCTCCTGAACCGGACCGGGAGCGGATCACGAGGTAGTGCGCCAGTGTGTGCAAGGGGGAGTGATCGGCTTGAGTCGCTATGGGGCAGGCGTGAACCAAGCCCTCTCCGTCTTGACGGCTGCTCGCGATCTCGTGTCCGTTTTCGTCGTAAAGCAGCATCTGGAGTCGCCGCACGCCTCCAGCGGCAAGGGATACGTAGGTGGAACACAATCCACTTGTCAGTTCGAGCGGCACGACGATGCCTCTGCCCTGCAGCACGAACTCTCGAGGGAGTACCGCGGTCTCGCGATAGCCGCGCTCTCGCATGCGGCGCCTCACCCTTCCGAGACGCTGACTGAGCGCATCGAGAGGCTCAGGAGGCATGCGCGCCTCGATCGGGGAGGTCCGAACAGCTGCCGGATCTGTGCTCGGTGGACAGGCGACCAGCATGCACAAGAGGCCCGTCCACATTCCACACGGTCGAGCCCGCCTGAGATGGTCAAAGTCCCGGTAGGTACGAATCGGAGCGTTCACTGGACGCTCCCAGGACGCCCTTCCTGCTCTCGGGGACGGAAGATGTCATCGACCCTCAGAGTCAGTCCTGTCGGTCCCGACAATCGTCGAAACGCGAGTAGACCGTTGCCGCGGCTCGCAGTCAGCGCGACAAAGTAGCGTCCGGAGTCCGAAGGACAGAAGAACGCTGCGGTTGCGGCTCCTAAGCTATGTTCCTCTACTGCACGGGCACCGTCACTATCGAATACTCGAATGCTCAGCTGCTCCACCGCGTCAGTCGCGACACCTGCGAATACATAACATCGACCACGACTGAGCGTTGCGTCGTGTACATGGGCGTCTCGCTCTACCAGAAAGGTGCGCAATATCGGCGCATCCGAGTCGAAACCTCGCGTGCGCAATACGTCTACTGCCCTACGGAGACGGCTGTCGAGCGATGCAGCGTAAAAGTCGGTCGACTTTAGGCGCTCGGACTCGGGCTCGGAGGAGGCTTCAATTGGGCAGCCAACAAGCCAAAGAACGAAGAGTCCTACGCGGGTCGACGTACTTCTCAAGCCGGCGGCATGACGCGTATCGAGACACTTCCAAACCACGGCGGTGCGTTACCAGAAGGCATGCTTTACATCAAACCGGGACCTGGCTTCAGCGCCAGAGTCGATTGTTGACAAGCCCGATGGGGTAGTTCATGGAATGAGAACTGAATAAACCTTCGCCCGAGTTCCATCTGATGAAACTGTCCAACAAATGTAGATACGGTATACGCGCCGTGTTCGATGTTGAGTTCCACGGCAAGGGCCGCCCAGCCCGAATCAGCGAAATTGCGGAACGCCAGGCCATTCCTCCTCGCTTTCTCGAGCAGATATTTCAGGATTTGAAACGAGCCGGGATTGTCGTCTCGAAGAGAGGGCCTAGGGGCGGCTACGTTTTGGGGAGACCGGCCCATGCAGTAAGTCTGGGAGACATCGTATACGCTGTGGAGGGTCCTTTGGGGATCAGTGATCCGGACGAATCTATGGATTGTGAGCGCACCTCGAGTCGTACGATCACCAAAATGGTCCTGGCTGAGCTCTCAAAGCGTGTGGAGGAGTGCTTAAACGAAGTTTCTATCCAGGCGCTTTGCGATCGCGGCAACGGCACCTCACACGGTCCGAAGGGGATACCCGGCTATGCCTATACGATTTGAGTTCGGTGGATCGCTTTGCTTCTGGTCGCCGCGCGGACTCTGGATACGCGGAGTCCAGCGGATAATTCTTCATGAAGCAGTTCTCGATCGGGATTGAACCATGAGAGGCCCTCGAAGACCTCGTGTCCTGGTGATCGGCCTGGGCGGACTCGGTTCCCCGGCGGCGCTTGCGATCGCCCGTAGCCGTCCGATACATCTCACCCTAGTTGATGATGACAGCGTAGACGAAAGCAACTTACACCGTCAGATCCTATTCGAGTCGAGTGATGTCGGTCGTCCAAAGGTGGAAGTTGCGGCTGAGCGACTCAAAGATGCCGCCCGCCGGGAGGGACACCGGATTTCCGTTCAATCGATCGCCAGTCGTTTTCTTCCCGCAAACGCCGCCGAACTTGCAGCAGAATCGACAATCTTACTCGAGGGAAGCGATAACTTTGCCACCAAGTTTTTAGCTGCCGACACCGCGCGTCTGCTCGACAAGCCCGTCGTTCAGGCGGGCTCTGTTCGCTGGTATGGTTGGTCGCTAAGCACAATTCCAAAGCACACGGCTTGTCTACGCTGCGTTTTTGAAGACATCCCTCGGGGCGTCCCCGAAACCTGCGCCTCTGCAGGCGTCGTGGGACCTGTCGTCGGCGTGCTTGGTGCCATTCAGGCTTGGAGCGCGCTGCGAATTTTGCGAGGTGATTACGAAGATGCAGGACAACTCATCCACTACGACGGATCTCGCAGTCGTCTCACAAAGCGCGTCATTCAACGGAGAACGGACTGTCCACTCTGCCTTACCGACGCGCCAAGCCTCGATCGAAGTCAGTACATCTGAATCTCAAGACAGGAGTGCAATTACAATGTCTATATCCGTACGTATTCCGACCCCTTTGCGCACTTTGACCGGCGGTAAAGATGAAGTGGACGCTGAAGGGGAAACGGTCGGAAAGGTTATCGAGAACCTCGAGGGCAACTATCCGGGGCTCAAGGCGCGTCTCTGTGACGAGCTCGGTGGCGTGCTCAGGCACGTCAACATCTACGTGGGCGAAGAGGACATTCGTTCGATGGAAGAGCTAGAAACCTCGCTCCGGGACGGCGACGAAATTTCCATTGTCCCTGCCATCGCAGGGGGCTTGTGAGTGAGTTCCGTAGAAGTTCGAAACGCTATATGCGACAGATCTTGGTGATCGGTCAGGGGGCTCAGGATCATCTCCTCAACTCTGAGGTGCGGCTTACCGGAACCCAGCAAGGCGCGCTTCGTTATGCCAAGATCTATCTCGAGCGAGCGGGGCTTGCCGTATGCGAGAGGAAGAATCCTAGCTGTTTCGACGATGAGGAACGACTCGAGCAACAGCCGGGGGTTCAAGCGATGGTCACCGCGCAGTCATGCGCGCCACATCAAGAGACATCTCGCCTGCGCGCTGACGCGAGCTACCAAGCCGACGTGGATTTGTGTACCGAAACTTATGACTTCCTGCGCAGCGCAGATGGAGACCTGCCGGCGCTGGAGATTCTGACAGGTGCTCTCACAGCGGTAGATGTGCTTCGGCGCGCGGCACTCCATGAAGACCAACAAGCAGGGTCACAGATGGACCATTCCGCCAACAACCATCGAAAGAACTAAGAATCGTGACAAAGGAACATGACCCGCCTTGGATCTGTGGAGATCTAGAAATCGCTTCTGCCGTGCTTCTCGATATCGAAGCCCATGCCGAAGAGCAGTACCCCAGTGAGGCATGTGGATTGATCTTCGGGCCGAAAGATAATCCACCGCGGCTTGATTCGTTTTCGCGGGAGATCAATCAGGCAGACGCGCTACACGCCAAGTACCCTGAGCAATTCCCGCGTACGTCGAAGGAGTATTTCGTGATGGACACTCAACGCGCTTCGAGTGCAGAGCGAGAAGGGAACAAAAACGGGAGACCCCTCAAGGTTATCTACCATAGCCACTGCGATGCCGGTGCGTACTTTTCCGAGGAAGACGCGGCCACCTTCTCTTGGGGGGGCGCACTCACTTATCCTTGCTCATTCCTCGTAGTGAGCGTGATTCAAGGAAGCGCGGTGGATCGAAAGTTGTGGTGCCATGTTGCAGGCACCGATGAGTTCCGCGAATATCAGTTGCGGATCTGCACCGACCGTTCTTAGGTCACTAGACTTACCTACACCGCACCTGGAAAATCCTATGTCGGAGATGTGCAGTGTTGACTATGCCCAACACTGCAACGGTACGGCTTTAGGAAGCGGCTAGCGCCGCCTTCTTTCTCTTCTTTCCGCGCTTGCGTCTTTTTTCACCAGTCTTTGCGGAAAGATCGACGTTTAATCCGGAAATATCCGCAGACTTCTTTTTGCTGGCACGGAGTCTTGCCTTTTTCCCACTGAGATCTCGAAGATAGTATAGACGTGCCCGTCGCACGTGGGCTCGACTTTCAACTTCCACTCGTTCGACACGGGGTGAGTGGAAAGGGAAAATGCGCTCGACTCCAACTCCGTAGGATATCTTCCGGACAGTAAACGTGGCGCCGATCCCTCCGTTGTTCCGGCGGATGACCACGCCCTGAAATATTTGGATGCGCTCCTTCTCACCTTCCCGAATGCGGTAGTGAACTTTGATGGTGTCGCCAACCCGAAAGGCAGGACGCTCGCGCATCTGAGCGCGCTCTATAGCTTCTATCTGTGGGACTCTATTACCCATGAGAACCTTCTCTTCACCGCGAGACGCACATTGGGGTTTAGCGGAACGATGATTCCGCTACGGTCTCAGTGACTCCCAAAAAACCTATCGAATCGCGCCGCGTGAGCGCAATGCATTAACACGAGTTACTTAGCGAGTCACTTGAAAATTATCGTCTACCGAATGCAACAACACTTCGCATTCATGGAGTCGAGTTAGTCCTGTGCGAACAAACGATCGAATAGAATCGCGGCGGCTGCGCGTACGGAAAGGTGGTTGTATTTCCCAGGCTGAATGGAAGGTAATACGCCCTCGACGAGATCGAATACCGAAGGGGCCAAACCATGTCCGGTGCCGAATAGGATGCACTGAGGTCGTTTCGCATGAGCGATACGCCTCCGAGCCACTCCGATCGGAGATTGAACTCCTTCTGAACGAGCGGTTGTCGCCCAAAAATACGGTTTGCTGCCGTGTTGATTCCAGATGCACTCAGCAACCTGAGCAAGACTCTCCACGGGTCGACACAGTGCAAGCGCATCCCGGCGAGATGGTAGACGCTGTGCCCCGGGACCCGAACTCCAATGATCGAGGATTCTCTGGACAACACGCCGCTGTGCCTCAACCGGAGCCACGACAAAGTAGCCGTCAAGACCATAGGTTCGGGCGCTCCGAGCGATATCGTGCACGTCGACGTTCGTTACTGCACTCGTGACCTCCTCGCCACGTCGATCGAGCACTGGGTGATGAACTAAAGCACAGTAAATGGACGGCATCGTCTTAAGCCCTATCCATCCTCGAAGACCGCATCCGTCTCCGGAATCAGTGAAAACTCGCGAAGCAACCGCCGCTGCTCATCCGATAGCTCCGAAGACTTCAGCAAATCTGGTCGACGACGCACAGTGCGATGCAGTGAGTGGGCATGTCTCCATCGGGCGACCGTTTCATGATCCCCACTCAAAAGCACCTCGGGAACGGTGAGTTCACGGAAACAGGGTGGCCTTGTGTATTGAGGGTGTTCGAGTCGTGGAGTCGAATGCGATTCATCCCTCACTGAATTGTGATTCCCAAGTACTCCCGGCTGCAGTCGGGCGGTGGCTTCTATAAGCGCCATCGCTGCAACTTCACCTCCCAAAAGCACAAAATCACCGATCGAGATCTCCTCATCGACATAGGCCTCAACGCGCGCGTCAAACCCCTCGTAGCGACCACAAATCAAGGTGAGCGTATCGAAGTTCGCAAGACGCGCGGCCTGGGTCTGATCGAACGGGATCCCCGCTGGTGTCAAAAGCACACGATGACTCGAAGAAGGAGCTGCTTCCATCGCAGCGATCAGTGGATCCGGCTTCAGCAACATTCCATTGCCTCCTCCGTAAGGTGCGTCGTCCACCGTGCGATGACGCCCTTTCGCATGGTCGCGTGGATTGATGGTCTCGATGCTGATGAGACCCGATTGGATCGCCCTGTGGATAATTCCGGTGGTATTGAAGGAGCCAAAAATCTGAGGCAGCACGCTGACCACGACGTAGTGCGTCAAGGGTGCGCCCTAGTTTTTGGGCTTTGAGAGACTGGCAGATCGGAGAGATCTCCCACTAAAACCATGCGACGCCCGAGCTGAACGTCCACGAGCCACGGCTCCACCATCGGTACTTCAACCACGCCGTGTTCCAGGTCCACCTCTAGACAATCGATCGACGGAAACTGGAGCGCGCGTATTACGCGCCCAAGCGTTTTGCCTTCAGAGTTCACGACGGCGAGTCCAGCCAAATCGACAAAGTAGTACTCGTCGTCTGCCAATTCAGGAAGCGTTTCGCGCAGAACGCAAAGCTCAAGTCCTCTTAACGCTTCTGCCTCGTTGCGATCGTTTACGCCTTCAAAAGCACATCGATGAAACTTTGGTCCCGGGCGACACAGCTGGATCGCAACCGTCCTCGCCTCCCCGTTCGGAGATCTGAGACGTACTTCGCTGAGTTCCTCAATGAGATGAGATGAGTCGTTGTAGCGATGTACGCGAACCTCACCTGCAATCCCATGAGGCCGACCAACAACGGCGAGTGCGACCAGGTCTTCACCATCAACGGATTGCGGAGCGTGCTTGTCAAACCGCATGGGTTCGGCCTGGCTCACCTGCAGTTGGCTGCGGCCTTGGGGCCGTTGTCTTTTTCGTACAAGACACTGCTTATTCGAGTATCTCGAGAACGACCCTTCGGTTCTGTCTTGCGGAACTCGCTGCGAGAAGCGTTCGTATGGCGCGTGCCGTTCGCCCTTCTCGACCGATGACTTTCCCGAGATCTTCAGGTTCCACACTGAGTTCGACCACCAAGGTCCGGTCGCCGTCCACGGTGCTCACTTCCACTGAATCAGGGTCGTCCACCAGTGATTTTGCTACGAATTCAACGAGCTCCTGAAGCCGATCTACTGAGTCGTCTATAGGGTCTGTATTATCTTCCATGTCATGCGCCATTCCATGTCGTTCGACTGTTCAGTTCAGGGGAATGCCCGAGCAGATTAGGTTTGACCTAAAAGAGCGAATCCTAAACCTATGGCCGTGCGAGTCCGTTGAAAGTGATAAGTCCTGAGTCTCGTGAAACCGAAATCCCGAGGTACTCTGGTCTCGCGTACCATTTTGGTCTCGCGTACCATTTTGGTCTCGCGCACCATTTTGGTCTCGCGCACCATTTTGGTCTCGCGCACCATTTTGGTCTCGCGCAATAGCCGCCTAGCTATCTGCTCGGTTCGTCGCCTGGGCGTTCGTCAACGCTGCCCGCACTGCTCTCTTTTGGCGGTTGACGATGTGTTTAACTCGCTGCGTCATTTGAGCGCCCACACCGAGCCAGTAGTCGAGTCGCTCATGCGCTACCGTCGCTTCTGCTTCCGGCTTGGCTGGATCGTAGAGACCGATGCGCTCAATAACTTTTCCGTTTCGCGGACTTTCGGAGTCAGCGACTACGATATTAAAAAATGGACGCCGCTTGCGTCCTGCGCGGGAAAGACGAACCTTGACCATCGAAGCATATCCTCAGGGCGGTAGAAGACCGAGTGAAGTCGGCGGCGTAGCGTTGCCGTGCGAGCAAGTCAAGCGGTTGAACTGAGGAGAGGCAAATCCAACAACGCACTCGACGATGAGTGACCTGCTCTTTGGGAGATACTCGGCAATGCATCGAACCTCGCGCTCAACGCGCTTTTTGTTCTCGGTCGGACTTCTACTGTTTTGGGGATGTGGCACTACTTCCTCATCGGGTGCCCGCTCGAGCGCGACCGTTCCGAGTTCGGTTATCGAAGGGCGCGCCAGTTACTACCATGACTCTCTAGCGGGCAACTGCACCGCGAACGGAGAACACTACGATCCTCGAAAACGAACCGCTGCAAGTCGAGAACTGCCTTTTGGGACGGTGGCTCGGGTAGTGCGCAAAGATACGGGGGCCACGGTCGTCGTTCGCTTCAACGATCGGGGGCCGTTCGGTCGTGATCGAAGCAGAATCGTCGACTTGTCGAGACGCGCGGCCGAGGAGCTTGATATGATTCGCGCCGGCGTAGTGCCCATTCGATTAGAGATTCTGAAAGTCGGCGACGGAGCCCGGCATCGCTGTACGCCGTGACGTACCTCAAGCGGTGTATCGAGCGGCTACCTGTTGACGAACCGCATCGGTAGTGCCGAAGCCATCTCGACAAGCGATCGCGTTTCTCAAACACGCTTCGACTTGGAACTCGCGCGTATATCCGTAGCCGCCGTGTATTTGCAGCGCCGCGTCGGCAACCCATACCGCTGACTCCACAGCGTACAGCCGTGCACTCGATGCATCGCCTGCGCTACCTGAGCAGGCGGCCCGATGCAGTAGGCAACGGGTTGCGTCGAGTTTTACTTCACCATTCGCGATGTACTCCGCAATCGCCTGAAACTCGGAAATCGGCCTCCCGAACTGACGACGCTCTCGGGCATAGATCCTGGCGCGCCTTAAGGCGTCACCACCGATACCTAGCGCAACTGCAGCGATCGACCGGTCTGCGATGGATTGCAGTTCGGTCGAGGCCATCTGATCCAGCGTGCTCGTTTTCGGCAATTCGTGAGCGACAACGGACAACCCATCCATGCCCATCGCGGTCTGACGGTTGAGCGGGTGATCGTGGACAACCCGAAAGCTGCCTCCTTCTTGAGCTACCACGACTCCTCCCTGCGTTTGCCCCCAGCCTCGCCACGGCCCTTCAGCGCCTCGATAGACCCACGCGGAACAAGGCGTTCGAAGCACTTTCGCGAAGCTGACGTTTTCCTGACTCGAGCGAGCAAGGGCCGACAGCACGATCTCTTGCACCGCCACCGCGCCCGCCAAAACCCCGGAGTGCATCGCCAGCTCTTCCAGCAACACGACCGCCGCAAGTGGATCGAGATCGGAGCCGCCGAAATCTTGAGGCAACGTGATTTCCCAAAGGCCGCCCTCTCTCAGGCGCTCAAACAGCACCGGCGAGGGCACGGAAGCATCGGTGGATGGAGGCGTCTGATCGGTTCGTACGATTTTCCGAACCATTTCTCGGAGCGCAGCGTGAGACTCATCATCAGCGGGATTCATAGACTCCTCAATAAAACTGTGCGTGCGGTAAAATGAGCGTTCTACTCACCTAAGAACCTGGGTGGACGCTTTTCGACAAAAGCGGACAGCGCTTCGATCCGGTCTTGCGACGACAGCGTACGCTCGTAGCATCGGCGTTCGCGATCTAGAGCATCGTCTTGAGGCCGACAGACGGCACCGTCGATCGCTTCAAGCGCCGCCGAAACCGCAATCGGTGCCTTGCGCGCTAGGTCCTGAGCCAAATCCATCGCCCCCTCCAGCGCTGAAGTGTCGTGTATGCGATGCGCAAGGCCAAGCCCGTAGGCTTCCTCCGCGGTCAATCGTTTCGAAAGCAAGATCAACTCTTTGGCCCTCGCTTCTCCAACCAGGCGAGTTAGACGCACGGTCCCGCCCGCGCCCGGGATGATCGCGAGCGAAACCTCCGGCAAGCCGACGGAGGCCGTGCGCCGAATGATTCGAAAGTCGCAAGCCATCGCCAGTTCAAAGCCTCCGCCGAGCGCTACTCCATCGATCGCTGCGATCGTAGGAATCGGCATTCGGTCAACCTCATGCAGGGTCGAGCGAAACAGGTCGAGCAAACTGCGAACCTCTTCCTCGCTCATTTCTTTTCGTTCTTTAAGGTCTGCTCCGGCACAAAAGGCCTTATCACCTGCACCCGTCAGCACGACAGCGCGCACAGATATAGGAAGTTTGCTGCGCAATTCGATCAGTCGCTCGAGTGTGCCTCGGGAGAGCGCATTGCGCCGATTAGGTCGATCAAGGGTCCAAACGGCAATACCGTCTCGGATTTCCTGACGCACCAACGATTCGGATTCGGATGGTTCCATAGTTTCTTTCGACCATAGCGAATGGGTCGAGGGCTCACGAGACGAGAAGCGCTCAAAAAGCAACCGGCGCTTGACGCCATGCGCAGTTCCCGGAACCATCAGATGCATGGACCGTGCAACCCTGCTCAAGATGCTCGAAGTTACCCCGGGGCTTACCCTTTCCAAAGAAGCAATACACGTGGCCGAAAAACATCGCCTCTCGTTCTACCTCGGCCAACCAGGGCAAGCGATGGTGATTTCGGACGTGCTTCAAGCCACACTTTACGACAGCTTTCTCTCGCTTGTACGCCGTGAAGACGGCGCGGTTCTCTCCGTGCTCTACGAGGCGATCCACGGACTGGCGGTTCGACCACCAAAGCCAAAGGAAGAACGTCGTCCTGGCTTTGCCTGAAACTGCGAGAATTCTCGTATGTGACGATGAACCCGGCTTGCGACACATGCTCCGCGTTCTGTTGTCTCGGTCCGGTTATGACGTTCAATGCTGCCAGAGCGCGACCGAATGCCTGAGTCAGATCGCGCAAGCATCGGCATTTGATGCGGTGGTAACCGACCTGGTCATGCCGGATGGTTCTGGGATGGACATCCTTGAAGCGGTGAAGTCCAAGGACAAGAGCACTCAAGTTGTGATGATGACCGCGTACGCCACGACGGAGCAGGCGGTCGATGCCATGCGTAAGGGAGCGTACGATTACGTACAAAAACCTTTTCGAAACCACCTCCTCCTCGCGACGCTCGAGAAGGCTTTAGAGAAACGCGTCATCGTAGAGGAAAATCGCGCGCTTCGTGCTCAGGTCGAGGGAGCCAGCGATGGAAGCCGATTGATCGGAACGTCCGAAGCCATAAAAAAAGTGCGCTCCATGGTCGAGCGCGTCTGCAATGCACCCACGAGCGTATTCATTACGGGTCCGAGTGGAACGGGCAAGGAACTCATCGCCCGCGAGCTGCATGGACGCAGCGATCGTTGCGATCATCCGTTTGTGGTCATCAATTGCGGAGCGCTGCCGGAAAATCTTATGGAGAGCGAGCTTTTCGGCTACGAAAAAGGTGCGTTTACGGGAGCCGCGAAGGCGAAAGATGGCTTATTTAAGGCTGCCCACGGCGGCACTCTGTTCCTCGATGAGATTGGAGAACTGCCGCTTTCACTGCAGGTAAAATTACTCCGAGTGCTTCAAGAACGTCGAGTGCGCGCTATCGGCGGCCGAGATGAGCTCGAAGTCGATGTTCGCGTGGTGGCCGCAACCAACCGAAACGTCGAACAAGAGGTGGACGAGGGTCGATTCCGCGAGGATCTGTTCTACCGGCTCAACGTCATACGCATTCAAGCGCCGCCTCTCGAGCAACGAAGGGAGGACATTCCCATGCTTGCAGCGTTCTTCGTTCGCAAACACGGCGCGATACAGCGGAAGCAGCTGACGCTCTCTCCCGAAGTGATGCGGCACCTAAGCTTGCTCGCGTTCCCGGGAAATATTCGCGAACTGGAAAATATCGTAGAGCGCGCAGTGACCCTGGCTCGGAAAGAGACGATCGATGTCGAAGACCTGCCTGGTATCGAAGCAGCGAGCGGAACCCGAAGATCCATCGAACTCATTCCGGAGGAGGGGTTCGTCTTAGACGACTACCTTGCAACCATAGAAAAAAATCTGCTGCTCCAGTCCCTTGTGCAAGCGTTTGGCGTGCGCACCAAGGCCGCCAAGCTCCTCGGAACAAGCTTTCGCTCCCTCCGCTACCGACTTTCGAAATATGGAATTGATGATGAAGAAGAAGCCTGAGTAGGAAAACTATATGATTTTGCGGTATCATTTCGATAAATTTGTAATCAAATCACAAATGCCGGAGACCACGGTGCCCAAAATCAAATCGGAGCAAGGCTTCACTCTCATCGAGTTGATGATCGTCGTCGTGATCATAGGTGTGTTGGCAGCGGTAGCGGTTCCCGCCTTTCAATCTTACGTCTACCGCTCAAGAGCCCAAGAAGCCTTTGGCTTTATGGGTGAAATCCGTAACCGGCAGGAGAGTTATCGTGCAGAGTTCGGTCAGTATGCCGATGTCGACCAGTGGTTGCCGGCGACAGTTCCAAATGAACCGGTGGCACCCTCGTTGACTGGCGGCTGGCTTGACCTTGGGGCGAGTCCCGAGGGAGCAGTACGGTTTCAGTACAACACGTGGGCTGGCCTACCCGGAGATGCGCTGCCCGGGGCCGTCGCAGGTATCCCCAATTTCAATATCAACACGTTTTGGTACGTCGTGCGCGCTCAAGCCGATTTAGATCAAGACTCCACCAATATCATTTTTGAGACAACTTCTCAGCAGAGCAATATTTGGGCGGACGATAGTAAAGGCTGGGAGTGATACCCTGCGCTCCAGGGGGCCTATGTCGGCCAAAACAGCTGCTTTCCTCCCATGCTCGTCGCTCAACGTACTCGAAGTACGCCTTCGCTCCTGCGCTTCCGGGGCGCTCGCTATTTAGGCCAACCTAGACGCGCTGGGGAGGTGGTCGCTGGGCCTGAACGGCCGCTTTCCTCCCATGCTCGTCCCTCAACGTACTCGAAGTACGCCTTCACTCCTGCGCTTCCGGGGCGCTCACTATTTAGGCCAACCTAGACGCGCTGGAGAGGTGGTCGCTGGGCCTGAACGGCCGCTTTCCCCCCACGCTCGTCGCTTGAAGTATCATTAATACTCCAGCGCTCCAGCGCGTGCGGGGCGCTAAGCGTTCACACCCATCGAGACGCGCTCCAGCGGGCCTATGTCGGCCCAAACAGCTGCTTACCTCCGATGCTCGTCGCTTGAAGTAGCGAAACTACTGCTGCGCTCCTGTGCTTCCGGGGCGCTAGCTGTTTCGACCAACCTAGGCCCGCTGTGGTGTGGTGATGGTCGT
>JBCCEA010000061.1:0-15187 GCA_039030515.1 Myxococcota bacterium | reverse complement strand
GCCGACTCAACTACCACCCCCCAGCGGGTCTAGGTTGGTTCAAACAGCTAGCGCCCCCGTGGCGAGGAGGACGAGGGTACTTAAGGTACCTGACGACGACGAGCGAGGAGGAAAGCAGCTGTTTGGGCCGACATAGGCCCGCTGGGTTAGCGAACCACGGTTCCGATATGAACAGCATCCATCCGAAGCGCCTCTAAATCTGCATCGGAAAGTCCGAGGGCCACTCGGGCAGCGTCGATTAAGTCGGTGTCGTGCTCTTCGATACGAGGCAGTTCCTCTGTACCGCATTCCTCGGCAGCGATCGTGGAGGCAAGGCAAACCAAATAGCCCTCCAGGCTTCTTGGGTGGTGATGTTGCTCGACGCCTCGCTGTATCTCTTCCCCTAGTCCCCAGATTCGCGCCAACTGACCGCCAGCCTCCTCATGCAGAGGCTCGAGTCCCGTCGCGATATCTGTGACGGCAGGTAGGTTGGAGAAGTCGAACATTTCCGTGACGAGCACCAGACTGGCAAGCAATCCGACGTTGTGCAGGAGTCCGCAAAGAAACGCATGCGGCATCTCTAGACCTGCTCGAGCGCATACGGTGCGGCAGAGATGGGCGGTGATGGCCGAGTGACGAGTCAACGCTGCCACTGGCTCGACGTATCCTGGTGCAACAAACACGCGCATGCGGAGCGCTATCTCCCAAACGATATCACGAGTGGTACGCAGCCCCAATCGCCGAACCGCTTCGAGTAAAGTGCGAGGCGGAATACGCGCGGTAAAGATCGCCGACTGAGCCCGGCTTAGAACGCCACCGGCAAGCAATGGGTCCATCGCAAGCGTGTCCACAACCTCCCTAAAAGTGATGTCGCTTCGATGGGTAAGTGCATGGACTTCAAGCGCAATTTTCGGAAGTACCGGAGGCTGGTACGTTGGAGAACCAAACTGCCGAGACAGTTGAGAACCGAGATTCTTGGACTCGGCGGTTGCACTCGAAGCGTTTGCCGAAGATATCATGGTGTGGGTAACGACGTGTTTTTGAGGCTACTGAACCCTCGGCGAGTAGAAAAAGTCGGGGAGCAAAATGTGGCGGATACAACTCTTGGTGCGTTGCAACTCTAACCACTAGGTCGTTCCTGATAGAACGTTTGGAGTTCAAAGGCCGCTTTGCTTACAAAAGACAGGCAAATACTATATTCACCACCGTTAGGGCTACGAACCCGCGCCAAATTTCCCTCGCAGTAAGGACCAATGATGTATCTCGATGCATCCGCAAAGATTTTTGTGGGCTGCCGTCTAAGCAGCAAACTAAGGATGGCTCTCGATCAAACCAAAGAGGAAGACCGAAGCTACTTCGATCACCCAGAATCGCCTTATCTCCAGATTATCGAGATGGGAGAGGAACGCTGGATTGGCAAAGTGGTCGAACCCGGGATCAAAGTCGGCGAAGCTGAGGACCTGAGGAACAATGTTCTATCGATTCTCAGGCGCGTCGCACCAGACTTACGACATCAGTCGAGCAGTATTCGAATATTTGCTGCCCTGGAGTCTCAAGCGTCGACCGGATATTCTCCGGAAAGCGTTGCAGACCAGGGAACAGAACGCGGAGAGCCTTACTTCGGGTAGGCCACAGTTCCGAGCGCAAGGCTCGGGAGAGGGAAACGTACTAGAGCCAACTCGGGATTCGTTCCTGAGGCTTCTTGAGTCACGTAATGTGAGAGAGGTCCATCCCTTGTAGGATGCGGCGGAGTAGGGAGGAAAAGCCATCTCGACCCCGTCGTGCAACCTTCTGAACCTCTTCGTGATCAAGAGGTGACTCGCCGATACCGGCGGCCAGATTGGTGATGCAAGAGATGCCGAGGCAGCGCAGCCCCATGTGCCGTGCGGCGATCACTTCTTGGACAGTGCTCATGCCTACTGCGGATGCTCCGAGTGTCCGCAACATGCGGATCTCTGCCGGCGTTTCGTAGGCGGGTCCGCGCAATCCCGCGTAGACTCCTTCATGCATCGGAAGCCCGAGACGTGCCGCAGCATTGCGCGCCTGAAGGCGTAAATCAGAGTCGAAAGCATAAGTCATATCGACAAAGCGCGGACCGAAACCTGGATCGTTTGGACCAACGAGGCAGTTGGTCCCTGTCAAATCGATTTGATCAGATAGCGTCATGTAGTCGCCTACGGAGAAGCCCGCATCGATGCCTCCAGCAGCGTTGGTGAGGATCAAGATATCCGCGCCAAGCTTAGCCATGAGTCGAACGCCAAAAACGACCTTGGCCGCGCTATGACCCTCGTACAAATGCACCCGTCCCTGCATCACCACCAGGGGAAGACCAGCAAGCTCGCCAAGTATCAGATTGCCGGCATGCCCCTTCACGCTCGAATCCGGCATGCCCCGGATATCTGCATACTTGATGACACATCGAGATTCAAATGCGTCGACAAAAGAGCCCAGTCCCGAACCGAGAACCAAGGCAACCCGGGGTTCTAGGGCGCTCTTCGCGCGCACATCTTCAACGGCATCCCTCAACTCGATCTGAAGTTCGCTACTTCGTTCCATGCAACTGGGTAACCACGCAATTGCCTCGACGTCCAGCAATGTTTGGAGGTACCCACGGGGCCAAGGCATGATCGGATATTCTTTGGGCTAGAGGAGCGCGTTTGAATCCGGCCAAAGAGGACGTTGACGCGCGCCGCGGCGGGAAAATAGCATCGAAGTAATCGCAAGGTAGTTGACGACAGGTAGTTGACGACAGGTAGTTGACGACAGGCAGTTGGCGACAGGCAGTTGGCGACAGGCAGTTGGCGACAGGGGAGAGTGGTAGATGTTCTCACATGGTGCGAGACAATTTGGTTCCGTAGTTGGCGGACTCTTGATGTGCACGACAGGTTGCACGCTAAGCGCGACCGCGACCGCAACGGTTCCTACCCCAACAGTGCAAGTAAGCACGACAGCTCCACCTGCACCAGGCGTAACGGTTCAAGCCGAACCCCAGCTCGTTGACGGAGTTACCGTGATTGAAACAAATTGCATACAAGGCGCAGATGAGCAGTGCAATGGACTTGACGACAACTGCAACGGTCAAATAGACGAGGGCTGTGGTTACTCTTCCGGCGATATTCAAATCACCCTTGCCTGGAACAGCGGTGCGGACATCGATCTCTACGTCACCGATCCTTTCGGTGAAACCGTCAGTTATTCACACACCAACGCCAATTCCGGAGGGCACCTCGACCAGGACGCCCGAGGCAATTGCCGTCCAGAACAGTCCAACAACCGAATCGAAAACGTGTATTGGAACGCAAGTATGCCACCCAGCGGCCAGTATCGAGCAGAATTGCACTATTGGGGAGAGTGCAATAGCGGTGCCGGTCCCACCAATACGACGCTATCGATTTCTGTGGGTGGACAGGTGATCGGCGCGTATCAGTACGTCCTGAATCCTCAACAGCGCGTCCAGGTGGCCTCATTCAATATTCCCTAGTGAGTTAACCAGTTCAGCATTGATTCGTTCGCCCACTGCGTTCTACTTCGCTCATGGACCGAAGGCACAACGCATCACGCCACCCGGTACTGGGACCGCGCTTCGCAGTACTGGGCACGGCGACCCTGTTGATGGCCAGCGCCATGCTCTCTTATTGCGGGCAACGCCCACTTTTTTTGGTCGTCTCGATCGCGGCCGCCTTCGTTCCGTACAGCCTGCTCTTGCTGGGACGGGCACCATCAATACGCGAGGCGCTACTGGGCGTGCTGCTCGGATTTCTCATCGGAGTCGCGATGCTGCCCGCGGAACCTGTTCTGTCGGACGACGTCTACCGATACGTTTGGGACGCCCGGGTGGCGCTCCAGGGCATCGATCCTTACGCGTATCCACCTTCCGACCCGGCACTCTTCTCTCTTCGGGACGCGCTCTACCCTTCGATCAATCACCCAGACATCCCAACGATCTACCCCCCGTTCGCCCAGCTTCTGTTCCAGGGAGCTTATGCGCTCACCGGATCTATCTGGGGGATCAAGAGCCTCGCGTTGGTCGGATTGATCTTGAGCGGAATCGGCACCTGGAGGCTGGTTCGGGGAGGTGAAGGCAGGCGCGCAGCCCTACTCTGCGTCCTCAACCCGCTTGCACTCACGGAGTCCGCGATCAGCGGGCATATCGATTCAGCGCTGGGGTTTGCGGTGATCTGCTTCGCCTGGGCGCTGGCCACCGGTCGGGGGCTTGGCATGACGGTCGCAGCGGCCGCGGCAAGCGGGATCAAACTCCTAGGTATCGTGCTCGCTCCCCTTGCTTGGCGCAGCGGGAAACGATGGGTGCTGCCCGCGATCGGACTGTCTCTACTGTCGCTTCTTCCTTTACTTCGCGCTGGAGCAGGCGCTGAAACCACTTCCGGAGTGTCGCACTTCGTGCAGCGATGGCAGGGAAACGACGGGCCCTACCGGGTGCTTGAGGAAGTGGTGTATGGCGCGCTGCACGTGACTGGAGCCGCTCTTGGCGATGCTCCTGGCACTATCGATCTAGAACCGCTTGCTCCGCTGGTCTCCCTACTGAAGCAAACTCCCCTCAATTTCGATCAGGGTCTGCGTACTCCGAAGAAACCCCGAGAGCACGACTACCGATTTTCTGCGCGAGCAATAGCCAGAACACTCACTCGAACTCTGGTGGCTCTTGTAGTTGTTGTTCTAGTCCTGGCCACGGCCAAAAGTCTGAGATCCAAGACCGTTTCGGAGGCCCAGGCTGATTTAAGCTTACTGGGCCCCCGAAACGGAGGCACAAAAACGCTCAGACGGTACTTCGAGCGCCATCCAGCGGAGCAAAGCGAACGATCGGTTGACCGGGAGCACACCACGCTTCGGCCCGATCGCGCTTGTCGGGTAGCGGAGGCGATCACCCGCACACGGTGGATCGTTTGGCCTGCACTGTTACTCTCACCCCAAGTGCACCCTTGGTACTTGCTTTGGATTCTTCCGTTAGAGTGCGCCGACAAAAGAAGGCCGTTTCTGGTTTGGTCCTGTGCGGTATTGCTTGCCTATATGCCCTTGGAACAGTGGATGTTCACTCGGCGCTGGGAGGACCCCGCTTGGTTGCTTCTCGTGGAGTACCTTTTCGTCGCGAGCGCCGTCGCGGTTAGCGTGGGCCGTCAAGGTCTGCTACGACTATGTGGTCGTTGTGCTTAAAGCACATACACCGCTAGCTCGTCTAACCCGGATGGGCGCAATATCCGAATGGATAATCTCTACTACGCAACCCCACAGTAGGCGACACTGCAGTAGGCTGTGGGCGATACAACAGTAGACTGCGGGTGAACTAGGGCCGCGAACATATTTATGAACTCGGAATCATCTCAAGTACCGGAAATGGCGCAGAGTCAGCAAAAATGGGAGCTACCTCCTTCCATTCTCGAACGCTTCAAAATCGACGCTCGAGTCTCGACTGATTCGCCACCTGCTTCCGGCACCCAAGGTCTACATGCCGGCGGATGCCTGTATCGAGCGTACTCTGAGCGGTCGGGAGAAAGCGGAGTTCTCAAAGTAATTCCGGATTACGAAGCAGCGACCGACGCCGTTCGACAGCGCGTTCAACGGGAACTGAGCCACCAATCTACCCGAACCAGTCATTGGGTTGCGTTTCCCTCGGAGTGCGGCGCGTTCACCGATCGTGCGAAGAACAAGCGTCTGTGGTGCTTCCGTCCTTGGATCGAAGGGATGTGCCTGACGCAGCGACTTCTCGAGTCACCCCTCAACCCCGAAGAGGCGGTCGATCTCGCAGCGGGACTGCTTGCGGCTCTGGGTCAGCTGCATCGCGAGGGCCTTTTGCATCGGGATCTTAAGCCGCAGCACGTGATTTTACGTGATCCAAAAGACCTCGGCGATGTGGCACTCATCGACCCCGGCATCGCCGGACCGATGGGGACAGGCCGTTCGGTCACTGCATGGGGAACCGTGCCCTACGTTGCTCCCGAAAAACTGCGCGGAGAACTCGAGGGATCTGCCAGCGATCTCTATTCGCTCGCATGCCTACTGTACGAAGCCATCCAGGGCGCCCCACCCTTTGGAACGACACCAGAACAACAGGTCGTTCAAGCCCACTTGGCAAAGTCCCCCCCTCGACTTGAAAAAGGTATTTCCGAAGGGCTTGTCGAACTGATTTCACGCTGTCTGGCGAAGAACCCTCAGGAGCGTCCCGAGTCTGCCGAGCATGCCTACCGACTCATTGAGCCATGGGTGAATGAGTTGACTCGAGCTCGAATCATCACCGCTTTCTACGATCCATGGATGGAAGTGGATTCACGTTCCAGCCAGTTGGATGTGCACAGTCAAGGCGGAGGAGCGGTCGAGCGCCGAACTACCCCACCACCTCTGCCGGCCAAATCACGTTCCTCCGTTACGCCTCAGTCTATGAATGGGCCCACGATAAATGGGCCAAAATCTCTAGCGGCACCGCAATCTTCCTCTCCGCCTCCTTTGCCCGCTAAGTCGAAATCATCGACTCCCCCGCCGCTCACCAAGTCTCGGTCCACCGCACCGCCTGGCTCCAGCCTTTCAGTGCCGACCAAGCCGAAATCCTTGACTCCCCCGCCGCTCGCAAAATCACGCTCTACGGTCCCACCAGTTCCGGGATCATCCACGCCTGAGATGCCCGTTTCAGAACCGGAGAAAGAGTCATCTCTTATTGCTGAAGCCGCACCGTCTTACGAAGATCTAACGTCCTACCAAGATCTAAAGGGTTCGACAAAGTCAGACCTCGAAAGCTCTGGAGCGACGACCCACATCACTCCCCCGATCGAGACTCAAAGTCTGCCGCTCGAGGCTCAAAGTCTGTCGCTCGAGGGCCCGGTTCGTGCTCGTTCCGAACTAGACCAACCAACGCCGAGCAGCTCAGCATCTGACGATCACCCAACATCCCGCGACCGGAAGGTAAGCGCTCCAGTCCTGACAAAAGACCGTTCAGAACACGCAGGTGAACCAAAAAATTTGGATGATCGGGAACATTTGGATGCTCGCGTGGGAGACGATAGCACGGGGCTCGACAACCTCTCAGAGCCGGCATCAGAAGACATCCAACTGCTGCAGTCTGACAGCTTCGACCCTGCAGGGATAGACGACTCTCTGATTTTGGACGAACCAACCGTGGTGACCCCAGTGCCGCGAAACATGCACACCGCCGAACCAGTAAAAGCAGGGCCATCAGCTACGACGCCGGCGTCGGGGACAGAACGCGACACTTCGAGCGCATCACCGGCATCCGAACACGCATCGATATCCGAGCCGCAAGACTCAAGATCGTCCCGTCCGAGTCAGCGTTTGTCCAGTTCAGAGCCCGGAGAAGACAAGCTCACCACCGCGTTGCCGGTACTTGTAGAGCCCGAAATCGCTTCGGCGCACACGTCCGCAGAGCGAGTGAGTTCGACACAGGCAAGCTCGGTATCTCTCAATACTCAAACTCCAAGCCCCTCGGTTACTCAGGCTCGAGAAGGCGCTTCGACGCCGAAGGCCGGCACAAAAAAGACCGACTCTGCTCGAGTTCGAACCAAGTATGTTCCTCAATCGGCGTTTTTGATGGTCGCGGCACTCGCTTTGATCGGGCCGATACTCGGTGCTGCGATTGTTTATTTCGCGATGCGGCAACCTGGTCGGAATCGTCTTCGTATCGACCCCGAAGTATTCGCAGCCGCCACTCGCGAGGTTCCGCTCAAGCGACGTAGCAGTCTAGATTCTACTAAGCTGTCGGGATCTTTGGCTCCGGTGGGTTCACAAGAGGTGGACGCAAGGAAAACAACGCGTGCTGCTGCGCCAAAAACAGAATCGGCATCGGCAGTCCAAAGCGGACAAGAAACAGAACGTCTTGAATCCGTTGCAACCACCACCCCGGCCGAACGCGGTGCGAGTAACGTGGCGCAAGTCGAAAGTGATCCCGAACAGCGCATGAGAGCACTGCGGACCCATCGAAAAGCCCTGGTCGCGTTTCGATCCGGCCGCTACTCAAACGCCGCGGTCTTGTATCAGCAGCTCACCGAACTAGATCCATCATTTGCCGGTGGTTTCATGGGACTTGGAGCTTGCTATCTCCAGAGAGGTAAAGCGGGACGAGCCGTTGACGCCTATGCACAGGCAGTTGCGCTTCAACCTCAAAACGCGGACTACCACGTTGCCCACGGTCGTGCGCTGCAGTTCGATGGGCGTCTGCGCGAGGCCAGGGAGTCCTTCTCCAAGGCACTAAACGCAAACCCCGATCACCGCGCTGCAAAGATGGCCCTGGGGCGTCACTAACCCATCGGCATCAAACCACTATGGAGATCGAATCGATCTCGAGGCTGATTCGGTTAGTCTTGGTTTCGAGTTTGTCTTTCATGGTCCGCGGCCAGCGGGGTGAGCCGACGGCCTATGGCGCGCAATGTTTCAGAGGCAGACGAAACATGAACATCGAGGACAATGCGCTCATCACCAAACGAACCTTGGATTTGAACCCGCAGCTCTAATCCGGACTCAAGAGCGGCTGCTTCGGTACGAATCGCTACCGCGATGGCCTCATCGGACGCAGCGGACTCTTCCATCGACAAAGCTTGTCGACCAGCGGCGAGAAGCTCGTTAGCGTGTTGGGAATCGAGCTGGAGCATTGCCTCCGCGTACGACTCAAAACTGGTGACGCTTCTCCCTCGCCAAAGCCTAAGCTGAGCTGCCTCAGCGAGTTTTTTTGTCAATTCGATGCTGGCTTCGTCCGCTTCTAAGCTAGCGTCTGAATCCAAGTTCGTAGCGCCTTCCACCTCATTGGTGAGGCTCTCAGTAGGCAAACCACTCGTGTAGTGGGACTCGTCCTGCTCCGCCGATTCGCTCATCCTACGAAGCAAGAACTGAAGTTCTCGAGTCCTCGCATCACACACGCTGCGCGCATCACGATTCGCAACTCCCGGTATCAAGGCGACGGTTCTCGTATCCCGCAGACGAGGTCGTCGATGTCTGAACGGCTGTTGTTCACCGCGGGCTAGCGCCTCAAACTCTGGCGCCAGGATTTTACGTTCGCTGCGGGGTCGTCGCACGATCGTCTCGTGAGTGACCGTTTTGACGCGCTTAGACACGTTGAAGGTTTAGCAGGTCACGAGTAACTTGCCATGAGCCAGCCGCGTCCACTCTGCGGTCGACGCGTTTTGAACTTGCAGGCGTTTGTCTTTCTAGTATGTTAGCCGGCCGCTCGCGCGGTGATGGAAAAAACATGCAGGCAGTGATCAGAACCGGCGGTAAACAGTACGTGGTTGAAGAAGGCAGCGTTCTTCGGGTGGAACGACTCAAAGGCGGCGTTGGCGACCGAATAGAGATCGAAGACGTTCTCATGGTAACTGGCGAGAAGGTGCTGGTCGGTGCTCCAACCGTACCTGGAGCGAAGGTTCAAGCTGAAATCGTCGCTCAGAACCGAGCCAAGAAAATTATCGTGTTCAAAATGCGACGCCGAAAAAACTACCGACGGAAAGCCGGTCATCGACAGCCTTATACAGAACTTAAGATCACAGGCGTGAGCGCCTAGACGAGGCAACAGTGGCACATAAGAAAGGGCAAGGGTCGTCTCGAAACGGCCGAGACTCCAACGCACAACGTCGCGGGGTCAAAGTATTTGGCGGACAAAAAGTTCGTGCCGGCAACATATTGATACGGCAGGTTGGATCGAGCGTCCACGCCGGAGACAATGTTGGAACCGGTAAAGACTATACTTTGTGGGCTCGCATTGACGGTATAGTCAAATTTGGACACAAGGGGCGAACGCGGAAAATCGTCAGTGTTGAACCGCTTCTCGTAGATGCCGCCACTATTGTGACGGACCTAGACGATTCGGCTTCCAATGAATCGGTGACCGAAAGCGCCTCGAACTAAGAAGACGAGGTTTCGCGGGAACGCAGCTCCGTTTCAATCGTCATATCTTCGGTCTGTCGCGGAGCATCCATAGGGCAACAGCCTCTCTTTCCTGCATCATAAATTACGTTCGATGAAGACATCGAACGTTAGAGACTTGGGAGATCATGAAACGATCATGGTCTCCCGTTTTTTTTGGATTGCGTTTGCTAAAGGGAAAGTTGTGGAGCTGAGGGGGATCGAACCCCTGACCTTCGCACTGCCAGTGCGACGCTCTCCCAGCTGAGCTACAGCCCCGAATGAGAAAGGGCTTAGCATTGGAAATTCAGATTATCAAATCGCTTTTGCATACGATCGAAGTCTATTTCAGGACTATTTACTAATCGATGAACTCCTCGAGTACGCCAGCGTAATTGCTTTTCTCTACGTTCGACCAGAGAACCCGCATCCCCAATTTCCCTAAGGAGATCAGTACCGAGACAGCGCTCAATTTTTTGACGAGCAGCCTTCTGAAGTGAGAACCTCAGCCACCTAAGTGGCCTCGAAAATAGTTTGTGAACCGAACTTCTCCGCTGCATCTGCTCACACTAACATCCCTCGTTTCGCTCGTAGCATGTGAGCTGTCAGAGGACGCCGCACTTGTATTGCTGCATAAGATATCGACAGATCATCTTAGACCTGAAGAAACTGCAGAGATCTGGGGAGAGGGATTTCCAGTAGGCCAAAGCGCCATCGTGAGCTTCGAAGGTGAGGTAGCGCGTCCGGGAGCACTTCCGACGGCTGTGCAGGCCCAGGCAGAGGGTCGCACTCAAACTGAGTCGGTTTTGCAGTTTACGGTTGGAAACGAACTAGTGAATGCCGTCGGGGGTCGGGTGACTTTTCGCGGCTCCATTCGAGTGTTCTTTTCTGCGGCCGACAATCGCGGCACCGTTTCAGGGACGCTAGAAAACGTGACTCTTGACTTCACTCCCACGACCTCGGGTCGCCTTTCGCGAGCGCTTGGTCGCACGCAACAAGCACGAGAGATCTCTGATTTCTTGGGAGTTACGATGATGGATCATCCGACGGGCATGGGGCTTATCATCGCGGAGCAGAACCCAAACGGACGTGCAGCAAACTCCGGCACTGCGGTCGGCGATACCATCGTGAGCATAGACAGAGTGAAAGTCCGTTCGTTTTCAGACTTCGTAGCCGTTCCCGGTAAGGAATTCGCGATCCTCGAGATTAGAGCTCCCGATGCCCCGGCAACTATGGAGCTATCAGTCCCCTTGCCAGGCTATTCGGCGGAAAAACAGGAGCGCTCGAAGACGATTCGCCATGGTTTGGTTGGGGCAGTACTCTTCTTGCTGTTCTGTTTTCTTCCAACAGGACCATTGTGGCAACTACCCAAAAGATCAGCTCTGTCTTCAGCTAGCATAAGGAGCAACACGTCGGCCTCTCGGAAGACAACTAGAGGTTGGAGTGCTTCCCTGCACCAGCTAGGCATAATGATCTCCATCTTAGGCTTTTTGATCTTTTACTTTCTAGCGTTGCCGTATTCCGGATACATCCTAGCAGGCGGATTAGACGGAGGGCTGATTCTGATCAGCAGCATTGTGATGAGAGCTGGACAAAGAATCTTTCTGCCGGAATCATCAGAATCGCGATCAGCTTGCCGTCGAATTCTGAGCGTTACAGTGCCGTTACTTCCCGTATTGGCTCTACTGGTGGTTTTGCTGGCTTTCGAAGGAACGCTAGACCTCGACTCGATTGTTCGGGGCCAAGACATCTATCCGTGGACCTGGTTCGCCTTCTCAAACCCTTTGGCTCTTGCCCTAATTCCTGCTTTTTTTGTGCAAATTATACTGTCCCTTGCATCACTAAAAGGACTGACCGGCAGCAGACATTCATTTTGCACATCGATTGAGCTATTTTACCTGGCATCTTTAGTGGCGACTCTGGTCGCGTTCTGTTTTGGAGGATGGGCCGTCCCAATGGAGCCAGGCAACGGCACTTTGCTTGCCGCCTTCTTCTTTGCAGCGAAATGCTGTGGGCTTTTGGTTATCGCATTGTGGATTGTGTGCCGATTCCGGGTCGATGCCTTGGCAGAAGGCTGGAAATGGTGGGTGCCGTTATCGCTAACAGTGATCTCAGGCAGCACTGTCTGGTTGCTCATCGGAGTGCCCCACTCCTTGTTTGCATCCGTTGGACCTTTGCTCTTCGGATCACTCTCTCTTGCGTCGATTGTATCCCTCGGGGCCTATATCCGAGGTCTACATGGCCGCTGGCAGTTCCCCCTACATTTGTAGCCCGGCCCACAGCGAGCGCCCCCCAGCACGCCTCGCTAGGCCTGAACGCCTGCTTTCCTCCCGTGCTCGTCGTTCGAAGTAGCGTTAATACGCCTGCGCTCCTGTGCTTCCGGGGCGCTAGGCGTTCAAACCCATCGAGACGCGCTCCAACGGGCCTATGTCGGCCCAAACAGCTGCTTTCCTCCCATGCTCGGAGCTTGAAGTAGCGAAACTACTCCTGCGCTCCCGCGCTTCCGGGGCGCTCGCTGTTTCAACCAACCCAGGCCCGCTGGGCCGAGAAGGAGGGTACGAGTGGGTACCTGACGACGACGAAGCGCAAGGCGGCAAGCAGCTGTTTGGGCCGACTCAGCAACCACATCCCCAGGGGGCCTAGGGTGGTTCAAACAGCCAGCGCCCCCCAGCACGCCTCGCTAGGCCTGAACGCCTGCTTTCCTCCCATGCTCGGAGCTTGAAGTAGCGAAACTACTCCTGCGCTCCTGTGCTTCCGGGGCGCTGGCCGTTCAAACCCATCGAGACGTGCTGGGCCGAGGAGGAGGATACGAGTGGGTACCTGACGACGACGAGGCGCAAGGCGGTCAGCAGCTGTTTGGGCCGACTCAGCAACCACATCCCCAGGGGGCCTAGGGTGGTTCAAACAGCCAGCGCCCTCGAAGCGCAGGAGCGAAGGCGTACTCTAGGTACGTTGAGCGACGAGCATCTTCGGTCAGCAGCTGTTTGGGCCGACATAGGCCCCCTGGGAAAGAACGGAGGAAACTGGAAGCACAGCAGTGCCGATACAAGGCTATGTTCCGAGACGAAATACTTTGGTGTGGGGTACTCCTCAGTCTGCACATGACCGCCTGCCAACCGTCGAAGACGAGTGGTCTCGCGCCCCGTTTTCTCGTCCGAGCGCGGATGGAGCGACGATACGATCGGTCTGAACATCGGCGAGGGGTCGTGCGGGAATCTTCAGTTGAGGCGGTACTGAACCTCAGGCTCCGAAGACGGCCTTCGATATCGAAGCCTGGTCTACAGTCGCCGGTCGACCAGACCATGCCGGAGTATGTGACGCATGCTGAGCCTCTACCGTGCACTCGATGGTGCCGTTGGGAGCAAGTCCAGGCCGCAGAAGCAATTCGTCGTCTGGAAGCAAGGGCATCTTGGTGAGGGAGCCTATCCGCCCGCCAGCTCTACGCAGCACTGCTGGGTGCGGTCTTGAACATGTGTGACAGGCACTTTACGCCGCAAAGCGGATTGAGTCTTACCATTCCACATCTGAGCTTCCTCAGTGCACGAGTCGAATCGTATCGCCACACAACCTCGAAAAGGCGGAGATCGATTTACAGGGTAGGCCTACACTGCACGGCGGCATTGATGTTGTCGGTGGTTTCATATCGGGCAGAGGCCCAGGCGGGCTTTGAGGGGTCATTCGAGGCCGACACGTGGGCATACACGCTCGAAGCCGCTGAAGCATCCAGCGATGAGACGTCTTCTGGTGACGGTGTAGATGAGAGGCGGTCTTCGCTCCGATCGCAGAGAATATCTGTGGAAGCCCATCAACGAGTAGATCGACTGGTTTCAGCCGCACTGCGTCACCACGCATCCTCGGTACGGGAAGTAAAGAAGATCACAAGACGCGGCAGGCGTTCTGGCTGGATTCCCACACTAAGGATGAGTGGCCGTCGAGGTCAGGGACGAGACCTCTCTCAATATGCGACGGACGACGTGGATCGCACCTCACTTTCGTCAGACGACGACCTCACGCTCGAAGTCTCGATGGTGTTTCGTCTGGATCGCGTCCTGTACGGTCGAGATGAATACCGACTGCTGCGTGAACGTCGCGCGGTACAACAACAGAGACTGAATCTAATTCGCACGGTGGTTCAGCTCTACTTTGAGGGAGAGCGGTTGCGTAGAGAACTGAGTTCTCGCCAGGCGGGTGAACAGGCGAGAGTGCGGCTTGCAGAGATCGTCTCGCTCCTAACTGCACTCACTGGAGAGCAGCATTAGCGGGTCGCACGGCATTTAACAGCGTGTAGGCATCGGTCATTGCAACCTGATCATCCACTTCATCGGAGCGTCAGGCCAGACAATGAGCACTAAGCGGTCGAATGCGCACTGAGCGGTCGAATGCGCACTAAGCGGTCGAATGTTCTGCTTCGTGCCAAAGCACTTTAGTATGAGCCAGCGATAGAAACTCTGCAGAGTTGGACACACCAAACGCAGCAACGGCGTATGCCGGCAGAGATACCAAATGAAACAAATGTGCTCCTTGATGTCCATCTGTCGCCCTATCCAGCGTCTGGACTCGGACCACGGTCGTCTGGTTCGGGTAGAAGAGCTGAAGTCGAACTGTGGAAACTGCATCCGTCAGCAGAGCAAGCCCAGGCTGTACGGTATGAAGTTCCATATCCCAAGCAACCAGCACTCCCTGGTGGGCAAAGGGGCAGGCAAAAACTCGCACGGGTTCTCTTGCATCAGAGGCGTCGACAGTTGCTTCCATCTGTACCTCCCGGAGCATCTTACGTATGTCTTCTGAGGTAAATGCTGCTGGATTCGCGGATTTCACAACCGGAGCACCTCGTTACTGAGACCACTCTCTAATGAAGGGTGCTCCAAGACTATCGCAACAATTCAAACCTCTCCAGGAGTTCACCCGCTCTATGGCGTGCATCCCCAAACACCCGCGGCCGTTCAGGGATGTCAGAGCGCCAGCGCCCCCGACCAGCGCGTCTCGATGGGCTTGAACGCCCAGCGCCCCGCACGCGCAGACGTGAAGGAGTAGTTTTGCTACTTCGAACGTCGAGCATGGGAGGTAAGCGGGCGTTCAGGTCTAGCGAGGCCCGCTGGGGCGAGGAGGAGGAGGGTACACATTGGTACCTGACGACGAGGCGCGAGACGGTAAGCGGCTCTATGGCGTGCATTTGTCGCAACCCCCGCGGCCGTCCAGGGATGTCAGAGAGCCAGCGCCCTCGAAGCGCAGGAGCGAAGGCGTACTTCTTGGAACGTTGAGCGACGAGCATCGAAGGTAAGCGGCTCTATGGCGTGCATTTGTCGCAACCCCCGCGGCCGTCCAGGGATGTCAGAGAGCCAGCGCCCTCGAAGCG
>JBCCEA010000060.1:0-15216 GCA_039030515.1 Myxococcota bacterium | reverse complement strand
GCTGGCTGTTTGAACCAACCTAGGCCCGCTGCGCGTGTCGGCCCAAACAGCGGCTGACCGAAGATGCTCGTTGTCGTCAGGTACCTAAAAGTACCCTCCTCCTCGGCCCAGCGGGCCTAGGTTGGCTCAAACAGCCAGCGCCCCGGAAGCGCAGGAGTGAAGGAGTAGTTTCGCTACTTCAAGGGACGAGCATGGGAGGCAAGCAGGCGTTCAGGCCTAGTGACCACCATCCCCCAGCGGGCCTAGGTTGGACGAAACAGCGAGCGCCCCGGAAGCACAGGAGTGAAGGCGTACTTTGAGTACGTTGAGCGACGGGCATGTGAGGCAAGCAGGCGTTCAGGCCTAGTGACCACTACCCCCCAGCGGGCCTAGGTTGGCTCAAACAGCCAGCGCCCCGGAAGCGCAGGAGCGAAGGCGTACTTTGAGTACGTTGAGGGACGAGCATGTGAGGCAAGCAGCTGTTTGGGCCGACATAGGCCCGCTGGAGCACGCCTCGCTAGGCCTGGACGGCCGCGGGGGGGTGCGACAGAGGCACGCCATAGCGCCGCTACCGCCTCGCCTCCTTCAACGACGTTTCCTTCGAGCTCGAGCCGTACCAGATCGACTTCATGCGGAACCGCTCGCGCTTGCGTTGAGGATGACAAGCACAAGGCCGTCTTCGTCTCCTTGCCATGCTAAATGTTTGATATTATTGTGTTAGTATGGCTTCTAGGCTGTCACCGGCTTTGATCTCCGCTTCGAGTCAAACTTGACAATCAAGTCAAGCTTGACGAAAATGTAGTCAGGAGACCGAAGTGCGATCCGAGCCATCAGAAAGCCGCATCCCAAACGGGCGAGAGGCGGGCCATGTTGCCTGACTTTGACGCGGACGGGTGCCTGCCTGCCGGCGACTACGAGCTGACGCTGGCCGAGCTACGCGCGTCGATCCTCGTGCAGGGTCCCGCGGGAGGCTACCTGAACTGGGATCGCGGGTGGCGCAGCAAGCTCGTGAACAACGTCGAGGTGCTGGTCCAACAGCTCTGGCAGGTCGGGGTCACGGAGATCTTCCTTGACGGTTCCTTCGTGGAGGACAAGGAGCATCCGAACGACATCGACGGGTACTTCGTCTGCGACCTCCTGGAATTGGCCAGCGGTCGACTGCAAAGTGCTCTCAACTTGCGCGACCCCCACAAGGTCTGGACTTGGGACCCGGCATCGCGACGTCCGTATCGCGGCTACCCGAAGAAGCAGTTGCCGATGTGGCGCCACTATCGAGTCGAAATGTACCCCCACTACGGCCAGGTCTCGGGCATCCGCGACAAGTATGGAAACGAGCTCGAGTTCTCGTCGGCATTTCGCCTCTCACGCTGCGACGGACGGCCCAAAGGAACCGTGAAGATCAAGAAAGGAGACCAGCCATGATCCGCAACGAGAGCGAGTATCAGGAGGCGGTGCGGCGGCTCCAAGAAGAGCGCGCTCGCCTGAACGACCACAAGGCACACCTGGAAGGCATGGGCCTCGGCCCCGACGAGGTGAAGCGGGCCATCGACCCGCTGCGCTCGTTCCACGACCAGCTCGGCGAAGAGGTCGAGAGCTACGAGCGGCTCAAGCGTGGCGACATCGCAGACATGATGAACCTGCACGGACTTGGACATGCGCTTGTCGCGTTGCGCATCGCCCTCGGTCTCACGCAGCGCGAGCTCGCCTCCCGGCTCGGCGTCCACGAATCGCAGGTGTCTCGGGACGAGCGGAACGAGTACCACAACATCACCGTGGACCGCGCAAGCCGGATCCTAGACGCGCTCGGTGTTCGCATGCAGAGCTCGTTCGAGCAGCCGCTCGTCCCACCCATCGCCAGAAGATCGGATCGACGCGACGGTATAGCCTGAAGATTTCTGTACGAAAGTACGTTCCACAAGGTTCGTCGTTCGTTCCAGTTGGCAATGCCGCAGCGGAACGCGCAGATGGTTCAGCGAAGCCTCGAAGTCGATGGTGACGCATTCGCACGTGATCTTCATGGGCACTCGGAGGCCTCGTCGCAGCAGGTCTTGAATTGCTTGTTTCTCTCGCTCGCTACCGCTTTCTTCGTCGAAAGTCCTCTTGGGTAGTGGGTGGGTTTCACTTCTTCACGACCATCGAGACGCGCTGGTGAGTAGAGTAGGGGCGCCATAGAGTCGCTTTGGAATACAACAGGGCCGAGTCGCCCAGGAGGTCTTTCATGCGGTTTGACACTAAGATGAAGCTTCATGGGATCCACCGACGCCGCCCTAATCGCTATCGACCGTGCTCTCGGTACGGATGCTCTGATCACCGACCGCGACCAGTTGCAGTCTTACGCGAAAGATGAAAGCGAAGCTACGCCGGTAGAACCGGTCGCGGTGGTTCGGGTCGCCTCTACCGCAGATGTTGCGGCGGTGGTTCAGGCGGCCAACGACTACGGTATTCCGATCACCCCGCGAGGTGGCGGTACCAGCCGCGTCGGAGGATCTGTGCCCGAGCAAGGCGGGCTGGTGCTCAGCTTCGAACGAATGCAGGAAATACGTGAAGTGGACCGGCACGACATGACTGCTTTGGTGGAGCCGGGCGTGCCTACAGGCCTGGTTCATCGCGCGGTGGAAGCGGAAGGGCTGTTCTATCCACCTGATCCCAACTCTGCAGACACTTGCGCTATCGGGGGCAATATCGGCGCCAATGCGGCCGGTCCCCGAGCGCTCAAGTACGGGGTCACCCGCGAATACGTTCTCGGCATGACCGTGGTGACCGGTGACGGAACCGTACTCCAGTTGGGTAAGCGAACTCGCAAGGGCGTGACCGGATACGACCTCACGGCGCTCATGGTCGGCAGCGAAGGCACTTTGGGGATCGTCACCGAAGCACGCCTCAAGCTGATTCCGAAGCCCGAAGCGATCGCGACCATGATGGTCTTTGTCAAAGGGGACGTCGGCGTGGAGAGTGTGGTCAACACCGCGATTCGCGAGCGCCTCATGCCTCGATGTGTGGAGCTTCTCGATACGGTGGCTTTGGAACTCGTGCGTCCTCAGGCGGGTCTCGATATCCCGAAGGACGCCACGGCGATGTTGTTGCTGGAGCTTGACGGCAGTCAGACGCTTCTTGAAGGCGAAGTCGAACGACTCGGCAATGCACTGCTCGATTGCGGCGCCCTCGATGTTCTCGTTGCCGCGACCTCGAATGAACGGGAACGACTCTGGAGCGCGCGACGCCAGCTCAGCTACTCGATGCGTCGAAAAGCCACATTCAAGCTCTCAGAAGACGTGGTCGTCCCCCGTCCACGCATCGGAGATCTCCTGCGGTACTGCCGCGAAACAGCAGAGCGTGAGGAGATTCTGATCCCCACGTATGGTCACGCCGGAGACGGCAATCTGCACGTCAACTTTCTTTGGAACAGCCCTGACGAGCGCCCTCGGGTGGACCGAGCCATCGAAGGACTCTTTCGCCGCACGCTGGAGCTTGGAGGAACGCTGAGTGGCGAACACGGATTGGGCTTGCTCAAGGCGCCTTACTTACACCTCGAACAGTCTCCGGCGCTGATCAGTTATCAGAAACAGATCAAGCAGGTCTTCGATCCAAAAGGCATTCTCAACCCTTCAAAGGTCTTCTCTAACCCTGATCGTAAGTTTCACGGCATGTGCTAGAACCAAGTGCGTAAGCGTCGCTCTGCCACCTCACCCCCAACCCCCCGCGGTCGTGGGTACCTGACGACGACGAGCAAAGCGGCGCTATGGGGTGCGTTTGTCATCACGGCGCGGGCGTTCAGGGGCGTCAGAGAGCCAGCGCCCTCGACCAGCGCGTCTCGATGGGTTTGAACGCCCAGCGCCCCGCACGCGCAGACGTGAAGGAGTATTGACGATACTTCGAACGTCGAGCATGGGAGGAAAGCAGGCGTTCAGGCCTAGCGAGGCGTGCTGGAGCGCAGGAGCGAAGGCGTACTTTGAGTACGTTGAGCGAGGAGCATCGAAGGTAAGCGGCGCTATGGGGTGCGTTTGTCATCACGGCGCGGGCGTTCAGGGGCGTCAGAGAGCCAGCGCCCTCGAAGCGCAGGAGCGAAGGCGTACTTTGAGTACGTTGAGCGAGGAGCATCGAAGGTAAGCGGCGCTATGGCGTGCCTGAACGCCCGCGGCCCTATAGAATCATGTTGAGCGGATACTCCAAAAGCCCCCGCAATACCTTGAGATAGCCAGCGCCGATCGCGCCGTCGATCACTCGGTGGTCGCAGCTGAGGGTCATCGACATACGTCGCCCCGGCTTGAGTGCGCCATCGACGACCACGGGAACTTCCCGGGCAGCGCCGACCGCGAGGATGGCTCCCTCGGGGGGATTGATCACTGCACTGAACGCGTCGATACCGAACATCCCCAGGTTCGAGATGGAAAACGTGCCGTTCGTCATCTCTTCAGGTAGCAGTCGGCGCTCTTTTGCCCTCGCCGCCAGATCCCTGACCTCGCGAGAAATGGCAAGCGCGCCCTTGGTATCTGCGTTTCGCACTACTGGCGTCATCAGTCCTTCCGGTACTGCAACAGCAACCGAAATATCCACGTTTGGATGGTAGTGAATCGCGTCACCGGCAAAAGACGCGTTGCAGGCCGGTACGCGGCGTAGGGCCACTGCACAAGCCTTGATGACTAGGTCGTTGAGCGAAACCTTTTCACCATCGAGAGACGCATTGATCTGTTTGCGTGTTTGCCAGAGCGGCTCCGCATCGACTTCGATCGTGAGGTAGAAATGAGGAACCTGCTGCTTGGACTCGGTCAGCCGTCGGGCGATCGTGCGCCGCATCGAGCTCAGCTTCTCTACCCTCGGAGCAGAATCCACGAGGTTGGATGCGATGCTGGCCGCGTGAGGTGACGATGAAATGTGCGATGACGATGATTCGCTGGATGATGGCGTGGCGACATAACCCTCAAGATCGCGCTTGATGATCCTGCCTCCCGGGCCTGTTCCCGAGATGGACGCCAGATCGACATCTCTCTCCCGAGCCAATCGACGAACCAACGGTGAGGCAAGAATCCGATCGGAGCCCTTGCTTTGTCCGTCGCCAGGATCGCTCAGAGCTTTGTCTCCAGCTGCGGATATACTGGAAGCCCTCGCTTCTGAGGAACCAGAGGCTGCAGTGGAGTCCGGGGGGCTCGCTTTTGAGTCTAGGGCGCCGCTGGAGTCTAGGGTGCCGGGCGAGGCGGATTTTGGGGACGAAGCAGTGGATGGTGTAGCTGGTCCGCCCGCCACCTGCTGCAGCAAGGCCGAGATGTCTTCGCCTTTGGTGCCGATGATCGCGACTGGCGCATCAAGGGCCACTATTTCGCCCTCCGGCACCAGTATTTTCAGCAGAACCCCTCGATCAAAGGATCGAAACTCCATGACCGCCTTATCGGTTTCTACCTCGGCAAGCAGGTCGTCTACATCGACGCTGTCCCCCTCCTGAACGGTCCATCGGGAAAGGGTTCCTTCTTCCATGGTCGGGGATAGTTTGGGCAGCCCAACGATCTTCGCCATTATGCACTCCGTGTTCCGCTGCCGATCAGCGGATGAATCGGGCCCTTATTATCAAACTGACTATCGTGACCACTATCAAACCGACTACCGTGATCGGGCCGATCGAGTCGCGGACCGACTGACGCAGTACGTGCAGTATCTGTTCTGAACTGCGTAAAAATCGGCCTGCTGCTCGCCGCGGATCGACCACATCCATTCGACCGATCACGCATAGCAAACCTTCTCGATGGCCGACCGAATGCGCGATTCGGTGGGCAATACCGTGTCTTCCAAATGGGATGCGTACGGCATCGGTATGTCCAAAGATGCGACGCGCTCCACCGGGGCATCGAGAAAGTCAAAAGCCTCCCGCTGCACCGTGTCGACGATTTCAGCTCCCGGGCCTCCCATCGGCCAATGCTCGTGGACCACCACGCATCGATTGGTTTTCTTCACGCTCTGCACGATGCTCGCGGTATCCAAGGGTCGAACGGTCCTCGGGTCGATGACCTCGCATTCGATCTCCAGTGCCGTTGAAATCGCTTCGACCGCCTTCATCGTCTCGTAATAGGGACGGCCCCAAACGACAACGGTGCAGTCTGTTCCTTCCCGAGCGGTACGTGCCTCTCCGAAGGGAATCAGCTCTTCGTCGCCTTCGTCGGGCACCTCGCCGGACACGTTGTACAGAGTTTCGCCTTCGAGAAATACGACCGGATTGGCGTCTCGGATCGCGGTTTTCAGCAGCCCCTTAGCATCACGGGGTGTGGCGGGTGCGCAGACCCAGAGTCCCGGCACCGAAGCATAAAACGGTTCCACCGAGTGACTGTGTTGGGAACCCACCTGCTTTGCCGCCCCGTTTGGGCCACGGAACACGATCGGTACGGAGATCTTTCCTCCGCTCATTTGGTAGACCTTGGCAGCGTTGCTCACAATCTGATCGAGCGCGACGAAGGAGAAATTCCAGGTCATGAACTCGATCACGGGTCGAAGTCCGGTCATCGCTGCGCCTACGCCGATGCCAGCAAAACCCGATTCAGCGATCGGGGTGTCGATCACCCGCGACTCGCCAAAGCGCGCCAGCAGCCCCTCAGAAACCTTATACGCTCCCTGGTAGTGCCCGACCTCCTCACCCATCAAAAAGACTCGGGAGTCTCGATCCATTTCTTCGAGTAGGGCTTCTCGAATCGCTTCTCTGTATCGAATTGTGCGCATAACTACCGTTGCTCCGATGGGGCGTAGACGCTGGCCCGCATGACCTCTTCACGTGCCGGTTCTGCCGACTCGGCGAAGGATACCGAATCTGCAATCTCCTGCTCAGCGCTCTCTTCAAGCGCAACCAAAGCGGACTCGTCGATTCCGGCGTCCGCCAGCTGCAGGCGGGTCACCTTGAGTGGGTCGCGCCTCTTTTGCTCCTCAAGCTCTGCGCGGGAGCGGTACTTGCCAGGGTCGCTCATCGAATGCCCCCGGAAGCGATAGGTTTTTACCTCTAAGAACGTCGGTCCGTCTCCTCGACGGGCGTGACCAACCGCCGAGCGAATCCGGTCTCGGACGACTTGAACGTCGTGCCCGTCGATCGAGTCGCCAAGCATCCCATAGCCGGCAGCTTTGACCGAAAGGTCGTCGAGAGGAGAGGTTCGCGACATCGGCGTGCCCATCGCGTACTCGTTGTTTTCACAGATGAACACGATGGGCAGCTTCCACAGACCCGCCAGGCTGAGTCCCTCGTGGAAACCGCCGATGTTGGTGGCGCCTTCACCAAAGAAGCAAAGCGTTACCGAGGCCTCATCGAGATACTTCGAGCGAAACGCCACTCCCGCACCAACGGCGAGATGCCCGCCCACGATCGCCCAGCCCCCGAGCATGTTTCGCTCCGGGTCAAAGAAGTGCATCGAGCCACCGAGTCCCCGAGAGCATCCGGCATCTTTGCCGTGAAGCTCCGCCATCGCCACTCCCGGAGGCATACCTCGGGCGAGGGCCAGTCCGTGGTCTCGATACGTGGTCATCACGTAGTCGTCTTTCTCAATCGCGGCACAGGCGCCCACCGCCACCGATTCTTGTCCAATGTAGAGATGCAAGAACCCGCCGATCTTTCCCTGCGCGTAGGCCCTTGCCGCCTCCTCCTCAAAGCGGCGAATCACGAACATCTGACGGTACAGTTTGAGTAGCTCGTCGCTTATCGACACGATTCAGTCCTCCCAAGTAGTATCGGGCACAGTAGCAAAAGGTTGTCTGCTGTCGGTCGGTTTTCCAATTTCCCGCGGCTTGATTGGTTTTATAGGCTCACCCGTCGCCGCCATGCTCCCGCTGCTGAAAAAAATCGTTCAGCCCCAACCGCACCTGGTCAGATTTCCAGAGCAGGTACCGACTAGGAAAAGCCGTACTGCTTGGGCAAGCCGTACTGGGTACGGCGTATCTCATCTGCGCCCAATATGGCCAGGCTATGTCTTGGACAAGCCGTACCGGGTACGGTGTGCGGGTGGTGTTCAGACCGTGCGCAAGGAAGCCTCGGTTGCCTCTTTAAGCTCGGTTGCGGCGTGCGAGAAGCTGATGTCCGTAGATCGAACGCTCCTTGGTGCGCCTCCGCTTGAGGCTGCGGAGTGCAGTGCTATCTTTTAACACTGAAAGCGCAAATTCTCTGTAAGTTCGCGACCCTCACAGAACTTATCCAAGCGGTCCAAGGGAGAAGCGTTCCGGCATGCACGTACAAAGTACAGGCAGAGACATCACGGTGAAGTAGATGAATACATCCAAATCTCTCCGAGTTCTGACGAGCGCACTCGCACTGGCTCTATCTGGATGCCCGGACGGTGACGGCGCTTCATCGAGCGATACCGAAAATAATTCGACAATTCCCGATACCTACGATGCGCCGCCTCGGCCCTGCTCGGTCCAGGATCTCGACGAACCTGAGCTCGCACTCACCGATCGCGGACACACGCATACCTTTCTAGTAGCGGGTAGCCAACGAGAGTCTCTGGCCGTCGATTACGACGTGTGGCCAAGGCATGCCGTAAGCCAGCTCATGGTGATGCTCGCCTTTGACAACACTACCGCATCCGATCCGTTTTTGATCGAGGAGCCCTGTCCGGGGACGCTCTCGATTTCGGCTCTGCGCCAGCAGGCAAGCAAAGTCTCCTCTGTAGGTGGTGATGTGGTGCGTGCGCTCGTCCAGGCCGACGGGGACGACCGAAGCCGTATCGGCGAGCTTTTCTTCACAAACGGGAGCCGGGAAATCCAGGTGACGTGGCCCGTCGACAAGGAGTCGACGCCCAAAGACCAAACCGACCAGCCTTCATTGCTTCTCTTCGAACCTGCATGGGGAGAGCCCCGTCTGGCGCTTGCGGTGGTGGAGCCGGGAGAACAAGGCCCGCTCCTCTTGCGGGGGTTGCCTGACGGTCCGGGCACGCTCGTTTGGACAAGGCCTACCTTTGATATCGACCGTGAGGTAGATGCAGAGGTCGTGTATCTACCTGCCGGCTTCAGAGAAGACTGGCCTGCATTTTCCACCGCCTTTCGAACGACCGTTTTGGCGTCGATGCCCGACCACGGATCCACGGTCGCGGTCGATCGCGGCACAGACGATTTCGAGTACGTGTGGCTTCGCGACGAGATCGAATGGACTGGCGACCAAGATTTGCTGCTTGTCAGGTCCTACGATGAGCTCAGCGAACAGCCGCCTCCGGCCGACGGGTCGATGCCTGCAGAGGGTCTTGCGCCGCACGGTTCTGTGACCATGGCCTGCGGTATGGAGGCCATCCTCTCGAGCCCCTCCTTTTCTAGGGTGTTCCTGTCCGATGGCGCAGAAGCAGCGGAGGTCGAATTGCCCTTTGGCGAGACGGTCCTTTTCACCCTCTCATGCGAATCCGGCGAGACTCAGGGAAGCCTCTTCCTCCGCGTTGCGTCACGCAACGGTCAAGACTCTCGCGTTCTGCTGCAGCCCGCACCACCGAGCGAAGATGACACGCAAGAAACCGAAGAGGTTTCCCCATGAGCCGGGCCTTTTCTGCAATGGAGCTTGCCGGGCGAGCACTGCTGGTGGGCATGCTCGGGAGCGCACTCACCGGATGCGACCAGCGCGACACCCAGGTGATCCGCGTCGATATCGAGGGGGAGGGCGAATCGATGAGCCTGCCGGAACTTCCGCCTCCTTTTGAAACCGAAGAGATCGAGGCCATGGTCGAGACCTTTGAGTGGTCTACGACCGAAGCGCTGACCGAGCTCGATGAGGACGGCCGACCTGCGCTGCACTATGTGCTCATCCTGATTCGCGATCGACAAAATCTCGAAGAGCTCAACCTTTTTGAAATCCACTACGATGCGCTTCCGCTGTTTGAGGTGGAACATGAACGCTGGGGTGAGCAGTCCGGAAAATTCACGTTTCCGGGTTCTCAGTACGGCGACTTTGCGTTCGCGCTTATCCCGGCAGAGGTCTACAACCTCTTTCGCCAAGAAGCGTTGGATGGCGAGCCGATCTTCGATGCGATCTTGCTCCAGGAAGTGCCCGTACCGGAGGCCCGTATGCCGGGTGGTTCGGTCGACTACGATTGGCTGGGTGCGCAGGGTTTTGTGTACGGCGGCACGGAAGCTTTTGCGGAGGAACCCGCTCCGGACGGGGAAGCCGAAGCAGAGTCGACAAGCGATGCCCTGTCGCACCGCAGTGAGTCGTATCGCGGTGACGCGTCTGTCGGTGTGTACCGAGCGGCGTTGGGTGGCCGCATCGCCAGGCGAATTCGTCGAAGCGTGCAGCGGGGCATCAATTTTGTCCGCGAGGTCTCGAGCGAAGTCCGCCAGTTCTTCGGCCGCAGCCGTAAGTTCTCCCTGAGTCTTTCCGTACGCAACACAGACCCAGATTTCGATACCCGTCCCGACGAGGTGATGCGCCAAGCTTGGCTTGGAGATCGGTCGGGCGAGCCCATCATTCCGCACGGCGCCGAGGTTCGCGTTGCAAGCGGCCTCATGGTCAGCCTCGATCGGGGGCGCATCGACCGAAATGGTTTTGTGCGTTTCGACGTGCCTCGGGCCAAACGCATTCGCGTCCACATCCGGCTGAAAAACAAGGCGGCCGATCTAATCGGCTTGCTTTGGGACAAGCGCATCACGGTTTTTCACGGCCGCACCGACCGCGACGACGACGTTCACATCGATGCGCACGTCCGCGAAAGCGACATGAATGTGCTCGCCCAGCTGACGAGCGCCCGAGACTTCATTCAAGAGCGGGTGCACTACGAGAGCCCCAGGTTCCTTCGGGCGCGTTCCCCGGTGTTCACCCGCGGTATGCCGACAGCCCTGGTCAGGACGGGTCGACTCGCGGACGTCGTGTTTCCCAATGCTGTGGCGCCCTGCCTCGGGTATTTCGGGTTTGGGACCCTTTCCTTCGGGCGAGGTCGTGGATGGTCGGCGGCCGCGGGACTCGCGTCGATCTTTGACGAGGTCGATATCGTGATCCCGGAAGACAGCGCCCGAAGCCGCGTGACGCCAACCCACGAATACGGTCACTACATCATGTGCACCTTCCTTGCAGACCACAGCCGCCGAGCATTCGGCCGCATGTATGGCGATGTCTGGGGCGATTCGCTCCTGCAGCAGGGGCCGGACGATGGCGCTGCCGGAGTGCTCGGCGAGGCCTGGGCAGACTTTCTCGCGAGCCAAACCGCGGGCGGATACGTGTACTTCGAGTTTACGGCCTCCCAGAATCAGGTCGGGTCGAGCGGGTCGAGCTACTGCCGCGCAGACGCCTCGCCCCTCTCAGCGCCCTGCCTGGAGGACAACATCGGTGGCGATTCTCAAGACTTCCCCTTAGGTCGCTTCACTCGGGACAACCAGCTCGAAGACCGACGAGAAGAGCGCATCGCGCGCTACGCGACCCTCTTGACCGATGTTTTCGACGGCAGCGGCGCCGACTTTCACAACGGCGGCGTTTGGCGGTTCACGCTTGATCCAGACGACTCGGACATCATCCGAGATGTCGACTGGATGTATGGCCAGCACGCTCAGGATGAGCGCGTCGTCCTCGGCGGGCCGGCACTGCACGATATCATCCTCAACCTTGCAAGGGATGCCGACGAGCTGAACTACCGCAGCTTCGATCGCGCGATGTCCAAAACCATGGCCGCGCACGATGTAAGCCCCGAGAGCATCTGCGAGCTCTTTGCCCTTCATGAGCCTTCGGGCATGTGCGGCACCCACGTGCAAGCATCCGGTCCGGTCACCCCGTCGGCTCCATTTCCATTTTCGGGGCAAAGCGCTCATGACGTTTCCGGCGACCTGCCGCGGGTCGCGCTGCAGTGGAGCGATCTCTCTCCCGCAGCGACCGGTTTCACGCTGCAGGCACAAAGCGTGGACGACGCTTCTTTCACCTTCAGCCAAAGTATCGCCTATGCACGCTCACAAAGCCTGACCGTGACGGATCTTCCCTTCGACAGACAGCTTCGCTTCGAGGCGCGAACTCAAAACGGTGCGGGCAGTGATGCGGCATTTAGCGAGCCCGCGACCTTGCTCTTGTGGACACCCCCTGAACCCGCCAGGGGTTTGACCGCCGCTCCCCTACCGGGAGGTGCCACCCTAAGTTGGGATTCGATGGAGGCTACCGCGATTCGAATCCGAATGACCGCTCCGGACACGCGCGATGTGGGCACGGTAGCCGTTTCCGAGGGGAGCAGTGGATGGTCGCTCGTGGGTCTCGCCGGAAACACCGACTACAGCTTTGAACTCGTCAGCGTCAACGGCGCGGGCGAACTCTCGAGCTTTCCCTCCGCCCAAGTCACCGTGACGACGCTTGATGCACCGGAAGTCTACGTAGCCACCTTTGGCGATGACGATCATCCCCTGGCGGGAAGCCAGGCCTATCCGTTCGCTTCGGTGCATGCAGCTCTCAGCGCGACAGATCCCGCCCAGCCGCTCATCGTCTATCTCCAGGCCGGAACGTATGCCGAGCCCGCCCTGACCATACAGGCACGCACCGTGACCTTGATCGGCGGCCACGACGCCTCCTGGGCTCAAAACCCAGATCTGCAAACCACGCTCGAGCTCGATGCCGCCAGCAGCGCCAGCCTAGTTTCGGTCACCACACCCCGCTTCAATACATCGGCGCGAAGCTCCCGGGCGGGACTGCTGGCCTCGGACGCGGTGGTAGGACTCGAGCATTTGGCGATCGTGACGAACACGTCCCGGTCTTTTCAATGTGTGACTCCGGTGCTCTCCATCCGCAGCGACCTTCGCCTGAACCATGTACGCGCGGACGCTTCAGGAGTCGGCCTCTGTCGCATCGCCACCCAGGCGCGAGAGGGTACCCTGATGGTGCATGACTCCACCCTCGTCGCTTTTGAAGGTGCATTGCCCACCACCAATTCTGAACACGCGGCCCTTCTCACCTCGAATCTCGATGAAGCGATTCTCACCGATAGCGATCTTTTGGGTATCGATGCCTCCACCTCAGGTCAGGTGCTCCGGTCGATTCGAGGCACCTTTGGCTGGAGCGACGAGGGCACCGGCACGGTCAGAGTTTCGCGAAGCACCTTAAGCGGAACCTACGGCGTAGGTGTTGGGGTCGTCGACGCCTTGAATGCCGGCGGAGTCGACCTCGCGGCAGCCGGGAGTGTCTTTATCGACAACTCGGTGATCCGCCTTCCGGGAGGCGTGCAGGCAGGCGATGCCCTCCGTATCGACGGTGGAGCCTCGGGGACTGTTCAGCTTTATCAATCTACCGTTGTCACCGGCAGAAACTTCGTGCCCACCACTGCGAGGGCAGACGTGCCGATCAACACCGTGCGTATCGAAGGGTCGATACAGTCTCTTACCTTGGTCAACAATCTCCTCGCCTTTGCAGACTGGATGAACGAACGTCGGGAGCCCTACGCCAACATCCTGCATCTGGACGGCCTTGCCTTGACGCCCCTGGTTTCTTCGTCTGTAGTCGGCAATCTCTTTTCTTATCCGCCGAACTATGCCTCCAGTGCGCAGCAGGGCGGCGGTCCTCTCGTTCTCTGCAAGTGGGAGGGAGTCGAGTTCAGCCGATGGGCAAACACGGAGGCTGCGATCAACGATGCGAGCAACTACACCTGCCAGACCGGAGGCAGCCTGAGCGCTCAGGACAACCTCGCGCTTATCCACAATCCCGGAACGTTTCCGGATAGCCGCGTTGGAGTGGTTTTGGATGCAGCTGGAGACGTGATCCAAACGGGAAGCCCGGCCACGAGCAGCGGGACGCAACTACTTCTGCAGGGAGGAGCTCCGCTGAGCCCGCCATGGCCTGCTGGCGAGATCGGAAGCGACCGAAACGGAGTGCTGCGCCCGCTACCCCCCAGTCGTCCGGGCGTGGGCGCCTATGTGGTACCGTAGTGCTAAGAAGCGAGTGCCGTAATGACGAAGTTTCGAATATTGGTGGGCGTGGTCATATCGATGCTGCCGTTTTCTACCGCGGCGGAGTGCGGATTCTATGAGTTTCGCTGCATTGACTTCAGTGGTCTAGAAATCGACTTTCAACACTACGCTTCTTCGTTTTGCCCTCGCAGAGGATTAGATAGTGCAGTTAAGGTACCCGAGCATTTTCGAGTGTCCGTTTCAGATGAACTTTGGTCACCCGATAAGCAGTGCGATCTTCATCGAGCTGAGCTGGTGAGCGAGTGGGAGGGGCTCATCATCGGTGAATCTACCGATAGAACAGCTCAAATCACCTATCGCGACCGCTTTGTAGCCGCACACGAAGTCATGCTCGAAGAAATCGGTTGTTCGGGAGTCTTGGTCACTCAGTTTCAAACCGCGCGAATACCGGGCGTCAAGGCCAAGGCCAAGGCCTGGCTAGAGTCAGAAGAGGATCGACCGTGGTTCGTACAGGTCTCTTTTACCCCAGACCCGACTGAGGAATGCAGCCACGTCGTGCTCAAAAACGACTCGTACGACTGCACCCTCGATGCAGCAGAGGCTGAGTGATGTGGCGCTGAAGTTTTGAGTGAAGCGACCGAAACGGAGTGCTGCGCCCGCTACCCCCCAGTCTTCCGGGCGTGGGCGCCTATGTGGTACCGTAGTGCTAAGAAGCGAGTGCCGTAATGACGAAGTTTCGAATATTGGTGGGCGTGGTCATATCGATGCTGCCGTTTTCTAGCGCGGCGGAGTGCGGGTTAACTGAATTCCGCTGCATTGACTTCAGTGGTCTAGAAATCGACTTTCAACTTTACGATCAGAAGTCTTGTCGCAACAGAAGCGCGAATAATGTAGTCGATCTCCCTGAGCATTTTGGAGTGTCTGTTTTGGAAGAACCTTGGTTTCCTGATGCAGAGTGCGACACTCATCGAGCCGAGCTGGTGAGCGAATGGGAGAGGATCATTATCGGTGAACCTACCGAACGAACGGCTCAGTTCACGTACCTTAATCGCTTTGTGGCGGCACACGAAGCCACGCTTGACGACACAGGCTGCTCAGGCGTAATCAGCCTGAGTTTCTATACCGGAGCAATGTCCGGCGCTAGGGCAAAGGCTTGGCTAAAGCTGGAAGACGATCGACTGTGGTTCGTACAGGTCTCTTTTACCCCAGACCCGACTGAGGAATGCAGCCAAATCGCGCTCAAAAACGACTCGTACGACTGCGCTCTCGATGCGGCAGAGGCTGAGTGATGTGGCGCTGAAGTTTTGAGTGAAGCGACCGAAACGGAGTGCTGCGCCCGCTACCCCCCAGTCGTCCGGGCGTGGGCGCCTATGTGGTACCGTAAGTCTAAGAAGCGAGTGCCGTAATGACGAAGTTTCGAATATTGGTGGG
>JBCCEA010000059.1:0-15445 GCA_039030515.1 Myxococcota bacterium | reverse complement strand
CCAAAGATAGGGCAAAAGGCCGATACATCCGCCGACGATCGCGTGTAGGCACCCGGTGCGGCCGATGCGGCTCGTGCAAACTAGATGCAATAAACGAGGAAGAATGCATAGGGCCGCCACGAGGGCGATCACCGGATTGGCTGCAGCAGACAAGCCGAAGAAGAGTCCTGCGTTCATCCACGCGCCTTTGGGCGAGGGCGCCGCCGGGCTTTGTAGAATGCGAAACATCTTCGCCAAGCCGCAGAGGGCCAGCAGCGAAACACCGTACCCGGTCAGGTTCTGGGGGCTGCCACGGCCGTACCTGGTCAGGTTCTGGGGGCTGCCACGGCCGTACCTGGTCAGGTTGGTACCCGGTCAGGTTGGTACCCGGTCAGGTTGGTACCCGGTCAGGTTGGTACCCGGTCAGGTTGGTACCCGGTCAGGTTGGTACCCGGTCAGGTTGCTTCGCAGTCGCAGACCCGCGTCTCAACGTTCGTAGCCCTTGGATTGGGCCTGTTCGTGCTCTGCTGACCTCTGACGCGCGTGGCGAATGCCAAATAGAGCAGCAAATCCAATCGACAGAAAATATAAAGCTACGAGTGGAACGAGCATCAATAACTGAGAGGCGATATCGGGAGGAGTCAGAAATGCTGCCAATACAGCAGCGATCAGAATCCACCAACGCGCAAAGGCGAGCAATTGACGCCAGGTGACGAGACCAACTGCCGATAGAAATGTATTGATCACTGGCACCTCGAACACCACTCCAAAGGCGAGCAGCATGCGTGTGGCAAACCCGAGATACTCGTTGATCATCAGCGTTGGAGACACAGCGATGGATTCACTTGGCAACAAGCCAGCAAAGCTCAGAAAAGTCTCAAAGCCTAGTGGAAACACCACCTCGTACCCAAACCAAACGCCTCCTACGAAAAAGACCGTCGAAAATAAAACAAAGGGAACCGCCAAGCGTTTTTCACGACGGTATAGTCCCGGAGCGATAAATGCCCAAAGTTGCCAAAAAAGCCACGGGGCACTCGCAATAAGCCCTACAATGATCGAGATCTTTAGATATGCGACGAAGGGATCTATGGGATTGGCAAAATGAATTTGTGGCTTCCCAAGATTCAGCGCCTCCCAGGCCTCCACAAGAGGCTGGAGCAGCCAGTCCAGCAGCTCTTCTTTGAAAAACCAGGCAACCCCGATTGCAGGTAGCGAACCAAGAATCGCGTTTCGCAGGCGCGTACGAAGCTCGCCGAGGTGCTCGAAGAACTCCATCTCTACCTCATCCTCGGGTCCCTGCTCTGACCCGGCGGTAGGCCCATCCGTCATTCCGTTTTCGGTTCAGCCAAAGCTGCGTGAGGCGCTAGGTCTGGAATTGTCTCGTCCTCGGACTCGACTGCAAACGGAATGGAGTCTGGTGCTTGTAGGAGCTCAGGCACTTTTCGCGGTTGGTCTACAGCATCGATGCCTGAAGAGGTCGCTCCCTGCGTTGGGGATTCAGGCTCACTTTGATCCGCCTCCAATACTAGGGACTTTGAGTTGCTCTTTCCGGATCCGGAGCTGATTGCATGGCCGCGAACCGACGAGGTTCCGCGAGTGGAGGGCGACTCGGGCAACTGGAGCCGTTCACGCGCGAGGCGCTGCATTTCTCGAAGCTCTTTGAGCTCTTCCTCTCGGATCATTTTATCGATACCGACAGAATCACGAACTTCATTCGAGGCTTTTCGAAACTCTCTGATGAACTTCGCGAAGGAGCGCACCAGTTTCGGCATCTCCTTCGGGCCAACGACGAGAACCAGAACTACGATGAGGACGGTAAATTCACCAGCACCGATTCCCAACACAAAAAACTATCCTTGACCTACCTTGCGTAGACGCGAGGCGGCGCCACCCACTGCTGCCAATCGACGCTCCTGCTCAGAGGTCAACTCCTGCATGCGGCGCGCTGCGACCAGGGTCTGTTCAGAGCTATTTGCCTGCTGCCGATGGGACTGGTGGAGATGATTCACCATATTGGAAATATTCTCGATGGACTGACTGATTTGGCGACCGCCTCGAGCCTGTTCCTGACTGCTTCGCTCAACGTGCTGCGTTATCATGCGCATTTTTTCTGCACCCTTCATGATGAGCTCAGAGCCACGAGCCTGCTCCGCTGTTGCCGCAGCGATTTGTTGCACGGTTTCAGCAATTCTGCCAATCGCATCGGTCACCTGCTTGCTACCCTTAGCTTGCTCTACGGTCGCACGCGCGATGGCACGCACCATACCGGTTGATTTCTGAGATGACTCGAGGATCTTTTTCAGGGCTTCTTCAGCGTCAGCACTCACCTGAACGCCTCGGTCCACGGTCTGGGCGCCTCGCTCCACGGCGGTGATCGCATTTTTGCTCTCCGACTGGATCGTCTTGATCAACTCTGCGATCTCTTTGGTCGACGCGCCCGCACGTTCTGCAAGGTCCTTTATCTCGTCGGCAACTACAGCGAAGCCCTTGCCGTGCTCTCCCGCCTGCGCTGCTATAATCGCAGCATTCAAAGCAAGGAGATTGGTTTGCTCGGCCACGTCGTCGATCACGTTGAGGATGTCTCCGATGGCTTCAATCCGAGTACCCAGATTGCTGATGACGTCGACAGCTTCCCCGGAGGTTTCCCGAATCCGGTTGATCTCCTCAATGGTCTTGAGAATAGCCTCAGCTCCGCGATCGGCGTCTAGCGCAACTTCCTCAGATAGACGCGCTGTTTCGTTGGCGTTGGACTGCACCTGATCGATGGACACGTCCATTTCGTTCATCGACGACGAAGTTTCTTCTGCCGTCAGCGAAAGCGCGTCAACGTTGCGCGCAACTTCTTTGATGCTGTACGCCATCTCTTCGATAGAAGACACGGTTTCTCGAACGCTCGCCGCCAGGTTGGCCATGTTTTCAGCAACTTCATCGTTTGTGGCGGTCATCTGCAAAATACTGGAAGAGCTCTCCTCTGCACTGGACGCGAGGGCTTCCACATGCTGCGCGATCTGCTGAAGGGCTGCTGCAATCTGCATCATCGACTGAGTGGTCTGATCGACGGCTCGGACCTGTTCTTGCACACCCGACGAAAGCTCTTCCACGTGTTCACTTATCGCCGCCTCACACTCACTCACTTCTTCCCGGAGTCGAGACGCGTTCTTTCCTTCGATCTCAGCTTTGTCTTCCATGCGCCCGAGGGCACTCGAGGCCGTGTGTAACTCGTCCCGGAGCCTCCGGAGAGACTCTGCAGCTTCCTGAACCTCGGCCTCAGCCCCGAGTGCTCGCGACTCGAAGTCGCTTGAGCTTCTGGAGATCTCTTCTCTGCAGCGGTGCTGGCGATTGATGTCATCAGCCAGATCCTGAAGCGCCTCGTAGCAGGGGACTAGTTCCGGTACGCTGAGGCGACTTGGGGGACGTCCTTCGGCAGCTCCTCGAACGGAAGCCACAAGTGCATCGACGTCGTTTTTCGTCAAAGACCCTACCGAAATGCCGAAAACTGCGATCAACCAGCCACCCACACCGACCGCTAAAATTGCGATCAGTGAGGCACCCGAGGGATTCACGGCCAAAACAGCGACGAGGACCAGCAAAACGTTCGCGCCGAACGCAGGTAAAACAAATCGATTCTTCAAAATGCGGTCCAAGTGATCATCCGTCCTGCCCAAGTTTTAGGGCAGGTCTAGGGTACTCAGCGTGTCGACAGCGACGCAAGTTCGTTTCTCTGAGCTGGCTACTGCTTGGCCATCCACTGCATGGCCAGCTGAATCGCAGCAGAGTAATCTCCCTGAAGTCGAACCTTGCCCTGCATCATCAGCTGCTGCGGTTGAAACCCCTGTGTGGTGAGCTCCCTCAGGTCGTCATAACTTACGGTCGCCGTAAACTCTGGATTCTTGGGCACTTCTGAAACTCCGAGTCCGATGAAAAACGTCGACGTGCCCGCTCCCGGAATATCTTGGACCGTCAAGTGCATTCGGATGGGATGCGTTTGAAATAGCGCCTCGGTGTCCCGAAGAGAGGTCAGGTATATTTGATCGATAGACTCCGAGGCGGGGGCGGCTTGACGCAAAGCGTCGATCAATGGCTCGATCGTGTCCTCGGGAAGAGAAAAAGCAAAGCATATCGGGGCATCAACACCTTCTATGCTTGACTCGAACTGCAAAGCTCGTTCCTTCAAGAACGCATAGCGTCGAACGGATCCCAGCTCGAGGAGCACGGCAACGGAACGCTCGTCCATCTCACTCAGACGGGCTTGAGCATGCTCATCCGCAGCGTTCGCTCGCGCTTCAAGTGCCTCAACGCTTTGCTGAAACCGTTCCGCCAAATCGCGATGCAATCGTTCCAGCAGCTCGCTCAACGTCGCTGGCTTCATCTCCACCTCCGCCTTAGTTGTAGTGCCCGGACAAAAAACTTGCGAGCCTACCCGATGGCGAACTCGGGGCGCCTTTTCGCCTCAGCCCATGAACGCGAGCGCTTGTTTCCGCATCGTCAGGACGCGGCTTGTATTTCAAGCTCGCTCGCGATCAGTACCTCAGGAATCGACCCGAGCTGGGCTCGAGCGACCATTCGAGACGGGCCAACCCCTCACTCGGATTGAACGCGATTTGAACCACCTGCGACGTTCGAAAGGGAGGCACTTCTATCCCGGTCAAGTCGGAGACTAGTGCGCACACCTTCGGCATATGGCTGACCCACATCACATTGGCTTCAGGTTCGATATTGGTGAGACAAGAAACAAGCTGTCTGGTCGTACCATGATCGGGATGCAGCTCGGAAAGCACCCCGATTTCACCGTCAAACGAGAGTGAGTGCGCCATTCGCTCGGCGGTTTGCACCGCGCGCACCAAGGGGCTGGTCCAGAGGTAGCTCAAGCTCACGCCGGTCTTCGCGAGCCGAGCTCCCTGAGCCTGCGCCATAGATCGTCCGGCCTGGGTTAACCAACGTGATGCATCGTCCATCATTCTTTCGGACGGGACTGCTTCTGCATGTCTCACGAGCAGAATCTTCATGCGCCCTCCTTCGAGGCATGTTCCGCGCGCAGAGTGACCGCGCAGAGACACCCTTAGCATCGTTTCGAAATGCGGCCGTTGCGCACGGCAGACCTCGATTGATTTGATCCCGTAGCCTCGTTTAAGGCTAGGTGGATGCGCGGGGAGGCACTTCAAGTCTGCACATCCGGAGGGATGTGAGCGGATCGTTTCAGCTCTCGGTCATCGCTTCTGAGGCGACCGAGCTGTTGCCGGCCTTTTACCGTACCTGGTACGGCTTGTCCTGGTTCTGTCCAGAATCTTGCTGTGCATCCTCTGGAGAATATGCGGCCTTTTACCGTACCTGGTACGGCTTGTCCTGGTTCTGTCCAGAATCTTGCCGTGCGTCCTCTGGAGAATATGCAGGCGCTCAGACCAAGCTAGGTGCACCGCAGACCGCAAGCGGAACACGTTCCCTCACGGTTTCCACTTGCTCTTGCTGCTCACCGCCAACCCGTAGCCTGCTTGCAAGCAACCTCTCGACACCAAGTTGCGGCTCAGCAACCGGTCGCAGATCCCGAGCGATGGCCCGGGCCGTAGGATGGCGCTGCTCTGACGAACGTGACATCGCCCTGGCGATGACCCGGTCGAGGGTCTCGTCGACATGTCCCGCTAGCGAGGAGACTCGGGGCGGCTCCGCCATCATGATCTGCCGAAGAAGCGACGCCACGTTGTCTCCGCAGTACGGCAGCTCACCCGAGACGCATTCAAAAAGAAGTATGCCCAGCGAAAAGAGGTCGGATCGCCCATCCACAAAAGGATCCCCGCAAGCCTGCTCAGGAGAAGCATAGTTCGGAGTTCCAAATATTTTGCCTCGCTCACCGTCGCGCTCTTCACGGGGTGCAGTCACCGAGGCAACCACCCCAAAATCGATGAGATGCATATCGAGTGCACCGCAAGAGGCACGATCGAGCAGTACATGCTCAGGTTTGAGATCCCGGTGCACAAAACCACGAGAATGGGCAGACTGCAGTACAGAAGCCAAACGGATGCCGATCGCGGCGGTCTCTGGCGAAGAAAGAATTCCTACCCGCCGCAGCAACTGCGCCAGTGACTCCCCTCTCAGACGGGGCATGACGAGGTAGGGGGATCCGTCCGTAAGGTGTCCCTCATCCACAACCGGCACGATTCCAGAATGGCGCACCGAGCGACTCACCTCGCGCTCACGAAGAAGCCGTCGACAGAGTTCCGTGTGTGCGGCGTAGATCGGCCGAAGCATCTTGACGGCAAAGAGCGCACCGTCGTCCAGTCGTCGCGCCTCGAATACAAGGCCCGTTCCTCCAGCGCCGATGCAGGCCCCCACCCGATAGCTTCCCCCGAGGACAGTCCCACGCAGCTCCGAGCGTTCGCCCGTGGCCCTCAACATGTAGGATAAGGTCTCTCTTGAAGGAGCTCGTGGTCAAAAAACTGCACTACCGCAGGCAGCGACACTGCACTACCGCGAGCAGCGACACTGCACTACCGCGAGCAGCGACACAGAACAGCAGCACACGCCTCGCGGCAACACGACCGAGGTTCCATCCCACGCGGCGAAATCCTGTTGTCGTCCCGCTCGTTACTTGCGGTACGCGGTCGATCTCGTGTGAACTCGCGACCCGAATCGCTGTGCGCCGTTGACGGCAGGTGGAGGGCGAAAAACGTCGACTGGCGCAGCATGACCGTGTGGCCCAAGACGTGGCGGGTGAACGAAGCTCGTAGAGCACCTCTATCTCATCAAAGCGGCCAAATAACGACATCGGGTCCGCCAGACTCCACTGAAGTGCTCGCCCGAGCGCTCCGGGCAAGCGCTTCGAGCGCCGACACCCTAACCCACGGTTTTCATTCGTATCCGGCCCGAATGCATCCGGGAATCGTACGCGCGTTACTCGACTATTGGACGTCCTTGCAGGACGCGTCCGGCAGCACGATAGCGAACCCCAAGATATCGAAAATACTGGATCCTTTCTGCGGCAGTGGAACGGTTCTCGTCGAATCGCGGGTTCGAGGACTGCCTTCCACCGGAGTTGATCTGAATCCACTGGCCTTGCGAGTTGCTGAAGCCAAAACGCGACGGGTTTCGAAGCAGGGAAGAGACACGTTTTTGCTCGCCTTGGCCCGATTGGTGGACGCTTCCCGTGAGCGTGTTCAGACCCGCAAACCGGTTGTGGCGAAGCTGCCAAAGAGCGAACTCCAGTGGTACGATCCCCATGTACTCAAAGAGTTGGCGGGGCTACTGGAGGAGATTCAGCAAGTTGAAAGCGACTCCCAGAGACGTCTTTTTGAAGTGCTCTTCAGCGCCATCGTCATCAAGTTCTCCAAACAGACCGCCGATACCTCCCAAAAAATGCGGGAGAAACGCATCCGAAAAGGACTTGTAACCGAATTCTTCGAACGAAAAGGTGAGGAGCTCGTGAGACGCTGGAAGGAACTCGACGACAGTTGCGGTGCCGCCTCTCCGCGACCTGAGATTCTAGAAGGCGATGCCCGAAAGCTCAGCCCTCTTTTAGGTGGGAGGACAGTGGAACTGGTACTGACTTCCCCCCCCTACGGAGGCACCTACGACTACATCGACCATCACAGCCGGAGATATCCTTGGCTCGGACTCAAAACCAGTCGAATGCTGAGACTGGAAATCGGATCCCGTCGTAAACTTGGAAACAACCGCGATGGTGAACAGCGATGGGATGCAGAGCTCGGTTCAAGCCTGCGCTCGATAAGGGGTGTGGTGACCGACTCCGCCGATCTCTTCTTTCTTCTCGGGGATGCTCAAGTCGGAGGCCATCGGGTGGACGCAGACGTTCAGTTACATCGGCTCGCGCCCAAGTGCGGGTTTCGCATCGAAGCCGAAGCATCACAAGCTCGCCCAGATTGGGGTGGCAAAAAAAAGCGCCGGGAGCATCTTTTTTGGATGAAGCCGATTTGACGAAACACTTCGATACCGCGCCCAACATATGACCTAAGGTCGCGCAGTGCGAACGCAGTTATCGTTCGGATGATCGCCCCGCTACCCCCCGCAATCCGTAAAACCACGAAATCGTGGATCGCCCTCAACGCAGACTCTCAGCTCTTCGGATGCCAGAATCTCGCCTCGATCAGAAAACGTCCACTGCGCGTCGCAGCTTGTCGCTCCGCAGTTGAATAAAATGGCCCAGTCATCCTGGCAAGGAGCGAAGTAGTTGAGCACCAGGTCTTGATAGAACACGTCACATTCAGCACCTAGGTCGACCCCAGCGCAACAGCCCAGGTTGTCACAGTGATTGGAAGCCGCCTGACTCAGGCTGACGGGATCTTCAGTGCTCACGTTGCACACAACTGCGTCTGGCTCATCGGATCCGGAGTCAGCGCCAGGCCCACCCGAGTCCTCCTGAAACTTCGCGTCGGACACCTGAGCGTCGAGGTCGAATGAAGACGCATCGACGCCGCCGGCATCAACCCCTGTCGTGAAGGGAAAACGCTCTGCGTCGGCACAGCCACCGAGCGCAAGCAATGCGGCGCCCGCCTTCGGTATGGCGCGTTTGGGACGAAACATCGTGGTCAGATTCCTCTCGATCTTGGGTTGGATGTACACCCAAGCATGGGAGTGACGGCTCGGCAAAACTCCTCATGTAGTTGAAGACGATCGAGCCGCAAAAGCATCGATGGTCTCGCGTTCAGTGTGCCGATGAACGAATCCGGTGACGCTCCGAAAGAGACTGCTGTCGATCACCACGGGGTATTTTAGGTGCTCGATAGCGCCTGTCGGAAGCTTAGGTAGTCCAAAACGTCCCAAGGCCAAGGGCATGAGTAGTTCCGGAATCGCCAGGTTCCGCCTTCTGCTTTCACGAACGATGACCGAAAGAGGGAGAGGCTGCGGACCGGCTACGTTGTACACACCTCGAAGGGGCACCTCCAGCCCCATGGCGATCGCATCTGCAACGTCGCTTTCGTGCATGAACTGAAAAAGCGGGTCGAAACCGAGTACCGTAGGCGTACGAGGACCACCGAGAAAAGCCGCGAGAGTTCCGTGTCTTGAAGGCCCAAGCGTGTAGCAGAATCGAAGCACTGCAGTGTGCATCTCGGGATATCGCCACAACGCGGATCCTGCGTAGAGGTCCGCCGCCACCAAATCTGCCAGCTCGGGGAAGGTGTGTACCGCCATCGGCGGCTCGTCTTCGGCATGATAGAGTGGAGCATCAGGCGCAGCCCCGTAATACGTATGCCGACCCACAAAAACGACCTTGGAAACCTCGTAACGGTGGGCGTAGTCGAATACCGCACGGGTCCCCTGTAAGTTGATGCGCATTTGATCTGGGTTTCGCGCGGATAGATGGGTCACCGTGGCCATGTGCACGACAGCGCTCGGTAGCTCCGTGCGAAAAACATCTTCAGCTGGACGCTTGCGGATATCCACTTGGTGCATCTTGATGCCCTCGGGTGCACCGAACCAGGGCCGTCGATCGATACCAAGCACTTCGTGACCGCGTTCGACAAGGCGCGAGGCGACGCTCCTACCGATCGTTCCGGAAATACCGGTAATCGCCACCTTCATGAGTAGTTCAAGTCCGATGGATGCATTGTTCCTTCTCGAACCGCCCTCGCTTGAGCGATCAGCCCGCCCACCCGCTCTTTTACTTGCTCCACGTACCGGCGAATCTGGCGGTCTTCTTCGTTTCCGGTGCCCTCGAAGCGCATCGGAGCGCCGTAGATCAACTCAAATCGAACCGGCATCGGAAACGGCAAAACCCAGGGCGTCACTGGGACATAGGGAACACCGAGCAACTTACCTAAGCCATAAAGATTCGCAACGGTCGGGATCGCTTCGCCTCCGCCGACAAACGCAAAGGGGACGATAGGGGTTCCGGTCTGGAGGGACAACCGCATGAAGCCTGTGCCGAATTCGACCAGCGAGTCGCGTTCATGAAAGAGCTTTGCTGTGCCGCGAGCGCCTTCCGGAAATACCATCAACAACCGCTCGTCTTCGAGCAAACGCACCGCATGCTCGGGCAGACCGGTTAGCGCACCCACCCGATTGAGTATGTAGCTGGCAAACGGGGTTCGATGGAGGAACTTCTCGGCCATTCCCTGCGCCAGGCGCGGTTCGTCTCGACCGAAAAACAAACTGGCCATGACCATGGCCCCATCGATCGCAATGCCTCCAGAGTGATTGCCGACAAGCATCGCGCGCCCTCGAGTTGGTACATGCTCGAGACCAAACTCTTCGGCCTCGAAGTAGCGAGCGCGCATCCATCCGAGCACCGTGTAGAGTCGGGCCAGCTGGTCCTTATCGATACCGTAGGGGTCAAATCCCAAACTATTGAACGGCAGATCGAGGCGTTCCACTCTGCGACGCGCATCACCACTCGCAAGAATGGGAATAGAGGGCACGGCTTCAAACATACATGAAGGAGGATCCACGGACACGGAGCGTGCAAGCGAAAACGATCTACAGAGGCTCAAACCTTGCTTTGACTGGGGGTGCTGCCCTCGCGGCTGGAGCTGCTACATCAGCGATATGCGTGGCAAGAGTCGACAGAGGAACCGTCCAGACACTTCGGGTCGGGCCGGCTTCATCACCCTCGAGGGATATCGGCGTCTAGAAGAGGAAGCCGCCCATCTCTGGAACATAGAGCGGCCTAAGGTGACGAAAGCGGTCGCAACTGCAGCAGCGGAAGGGGATCGATCAGAGAACGCGGAGTACATCTACAGCAAGAAAAAGCTTATGGAGATCGATCGCCGTCTTAAGTTTCTGGGTAAACGACTTGAAGTACTGCAGATCGTTGACGGAGTTCCCAAAGACGACGGGAAGGTCTACTTCGGATGCTGGGTGCTCCTTTTGAACGGGGAAGGCTTCGAGAAAACCTATCGCATTGTTGGCCCTGACGAGACCGGAGCAGATCCCGACAGCATCAGCTGTGACTCACCTGTCGCCCGGGCAATCCTCGGCAAGGAAGAGGGTGACGAGGTATTCGTTCAGCGTCCCAAAGGGGATATCTACATGGAGATTCAGAAAGTATACGTGTCTAACCCATATTCAAAGGGGCCACGGTCGAGTCAAACATAGGAGGCCCGGGCTGAGAAGTTTGCAGATTTGCCACTGCATTCAATTGAATGAACCAGGCTCCGACTCTGTTGTCATTAACTTAGAGCTTCGGAGCGCTTACGCGCATCGATCATGTGCGTTTGCGATTCTTCCGCAGCTTATCGCTGTGTGCATTGAGGACAACGAATATATCTTCGGTCAGAAAGCTGCTTGCGATCAATGGAGTCGATGTCAAGAGAGCCTATGATCCGTTATCGAGGCTTATCGCTGCACTACACCTGCGACACAGAAGCACTGCCGAAATCACTGAGAAACCGATTTCGACCGCTCGGCTTGGATGACTCAACAAAACGATGGATCGATAATGCATTAGAACAACCGCACAGTGACGCCGTGATGCAGGTCCGTGAGGCGGTTCGAAGAAAGATGAGCGACTACGACATCAACGGAACGCTAGGCATTTTCTCGATGCGCGTCTTGGGAACCCGGCAGTGGCAAGCACTGCTTGGCCAAGACTTCTTGGGCGCACGCTTGCTCGACGTTGGCGCCGGAGACGGGCAAGTCACAAGAGAGCTCGCTCCTCTTTTTGAGTCTGTAGAGGCAACAGAAACGAGTCTCCCCATGGTTGAGCGCCTGAAACGTCTTGGCTACAGTGCATTTCCTGTCGATTTGACAAACGAAATATCCTCAGAGCTTCTCCACAGAGGTTTTGATATGGTCACGTTGCTCAACGTGATCGACCGCACGAAACGTCCGATTACTCTTATGGAGAACATTGCGCGATTCGTTGGTGAACAGGGGTATTTAGCTCTGGCTGTCCCTCTACCGCTACGCCCTCATGTGCAGGTAGGCGGACACATTTGCGCACCAGAAGAGCAATTACCTGCAGACAGTCGGTCGTGGGAAGCTGGAGTAACGGCACTAACAGCCTACCTTTTGCAGCCACTGGGCTGGCACGTAGATGCTTTTTCACGTGCACCATACTTATGCCGCGGCAATCAAGAATCTCCAGTGCAGATTCTTGATGACGTAGTGTTTCTGTGTAGGAGAAGGTCAACGACGTAGTTCTAAAATGCATATTAGGAGTCGATATTCTCTGACATCAAGAATCGATCATATCGTCGAGATCGATCGACTCGGCGACGTTCATTTTGGCTTCTTTTCGAATCCCTAATGCCTTCATTTTTTTATATAGATGGCTTCGCTCAAGACCCAAACTCGCAGCGGTGTTCGTGATGTGTCCCCGGTTGTAGTCCAAAGCTTGAAGGATCAGGTCGCGCTCCACGCCATCCATCATCTGCCTCAAAGGCATTCCCGGCACAAATCCCTTGGAAATCGACGAGGAACGCTGTCCGAATGGAATCACAGAGTGGATGTCGGATTCAGTTATCGTGCTGCCGATGATTAAGATCACGAGACGCTCTATTAGATTGCGGAGTTCGCGCACGTTTCCGGGAAAGCCATATTCCTTCAAGGCATCGAGTGCCTCGGAGGAAAAGGTCTTAGGAGGTCGATCGTTTGCCTTGCTCACTGCATCCACAAAATACTCAGCCAGCGTGGCAATGTCAGAACGTCGTTCGCGAAGGGCCGGAACGTGAATCGGTAGGATATTAAGTCGATCGAATAGATCTGCTCGAAACCGTCCAAGTTTGATTTCCTTTTCAAGGGACTTGTTGGTCGCGGCCACGACCCGAACATCGACTCTGATCGTATCTTGGCCCCCAACTCGCTCGATCTCGCCTTCTTGCAAAACTCGGAGTAACTTCGCCTGCATAGACGGTGGCATATCCCCGACCTCATCCAGAAAAAGTGTACCGCCATGAGCTCGCTCAAACTTTCCGAGACGTTGTCGAGTAGCGCCAGTAAACGCCCCGGCTTCGTGACCGAAGAGTTCGGACTCGATTAGGTCCGCGGGAACCGCCGCACAATTGAGCTTTTCAAGAGACTTGTGGGCACGCTTGCTGCCTTCGTGAATGGCTCGAGACACAAGCTCTTTTCCCGTGCCTCGCTCCCCCGTCACAAGAACGGCTGCGTTGGCTGAAGCAGCAAGTGAGATGCGTTGTCGAAGTTGGCGCATTGGATCGCTTTCCCCAAGCAGAGAGTTCACCGCGCCGCTGCGTTGCTTAAGTTCCTTATTTTCCGCTTCAAGCTTGCGTATATCGAGGCAGTTCCGAATGGATACTAGGAGCCGATCCGTAGAGATGGGCTTTTCAATGAACTCTCTGGCCCCAAATCGAGTGGCCTCAACTGCGGTCTCAATCGACGCGTGACCGCTCATTACGATCACTGCCACATCGTTAGACTCCGAGCGCAGCTGCCTGAGAAGGGACAAACCGTCGGTGCCAGGTAGCATCACATCGAGGAGAATCAGGTCGTAAGATCTCTGCGAAAGCCGAGAAAGCGCGAGCTTAGAACTACCTGCAACATCCACGTCGAAATCTTCCACACGTAAAGCTCGTGAAAGCGTTGCTAGGATATTCTTCTCGTCATCGACAATGAGTATGCGAGCTGTGGCCACGGACGAGACTACTCTCTGAATCACTTCGGGGCCAGGCACCGCGGTTCTCTATCAAAGTCGGAATACGTTCCTACTTGGCAAGGGACCCGAAGCCACTGATTGTTTGGGAAAGGATCAATCCATATGTCGGCAAGGATCTTTTCAGATTTGGAGTGTCATTCCTGCCGCAAACCGAGCTCTTTCATCTTTGTCTGCAGGCTCTTACGAGAGATTTTTAGTAGACGCGCAGTGTGGGTTACGTTACCGCCTGTTTGACCAAGTGCACGCAAGATGAGCTCTCGCTCCACACGTGCTGCAGCCTCTCGAACTGCCTCCTTAAGATCGGTGCCTTCGGATGCGTGTTGCGCTGTTTGAAGTAAGGACTTAATCGACAAAGTTCCGGTGTTCTCGGTCACCTCTGGCGGCAAATGCTCTTTTAGAATTTCGTTATGATCACAGAAAATCATGCACCGTTCTACGACGTTTTCAAGTTCTCTAATGTTGCCCCTAAAAGGGTATTCAAGCAGGCGATCTCTTGCCTCATTGGAAAACCCCTGCACGTTCCGGCCAAGCTTATCATTGAATAAATCTATGAAATGCTCGAGTAGTAAGGGAATATCAGAGCGCCGTTCTCTGAGTGGAGGCAAGTGCATTTGTACTACGTTGAGTCGGTAGTACAGGTCTTCTCGAAAACGACCAACTTCGATCTCTTCTTTCAAATCTCGATTGGTGGCGGCAACGAGTCGTACACCCACCTTGATTGTCTTGATTCCGCCAACTCTTTCGAACTCCTGCTCTTGAATCACACGGAGCAGCTTTACCTGCATGCTGACTGAGATTTCTCCGATTTCATCCAGAAAAAGGGTTCCTTCGTTGGCAAGCTCAAAACGCCCGGGCTTGCTAGTCACAGCACCGGTAAACGCTCCTCTTTCGTATCCGAACAGCTCACTCTCCAGGAGCTCCGGAGGGATTGCCGCACAGTTGACTCGGATAAATGGTTTGTCCTTACGAGCACTGTGCTCGTGCAAGGCCCGTGCAATGAGCTCTTTACCCGTGCCGCTTTCTCCGGTCACGAGTACGGTGCTCGGAGTATCGGCAACGCGATCGATGATCCCGTATACATCCTGCATAAGTTCCGATTGACCGATAATTCGATAGCGACCTCGAGCGTCAGTTGGTGCCTTCGAAACGTAAGAAAGGTCTCGAGTCTTCGTCGCTTTTGCGACTACTCGAGCGAGTTCGATGCGATCAAAAGGCTTGGTTACGTAGTCGAACGCACCAAGCTTTAAGGCTTCCACCGCGGTATCCACGGTGCCATGTGCCGTAATGAGGATGACTGGCACGTCAGGATGTGCCTCGAGAATGTGCTTGAGTACGCCGATGCCGTCGATCTGCGGCATGCGTAAATCGGTGATAACGACATCGATATGGTGTTGAGCAAGAACTTCGGCTGCTGCCTGTCCATCGCCTACAGCATGAACATCGTATCCGTCACGGGACAACTGAGCCCGCAAAACCCGTCTTAGGTTGGGTTCGTCGTCTGCGATCAGGATTTGCTTTTGCTCGGTCAAGGTGTGTCCATGGAGATGCTTCTGAACGACGTTTTTAAGACATGCATTGCAGGGCAAAACATTGCAGCTGCGGGATAGAGAAGGCTACCCAGATTTCCAAATTAGTCTCCATTTAACCCTTCCCTGCACCGGACCACCGGCCTCCCCGCACCGGACCAGGTACGGCGCTGCAGCGTCTCCCCGCACCGGACCAGGTACGGCGCTGCAGCGTCTCCCCACACCTGACCAGGTACGGTGCTGCAGCCTCCTCGCGCCTGACCAGGTACGGTGCTGCAGCCACATCGCTGTATACGTCCAGCTGCACTGCAGCCTCAAACCGGACCAGGTACGGCGCTGCAGCTTCTTCCCGCGCCTGACCAGGTACGATGCTGCAGCT
>JBCCEA010000058.1:0-15599 GCA_039030515.1 Myxococcota bacterium | reverse complement strand
TGAGCCGGTTTTGAGCGCTCACATCTGCGCGAAGGCCAGGGTCGTCTTCGCATGCACCGCAGGAGCGCCTATGCCTGGCAAACCTGCGGATGAAGAACATCGAAAGACAGTTGCTACCTCCCATGCTCGACGTTCGAAGTATCGTTAATACTCCTTCACGTCTGCGCGTGCGGGGCGCTGGCCGTTCACACCCATCGTGACGCGCTGGGCCGAGGAGAAGGAGGGTACTTAAGATACCTGACGACGACGAGCACCTTCGGCAAGCAGCTGTTTGGGCCGACATATGCGTACTCAGCGGGCCTAGGTTGGTTCAAACAGCTAGCGCCCCCGTGGCGAGGAGGAGGAGGGTACTTAAGGTACCTGACGACGACGAGCGAGGAGGAAAGCAGCTGTTTGGGCCAACATAGGCCCGCTGGGGTTAGAGGATGTGCCGCTCGACAATATGCCTCGAAGAATCCCGAAGTCGATCGAAGGAAAGTCTCGACAGATCTAGGGTCTGATAGCCTCCGTGGACGATAAGCTCGCTTAGGGCTCGGGCAATAGCGGGGGATTGCATCAGGCCATGCCCACTAAACCCGTTGGCCGAGTAGTAGCCGGGTATGTCCTCGTGCGAGCCTACGATCGCGTTGTGATCGACGGTGTTCACCGCGTAATGCCCGGCCCAGGAACGGACGACTTTTAACTCGTCGAATGAGGGCACCCGATGAGCGAGCACTGGCCAGAACTGAGTTTCAAAAAGTGACGCATCTGTTTTGAAGTCGGACGCGTCCGGATCGGCCTCTTCGGGGGGCGACCAACCGCATAGGAAGGCGTTTCCTTCGGGGCGGAAATAGACCCCACTGGGGTCGACCACCAGGGGGATCGTCTCGGGAATCTTCGCCGAGGTTCGAAACACGAATATTTGCCGCTTACGCGCTCGAACGGGCAGGTGGACCCCTATCGTTGCGGCGAGTTCTGCGGCTCTGGGCCCGGCAGCGTTGACCACCTGATGGGTCTGAATCGGACCGCCTTCCCGCAACACAACCGAATGTACTTTTCCCTCTTTGAGTACGATCCGCTCCGCTTCGTCCTGCACGTACTGAACTCCGAGTGATCGGGCTCGCTTCTTGAAGGCCATAAGGACTGTGTAGGCATCGAACCATCCCTCCCCGGAGAGTCCCAAGGCGCCGCAATGAATATCTTCTAGATTGAGCCAAGGAAATCGTTCCGCGAGCGCATCTGGTTCGAGCAATGCGACATCGACGCCGGCCTTACGCTGCCTCTCGTACGCCTCACGCAGCACTTGTTCTCGATTGGCGTCCGATAGGAAGAGGTATCCTCCTTCTACAAATCCTACGTCCGCTTGCTCTGGCTCCAGTTCCAGCTCGTCAGCGAGGTTCTGAAAAAAGCCAACCGCAAACCTCGACATCGCCACGTTTTCATCAGTCGTAAACTGCTGACGAATCGAGGCGGCGGAGAGCGACGTCGACGCAAACTCGTAGGAAGGATCTTTTTCGACCACAACTACCGACGCGACACCCGACTTGGCCAAAAAGTACGCAGTCGCACTGCCGACCACTCCGCCTCCGATGACGACCACATCGCTTTTGTGCTGCACACAAACCTCCGGGCAATTAATTTAGTAAATTCAGCATCCTCGCTGTCTGTGTACAGCGCGCATCACTGATTCGCTCGATCGTTGCTTTGACTTTTTTCATTTCGGATCTGCGCCGACTCCTGTGATTTAGCGCACTTGCGTGCCGGTATCCAATAGCTTTTGACCCACTTTGGAACGCTGAACTCGGAATATTTCAATAGCAAAAGCATAAAAATCTGCTTCTGGTGGTATGCTGGGGCGTGATGCGCGGAGTGCTTGGGGCACGTATGGCGTTGGTCGCCGCTCTTTCTTGGTCCTCAGCGGCGGCAGCAAACGATCTGATCGTGGACGGAACCAACCTCGTTTTGGGCGGGGTCCACCATTACGACACGATCGAGGTACGCAACGGCGGCTCGATCGAAGTCGCGCCGTTTGACGGCCTAAACCGGTTAGATACCGGCAATCTCGTCCTCGTCGCGCCATCGATTTACGTCGATGCCACTTCGTCCATCAGCGCCCGCGGATCTGGATACCAGGCTCCACGCTGCGGTGACGGAGCAGGCCCGTTTCCGGAAGCAGGCGGCGCTGGAGGCTGCTCGGTACGAGACTCTGGAGGGGGAGGCGCCCATTTCGGACGCGGGGGTAGAGGAACCAAAGACTGTGACTTCATCAGCCCAGACGACTCTTGCCAGTTTCCGGACGAGTTCGAGGAGGACTGCGGCAACACGCTCAACAGCGACGAGACCGCGTGCAGCTCTCGATCCAACTGCCGGAACAACGACGCACTACCGACCGTCGCCGGAGCTCCGTATGTCCATTCGATCTGGGACATCGAATTTGGAGCATCGGGCGGTGATAAGGGATGCCGCGATGGGGACGGTTTTGGCAACCAGCCCAACGTTGCGGGCCCCGGTGGTGGCCGAGTGGTCCTGGCGGCACTGACCGACGGCGGCCTAGGAACGGTGGTGATCGAAGGTAGGGTCGATGCGGACGGGCGAAGAGGATGTGGTACAGGAAACGACTCCGCTGGCGGAGGCGCAGGAGGCTCGGTCCTGATCGTCGCTGACGACGTCACGGTGAGTGGCGGAGCACGGGTTGGCGCCTCCGGTGGACTTGGAGGAGATACCTTGGCCGCCGCAAGCGATTCTCCCTTTTCCGGAGACTGCGCGTCGAACGCTCAGTCGGGCGGGACCTGCGATGATTGCGGCGGCGGCGGCGGCGGCGGCATCATCAGCATCGTCTCACAAACGGCAACCCTCTCGCCTGCCGCTACGTTCGATGTCTCCGGCGGACTCGGCGGCGTGTGCTCGATTTGTCAGGGCGAGGCGGGCGGAGGCGCTGGGGAGCTGCAGCTCAATATTGGATACGTCGGCGAACTGTGCGACGGCTACGACAACGACTTTGACGGGGTGATCGACGAATCAACCGGAAGCTCTAGCTGCGGCATCGGCGCCTGTGAAACTGCTCAAGCTGCTTGCACCGCAGGAGAGCCTACCGCCTGCCTCCCCAACACCGGACCCGATCCAAGCTGCCTCGGACCAGCGATATGCGACAAGCCCCGCGTCGCTGTCGTCGTAGACACCTCTGCTTCCATGCTGCAAGACCTCGACGGATTTCCAACTTTCGGAGACGGCTCGCTCGACCACGCAGGAATCGACACCGATGGAGACGGCAGCCCGAGCGACTCTCGCCTATTTCTCGCCAAAGAGGCTCTGGGTCAGGTGATAAGCAATTATCCGGAAATCGATTTTGCCCTCGCCCGCTATCATCAGGACACCGGTGAAGATCGCAACTGTCAACTCGCAACTTGGATCGAATGCGCAGGCATTTTTGCCACCTACGACAACCCAACCGACAACACCGGCCCGGTCCAGTGCAACGTACCGATAAGCGCCTCGAGTTCAGTCGATATCCGTCGAGACTCCACCGGGGGAGAAGAGTGCATCAACTATGCCGGTTCCTGCGGCCCTCCGAGACGTGGAGCAGACATACTGGCGGGCTTCGGCTCAGACACCCGCGATGTGGTTCGCTGGCTCGACGGGAGAGAAACGAACTTTTCAGCGACAACAACCGAAGGGAACTATTGCGATCATAGCGGGGGCGGGGATTGCGAACTTCGGGCCACTGGATCCACACCTCTTGCAGGCGCTCTGCAAAGCCTAGAAGACTACATCGTTCCGCTACGCTCCACCGACCCCTGCACGAGCTGCCGAGGGTACGACATCATTCTCGTCACTGATGGCGCAGAAAGCTGCGGAGGAGATCCCGTTGCGTCCGCAAGGAATCTATTTGATGTCTACGGGATACAAACCTACGTGGTTGCGGTCAGCGTACTCGCCTCTGAGCAAACCGAGCTCAACGACATTGCAGATGCTGGCTCTGGCGGCAGTAGGGCAGCTTCCTTCGTCACCACTCCGCAAGAACTCGTGCCGGCACTCACATCGATCATTTCCGATTCGATTCGCACCGAGGTGTGCAACGGCACCGACGACGATTGCGATACGCTCATCGACGAGGGATTCCCTGGACTGGGCTCGTCCTGCAACGACGGCAACTTGGGAATTTGCTTGGGGACCGGGACGATACAGTGCACTGCGGACGGAGCGACAACCGAGTGTTCGATCGGCGCTCCCGGCGCAACAGCCACCAGTGAAACCTGTGACTCATCGGACGAGGACTGCGACGGCCGAATCGATGAAATGCTTACCTGCAGCACGCCGTGCACGCCAACCCAAGAGGTGTGTAACGGGGGCGATGACAACTGCAACGGAGCCATCGACGAGGCAGATCCCGCTCTGGGTGCAAGCTGCGGCGAGACCACCGGTCGATGCGCTTCGGGAGCGCTTCAATGCATACGCGGATCGCTGGAGTGCATTGGAGCCGTCACCGCGCTGCCGGAAACATGCAACGGTGAGGATGACGATTGCGATGGGGAAACCGACGAGGAAGCACCTTGCCCAAGCGGCCTAGCCTGTCTCGAAGCGGGATGTCGGAGCCCCTGCAGCTCCGGAGAATTCGGTTGTCAGCCGGGTTTTGAATGCGTGTCCTATCCCGAACTGGGCGATGACTTCTGTGTTCCGACGGCCTGCGCGTTTTGCACCTCCGAAGAGCGGTGTATCGACGATGTCTGTGTCGACGCATGTCTCGGCATCGACTGCAAACCTGGCTCCGAGTGCGTACAGGGCGTTTGTCAAGACTGCAATGTACAGGGATGCAAGCTCGCAACTCAGATTTGTTACGCTGGCGAATGCATTGATGATCCCTGCGCAGAGTCCTCATGCGGCAGTAACGAGGCCTGCATCGACGGGGATTGCGTCCGAAGCTGCAGCGTATCGAACTGCAAAGAAGACGAGACCTGCAGTGCAAACGGTCGGTGCGTCACCTCTGCTTGCGCGGGCGTAGTGTGCAGCGATGGTGACTTTTGCATCGAGGGCTCGTGCCGCGCTTCCCCTTGCGTCACCTCATGCTCTCCCGGCGAGGTGTGCGCCCTATCGGTCGGCTGCATCGACGATCCCTGTGCTCTGACCTTGTGCCCACCAGAATCTGCATGCTCGGTGCTAGCAAGTGGCGAGGCGCAGTGTTTCCTTAGCGACTCAGGGCAAGCACCGGTGGCCGGCAGCCCGGAATCGTACGTCTTGGCCACGGGCCGCGGCGGGTCGGCCTGTAGCGCATCGGGATCACCGAGCATTCCACTCTATGGCTGGCTCGTAGGACTGTGGACAGTGTTGCGCCAGCGCCGCAGAAGGTGACCTCCATGCGTTTCAAACACTCACTATTTAGAAGACTCAGTAAGGAATGGACGATTGCACCTCTGATACTGCTTGCCGCATGCGAAGTGGACCCTTTTTGCGTCACCTGTGAGAGCACCTCTTCAGACGGATCCTTCGTCGTTCGCGATGGTTCGTTAGAAGACTCTGGTTTGCATAACGAGATCGATTCCGGCGTATGCATTCCTGACGACGGCGGCCTAGAACTCTGCGACGAACTCGACAACGATTGCGACGGGCTTGTAGACGAGGGATTCGACCTAGAGACAGACATCTTCAACTGTGGCGGATGCGGCAGCGAATGTATCATTGCAAATGCAAACGTCGCGTGTGTATCGGCGAAGTGTGCAGTGTCTTCCTGCCTCGAAGGTTTTGAAGACGTCAGGAGCAGCGAGGAAGGATGCGAGTATCGCTGCCCGGTGTTTCCTGTACTTGCGGAGGACTGTAACGGGGTGGATGACGACTGCGACGGGCTTATCGATGAAGCGAAGGACCTGCCTGCTCCGCCCACCGACCTCTGCCGCACTACGGCCAACACGCCGTGTGCTGGAACGACAACCGTATGTACAGAGCGGGGAGGCACGACCACTTGGTATTGCAACTATGACGAGGCGGTCGAGTTTGAGGAGCTCATCCCCAACGGGATCGCGCTCGAGGAAACGCTCTGCGACGGTTTTGACGGAGACTGCGATGGCGTGGTCGACGACTCATTTGAGGGTCTGGGGGATGAGTGCGACAACGGCGAACTAGGTGCCTGTCGTGACGTTGGCGCTATCGTTTGCAGTAACGATCAGCGCGCCACCCAATGCGACCTGAGCCTTCCACCCGACGCGGTCGCGGGGGCACCAGGTCCGGAAGTCTGTAACTCGGTCGACGACGATTGCGACGGGATCGTCGACAACTCCGACCCGGCGGATCCTGCACGTATCATCGACGACATGGTTCGGGTCGATCACAGCGGTTTGGACTTCTACATCTATGCCTACGAGGCGTCTCGCCCGGGCGCAACGGCCTCTGATGCAGGCGTGTCCACCAGCCGAGCTTGCTCGCAACCGGGCGTGCTGCCCTGGACCACCCTTGGCTATTCTGCAGCGGCTTCGGCATGCGCAAATGCGGGTCATCGGCTCTGTACAGCTGCGGAGTGGTCCGCCGCATGCAGCGGCGCCGGCACGACCACCTACCCCTACGGAAACAGCTATCAAGCCAACATCTGTAACGGCGCAGACTTCGATTCAATACCCGGAGGGATGGTAGATCACATCACCTCAGAAACTGGTGGATTCGCTGGATGTGTCAGCGACTCCGGAGCATTTGACCTGAGCGGCAACGTCAAGGAGTGGACCGACGACTCACGAGGCACGACCTCGAATGGAACGCCAATCTACGTCATTCGAGGAGGATCTCATGAGTCCCCTGAACTCGGCCTTAGCTGCGCGACGGACCTGTCCCGAGCCACTGAGGATACGGCACTCTCTACACTGGGATTTCGCTGTTGCTCTGACTCAGCTCCGTAGCGACCTGCTGGTTCGCTCCTCCCTCACACTGGAGTGAAGCTGACGCATTGCCTGAAGTTCCGTATTTGAACCACTCCCTTCTGATCTACGGGGCGTGTGCAGTGAGCCGACTGCGACGCAGTTCCAACTCAAAACCCGCCCGGTTGCCCGATCCTCCGTCCCGCACATAGACAAGATACCAACCGGGTTCCAACACCGCGCTTACCGCTTCCACCGGAGCCTGAGAACGAGAGGCTGCCAACAAGTCCGAGCGAATATCGCGTAACTCCAGGTCGAGATCCTGTCGATCGGCCGCGCTACCGGAACCAAATGTGCGGAGCCTCAAGAGAATGCGTCCGGTAGCGTTCCACTGGAAACGGTAGACCATCATCGCATCGAGCCCGTTCTGTGGTCGATTCGGCCCGCCGCTTGGAGCAGGATCGCTGACTCCATCGATCTTGCCACTCACTCGGCCGGGAACCGATAGCGAACGGGGCCAGAGATTTTCGTGCGAGGAGGACAAGAGGTCCGGCGGATGAGCTCCCACCGAGATCATGCGTTGAAGTTCATCTTCCGAGACAAATTCGCGATCGATGAGGAACCGGAGAAAGCTGTGAATCGTGGGGTATGCCCCTTCGACTCGCCGCTGCAGCATCATCGCCTGAAACAATCTTTGCGGACCGACCGCCAAAGGATCGCCATCTTCGTCCGGTAAATGCACGCCCCCATCGGAGAGATCCCAGAGCACCTCAGATACGACCGGTTCAGAGCCCAGTGCGGAGCCTACTTTAGAAGCATCTTCGATGTTGTGATCGACTCTCAGTCGGCCATGCCCCTCGACTCCGACGGTATCTCGGTATCTCGAGCTTCCAAGCACTGCCGTCGCAAACCAAGTGGCGCGACCCTCTTCCCAACACAAACCGGGATCGAGCAGATGTCCGGCGGGATGAGTACCTCCGTGAGAGGAGCTCGTAGAAAGCAGATCAAAAACAAAATGACCTAGTTCATGCAATATGATGAATTCATCATGTTCATCGGTATCGGAGCGTTCGAGCTCACCGTCTGACCCACCGAGCAGTTCAATGCAGTACCGTCCGGACTCCGGAGGACACTCTCCGTGATAGTAACTCCAGGTCGTGGTCTCCCCCCGCTGCCAGTATACGAAGAGGGGAGCCAAAACTTCACCGGACCAAGACCGAACCTGTTCGCTACCTCTCAACAACGTATCGAGAATATGCAGCGCCCCAGCCATGGGCATCGGGTCCCGAATCTCGATCGCAATCATCTTCTCCGGTGAACCGAGCGGTACATCGATCGTATGGACCTCCTCGCCAGTTCGATCGGTAGTCACTCGCAGGTCGTAGCGATCGTGAACCACCATGGCCAAAATCCGGAGTGTCGACGCGTCGACGGGCGCACGAATCTGGAACGTCCCGTGTTTATCAGTCGTCGACTCCGTGACTACCTCACCTTGCGGTGACAACACCTGCAGTCGCGCCAGACGCACGGGGCGAAGTTCTCCCTGCTGGGACAAGCCGGAGGAGGTCGGAAGCCTTGCTTCAAAACTGAGGCTTCCGCTCCACTGCGCGAAGGAGGTCTCGGTCGAACGTAGGGTTTCAGGCGATGCAATCCGGCCAGCGCAAGACGCGACCAAGGTCAACCACAGCGCACATGCCCTCTTGAAATGCATCGAAGCCAACGTAGCAGACGTCCCCTCACAGCGGATACCGGCAAAAAAGATGTCATGCGGAAGTGATTTGCTCACGGTCTGCTACCGAAGAATTGAGCCGGTCACAAAAGCTAGGGAGGCAGCGACACATCCCAGAATCGGTATGCTATGTGGCTCAGCAGCACGCAGCAGCGCAGCTCTTCATCCAATAAGGACAGCCATGGCAACCGCACCTATTCCCTCTCCCAGTAACGAACCGGTTTGCGCATACCTCCCAGGATCCTCCGCTCGAGAGGAACTCAATCAAGCGTTGAGCGATACGGCGGCACATGTTGCCGAGCTGCCCGTATTGATCGCTGGCGGGGCGATTCGGACCGGGAACCTGGCCGAGGTTCGGATGCCCCACGACCACGGGCATGTTCTAGCGAAACTGCATCAAGCGGGAGCCGACGACGTCCAAAAAGCCATCGACGGGGCACTTCGCATCGCACCCGAGTGGGCCAACACCAGTTTTGAGACCCGAGCTGCTATTTTTCTCCGTGCAGCGGATCTGATAGCGGGACCCTACCGGGCCAAGATCAACGCGGCATGTATGCTCGGTCAGAGCAAGACCTGCCACCAGGCAGAGATCGACGCTGCCTGTGAGCTCATCGATTTCCTCAGGTTTAACGTTTCATACGCCGAGCAGCTTCAGGCAGTCCAGCCCGTTTCAGAGCCGGGCCTTTGGAATCGAGTCGACTATCGCCCCTTGGAGGGATTTGTACTCGCGATCACCCCGTTTAACTTCCTTGCGATTGCGGCAAACCTTCCCACGGCGCCGGCGATTCTGGGCAACGTCGTCCTCTGGAAACCGGCAACCGTGACCGGGCTGGGCGTGCAGGTCGTGATGGAGATCCTCACGAAAGCCGGCTTGCCCGAAGGGGTGATCTCTGTGATCCCAGGGGCGGGACCTGAGCAAGGCCGCGTCGCCCTCGAAAGCCCGCACCTTGCCGGCATTCACTTCACCGGTTCGACCGCGACCTTCCAGCACCTCTACCAAGAAACGGCAAAGCGGATCGGCAGCTACCGCACCTACCCAAGACTGGTCGGCGAAACTGGGGGAAAAGACTTCATCGTCGCCCACCCGAGCGCCGAGCTGGACGCCCTATGCACCTCGATTCTCCGAGGAAGTTTCGAATACCAGGGTCAGAAATGCTCTGCTGCATCGCGCTTGTATCTTCCAAAGTCTCTCTGGCCCAGGCTGCAAAGCCAGCTGGTCGACGAAATCAAGGCGATCAAAATGGGGGATGTGCGTGACTTCTCCAACTTCATGGGCGCCGTGATCGATGAACGCGCTTTTTCGAGAATCCAGGGCTACCTGAACGTCGCACGGGAGTCCGCTCAAATTCTCGCAGGCGGCAATGGAGATCGAAGCAAAGGATGGTTCATCGAGCCGACCCTAGTTGAAGTAAAGGATCCCAAGCATCAGCTGATGCGCGAGGAGATCTTTGGTCCAATAGTCACAGCATACGTCTATGAGGACTCCGCGTTTGAAGAGGTACTCCAGCTTGTGGATACGACCTCTCCTTACGGTCTCACCGGAGCGATCTGTGCTCGCGACCGTCAGGCGATCGAACTCGCAGCATCCACACTTCGCAACGCTGCCGGCAACTTCTACATCAACGACAAACCTACTGGCGCCGTAGTCGGCCAGCAGCCCTTCGGCGGAGGAAGAGCAAGCGGCACCAACGACAAGGCGGGAAGCATTTGGAACATGACCCGCTGGGTGAGTCCGCGAACCATTAAAGAGAACTTCGTACCTCCCACCCACTGGAGCTATCCGTTTCTGCGGTAGCTCCTGACGTTTCTACACTAGCTATTGCCCGAGCGTCAGGCGGCAGCAAACGTTCGGGTTTTCTCCCGAGTAGGTTCAAAGACGATAAGCCCAGGCAGCGCCCCGAGCTCGTAAAGAAAACGTCGTTCAAGAGGACGAAACCAAGGATCGGGTGCACGCATCGCAGTCCAAAGATAAGCGCCGAGTTCTTTGAGGCTCATCAGTTCGCGATGTTCGCTCCAGCGCAGGCTGAGTTCCTCGGCGCTCGCTCCCGACAATTCGTTTAGGAATGCACCCAAAGCCGTTTCAACGTGCTGATGTAGACGCTTTTCCAACCTTGGGTCCGAACGCGCTTGAATCACCAAGCGGTACGTCAGCATCGCTGAGTGAATCAGGGGCCTGGCCGTACCGCCGTCGGCACAAGACGAGCGCCCATACCCGAACCGGCCCAAAACAATAGAGAGGACAAGGCGTACGCCCCGCATCGGCATCAAATCGATGGTTCTTTCGGCAGGAGGCTCGATTTTTCGATCCTCCTTATTGATATCGACTTTCATTATCTTCTAGTACAACGAAGAAACCCCCTGGCGCAAGGGCAAATTGCGACCTCGACACCCAAGTGCACAGTTCGGCGACTACCCTCCGATGGACAAGGTTCTCAGCTAGACCGAGCGCGATGGCGGTGTTTCGGACTCAGAGAAGGCCGTTCTGCCAGGTAAATCAGCTCTGCTCCCGGCTCGATGCGGACCTCGTCCCTGGGATTGAGCGAGGCGCGATCCTGCCCTGAGTAGCGAAATCCGATGACCATGGCCCCGTGAGACCTACGCACCCAGGCGGCAACCTCCTGGAACGTGCTCGGCAGCGGACACTCCGAGGGAACGCGACCCACGTAGGTGTTGAGTTCACCAGCCAGCACGACCCTTCCCAACACGTCGGCTGAACCTGGCTGAGTAATCGCGTGAGACAGCAAAGAAAATCCAATGCGGCGGGTTTCGATAACCTCGTCCGCTCCAGCACTCTTGGCATGAGCGACATTTTCAGAATCCAGGATCTCCGCCACAATGTAGAGAGACCTGTGCCGCAGGTTCACCTCGGGACGCGACTCTAGGAACGATCGAATCGTAAAGGTGGTCAGTAAGGTAGTCGCATCCGCGTGCTGAGGGGTCATCGAGCGATCGCCTGCGATGATCACCGCTCGGGCATGCGTGAGGCGCACCTTATCGAGTTCGCTTTCCTTGGTTGGATCTCCCTGAACCCAGAAGAAATCTGGGCTCAGTCCACGTGGACGTTCGGTGTGACTGAAAAGAACCACATGATGTTCGGAGAGATCCAGCTCGTCGCGAAGACTCGCAAGCAGCAAATCCATCGTCTCGTGATAGCCGCAGACGACGATATGATTGACGTAACTGCTCATTCGAAACTGCTCCTGCCGCACGGACAACACGGTATGAACGAGACTGTGTCCTACGACGCCTGCAAAGCCTGCGAGCGTGACCATACCGCATACCATGAGGAAGGAGCCAACGACCCTACCGACAGCGGTCACCGGTGCAATATCACCAAAGCCCACGGTGGTGAGCGTCACCAAGGCCCACCAAATGCCGTCTCCTAGGGTCTGTACCTGCGTCCCTGCATGACCGCGCTCAACCAGATAAAAACTGACTCCACCGAGAATTGTCTCGACCACAAAAAGCGACATCACCACCGAAAAAAGCATGCGATTGTCGGCAAAAGCATGGGCAAGTCCTTCAAGAGGATTGCTGTAACGAAAGAGCTTTGCACTGCGCGCTAGCCGCAAAAGACGCAGCGCTCGCAATCCACGTAGCGCCGGGACCAAGGCAAGCACTGTCACCAAGTCGATAAGGTTTAGAGGCTGCAAACAGTAACGTAGGCGTCCCAATAGATGGGTGCGGAGGGTGCCGAGTGGGGGCTGCCGGAACATTCTCAGTTCTGGGGGACTGTACGTAGACACTCGAAGAATCAGTTCCAGTACGAGAAGACCAAGGAGCAGCTTGTCGAACCGCTGCACCGCGGCCGTAAGTCGAGGGTTCCCTGGCAAAAGCGGCTCAACGATTAAGAGAGCAACCGATGCGAGGATAAGAGCCCATACGACCGCGTTGGTCAGGCGGTAGGCACGGGTATTCTCTCGATGAAACCCGTCTCGCAACAAGTTCACAAGACCAATACCCGTTGGATCACGAATCGGCATCGACTCGTGCATCAGTCCCATCTTCACTTTGAATGTAGATTTTTCCTCGGTACCAAAGAGCGACCGGGATAAAGAGCAGCGCGGTTAGTAGCATCATCGCAGCAAAAAAGTAGTAGTAGCTCGGTCCATCGAGCACGGTGGTCGGACCCAAATGCGATCGGCCCTTGAGGTCGGAGCTGCCCAGAGTACTGCCTTCTGGGGCACGTACCAAAGACCACTCCGCCTTCAGTTCATCGCCATCCGGGTCATACGATGCACGTCCATCAAGTTCGACATCTCCGGACGCCAAACGTACCGGATCGAGCGCTTCAATCTTGGCGACAGGCGCGAGGTTCTCAAGAGTGGCTATCAGCAAAATCTCAGTACGCGCAAGTCGATCACCTATCCGATAATGAAGTTGTAGCGTGTATGTACCTTCAACATCAGGTGTAAATACTGTATTGCGCCGCTCTCGGTCTTCAAGATCCTGATCGCTTAGTCGACTCTCCGAAGGCAACGCGACAAAAGACCAACGAAACTCATCTGCCTTTTTTGAACCTTTCTCACTCACGATTCCATAGAGTCGCACCTTCTTGCCTGGAGCGACCGCGGTGACTCTCGGCGGAGCTGAAGCATCGATAGCCGGCTGCTGCACTGGGAGCGTCGGATTAGTCGAGTTAGGAGCGTCGTTCAGAACAAAAATGGTTTGTCTACCAACGCTGGAGGCACCACGACCATCTCGAAGGGTAAGCTGAACCGTGTACTCTCCGGGCAGATCCGGGGTAAATCCTGGAGCGGGATTCTGTATTCCGAAGTTAACGAGTGCAGTAAATCCATTGCCCAGCATCACACTCATCAGATAGGCCGCCATAACAAGCGACTTCATCTTTCTCGGAGCCTGGGTATAGCTAAACTCGAGACAGGTAATCGAGACCATAATCTCAGCTGCAGTAATGAACACGTAAGAGAGAAGCTGCCATGCGATACTGGGAAACTCACCCGCCTGAATCCATTGCTCCACCATGGCTGGAATAAGAAAAGCGGGGACCGTGACAAAAAAACCGATGGATATCTTTTTTAGTGGTGTCAGTCGAAAACAACGATTCATTAGCGGGTATACGACATAAGAGAATAGCGGAATAAAGAGCATCACTAAAATCGGATTGGCTACTTGAAGCTGACTGCTGAGCCACTCGATTCCAAAGAGATGACGATCCATCTTTTCTGCCTGAAGCACCCAGGTCGATGCGGTTTGATCGAAGAGCGCCCAAAACATGGCAACGAATGCGTAGATGATGCCGAGCTTACCGAGTGTTGTAAGGCCTTCTCGAGAAAGGGTTTCGCTGACGAAAGCGGAGCGGCTGGGTGGTATGTGGACAAAGACGGTGCGTCCTCGCCAGAAAATGATCGTGGCGAAAAGCATCAGCGCGCCTGGCAAACCGAAGGCGAGATGAGGACCGTAGTGCTCGAGCAGAAAGGGAGTCAGCAGGGTGGAGAGCGTAGACCCCAAATTGATCGAGAGGTAAAACCACTGGAACACTCGCTCAAGGAGATGTCGGTTGCCAAAGCCGAACTGGTCTCCAACGTGGGCGGAGACACAGGGCTTAATGCCTCCTGAACCGATCGCGATCAGCGTCAATCCCACACCAAGACCCAGTCGGGTTTCGTCGAGAGCGAGCGCCAGATGGCCGGCGCAATACACGGCAGAAAGTGCGAGAATGGTCTTGTATTTACCCCAAAATGCGTCGGCGAGGACTGCGCCTACGATAGGAAACCCGTACACCGCCATTCCAAACGTATGAAACCAGGCGGTCGCCTTTGCGTCAGACATCAGGTCCAAATCGCCTGAACTGTCCTGGAGATGGCGGGTCATGAACACCACCAAAACGGCCTTCATGCCATAATAGCTAAAACGCTCTGCGGCCTCGTTGCCGATAATGAATGGAACGCCCGGAGGCATCGTATCGCGAGGGTTGGGCGCGGTCTGGTGGGTCGATCCCATAAGGCCGGCACTTAACCAGGGCAGCTATTCTATTTCAATATACAATCCAGCGATGCGAGCCAAACCGACTTTGCTCGATAGGGCGCACGCCTGGCTGTCGGAAGATCCCGACTCCGACACCCAGGAAGAACTGCGAGCCGCACTCGATACTCCGAATGCAGAGCGAAACAAGAAGCTGGAGACCTGGTTTGGTTCTTCACTCAGCTTCGGGACCGCCGGACTTCGAGGTCCACTTGGCCCCGGCCCAAACCGCATGAACGAACTGGTCGTCGCCCGCACATCTGCCGGTATCTGCGCATGGCTCCGAGCGCGGGTGCAATCCGCCCCAGAGCGAGGCATCTGCATCGGTTATGATGCTCGGCGTAAGAGTCTACAATTTGCCCAGACGGCCGCAGAGATCTTCACCGCCCAGGGTTTCGTCGCCCACATCTTCGAAAGCACGGTGCCCACCCCACTGCTCGCGTTCGCGGTCACCGAACTCGATGCCTCTGCTGGGATCATGATCACGGCAAGCCACAATCCTCCCAACTACAACGGTTGCAAGGTATTTTGGGAAAACGGAGCTCAGATCATCCCTCCGAACGACACGGGCATTGCTTCCGAGATAAAGAATATCGGAGCGTATACGACGATCGACCGAGCGGTATACAAAGAGGCACTGCGGCAAGGCCGTGTTCGGCACGTCGGTCCAGAGATGAGGCGAAGATACCTTGAAGGGATCGCGAGGGCTACTCCGCACGCACCTCGAACAATCCGCATCGTCTACACCGCGCTGCACGGCGTAGGCGATCGTTTGGCCCGCGAAGCAATGCAAAAGGCGGGCTTTACACAAGTAACGACGGTTCCGGATCAGGCCGAGCCGGATGGGAGTTTTCCTACACTAGAGCTCCCCAATCCCGAGGAACCAAGCGCGCTACGAAAAGTGCTCGCACTCGCGGAGGTATGTGGCGCTGATTTGGCGCTCGCAAACGATCCAGACGCAGACCGACTGGCGGTGGCCTGTAAAGACGAAACCCGGTTTCGCATTCTGAACGGCAACGAAATCGGTTGTCTGCTTGCCCATCACCTCCTGCGCTCCAAAAAAAACTCAC
>JBCCEA010000057.1:0-15911 GCA_039030515.1 Myxococcota bacterium | reverse complement strand
GCCCCGGAAGCACAGGAGCGCAGGAGTAGTTTGGCTACTTCAAGCTCCGAGCATGGGAGGAAAGCAGCTGTTTGGGCCGACCTAGGCCCGCTGGATCGCGTCTCGATGGGTGTGAACGCTTAGCGCCCCGCACGCGCAGACGTGAAGGAGTAGTACTGCTACTTCGAACGACGAGCATGGGAGGCAAGCGGGCGTTCAGGCCTAGCGAGGCGTGCTGGGGGGCGTTGAATCAGTTGGCGGGCGCTTCCACTCGAATCCGCTCGATGAGGACGTCTTCTACTGGGCGGTTTCGATCGGTCTTGACCTCTGAAATAGCCTGAACGACCGACATTCCCTCGACAACCCTGCCGAACGCGGCATAGCCACCGTCTAAGTGTGGGGTTTGGGTATCGGTAATGTAGAACTGAGCTCTCGCGCTGTTCGGATTGCTGGTTCGGGCCATGGCGATCGTACCCTCGGCATGTCTAAGAGCCGGATGCACTTCTAGAGAAATCGGTGCTCGAGTCGTCTTCTCTCGGCCGTCAGGGGTCAGTCCACCCCCCTGGATCATGAAGTTGTCGATCACCCGATGGAAGATGGTCCCATCGTAGAACCGATCTTCGACATACCGCAGAAAATTTTCCACTGTCTGAGGGGCGTGTTGCCGATCGAGTTGAACTCGGATGGACCCGAGAGAAGTGTCGATTTTGACTACCGGATGCAAATTGTCTTCGGCAGGTGCTTTTTGCGCAGATGCGCTGCGGGAATCCTCGGAAACGCTAGGTTTGAGCGCAGCGTTCGTGGCTGATGAATTGGAACGGTTGGGATCGGAACCCCTCAGTGCGGTTGGATCCGATCGCGCTTGATCGGTGAGGGATTCATCCGCTGCAGCGCGATCGGACGAGGATCGATCGGCCGGTGAACCGTTGGTCGAAGACCGGAAGCATCCGCCCAGAGCGAGTACGTACACGGCGCAATACACCAAGCATGCGGAGTGCCTCAGGCGAGAAGTCCGGGAGAGAAGCGGCCTTTCAGGCCCTGCGAGGCGTATTGTGAGAGGAGCCATGAAATCCAGTTACTCCCTCCCGCGGAGCCGTCAAGCTGCCATCGGCACTCAGCTTTTTTGCCGACCGCCAAGCTTTGGCTCCGTGGGTCTAAAGAATCGCATAGTGCATCTGGAGCGTTGACTGCTCGTCTATTCAGGACGCGTTGGACTCGGCGGTGCCGACCTGGAACGGAAGTGTCCCGAGGGTGGAGCCGTCTTCGGTCTTGACCACAGCGGTCCATGTGCCGGTTCGGCGAATGTTTCTGGACGAGGCCCAAGTTCGCCATCGTGGCTGGTCGGGCGGCACGGTGAGCGTTGCATTGCCCGTTACCAAACCCGATGAATGTTCGAAGGTGACGACTACGCGTACGTCCTCGGTGCGGTCGTTGCGCACCTGCAAAAATGCAAAGAGACGTTCCGGATTGGCTTGAAACTCCGATGAGGCTCCAACGGGCTCCCGCTCCTCGATCGAAGTGGCGATCGAGAGACGGGTGAGTTTGAGAGAATGTACCTCCTGGAGTTTCGGATCGGCCTTTGCCTTTCGTGGCTGTCCCACCGCTGAAGAGGTTTGAGCGGATGCAGGCCTGCGTGCACGACGTGCGGCTCGCGCTACCCGATTCGGCTCAGCAGAGGCGCTGTGGACCGCTGCCCGACGCTTTGCCGCCCGATCCAGTGAAGGTCCGATGTGGGTTATGCTCGAGTTCATGTCAGGGGACGGGTTTGCTTGCGCCGCGGCGCCTCTGTCTGGTGCTAACGGCGTTTCCGAGTCAGCGCGCACTGCGGACTTCGATGGAGCTTGGGAGGGCTCCAGTTTTGCGGAGTGTTCTTCTTGTGCCGATGGCGTTTGCTCCGTGCTGCCCAGCGCCTCTTCCAGGGCTGAACATCCAGCGAGGGCAAGCGCGATCGACGCGGATGTCATAGCCATGCGGGCGGACGAACGAGCCGAGCCGTCTATGCGAGCGGTAGCCACAAATGAAATCCTGCCGATCATCTGATCTCTCCTCGGGATGCGCGGTTAACACGGACCGTTTTGTGCAAAATGGTCGAAAGTCAACGCGAGCAAAGAGCAAAGCCGGATTGCGGGGGTCCTGCGCAGCGCCTTCATCGACGCGGTCTATTGACTCGTTTCTAAAAAACGTTGCAGTTGGTCGCAAAGATCCGTCGCGCTCGTGAATCGGGCTGCACGATCTTGGGCCATCGCTTTCTGGATGATCGCTGCAAGGAGCTCGGGGCAATCCGGCTTGATCTCACGAACGCGGATGGCGGTTCCTTTCACGATTTCGTACATGAGATCGGCAATCTGCGTCGATCGAAAAGGTAGGGCGCCCGTCACGACCTCAAAAAGAAGGACGCCCACGCTGTAGACATCCACCCTCGGGTCCAAATCTCGTGCTCCGCGAAGACATTCGGGAGCGACATACCAAGGGGTGCCGACGACCATTCCCTTTTGCGTCAAAGGTTGACGGTGCCTCTGACTGCCTCCGTGGCCCTTGGAGATCCCAAAATCGAGCAGCTTGGTCTCTCCCAGAGATCCGTCCGCACGATGCACCACAAAGATGTTGTTCGGTTTTACGTCGCGATGGATGACTCCGCTTTGATGAACTGACTCAAGCGCGCGGAGCACCTGCAGGACGCTTTCGAACGCTGCTTTTCGACCAAAAGCCTGCCGGATGAGGCAGCTGCCGAGGGTTTCTCCGTGGAGGAACTCCATCACCAAGTAAAGAAAGCCATCCTCGATACCGTAATCGTTTGAGCGAACCACGTTTGTGTGACGTATTTGGCACGCGATGGCAGCCTCTCGAAGAAAACGCTGCTCGCGATTGCTCCCTTGAGGCGCTTCCCCGACCTTTACCGCGCACTCGCTCTCATCTTGAGTATCCAGTGCGCGGTACACCGTAGCGCTCGTTCCCCGACCAATTTCAGAGAGCAGTCGGTATCGATCGCCGATCAACGTGTCGACCGATCCGAAATCGTATTTTTCTGAAGGCCTCACGGAGTCGAGGCTCCCTTGGCTCGTTGTCGAAGCACATAGCGAGTGTAACCGAGGTTGAGGAACGGACTAAAGCACGCGTTGTCGTCCCGTAATCGCATGAAATCACCCCAGGCGTTTGGAGCAGCCAACCAGTGCGTCTCGACGACTCGGGCTTGCGTCGACCTCCGGAGCCGCAGTATTGCGATCCGACTACTTCAACCGAGGAGCTATACATGCGCAGCCCAAAGCACTTCTTTGAACCCCTGGCGGTCGGGGCGCCGGAACCGGCACGAGAGATCCCTTTTCGACCCTCGCGGATGATCCACTTCTTCGATCCGTCCAATCCCAAGATGGCTGCCAAGGTTCCAGGTCTAGTTGGCACATGCGACGTGCTCCTTGGAAACCTAGAAGACGCGGTCGCAGCGGATCGCAAAGAGGCAGCGCGGACCGGATTCATCGACATCGCCAAGACCGTCGACTTTGGTACCTGTCAGCTGTGGACCCGCGTCAATAGTCTCGATAGCCCGTGGGTGCTGCAAGACCTTCAAGAGATCGTCGCTCAGGTAGGTGACAAACTCGATGTAGTGATGGTCCCCAAGGTCGAAGGTCCCTGGGACATCCATTTCATCGATCGTTTGCTCGCACAGCTAGAGGCTCGAGCAGGCCTGAAGAAACCTATTTTGGTACATGCGATCTTAGAGACTGCCCTCGGGGTGGCGAATGTCGAGGAGATCTGCGGTGCGAGTCCCCGCATGCAAGGCCTGAGCCTCGGGCCAGCGGATCTGGCGGCGTCTCGGCGGATGAAGACGACTCGGGTTGGAGGAGGGCATCCGGGATACGTAGTTCGCGCAGATCCGAACGCGCAAGAGCCGGACGCGAACCGTCCAGCCTATCTGCAGGATTTGTGGCACTACACGATGGCGCGCATGGTTGACGCCTGCGCTGCCCACGGAATCCTCCCGTATTACGGCCCCTTTGGCGACATCCGGGACACGCTGGCGTGTGAGGATCAGTTCCGTAACGCGTTTCTTCTTGGCTGCGTTGGAGCCTGGTCGCTTCATCCGGTTCAGATCGGCATCGCCCGTAAGGTGTTCAGTCCTCCCGTCGACGAGGTGCACTGGGCGATGAAGGTGATCGAGGCGATGGGTGACGGTACTGGAGCCGTCATGATCGAGGGCAAGATGCAGGATGACGCCACCGTGAAGCAGTGCCGCGTCGTGGTCGAGCTTGCAAAGGCGCTTTCGCAGCGAGATGAAGCGTTGCGGGCGAGCTATGGACTCTGAACGCTGCCGGACTTCTCAGGCCTGCAGGTTTCGTTTTAGGCTTGCATGTTTTGTTCGACCTGCACTGCACGCAGAGTGCCAAGGAATCGATCGCCGAATTCCTCGAGGCGCGAAGGTCCCATCCCTTTGACGGTGGCGAGCTCGGCTAGGGTTTTGGGCAACACCGTCGCCATCTCAGCAAGCGTTCGATCGTGGCAGACGATATAGGGGGGGACGCCCTTTTCCTTGGCGAGCTCCAGGCGCAGCTGCCGCAGTCGCTCGAACGTTGGCTCTGCGTTTGGGGGCAAGGTGAACTTTGGTGCGCTGGATTTCGCGTTGTTCGTGGTGCTTGAACGTTTCGAGCGGTGTTCGGGCAAGACCAGCTTTGCCGGTTGCTCCCCCTTCATCACCGCGATTCCCTTTCGGCTCAGAAAGGGAACCGGAAACTGATCCCCGCGCACATCGATCCAGCCCGCCGTGACCAGTCTGCGGAGAAGCCGAGAGATCCATTCGACCGGATATTCAGCAAGAAGTCCGTAGGTGCTGAGGTCTCGAAGTCCACGTTCTTGGAGCCGTTTGCTGCTCGATCCATGAAGCATGTCGGCGACCGCACGAAGCCCGGCTCGACCGCGAGCCCGAGCCACTGCCGAGAGTGCTTGACGTGCGATTCGGCTCACCTCTTCGACCGAATGCTCTTCTAAGTCACTTCTCTCGAGTCGTTCACAGATGTCGCAATGCCCGCAGCCACCGAGGGTTTCTTGCTCATCTTCGAAATAGCGGAGGATAAAGTCGTGTCGGCAGCTGCCCGCCTCAACGTAGCGCAGCAAGTCTAGGAAGAGCCCCCACTGCTGCTCGCCTCTTCGGGCGTCCGAACCGAGCTCGATCAATCGTTTCCGCAGACCGAGATCCGAACTGCCGGTGATCAAAAGGCCGTGCGCTGGCTGCCCGTCTCGTCCTGCTCGGCCGACCTCCTGGTAGTATTCTTCGATCGATCCAGGTGCGGTGACGTGAATGACTGCCCGGATATCCGAGCGGTCGATGCCCATTCCAAATGCACTCGTCGCGCAAACGATATCGAGGATTCCACTTTTGAACTCCTGATTGACGCGGGACCGGAGCGTTGGATCAAGACCCGCGTGGTATGCGGCGCTTTTGTACCCCGACGCACTCAGTACGGAGGCGAGCTCTTCGGTAAGCTTGCGGGTGCCCGCGTACACGATCGCTCCGCCCTTGGGTGCCTTCGGGCTGCCGAGAAAGTCCGCGATCGCGCGCTGCATTTCATGATGACGCTCTTTTTTGGACTCGAGTTCACGTGCAGAAAGATGGAGGTTTGGCCTTGCGAATCCGCGCAAAACCGTGGTGGTGGTCGCTCCGGGCAGACTCAAACGCTTCAGAATCTCTTCTCTGACCAGCGGAGTCGCGGTCGCGGTACACGCGAGCACGCGCTTTGGTGCAAGTTGCTCGAGCACCGTGCCAATCCGCAGATAGTCCGGGCGAAAGTCGTGGCCCCACTGAGCAATGCAGTGGGCCTCATCGATCGCCATAAGCGAGACTGGCAGGGTGCAAAGAGTGTCTAGCGTGAAGCTGTTGGCGAGTCGCTCGGGCGAAAGATAGACGAGCTTGTAGGTCCCGTTTCGCACCTCGCGGAGTCTTTCTTTTTGCACTTCAGAAGAAAGTGTAGATGCGAGGTAGGTCGCGTCGATGCCTCGGGAGGAAAGGCTGCAGACTTGATCCTCCATCAAAGCGATCAGTGGCGAAACGACCAGGGTGATCCCCTCGAGCTGGGTCGCCGGAAACTGATAGCATAGGCTTTTGCCGCCTCCGGTTGGAGCGACTAGGAGCACGCGTCCATCCCCGTCGAGGAGCGCGTCGATCGCCTCCCGCTGCCACGGGCGAAAGCTATCGAGCCCAAACCAGGCCTTGAGGGCCTTCGTTCGACGGTCCATCGCCGACCACCTTACGAGGCCCTAGCAAGGCTGCAACGGAAGCGTCTCTAAAATCCGGTTTCCTTGGATTCAGCCTGCACGCTGCGTCCCAGCCGAACTCCCCATACGCTTGCGGCGTGTCCCGTTTGCTGATTTCTTCGCTGTTCTCGGGCGATCCAGGCGTGCACTCTTCGCTCGAGCAGAGGGATGGTGACCGGTCCGCCGCCGAGGACAGCGGTGTGAAACTTGCGAATGTCAAAGTAGGGTCCGAGCGTGCGCACGGCTTCGTCACGAAGTCGCAATATCGCCAGTTGACCCACCTTGTAGGCTAGGGCGTGTCCAGGCCAAGAAATATACCGGTCCACTTCGTTTTCAGCCGTGGCCAAGGGAAGCGCCGTGTGTTGAGTGAGGTAGTCGACAGCTTCCTCTCGGGTCCAACCAAAGGAGTGCAGTCCCGTGTCGACCACCAGCCGGGCCGCGCGCCAAGCGTCAAACGCCAGCATGCCCATGCGATCGAGGGCAGAAGAATAAAGACCCATTTCATCCGCTAGCCGCTCGGTGTACAGCGCCCAACCCTCGCCAAAGACGGTGAGTTCTGCATGGCGACGGAACGCCGGAAGTGCCTGAAGCTCTTGGGCGATCGCTACCTGCAGATGATGTCCTGGGATCGACTCGTGATACGCGAGAACCTCGGTTGCATATCGAGGACGTCGACTGGGGTCGAAGGTGTTGATGAAGAACTCGCCCGGCTTGGTGCCGTCGGGATTGGGGGCCCGGTAGTACCCAATCGCCGTGTACGGCGCTTCATAGTCGGGTATCCGCTGCACTACGAGGGGTGTTGTGGGCAGGGCATCGAAGAACGCCGTCGCTCTGGAGGTAGCAGCGGCCACTGCAGCGCGGGTAGTCGCCTCGATTTCCTCTTCGCTTTCAAAAAAAAGAGAGCGGTCGGATCGCAGGTGCTCCAGCACTTCTGCTGGTGCGGAGATTCCAAAGAGATCTTGCCCGAGGTCTGCGATCTCGGCGTGAATTCGCTCGATCTCCTCGGTTCCCACTCGGTGCAATTCTTGGGCGGACGTATTTTGCCCAGTGAACAGTCGGATGAGAGACGCGTAACAGGCTTCTCCCTCGGGCAGTCCGGTCAAGCCCTCTGTCTGCACCAGCTCGCGTGCGGACGGCAGAAGCTCAAACTCTAAGAAGTTGGCGTATTCCTCGACAGAGGGGATCACATGATCGCGGACCGCCACGGTGAGGTCGTGCACAAAACCCGTGCGCGCCGCGTAGGGCCAGGTGGGATGGTCTCGGGTGAGCGGTTCCAGCAAAACCCATTGCTCGAACGGGACGGCTAGCTGCCCTCGGAGCAGCGCCACGATGTTCTCGATTGTTTTTGCACTCGCTAGGCGGCCTTCGCGTCGTCCTCGGTTCAGCTGGTCGATACGCTGCCGCAAGTATCGGGGAACGGCCCGGTACCGAGCCACCAGACTTCGTGCATCGTAAGGGGTGGCGATATGGTGGAAGGTGCGTAGCTGGTCGATTTCCCGCAGTACGTTGTTGAAGGCGTTGAGGCTCCAGGTGTCGAGAGCGCAAATCTCAGCGTCGACCTCGGCTTGGAGTCGTTCCCGAAAGAGTGCGAAGGTAAATCGCTCGAGCTCACTTTCGAACTCGGTCGGGTTGATCGCTTGTGTCCGCTCAAGAAACCTCAGCCGAGCCCCGTGTCGCGTCTGGATCGCCTGATGAGAAGCGTCTCGCAGGCGATCGTCATAACGCCGGTCGCCATGTTGGGTCGCCGTGACCGGGTACTGCTCCATCGTCCACTCCCAGTGGTCGACGAGGAGGATTCCAAAATCGATATGGCCGATGCCTTCCGCGGCCTCATTGGTCCAACGAGAAAACCGCGGCATCTCAACTCTAGTTGCCGTGTGTGGCTGCCCCAATGGCCGCGCAGAAGATGACGAAGCGCATCCGCTGGCTGCCAAAAGGCTGGCTGCAACGACGCTCAACGACGGAATCTTCCGCAACATCTTGCAAACTATAGGAGGTCTTACGGTCTTGTGAGAGGATCGAGTTTCGTAAATCACAATTTTGTGTTTATTCGCGCGTTATTGACGCCTAAGTATCTTTTTGTCTCGGGTTTCAGTCGGATTCTGAGCATTCGAATCGCTTGAATAGGTACTATAGCGCGCTTATTGCGCCGTGGGCAGGAATCGAATTATAAATAAGCGGCTACTTTATTGGTCACTCGTGTGCACGGGTGGAGTTTTCTCACCCCAGTCTCAGGTTCGCGATATCTGTAATCGACTGAAATACATCTTCATTTGGCCCTGCAGGTGTAGGTGCGCATTCGATGGGATCACTGGGGTCTATTCGCCCCAACCGGAATCGCATTCTGCGGGCCGATCGTCCGGTTGGTCTTCAGGCTACCGGCCAAATTCCAAGAGTCTCGACCAGTCGGGGCAGTCTTGATGCCCTGACGGTCCCGCGGTTGCCGGGCTCTCGATCTGCGATGCTCAGGTTCGCAAGGCGGCTGCGGAGCTTCGCGCCTGCCCGATAAGTCCCGGCCGGTGGTCGCGCTGCCTAGCGTTTCTCTCACTACGCACCAAGAGAGCGCCGTTCGCGCTTCCGATATTCGATGCTAGATTAGGCCTTAGAGTGTGTAAGCCTCATGAATAACGAAACGTCTCGAGCGTTGTCGACATACCGCACCCGACTTTTGTGGAAGCGACTTCTGCTGTGAAATCGAGTGCTCGTATGAGTCGCGATAGATCGCTGGCATCTCGACAGTCGCTGCATTGCTGCCTGCCGTTTCAGTCAGCCTCACGATGATGAGCCCGCAGAATAGGCGATCACAGAATAGGCGATCAGAAGTGCTGAAGCGTGTTTGGAACGCTCTACTCGACTTAGCCAAACAGTGTTGTTTAGAGGGCACACCGAATAGCCCCACTTTGCAAAGTGAGTTGAATCAACTGAGTGATTCATTCGACAAATGGATTGAATGGGTAGCTGAGAAGGAAGAATATCCGGAGTCTGACTCGGCAAGTTCACAGCTGATCCAGTCAATGCACGAGCTGCTTACAAAGCTGCTGTCGATATACAAAAGCGTCAGAGAGCAACTCGGCACTCTTGAAAAGGGCATAGGCCATGCTCCTCACTCGGCTCAGGCGTCTCACTTCGCCCGCGATGCCCAGGCTCTTAGTCAGCAGTCACTCAGTCCTCAACATACACGCCTAACTGAGATTCAGCATTGCCTGGTTCTTCTTTTGTCTGAGCTCGATGTGGACTGCGGGAAGGCATCTTCGCCTCCGCGTCGCCCCACCGAGGGGAAACCGAAACTGAGGTTGCCTCGCGTCTCGCTTTTAGGGGCCCGGCTGCTAACCGAGATTCATGCAGAATACTTCCGCGATTGCTTGTTAAAATACAAAGCTCCACCGCCGCCGTCACAGACTCCGATTGGGCCACAATGGCAGCATGCTGGGGCTGGAAGTGCCCAGGGCGGACAATCAACTATAGTGAGCCAGAGTGCGGAGCAACTACTCTGCCTCACTGAGGGTCTTCTTTGGTTGGGTGAAGCGCATAACCTCCCCCCTGCGATAGGGGTGTCGAGTTCAATGATACTAGGATCACTCAGTGATTTTCAGGCGTTCAGGCGTGCGTGGATTTCCTCTCCCTGGGTCGAGCGTTGGTCGGTACCGATCGAGTTTAAATGTCTCTCGCTCCCCAAACGAATTGCGGACCGAACGATAAACTACAATCTCGACGCTTTCATGGTGAGAGATCCCAAGTGCGATGGTTTCCATTCATTCAGGTGGACTGCCGGAAAGGCGATGAGGAATCCTTGGAGCGATACCGATGATCGGGTGCAGGAATTCGACCCTAAACGCGATTACAAGCAACCTGTCTCCAGCATCAGCGATTTTCTCCCACGTGATCTGACCGGATCAGTGGCACTGGTGGAAACTGTTGAGGGTGCCCGCAGGGCGATCATGTTCTGCCGCTTTAGCGATGCAGCGGGCCGGCCAGAGTGCAGTCCGGAATGGATGAGCTTATTGCACGATAGGTCGAGCGCCCTTATTCAGGCGATCGTGTCTCTTTCGATACCGATAAAGGATCTGACTCTTTTTCTGGCTAAAGCTGCAGGTCGAAAAAAAGCCCATCTCACAAACGAACAGCGAGGCGTCCTTTCCGAGCTCCGGGACGCGGCGATAATTCTGAACAAGTCCGCATGTCGTTTTGCCTCTGCCTTAAGAAGTCATATCGCGACAGAACGCACAGAGCCTCGCGGCAATCCAGCAGGTACACTTCATCGTCAAGCCGAACGTTCGCGCAGGCAGCTCAATAGCCATGACCCTCGAACTTACCCCGCCTCGAAAAGTGTTCGTTTTACGAGCGAGCTGCCACCAAGTAATAGCCTGGCACCAACGAGCGGCGCTGCCGCACCACAAGCTTATGGTCTAGTAAGCACTTCGATACGCTGGATCCTGCCCAATGCCGGTCCCTACGCTACAGAGGGGACGCCTCCGCCTTCGTGGATCCCTGAAGGCTCGTCGATTGGTCAGAGAGGATTTGAAAGCGAACACATCAAGCAAATGGTCCTGCTCGCAGGCGATCTGGCCATCGCACAGATGCAGTCTGCGAAAAATACACTGACTCGTAATCCCCATATGATGCCTCACTACTTCAAGGGCGCTAACGACACTCCGAAACTGCAACATAGTCTGCAAGGAATGATCGACCAAGTTGCCCAATATCAGCGAGATGAGCAAGCCTCTGCTGAGCATACGTCGTACAGCCACGGTCAGCCTGATTTGGAGCCACGTTTCGTCCGTGAACTAATCTTTGCACTCGCGACTAAGGTGCTCCGATGGAACTTAACTAGCGAGATGATGAGGGAGCGAATTTCACCCAAGAACGTGACTCAGTTCGTCCTCGAATGGGGCACCACGAGCGATTAACAAGCAAATTAATAGGAAGGCTTGGGCGAATACGTAGACATGACGAATATGCAGTACGGTCCGCTCAGCCTTTCACAACTCACAAGTCCAGATTCGACGGAGCTCGAAGCTGCTTGGACTGATTTGCACAGATGTCTCTTCGGTGACGTGATTCGTCCAGACTCCCCGCTTCGCCGTCTTGACAGCTTTCTTACTCTCGGTCGAGAAGTGCGTGATCGTCTTATCCTATTTCAATCATATTCAAGCGGTTTACCCATCTACGAAACCAAGGACTACAACCCTATAAGAATTATGGACCAGCTCTTCGATTGCTATCGCGCGGCGAGCTCTTCTTTGCAGCGAGACTCTTCGCATCTGAATCTGGAGCGTCTACGCATTTTTGGCGAACTCGCAGTTTGCTTTTACGTGTGGTCGTCGAAGTTTGTCGATAGTGCCAAGCGTAGCGGACCGATGGGGAGCCTAAGGATCTCTTCTTCTTCCGCCTGGGCTGCCTTTGACGTTTCTGTGAAGTGTTTTATCGATCGGTGTTGTCGGTTCCGAGAACAACAAAAAACGCATCTTTATCAGTTTTCTCCCCTCAAGGCGGCTCTCAAATCGCTACTCGATGCGCAAGGCGCGCTATCCAATCGGGCAAGCGTGTTTCGGTCCGGTGTGGCGACGTGCTCAAAGCGGGATCCACTGTCGGTTCCGCCTCCCAATGACAACCGCTCCAAAGCGTGCCCAACCCATTCCAATGGGCGTCCACCTCATGCTCTGAGTGCACGCCAATCGACTCAAGTCCGGATCCTCGAATGTCTTCCGCCTTCACAGCCACAGCACCCCTTTACCTCTGGCTCGACTGATTCGTGTCGGAGTTCGCTCCCCTTGTTCGAGCGGCTGTGCTGTCTCCCTCAAACAGGGACGGCTTTTCGCCCAGTCGGAACCTCATCCGCTGCCCCGCATGGTTTCAAGGATGGGAGGTATGTCGAAAATCTGGAAAACATTCTCGACTGGAACGAGGGACTGCTGCAAGCATGGGTTTTTTCGTCCGTCAAGATGACCCAGAAGCTCGGGTTGCGAGCCGACGAGATGTCTGATGGTTCTACAATTCGGTGCGAGTTGCATCACGTGGTTCGGTGCACTCGCAAAGAATCGACTCTTCGCAGATTGAGCTGGGCTGCGAGTAGCAAACAAAACGCGAGTAGGTCTTGGCGGCAAGCGGAACATCCCGACACAGACCTGTCTCCGCTCGGTAAACCAAAAGGCGCTATCGTCAAAACCGAAAACGGCTTTCGATTTTATTTTCGAGTCGGAGATGACGCCCTGGACGATGCATCTGATACAAACAATCTCGGCGCTCAAGACCCAATGACGCAATCCACGGTCCTGCTTCGCAAAGCGATTAATTCAGTTGTCTCTCGAGTGCGTGATCTTGCTTATAAGGAGAGGCAGTGGACGTTAGGGTACGTCCAAAAGACCTCGAATCGCGCAAACCCCCAAACAGCGAAACAAGTGATCGATTTTGTCGACAGCACTCTGAGCTACTCAGAGTGCTGCTTAAGACACTGCGTGAACCGTTTGGCGCTCATCGCCTTCAACCAAGAAGACACGCCTTCCATGGAGCCAGCGTGGGGACATGTCGCATTAGAGGCTTCGTGCGGACCACCGGTTCGGAGCGTTGGATTCTCGGATCCTACAAGTCCTAGACAGGAACGTCTCATTCCAGGCTTGGTGTCGCCCGATGACGAACTCAATGTGTTTGCGGTTCAAGAACCCTATGGGCGACCCTGGCGTCGCATCCTGCCTCATCAGTTTCTAAGTCAGTCTGAGGTTCCACTACCCGAGCCTTATCTAAAAAATTTGGCTGAGGTGGCTGGGCATGAAGCCAAAAGACGCATCGATCTGACCCTCGAGATCGTCCAAGCATCCTCGCGCTCCCCAGAACTACAATCCAGACTCCAAAGAGCCGTCCGAGAATGCTTTGGTTTTTGGCCTGCGTGGTTTATCGACTCGAGTATCTTGATCCCCCGGCTTGAGGAAATTCGCCGGCGACTATGTGCCCTGCCTGTCGATTTTGTGGAGTGTTTTGGATCCGTTCCGCCTCTTGACCCTGCCTTTTTGCCTGGCTTTGCCCTGCCTTCCGGACCCGTGTTGCTCCCTAGATCTGCCCTGAAGGCGCGGGTCCCAGGAACGAGGGGTCCTGTCCATAGTCGCCCTGTTGTGCCGAGACTGCAGACGCCGCCGGTGGAACAGAGAGAAACACAGTTGGATCCGAGTTTGGTCTTTACCCTGCTTCACGCGCTCGCCTCCGCAGACGTTTCAGAACATCGACCCTTCAGACTCCGGTCAGTCTCTGCAAACCAGGTCCCGCATCGAGTGGGGGGGCATTTCTGCGAGTCTTTAGCCAAGTTCATCATGCGGGTATCCCAGTACCCCAGCAGATTGGGATTTGATGAACACGGTGAGACCTAGTGAAGACGAGATGGGCACGTAGCGCATGGCTCAAGGTTGCAGTCAAACGACCGATCCTCTGATGCGTAGGCAGCTCGGAGTATGAGATAGTACCGAGAGATGCTTTCGATTGGCGCATCCTAGGTCCGACAATCGACTACATCTCGCAGAATATCGGCCCGCTGGATATGCTTGAGAACGGCAGCATCGTTGGTAGTTATCGGATCGTCACCGAGCTTGGTGCCGGCGGGATGGGTGAAGTGTTTTTCGCAGAGCACACCACCATCGCCAGACGTGCTGCCATCAAGTTCATTCGGAGTGAATTTTCCGCCAATGCCGAAGTGGTCGAGCGATTTTTAGCGGAAGCGCGGTCAGTCAACGAGATTCGGCATCCGAACATCGTTGAAATCACCGATTTCGGTCAGCTTGAAGAGCGCTACTACATCGTCATGGAGCTCCTCGAGGGGGAAACCCTGCAGGAGAGGATGGCGCGTCTCGGTCCGCTGCCGGAGGAAGATGTCGTTGCGATGGTGATGCAGATTGCCGCGGCCGTCGGTGCTGCCCATGAAAAGGGCGTAGTTCACCGAGATCTCAAGCCTGAAAATATCTTCCTGACCAACCATCCTGACTATCCCAACTTCGTCAAAGTGCTCGATTTTGGTATCGCCAAACTCGTCCGAGAAGAAACCGGAGGGCGGACCATCCCCGGCACGTTGATCGGTACCCCAGGGTATATGTCGCCGGAGCAAGCCATCGGTTCGGCAGATCTCGATCATCGCTCCGACGTCTACTCCCTCGGGATCGTTTGCTACGAGATGCTTACCGGCACGGTACCGTTTACCAGCGAACACCTAGGCCAGCTCGTACTCGCCCACTGCAGCGAAACTCCGAAGCCGCTCCGCGAGCATCGTCAGGAAGTCTCTCCCTGGTTAGAGCAACTCGTGCTGAGAACCCTGGCCAAGCGTCCAGAGGATCGCTTTGAGTCGATGGCGACCCTGCGTGCGGCCTTGCAAGACGGACCGGATGCATTCGAATCGGAATCGGCCTCTCCTGGGGCCTCGGCGATAAAAACGCCTTCGGAACCACTCAAGTCTGAGGGCGCTCTAGCGCCGCTTGAGGAGCCCTTCGACGAAGTTCCAGACGAGATCGACGAGGATCTAGACCAGGAGAAGCTGGTCACCGTGGCCGAGCCCAAGCGGGTTGCGGGCAAGCTCGAAAACATCGTGATCGAACGTTTGGAAGGCGGTCGCCTCAAGCTTCCGGTCATGCCGTCGGCCGCCATTAATTGTCTCAACGTTCTGCGGAGGCCTCAGTTTACCTACAGCCAGGTATCCAATGCACTGGAGGGCGACCCTATGTTGGCGAGCCTGGTGCTGCGGCGGGCCAATAGCGCCATTTATGGAGGGGCCACGCGAGCCAACACTCTAGAGCAGGCCGCCTCACGACTCGGAAGTCGCCAGCTCGAATCTATTTTGATCGAGGCTTCGGCGGTCACCGTCTTCAACTCAAAGAATCCCCGCATTCGTCAGTCTTTTCAGGGAATCTGGAAGCATTCGATCGCTGTTGCGACCGCAGCGCGAAAAACAGCGCAACGAATCGGGGCAAGTGAGCCCGAGCAGGCCTACATCGCCGGTCTGCTTCATGAGGCCGGCAAACCGATCGTCGGAGCGCTCCTGCTGGAGGCGGAACGCATGATCACGCGCGAAGACAGCAAGTGGATGACCTCCTCCGTCTGGCAAAATGTCGTCGAGTCTTGTTTTTGCGCCATCGGTGAGAGTCTCGCGAGCTCTTGGAATTTACCGGCGCAGGTAGTCACCGCGATTCGTCGAGGCAACGATTTCGACGACTCGGCGGCCGGGTCGGTCTCGAACGTGATTTGTTTCGCCAATGCTTTGGCAGAGCAGCAAGGCTTTCCAAGCGGAGACGTCGAGCGAAGGGTTGCCGACCTTCGTGTCGTCCGCGGCGCCCAGCTTCTCGGCCTGGTCGAGGCGGATATGGAAACCGTGGTCAGTGCAATCTTTGAGCGGCTGGGTCCCGGTGACGGCGCTAGTGGGACTGCGTCTACGGCGATTCAGACCCCCTAGCCCGCGACCGCCCAGGCACGCCATAGCGCCGCTACCACCTTGCGCCTCGTCGTCAGGTACCAATGTGTACCCTCCTCCTCGCCCCAGCGGGCTTAGGTTGGTCGAAACAGCTAGCGCCCCGGAAGCACAGGAGCGCAGTAGTAGTTTGGCTACTTCAAGCTCCGAGCATGGGAGGAAAGCAGCTGTTTGGGCCGACTCACTCACCACCCCCCCGCGGGCTTAGGTTGGTCGAAACAGCTAGCGCCCCGGAAGCACAGGAGCGCAGTAG
>JBCCEA010000056.1:0-15966 GCA_039030515.1 Myxococcota bacterium | reverse complement strand
CGCTCCTGCGCTTCCGGGGCGCTGGCTGTTTCGACCAACCTAGGCCCGCTGGGGGGGTTACTCGCTAGGCCTGAACGCCTGCTTACCTCCCATGCTCGTCGCTTGAAGTATCGTAAATACTCCTGCGCGCCTGCGCGTGCGGGGCGCTGGCTGTTTCGACCAACCTAGGCCCCGCTGGGGGGGTGGTGGTCGCTAGGCCTGAACGCCTGCTTACCTCCCATGCTCGACGTTCGAAGTATCGTAAATACTCCTGCGCTCCTGCGCTTCCGGGGCGCTGGCTGTTTCGACCAACCTAGGCCCGCTGGGGGGTGGTGGTCGCTAGGCCTGAACGACCGCTTGCCGCCTTGCGCCTCGTCGTCAGGTACCGACTCGTACCCTCCTCCTCCTCGGCCCAGCGGGCCTAGCCCGGATCCGTCACGACGTCACAGGGTTGATGGTGCGGAAGCGGGCCGTGACTTTGATGCTTGGCGTTTGACATAGATAACGAGAAGGGCGCCGATGAGGGCTGTCGCTGCGATTCCTGGAGCGCCGGTGATTCCCGTATGCAGATCGGTGCCGCCGCCGATCAGGCCTCGGGGGGCCGTCGGGATCGGACTTGCAAGCCCGATGATCGGCATCATCGCCATCAGCGTGCCGCGGAACACCACCACAGGCACGATAGAGCCGCTGCTGCGACGCAGCACATCGAGGATCACGCTTTGCGCTAGGGTTGCGAGAAAGATCAAGGCGGCCCCCGGCCATGGATTTTGAGGGTAGAGATGTCCGTAGAGCACCAAAGGCACGTGCCACAGGCCCCAGAGCAGACCCACTCGCGCGAACTGGTATCGAGGTGTTGCGGGCTGCTGGTAGAGAAACCCACGCCAGCCGAGTTCCTCAAACAGACAGAGCGCCGCGTTGATGGTGAGCCCGACCAGCACGGCCTGTATGCTCTGAGCCACACCCGGATGCACCGGCATCGCGCGGATCGCCTCTAGAAACTCCGTTCGCTTCTCCGCCGGAACCGATCCGGAGTTGAGCGCGACCCAGGCTTCCGTAGTCCAGGCGACCTCGAGGCTGGGTAGCAACGCCGAAAGCATCAAGGTGAGCATGGCGATGCCGAGCGGTAAAAGAGAGGCGAGCGGCAACCAGACCCAGATCTTTGAGCCCGCCCGAAGTCCAAAAGGCTGGAGGATCGGTCGCTTTCGGACGGGACCCTGCACGATCAGAGCCGCTACGCAGGGGCATACCGTGTAGAGGATGCCTAGAAATCGAGAGGCGGGGGAGCCCCATTCGACCCCCTGCAGGTAGAAGACGGCACAGAGAGACCAGCTGCCTGAGCAGCTCAGCCCGAAATAAAGCCATAGATGTCGCGATGCGATTTGGGGTTTCGTCTCAGCCTGCATGTGGCGTCTCCACCTGCGCGTCCTGTCTCCACCCGCTCAGCCGCGACGCCAGAACGACATCGCATGCTCTTGCCGAGCGGCGTAGGAACGCTGCAGTCGAATGAGCTCCCCGTAGCTGCTCGGCATTTGGTCCGCCATCGCCAAAAGCACTTCGCCGGTCGCCTGAGCGTCTCCTGCAGCTCGGTGGGCCTGTGAGAGATCGACTCCAAAGTACTTTGCGACCGCGGCCAACTTGCGACTGCGCTGCCCCTTGAGGATTTCGCGGGCCCACACCAGAGGGTCGATCCACACCACGTCTTCGATCAGCGCGGGCGGCGGTTCCGTGTCTCGCGAGGTGTCTCGGTTGCGTTGGCATTCGGCCAGCAAAAAGCCTCGGTCGAAGGCCGCATTGTACGCGACGGGCAGGTGACCCTGAAGCAGCTCAAAGACGCGTCCAACCACGTCGCCAAAGCGTGGGGCTCCGCGCACGTCCTCGTTGGAGATGCCGTGTACGTTCTTGGCTTCCTCCGGGATTTCCCTGCCGGGGTTGATCAGCTGCTCGTAGCGCTCGGTACGCACCCCGTCCGAAAAACAGACGATGCCGATCTCGACGACCCGGTCGAGCTGAGGGTCTCGACCCGTGGTTTCAAAGTCGAGCACCGCAAACGGCAGCGTTCGCCAAGGTGCAGCCGCATCGAAGGCCTCGCACAGCCCCTCCACGCGATCGATCGCCTGGGCGATCCGTTCCGCGATGCCCGGGTAGTGTCGCCCCGTCGGAAAGCACCCGGCAGTGTCGTGGCGGCCCCGCATAAGGTTGATACAAAGCCATACTCGATGCCTGCATGCAAGTCTGCCTACCGCTCCCGTCTCGCCCCGTCGCCCACCGGCAGGCTCCACCTAGGTCATGCGCGCACTGCACTTATCGCCTACCTCCGGGCCCTTGATCAGGGCGGTGACCTGGTGCTCCGGATCGAAGACCTCGATCCGCTCCGGTCTCGTGTGGAGTTCGAAGCGGCCATCTACGAAGACCTGCGCTGGCTGGGCCTATCTTGGGCTGAGGGGGGCGATCTCGGGGGCGCCTTCGGCCCCTACCGGCAGTCCGAAAGAATCGACCGTTACGAGGAGGCGTTTCAGCGCCTGGTCTCGATGGGGGCGGTCTATCCCTGCAGCTGCTCCCGCAAGGACGTCGCTGAAGCGATCGCCAATGCCCCCCACGGCCTTGCCAAAACCCAAGCCTATCCCGGCACCTGCCGCAACGGTCCCAAGCGATCGAAGGGGCCGATGGCCTACCGCTTCCGGATGCCCGAGCGCTCCCCCGGGTTCACCGATCTGTTTTGCGGACCCATCCCGGAAGGGAAGGTGCCTGGTGACTTTGTCGTAAGACGTGCCGACGGCCTTTTTTCGTATCAGCTGGCCGTAGTTGTTGACGATGCAGAAATGAAGATCACCGAGGTAGTTCGTGGAGAAGACTTGCTGGACTCGACGCCGCGCCAGATCGCCCTTTACCGGGCCCTATCCCTACCCGTGCCCCGCTTCCTTCACGTGCCTCTGGTGCTCGGGGGTGACGGGGTGAAACTGTCGAAGCGGCATGGAGGAGCCACCCTGCAGAGCCTCCGTCAAAAGGGCTGGTCGAGGGCGCGTACTTTGGGCTGGCTTGCAGACTCGCTCGGCCTGGTGCCGCCGCCGCACATCGAGGGGCCCTCCGATTTGCGGCCGGTCTTCGATCTTGCCTCGGTCGATGCCGCGCCGTTTCATCTGCCTGGGACTCCTGAATTGCTCTAGATGAACCAGGGGTGACTCTTGTATCGTACCGACGCTCGCAAGCGCTTGGCAGTTCGCGCTGTCGGCTCCATGTAACTTGCGATTTCCGTACAAACCGACTAACGGGTTTTACGGGCAAAAGCTTCTGAGAATCAACGGAGCAGGCCTTTCGGGGTTTCTCCTTAGATTTTTCAGCTTATTGGATTGGCGAAAGACACCCCATCGGGGCTTTCGCAGGAGGACTGAAATGATGCTTACAGCACGGAATCTCTTGACAGCACTCATGATGACATCGCTGTCGCTTATGGTCGCATGTGGAGATGATGATGACGACGACACCGCCGACGGCGGTATGGAGATGGACGCCGAAATCGACGCTGCAGCAGACGCCAGCACGATCGAAGCAGGTACGATCGCTGACCTGCTCACGACCAGCACGAAATACAACTTCTCCATGCTCCTCGACGCAATAGACACCGCCAATCTCCTTGCATTGGTGGACGAAGAGACCGACGGGCCGCTCACGGTATTCGCTCCCAGCAACGACGCAACGGGCATCGACATGCTTCCGACGGCAGCGGCCGACCTGGCGACAGCGATCGGCTATCACGTGGTCGCTGGCGACCTGACTCCGGACGAGACCACCTTCCTCCCCACGAGCGCAACGGACGCAGCCGGAAACAACTACTCGCTCTACGTCTGGGTTGATAACACTGGTACGTCCCCGGTGATCACGCTGAACAGCCAGATGGGAGACGCCGTGGTGTACACCGTGGTGGACACGATCGACGCAAACAACGGCGTCATCCACGTGATCGACCGGGTGCTCGACGTGCCCAACATCGCAGAGATGGCCACCGCAGCCGGCTTCACCGAGCTTCTCGACGCAGTGGGCAACTCAGCGGGCGAAGGACTCACAGACATCGCGGGGCTTCTCGGCGACGACGCTGACGTCATCACCCTGCTCGCGCCAAACAACGCTGCGTTCCTCGCCGCGGAAACGGCACTTGGGGGAGATCTCGAGGTGGAGTTCACCGCCGCCGAAATCAACAGCATTCTCCAGCTTCACGTACTTGACCTCAGCGGCACCGCGCCGGTACTCGCTGCGGACGTGCCGAACGGAACCGTGACTACCGCAAATGGGGAAGACCTCACTACGACTGCCGAAAACCTCACTGCGGATCCCATGGTTCAAGCGACTTTCGCGGGTGATGGCAATGACTCTGCCGCAACGGTAGTCGCCGCGGGTAAGGACATCGTGGTGGAAAACGGAGTCATCCACGAGATCAATGCCGTTCTCCTGCCGGCTCCTCCAAGCAGCGATAAGTAACGCTCGAATAGCCGCGGCTCTCTTCAGTTGACAGCGGTCCGTTGATCAGTGCTCAGTTGATCCACAACCAGCTGATCAGCTGAAACCGCGGCCGAAAACAAACCAACCAAAAAGCCGTTCGGAACCCAATCCGAGCGGCTTTTGGCTTTGTGTGACCTCAACTCCCCGAACTGTCCGATTCGGATCCGCATGCCGGGTAGTGTGGGAGGGGTCTTCGAGGAACATGCTCGGGGCCTCTGTCCTGATTTGAGCCTGGCTGGTCGCCGAACTGATCGGGGCCGCGTGAATGTGGCAGGTACGTGCAGTGGACGTAGACTGGCCATGAGATCGTCGATTCGATTTTGTCGAGAGCCCTAGGGATATATGCACATCTCTGGTAGTGACATGAGCCCGTAGCTCTCGGGTTCGTTGAGGACGAGCTCAAAAGGGAGTTTGGTAGGAGGACCGCAGAGATGTTGGTATTACGGAATCTTTTTGCAGGATGCTTGATCGCATCAATGTTGTTCATGGTTGGATGTAGTGATGATGACGGTGATTCTGCTGATGGTGGACCCGAGACTGATGGCGCAACCGAGACTGATGGCGCAACCGAGACTGATGGCGCAACCGAGACCGATGGCGCAACCGAGACCGATGGCGCAACCGAGACCGATGGCGCAACCGAGACCGATGGCGCAACCGAGACTGATGGGGAGGTAGACGGCAGCGTTGACCAAGTGGAAACGATCGTCGACGAGCTGACCCACAGTACCGATTACAATTTCAGCGCTTTGCTTGCGGCCTTGGACACGGCGAGTCTCACCGGTGGATTCGATGAAGACGTTGATGGTCCGCATACGGTATTCGCACCGAGTGATAACGCGACGGGGATCGATGGATTTCCTACAGACACCGCTGAGTTGACGAATGCGCTTCAGTATCACGTAGTCAGTGGAGAATTGACTCCAAGCGCAAGTACCTTCCTATCTACCTTGTCTACAGATGCCAACGGCAACAATTACTCACTGTATGTGTCGGTTAGCGGTTCGACCATCACCCTGAACAGCCAGATGGGAGATGCCGTGGTGTACAACGTGGTCGATACGATTGAAGCGACGAACGGCGTGATACACGTAATCGACCGAGTGCTGGAGGTGCCGAACATCGCAGAGATGGCTGCTGCTGCGGGCTTTACGGAGCTCCTCGGCGCGGTCGCCGAATCCGGCAGTGAAACATCCAATTTCATGCTCGACTTGCTTAGCAATGACACTGAAGTTGTGACTCTGCTCGCCCCGAACGACGCTGCGTTTCTGGATTTGGAGTCCAGTTTAGACGATCCCATAGAGACAATTTTTACAGCTGCTGAAATCAGCGATTTGTTGCTGACGCATGTATTTGATAGGCAGGGTTTTTCGGCTCCTGTTCTGGCTGCCAGTGTCGCGGACGGTCCAGTTTCTACCGAGACCGGTGAAGACATCACTGCGACTGCTGAAGACCTCAGCCAGAATCCGGAGGTTCAAGCTACGTTCCGCGGTCCGGACAACGTTGCCGCTGCGCGCATCGTCCCTGGCGGAAAGAATATCGTGGTGTTGAACGGTGTCATGCATGAGATCGACACGGCGCTCTTGCCGGCCGGTTTTCTGCCCCCTAGCGGCGAACTCTAGCGTCAAAAACGCTACCAATAGAGCCTCGGATTCTTGCCGGCAGCCGTACTTCAAAAACTGCCTTGTCAGTGGTCGCTTATTCTCAAGATTGAGCGGCCACTCGCAAGGCTGACTTTTGATTGCCTAAAGAAGGCTCTCTTCGCAGGGCGAGGGTGGAGAACAACGCTCTCGATTTAGCCCACTTCCTGCGCATACATATACTCAGACTTCCCATCCTTACGGCGCCGCTGTTCGTACCAATCCCAGTACTTTTTGTTCGGACCTTTCTCCCATGGAGGCGGGCACGGCACATACGAGTCCCCTCCCCAGACGGATCGCCAGCCAACATATCGCCAAAATTGAACCTTTGCTTGCACTCTAGGATCGCGTCGGTGGCGAAAGATCCATCGCAGTTCGCTACCCGTATAGTTTCGAATCTTTAGATTGGGATCTTCGATAAACCTGAGTTGAGGAGTGAGATAGCCTGTGACTTGAGTGTTGTCGTCGCGCGCGTTCTTTTCGACGACGGCTTGATGGTCTATGCCCTCTAAGATGAAATGGATATGGCGCTCATTGCCGGGCTGCAAAATCCACTCGATTCCTCCCTTGCAGGCCCGTCGTATGCGGGCCGGCCTGTGCACAGGCAAAGGGACCTCACGCGGATCTCTGCCCGGGACCGATTCGAGGTAGTTGCGGAACTCCTGTACATGTGGAGGAAGGCCGCTGGGTCGTTCGGTTTTGTTGTAGTTGAAGTTTATTGTTTTCAACTGAGGGTCAGGTCTCTGATCGATGGGGATCTGTTTTGCGGAGGGCTCTACAGCAAGAAAACGACGATTGTATTGATCAATAAACACATAGAGTTTTTCTCGCTCCCAGTTGGGATATACTTGCGCTAGAAACTGATTCCGTATTCTGGTACTCAGCAGACCAGGCGGTAAACAAAAGATGCGTTCCAGTTCTGGGTATTTAAAGTCCAAATTCAGACCGTACACCAAGTCTCCTGGTCGAAAACGGCGGTGTGGACCTCGAAAAGGCATAAAACAACTTAGCTGATGAATGGCTTTGATGCACATGTACTGGGTGGATATACGTCTTATCCATGCAGTGAATACACTTTGCATCCGCAGCATGAGCGCGATGGGCGCAGTCAGCGCGGGAGCCTTATGTCGCAGTCGGTCGCTCTGAACGGGTCGAGTTCAGAGACAAAAGTCCTCAAGCGCAGGGGTAATGTAGGTAAAGGCAAAGCACATTTCGTCTTCGGTGCGAAGGCCTGCGGTGACGGTGGTTGAGCCAGGATTGAAGAATCCACAGCGAACCGTGAGTTCTTGCCCTGCATTGAGCTCGAGTGGAAACTGGTAGAACAGCTGGTTTTCAAAGGACCAGCCATCGAGCCGGAGCTCGGTTTGCCCATCGACCAAGATTTCAAAGTAGTCCCCGATTTCGTGCATGTGGGGCATCGTAGCCAGCACCTGCACAGACTGGCTGACCTCGCAGGTGGATTCCGCTGAGCCCTCGCTTCGCGGGGCCACTGTCCACCCGGACGTCCCCGGACCCGGGTCGGCCATCAGGTATTCGGTGCCGCCCGGCTCCCCGAGAAAAAGTCGCACGCCTGAAGAATCGCGCACGCCCCGTTCACCCGTGCCGTTGTTGTAGTGAATCTCGAGCCGAAGCTGATCTGTCGGCCTGATCCGCACGCCTCCATCGGGAAACTGGAAGGCGCCGGTTCCGGGCGCCCAGGTGTAGAGGTAGCGCATCGCCCCGTCTTGCCGCGCCCGCTCCAAAGTGAGGTGGTGGATGACCTGGCTCTCGTCGACGATCGCCTCAAGGCGCTGGACGAAGAGCTCGCGATCGACGATGCCATCGAAGAAGAACTCTTGATAGTCGTCGATAAGATTTGCCCCAACCTCAAATTCCCCAGCGGTGAGATCCACCTCCAGGGCGTCGCTGGGCGCCGTGCCCGGGCTGACAAAGGGCTCTCGATTCACGATGGTGCCGGTCTTTTTGCCCACCGTCTCGTCACCGCAAGAGGCCCACTGCACGAGGGTATTTCGCTCCTCAACCGTCGGTTGCGCAGCTCCGACCGGAGGCATTGTACCTTCAGAGACCCGCAGCGCGATACGATCGACGATGCGCGCATCGGCGCTTCCCACTACGAGCGGGTCGTATTCCAGTAGCGAAAACGGCGCCCCAAACTGAGGTGGATCCCCGTGGCACTGGCTGCAGCGGCTCGTGATCACCGGTAGTGCCACCGTATCGAAGGAGGCTTCATCTGGTACGCAGAGCTCAGAACTTACTCCGCCGTCTCCTCCAACGGAGGTAGACGTATCGTCCCCACAGGCAGAGGTGAGGAAGAGTACGTAGAGGCACGCCCATATCGGCCGCAGCTGAGGCATTGATTTCAAAGAGTTAGCATGCATGTTCTGAGGTCAATTCAAATCTCGACAACCAAAGTCCGAGTATGCGCGAGCATCAGGAGATGGTCCCTCAGCTGCACCTAAATTTCTACGACGGCTTCCTCGTTTCGTGAACTCTGAGCGTTCTCCCGCGCGCTCACTTGCGAATACCTAGAGTCATTTGCCGCCCTTGGCCCTCCTCCTCTGGACTCGCCGGCTCGTGGTTTTGGCTCGAACGATTCACGTGCAGAGAGTCACACTGCCAGAGAACCGAGAGGGTAGCCTCCCGATCTACCCGCTCGCGACGTATCCCCACCGAAAGCGACGAAGCCCGTTCGATAAAAAACGCGCTCCATCGCTGCGGCCAGCGAAACCTTTGCTTTGAACGCCGTCGTCAAATTTCGTCGTTTTCTCTTCGCCAGCCCCTGCTACGCCGCATTGGGAACCAATTCTGTTTTCCAACTCAGACCCTGGTCTGAACTTCAGGGTCCACCTCACAGGTGTTTCGCATTCGATCACATGGGGTCCTTAGATGACAAATTACGGTGAGCAAAATCCACATGGTGATGCTGCTAAACACCTATTGCATTTCGCGAACCAGGCACAAGAAGATAGCGAGAGCATAAGAGGAAGATAGCAAGAGCATAAGAGAAAGTTTTCTTAGAAAAATAGTCCCAAGCAGACTGGCAGTGCTTCGACAATATCCCAATAACCAACTACCAAAAGATCTCCTCAACCGTGAGTTTGAACTAATAAGACGGATCACACCGTTTCTCACCGCATACCTTTACCCGCCGCTGTTCACCGATCACCTCATCGCGCTAATGAACCACTGCTTTTCACGAAAAGGTCGCCTCGACTTTATTGGCAGATGTTTCGATGCCCGCAGCCGAGGCCAATGGCTTGACGGCAAACAAGCAGGCTATATTGAGGCAGCGCGCAACAGCACCAAGGAGCCACATACCCTCGGTCAAATCTACATCGCACTTTTGGCATTGCAGCCGAAACCACCGTTTGAAAGAATTGGTTTCAATTTTAGCGTATATAGGCTTTTCTTTCCCCTGTTTAGCGCCCATGCTCAGCATAGAAACACTCTTCTGTTTATTCAGCCAACTCCAGAAACGGCACTCGCTAAACAGCAAGAGCTATGGCAACTTAGTTTGCGCCTGAGAGCCCTGACCTGGTTTGCCGTTGCGTCGTTTCTGAATTCTAGCGATGCATATACAAACGGATTTTCACGAGAAACCTATAGGATAACAGACGCTAGCTTATTCTTCCTGCTGGTGGCGGACGGCTTCTACCCTGAAAGTGATATCAAAAAGTGGGAACAGCTGCTTAAAGAACGTACTTGGGAAAGTTGCTGTAGCTCCTGGCGAGCACACTACTCAAGTTGGGCCAGAGACATACGCTCTATATTGGCATGCTGATTTAATTAATTCCTCTTCCGATTCCAATCGCTACACCCAAATCAGATCGGTCTAAAACATGGGCGGTGTAGCGCTGAGTTGACTTATCTCAGCGCTCTTTCGATTCATACGTATACGTCAGGCTTCCCATCGTCACGGCGCTTCTGCGCATACCACCGCCAGTACTTTACGTTTGGACCCTTCTCCCATGGCGGCGGGCACGGCACGTACCGGTACCGCTGGTCTCTTTGAAATCGAAAGCCGGTGCGTTTCCAAAATTGAACCTTGGCCTGCACTCTAGGATCGCGTCGGTGAGGAAAGATCCACCGCAGTTCGCTGCCGGTATAGTTTCGAGACTTTATCTCATAAGGCTCGGCAAGCTTGTCGTGTTTGTCAACGTTTAAGAAAAACGTTCCGGGACCAGTGTCTTTCATTCCGTTCTTCCTAACAACACGTTCTTGGTCTATGCCCTGCAAAAGAAAGTGTATGTGGCATCTATTGCCATCCTGTAGTGCCCACTCGATTCCGCCCTTGCAGGCTTTACGTATGCGCCAGTCTCCATACCCTGGCTGCGAGAACCTACGCGGATCTCTCTTCGGGTTCGATTCGAGGTAGTCGCGAAAATCACGCACATGCTTAGGAAGACTGTCCGGCGTTTCTCTCTTGGAGTAGTCGAAGAATATGTTATCCCAGATCTGCTCACGGTCTACTCCATTTATGGTTTTATTCTCGACGACTTCTTCTACGAGAAAATGATTGCAGTAGAAATCGATATCAACGTAGGGTGCGCTTTCGAACGTCCACCCCGGGGATACTTGATCTAGGAATGTTTCTCGAAAAAGTTCCAACGGTTTTCCGGATCGAAAAATTCCAGTAAGTACAAAAGCCTTATCTAACCCGTACACTAAATCCCCTGGTTGAAATTCACGGTAGGGCGGTTGGAACGGCACGTTAAAGAATAAAGGATAGAACGGATTTGTCTAGGTGCCGGTTGGTTGTCTTCTTGTGCCTTGCGGCTACGCGTCGATATCGTTTTTAACTGCGAATTACGAGTGCCGGAAGCGGCTGTAGACTGAGTTTCATGTTTCATCTGAGTGCGATTTTGACCGTTGTTTTCTCACGCACTTATGGGAACCGAGCGAGGGCGGCTCTTGCCCGCTCAGAAACGATTGGATCCTCGGCTGCGCGTTGGAATGCTTGTTTTGCGGATTCGAGGTTTCCCTGCTGCGCAAGAACCACACCGAGATTGAGCCAGGCAGGGCCAAAGTCTGGGTCTGCACGAAGATGCTCGCGGTAGCGTGTTTCTGCGGCGGGGTCATGACGAGCCATCCGGATCAAAGAGTCCCGCCAAAGAGCTTTGGGTCGCTGAGCGTGGGGCAATAGAAGATGGGCTTTTCTATACGCGGCATAGGAGGCGCTTAGATCTGCCTCGTGTAGGGCGATGATTCCAGCGACAAGCAGGGAAGATACTGCACAGTTTGAGATCGAATCTGGAACCGGCCGTTCAAAGGCAGACATCGGCTGCCGGCAGGCAGTTCGGATTGCCGAGAGCGTTTGTGCGAAATAGTCCTGATGCATGGTGCGCGGGGCAACAAACTCTAAAAAAGGCCGATCGTCGGTCAAAAGTGATGCGTTGCCTGTAAATCGTTGGACGTCACTCGGACCGAGCACGATCGCGGAAGCGATGCTGAGCGCATCACCGAATCGAAGCGCTTCGAGGTCGCCTCTGATTCCCGGTCGATCAAGTCCTGCCTCCAGTCGCCCTAGCGAGAGAGGTGCTTCGTCGCTGGTTCCGACGAACACCAAGTCAAAACCGTCGAGGTAGACATGAGTGCGTGGAAAAACCTCAGCAAAGGTAGCTAGCACCGAGCGCGTGACCCAAGTCGGGATGTCGCTCACCGGAAGCCATTGGGCGATGGCGCCTCTGTCTTTTAGCGCTTTTCGTGCAAGATCATAGAATTCTCTCGTGTACAGACTGGTGGTGCCGACCGTCCACGGTTGAAGCGGCTCCATCACAACGGCATCGTATGCGTCCCGGCTTCGCGCCAAAAACGAGCGTCCGTCGTCGATATGAATCTGGGTCTCGGGTTTTTCGAGAATTCCGCCGTTGAATGCACCAAAAAAGCGAGTGCCTGCCGCCAAGACGCTCGGATTCAGGTCTACGCTGTCGAGCTGCCGGAGGCCGTGCATCAGAGCCGTCGCAAATGACTGTCCCGTTCCAAAGCCAATGCCAACTGCGGCGCGGGGCTTCTCCACGTGGAGTAAGGGCAGATGGCCGAGCATCCGGTGCGAGCCGCCGGTGCCCGCCACCCAAACGCTTTGCACCCATAGGCGTCGAACCTTCGGCAAGGAATGGTCTGCCACCATCACCGTTGCAGTTCTGCCCTCCTCTAGATGAACGATGGTGCTGCCTTCCGGCAGGCGGGCCTGGTAGATGTCTCGTACGGAAACCCCCGCTTTAGACGTGAACAACAAAGCTGCTCCCAGCGCACTGATGAGCACGAGGAGTCTTTTTGCAGTCCGTTGCCAGAGTGCGGTGAGACCAAGAACGAGATTTGCGGTCGCGAGAAGCTCAAGACTCCACATCGCCCCGAGAATCGGAATCAGGATGAACCCTGCGAGGAGCGAGCCGACCACCGCGCCGGTCGTGTTGTAGGCGTATAGTTGACCGACCGACGCGCCCACCGACTGACCGGACGACCTCTGCACCGTTGCTCGCGCCAAAGCCGGATAGGTCGCACCCATCAATATAGACGGCAGTGCGATGGCGCTCACGCAGCCCAGGATAAGCATACTCTGCCCAGACTCGAACGAATGCGTGTGGGCGCTGAGCAAATCGGTTTGGCCGACGCCGAACGATAGGATCGGCACGACCATTAAGGCGGATATGCCGATGCCTAGTTGAATTAGGCCAAAGATCTGTTCCGGTTCTTTGTACCGATCGACGAGATGCGCACCCAGCAAGCTGCCGATGCCGATGCCGGCAATGATCGTTGCAAGCAGGGTGCTATAAGCATAGACGGTGCCGATCACCACAATGCCAAGCAGGCGATTCCACACGACTTCATGGGCGATTCCCAGTGTCCCGGCGGCAAAGCTCCAGAGGAGCAGCATCTTTTGGGAGGCTTGAGCCTGAAAGGCTTTTGTCTGCTTAACACCCTGCGTTTCTGCTTTGTCGCCAGCCAGGAGTGCCAGAAGCGCGGCGATGAGGTTGGCTCCGGCAGCGATGAACGTAGACTGCTTGAGTCCAAGGGTTTCCAGAGCCCAGAATCCGGTGAAGGTGACGCCGCAAAACGCGCCGAGCGTGTTCCAGGCATAGAGACCGCCCAGGTCGCGGCCCAGTCGTGCGGGGGTGCGGGCTACATGGCGCGACAGAACGGGGAGCGTTGCACCCATCAAGGTGGTGGTAGGCAAGAGGGCAAGCGCAGAGATCAGCGCCGAGGCTCCGAGACGCAACTCAGGGCCAGCGTCACTGCCCAAGATCTCGTGGACCCTTGCGCCGATGCGGATCCACGGATCGATAAGGAAAAGTGCGGAGGTCAGGATAAGAACCTCCAACACGGCATAGACCCGAACTGGATGCCTAAGTCGATCCGATCGCCGGCCGGAAATGGCGCTGCCAAGCGCCAAGCCCGCCATGAATGTGCCTACCACCACCGCTAGGGCGAAGTCGGTGGCGCCGAGGACGCTTCTGAGCTGCCGCACCCAAACCACCTGGTAGACCAAAGCGGCAAACCCGGAGAGAAAGAAGGCTCCGAGCAACAGAGAGGGATGGTCAAGCTTGTGCTTCAGACTCACTACGCCTTTAGGGTCCGCAGGCTATCATGAGCAGCCCGACCCCTCATAGAACGTACCGTGATCGCAGCGCAGCAACCGTACCCGGTCAGGTCACCGTACCCGGTCAGGATGCCGTACGCCTGAAACAATGAGGGGGTTTCTCAGGATGGTAGTAGTTCCCTGATATTACGAGAGATTGACTTCGGGTCGCAGCCGGTAAAAGTACCCGTCAACGAATGTACGTTTGCGCTCCAAGGGACATATCAATAAAGCGTTCTCAGAAGCCGACTTAAGTCGGATGTCGGCGCAAAAAAGTTCGCAATCATACAACCAGATCATCGACCCTAACCATGGGTGAATCAAGATGATCCTGCGAGCCTCTCGAAGACTTGAAAGGAACACCGAACTTGCCTAATCACGCTTCGCAAAGTCCCGAGTTGACTCAACAACAGATACACTTTGCGATTGAGTTTCTTCGCGGAGACCGGTTGACCGATTCTCCGAGTCATCCGTGGCTGACTGAACCTCCCAGTGCAACCCAGGATGGGATTGAATTGGCTTGCGCCCTTGGCAATGCTTTCGGGACCATATTGTGGTGCGGACCGGTGACGATAGTCCTTCACGAGATGTTTGGCCACCTAGGGCTCGGACGACTGGGGATGGATGTTAGCGGCTCACGTCTCTCTCCTTTTGAACTCGATCACTACGGGTTTTCTGGCGTTAGCTTTCCCCTCGAAAACACCATTGGAGCCAACTCCCTAGGGCGAGAATTAGGCTGTGTCGGGCAATCCGCATTGATGTCCGTTGCGGGAGTAGTACCACCCCTATTGGTGAGTGCGCTGATGACCAACTTCGCTTTGAGGACACAGCTTACAAGACCTAGAAGGTCCTTCTGGATGTCACCCTGGTTCACAGTTCCAAGCGTCTTTGCTCAGCTCGCTACGGTTACCGATGCGATGAGGCCGAGCCGACACATCATGGCTCGAATTCAGGAAGATGACTGCTTAGGGTACGGGTTTCCCGGTTCGGGGACGGTGGGGCGCGATGAATCTGGACATGACTTTTATACCCTGACGGCCAACATGCATCAGATTCTCCAGGGTCGCGGATATTCGTTAACACCTCTGCAGGTATCCATGCTTATGACCACTATCATCTTTTGCTTGACCCTAGGAACTTCCATCGTAGGCATGATGCTCTCTTTCGCACACGAGAACCGCAGCGCGCCCAGGGGAGATGTACTGCTTCGCTGGGTAACGAACACCCGAGACGACAAGCAGAACGTGAGCCCAGAATTATCGAAACTGGCGGCCCGATATTCACGTACTAACAGACTAAAAAAAGCGCTTGAACAACCAGAAAACAAAACAGCTGCAAATGAGATACAGCTGTTTTGGGATTACGTGGAAAGGCAAATACCATACGGCGAGCTCTCTAGTCTCCAATCTCAAGTGATTGAGGATTGGAATCAGGCAGCCTCGCCCAATAGACTAGAGCGACTACTTCGAGTTGGAGCTGCCTACGGCGTAGGCATCGCGTTTCTCCAACCCATGCTTTCACTGCTCGGTGACACAATAATGGCAGACAAGATCGGGCCGCTTGGTAGAGTGCTCCGAGGCAATACCCCACTTTTAATGGCCCCGCTTGCGACGCTCTCCGGAGTCTCCGGTTTGAAGACGGCAATGTCTGACCTCCCAGCAACCGTCAAGTTGGTTGCGTGGATGCAGGCAGCCATCAGTTTGTCGGCTCTTTGCACACTGATGAAGGTCTCGCCACGTACTCGCTCGAGCCATTTCGACAACTTCGCGCTGTCCTGGATGGTGTCGTTCACCGCCATTTTTGCGCACCTCACGCTTTCATGCGCGAGACGACGTGCCTTACAAGATGCAATGCGTCGCAAACGCAACTCCACATTTCCTCACTAAAGCTAAAGGTGTCATGTAAGAACCAGGTCAGGTCGCCGTACCCGGTCAGGTGCCCAGGGCTCAGGTCACCGCACCCGGTCAGGTCACTGTACCCGGTCAGGTCACCGTACCCGGTCAGGTCACCGTACCCGGTCAGGTCACCGTACGCGGTCAGGTCACCGTGCTCGACCAAGCGAGGGCAGCCATCGCTGCTGCTCATTTCCTTAGTAGGGAAGAGGACCTGTCGACCCTGACGCTCGTCAAAGAGACGATGCAAAGGATCCGTACCCGGTCAGGTCACCGTACCCGGTCAGGTCACCGTACCCGGTCAGGTCACCGTACCCGGTCAGGTCACCGTACCCGGTCAGGTCACCGTACCCGGTCAGGTCACCGTACCCGGTCAGGTCACCGT
>JBCCEA010000055.1:0-17046 GCA_039030515.1 Myxococcota bacterium | reverse complement strand
GGCGTGCCTGGGCAACCACGCCCGCGGCCGTCCAGGTGCGTCAGAGCGCCAGCGCCCTCGAAGCGCAGGAGCGAAGGCGTACTTTGAGTACGTTGAGCGACGAGCATCGAAGGTAAGCGGCTCTATGGCGTGCCTGGGCGGCCGCGGCCGGTGACGGCGACTACAATCGTCATACCCACCAAAACCACGTGCTCCGGGCCGTTGCCGTATTCCAGACGTACTTCATGGCGACCCCCTCGGGGGAAGACGTAGCTCGCGAGCCAGGTGTGACCGACGGGTCCTCGATGCGCGGGAACATCACCTCGGATTCTGCGCTCTTCGCGCCACACGCGAAATACAGGGTCTACTCCCGGGGGAACCGCTTGATCGCGGTCTAAGACACCGATGAGGGTGACGGCTTGGCGGCGATGCGGTGAACTTGGAACCACCTGAAGCGTCGGCTCCGGCTGCTCTGGCTCCGTTGCGACATTTGGCGTTTGGGCAGGCTCGGTGGAGTCAGCGACCACGGTTTCGGCTCTGCTTTCAGAACTGTCGAGAAATCCCGCGAGCCAGGCACCTGAAATAACCGCGCCTGCGCCAAGCGCAAAGACGAAGGCGATCGTCGCGATCCATTGGAGCAAAGCCGATCGCTCTGGATCTTTTGTCTTTGCGGGCCCGGCGTAGGGATTTGGGGCGGCGGCCAACACCGCTTCGGTATGCGCCCCCATCGCGGCAGCGCTTCGCCTCGGAGCCGGCAGGGCACTGGCAGCACGAGTGGGTGCGAGCAGTTCAACCCCAGCGGCAACTGCAGCCTGCCTCAACGCGGAGGCGAGCTCGACGGCGTCTTCAAAGCGCTCGGCAGGGGACTTACGAAGGCAGCGCATCACGACTTCCTCCACGGGCGCCGGGACGGCAGTGCCTTTTTGAAGCATGGGCGGAGGTGGCTCTTGAACGTGCTTCATGAGCAATGCGACGGGGGTTGCCGCATCAAATGGGGGAGCTCCGGTGAGCAGAGCGTAGAGCACCACGCCGATCGAATAGACATCACTGCGGGCATCCGCCGGATCACCGGCAGCAGCTTCTGGTGAGATGTAGCGCGCAGTGCCGAAGATCAGCCCCGACTGAGTTTGGACCGTGCCCTGGCTTCGAAGAAGACGGGCGATGCCAAAATCGACCACCTTGACGAAGTTGGGATCGTCTTGCCGATGCGCGATCAGGACGTTCTCGGGCTTCACGTCTCGATGCACGACGTGCTGCATGTGCGCTGCGCCGATCCCGTCCGCGATTTGCACACCGATGTGCAGAGCCTGCTGTAGCGGGAACGATCCTTGACGGCCGAGCAACACCCCGAGGGACTCCCCTTGGAGGTATTCCATGACCAGGTACGGGCTGCCCTCCGGCAGCGCCCCGAAGAGCAGGACGTCGACCACGTTGGGGTGATCCAGTTTCGTGGTGACCTTGGCTTCTCTACGAAACCTTCGCAGGACGTCTTCGTTGCCTGCCAGCTCGCCGTGCAGGATCTTGACCGCAACGTCTCGATCGAGATTCTGCTGCCGCGCTCGGTACACGGCACCCATGCCCCCGACACCGATCAACTCTTCGATCTGGAACTGCCCGAGCAGGGTGGTACCGATGTAGGGGTCCTCCACCAACGGCTCCAGGCGAACGCCATCGTGCTGGCAGAATTGGGCGTCGGCGTGATAGCGTGTTCCACATTGAGGACACAATTTTATTGACGTGTAAGCTTCTCGGCTCGACTCATCCACTGGACGTCAAAGCTCCTCGCGTCTCTCAATCGCGCTTAAAAGTACCGCCTGAGGCGCATCCATACATTCTGCCGACACCGAAAGCTATCGAAAGGCTTTTCAGGGGGCCAAGACCTCGGTGCGCGTTGCCACACCGCATCGCAAACCGCTATGGTTCCAAGAAGCGATTGGATCACCCGAGACGTATGACCTTTGCGCGAATAAAGCACGGTGGGCTCAGCCCGATCACGTTGTTCCTCGTCTTTCTTTGGAGCGCATCGGTTTGGAGCACATCGGTCTCAGCCCAGACGAGCATCGTCGTTCTCGACCTGCACTCAGAGGAGGGCGATGACGTTTTTGCAAAGGATTTGACCCAGGCACTCCGCATCGCGGCATCCGAAGTGCAGAGCTGGAGCGTGAGCGACCGGGAAGTTTCGCTTACCCAGCTCGGTCTCGCCTTCGCCTGCGAACGCCTGGATGTCGACTGCCTCTCTGAAATCGCGAGTCATCTGCAGACCGATGCGTTGATCTACGGGACAAGCCGACGCACCAGTTCGGCGGCAAACTATGGTTTCTTACTGAACGTCCATTACTTCGACGTCGATTCAGGAGCGATTCGCTCCACTTGGGATACTGTGCCCGCCGGGCAATTGAACCGAATCCAATCCCATGCCCGCAGGTACGTAGCGCTGTTTGCTGAGCAGCAGCTGACCGGCTCACTTCGGGTTCGAACCGATCAGCCGGGCGCGAGGATCTACATCGACAACGCTCTGGTAGGTGAGACTGGCGCGAATGGAGCGCTGACTACCGACGCGATCTCTGAGGGACGACATCGCATCGAGGTTCGAGCGGACGGCTATATCGCTCATGCGACCACGGCGACCATCACCTTCGACAACGCGACGGAGTTGTCGATCGAACTGCAGCCCGCGACGCGAACGGAGGGTGTCTCCTTTGCCGCAGGCTCCCCCAGAGCGGCAAGCGACGGAAGACCGGCTGCATGGCCGGGGTATTTCACGCTGGGGCTTTCCGCGTTCTTTGGCGCGATGACGATCACCTCCAGCGCACTCGTATTCTCGGCCACCAACGACGATAAGTTCGATGCCTACCGTCAACTTCGCGATCAGAGCGTGGGCAATGTCTGCTCCGATGTGGTCGCATTTCGAGGAACCCTCGACGATCCGGGCGATCGGAGTCTGGCGAGTCACGGCAAAGATATCTGCGATCGGTACGACACCTGGTCGGTGCAGCAATATATTTGGGGCAGCCTGACCGTAGCGACGCTTGGCGTCTCCATCTGGCTCTTGGTGCGTCATGCACGGGGCCGCCGAAATGCCGCGAATCAAAACGCCACGAGCGGTAGCGATCGGATGTTTCGCTTGCAGCCTCATGTTTCGCTCGAAGGAGACGCGGGTCTGCAGGCCGTGCTCCGTTTTTAAGAGATGCGCATCATCGCCGGCACACTCCGAGGTAGGGGCATTCGGATGCCCGCTGAGGCAGGCGTGCGTCCGACTTCGGATCGGGTTCGAGAGGCGATCGCTTCGGCCCTGCACGCCAAAAATCGAATCGAGGGCCGTCGCATGCTCGACCTTTTCAGCGGAAGCGGAGCGATGGGTCTTGAGATTCTCTCCCGCGGCGGAGCCCATGTTCTTGCAGTCGATCGCAACCGCAAGCTGACTCAAAGCCTGCAACGCACCGCCGAGTCCTTGGGCGTTGGGACACGACTCACCACCCTGAACCTGGATCTCTTTCGGCTCGATCGCGCGATAGCCCGACTCAAAACCGTACCTGGCCCCTGGAACCTGATCTTCATGGATCCACCCTACGACGATCTGCACCGGGTCGAAGCTCTGCCGAGCGCCCTTGCAGCCCATGCGCTAGTGACCGCAGACGCTACTTTTGTCTGCGAGCATCGGACCAAGGATTCGATAGACCTCGGCCCCGCACTTCAGATCACCGACACCTACCGCTATGGCGATACGACGGTTACTATGGCCGCGCTTTCGGAGACCAAGACATGAGGACGGCCATCTATCCGGGGTCCTTCGACCCGATCACCCTCGGACATCTCAGCATCATCAAGAGCGGACTCGTTGCCGTCGATCGACTGGTGGTCGCGGTGCTCAACAACCCAAAGAAAAAGGCGCTGTTCTCGGTCGAAGAGCGAATCGCGATGATTCAGCAAAGCGCTTTGGAAATCGACGGTGAGTCTCGAGTCGAAGTCGATTCGTTCGACGGGCTCCTCGTCGACTACGCCAGAAAAAAAGGCGTCCGTGTGATTTTACGGGGTCTTCGCGCTGTGGCCGACTTCGAATACGAACTGCAAATGGCTTCGATGAACCGGCACCTCGGTCCCGAGATCGAAACCGTCTTTATCATGGCAAACGAGGACTACTTCTATGTGGCATCGAACCTGATCAAGGAGGTTTCAAACCTAGGCGGAGACGTCTCCAGCCTCGTGCCAAATGCGGTGGCTTCGAGACTTCGCGACAAGCTGGGCGCGTAAACCGGGGGACGTGTCCAGCCGTCGCGCATGAGGTTGCGCATGAATGCGACGTCATTGAGGCCTATTCTACCGTTGCGGAGCTCGTCGACCGAGACCTCGCCTGCTGCCACGGCGCGCCTGACCCGAAGCCAGCCCATCAGGTAGCTCACGTCCCGGGCCACCCCTCCTCCTCGAAACGCACGCTCGGCGAGGATCACCGCGTCTAGAGGTGAACAGTGGAGCTCGCGAACCGCTTCGGCGACCACATCACAAAACGAGGCCCCGCCGTAGACACGGTCGGTGGCGAGCGTACGCGCCGCTAAGGTTCGCACCCGGCTCCTGTCGAGCAAGCCCGCCTTTTCTTCTAAAAAAATCGACAGCCCTTCCTGATCGACAAAAGATCCCCCGGTGCCTAGCTCGAACAGCCGGAGCGGCTGAGCGCGACCGTTGCCTGCAGCGACGAGATGCCCCAAAACCTCATGAACGGCGAGCCTCAGGACCTCGCGACAGCCAAACGCCCGATCGGCTACGAGAACCAGTCGATCACCGGTCGCTGCTGCGGACGCGAGCTGCGGCTCTACGCGAACCACCGGGGAAAGCCCCACAAAGAGCGCCATTTGGCGAATCGTCTCCGCGAGCGAGTCCGGAGCGCCGTCGGCACAAAGCGTGCGCGGTTCTGAGTCCGGATCCACCGTCTGCAGCAAGAGGCGGGCAACTTCCGAAACGCTCGATCGAGTTCCATCAAACCCGACTACCTGGGTGTCGCCAGTGCCAAATCGCTCGGCCGAGAGTTTCTGAACCTTTTTTGGATCCTGACTAGCCGCCAAGATCCCGAGATCAAGCTCGATCTCATCGAGACGCCTGCAGTAGAGCTCTGCAGCGACAAGCCCTCGTGCAGTGCGTCGTGCGGCCTTCAGCGTGCTCCAAACTTCTCGAGGTACCCGCCGAACACAAGGCTCCCAATTGGGGTCTTCAAACCGCCCCCTTGCCGCGAGCTCTGCCAGGCGAAGACGCTCTGACCGAGCATTGGACGGCGTGATGGCGGGCAAAATCCGAGATGCGGTACTCAGAATCCGGAGCGCGATATCAAGCGCGCTTTGGGCCTTGCTCTTGTGCAACACCAACCTGCCCTTGCTCACAACCTACTTCTGTATCGCTTCTGTTTCCGTCCGCGGCCAGGCTTGTTCAGAGGAGCAGCGTCGCCCGCTCTGCCAGTTCACTGCGCTCTCCCTTACTCAGGGTGACGTGTCCCGCAATCCGTTCGTCCCGGAACCGCTCGGCAACGATCGATAAACCGTTGCTGGCGACGTCGACGTAAGGGTTGTCGATCTGGTGGGGATCACCGGTCAGCACGATCTTGGTATCGGCCCCACATCGGGTGATCACCGTCTTCACCTCGTGAGGCGTGAGATTTTGAGCCTCATCGACGATCAGAAACTGATTGGGCAACGAGCGGCCACGAATGTAGGTCAGCGGCTCTACTTGGAGGACCCCGGCGGAAAGAAGCTCCTGGTAGTCTCTCACCTCCGACATCCGGCGACGTCCGGTCGAAAATATGTACTCCAGATTGTCGAAGATGGGCTGCATCCACGGGTTCAGCTTTTCCTCGAGGGTGCCTGGCAAATAACCGATATCTTTACCGAGAGGGAAGATCGGCCGAGAAACCAAAAGCCGAGCGAACGATCCCTCGTCGATCACGGATCGCAAACCCGCGGCGATCGCGAGTAGTGTCTTGCCGGTTCCCGCCTTACCGACGAGCGTGACCAAATGAACAGAGGGATTGAGCAGCAAGTCTAGGGCGAAACGCTGCTCGACGTTGCGCGGTCGCACGTTCCACGCGCCGTCACGTCCTACCAGCAGGGGAACCACAGCGGATTTATCCAAGTCGTAACGTCCGAGAGCCGTGTGGCGCGGCGCATTGCGATCCGAAACGATAAGGCAGGCGTTGGGCGTGAGCTCTTGCCCCAGTTCCAAAACATCAAGCGGAACCATCTCTCGGGCTCCAAGGCGATCGACGACTTCTTTCGTCGACCGTATTTGCACGATACCCGAAAACAGCTCGTCGATGCGAATTCGGCCGCCTTCATAATTTTCTGCTCTCAGCCCACATGCATCCGCGCGTATTCGGAGGTTGGAGTCCATGGTGATGAACACAACCGTCCGATCGGGATGGGCATCTCGGATCTCCAAGGCACTCTTGAGGATCGCGTTGTCCATGGAGCTCCGCCGCTCCGCATAAACTCCCGGGGCAGACTCGGCGGGCAGCGCCACGCGAAGAGACCCTCCTGCAGGCAGACTCACGCCGTCCTGCAGTGCATTCGCCGTACGGTCACGCAGTGCATCCAGGTTGCGAGCCACTTGACGCGCGTTCCGACCAAGCTCGGAGAGTTCTTTCTTGAACTGATCGACCTCTTCGATCACGTAAATCGGGATAACGATGTCGTTATCCTCGAACTTATCGATCGCTTGGGGGTCGTGCAGAAGGACGTTCGTATCGAGGACGAAAATTTTGGACACGTGGCCGCAGCCTACCAAGGGTTGATCACCAGCTCAAAGGGAGACGCGCTACAAAAACGCCGCGGTCGGCCGGGACGTTTTCGTGCTTGAAGCACGCGGGCCCTGCAGGATCGAATCATCGAAGCCGATCAGACGAAACCATCTCGATTTACCTATCGCCCGTTGTGGTGCCCAGCTGGTAACCTGCCCAGATAGGAGGCGAATCCGCATGGGTGAAATGGTCGCGCGCATCGCCGCGTTGCAGGACTATGACCGGTATCGAGATCTTCACTGGGAAGGATCGTTCGAAGACTACCTAAACATCGTGCGGGACAAGCCGCATATCACACGCAACGCATTCCAACGTCTCTACGATATGATCGTCAGCTTCGGCGAAGAAGAGTACATCGACAACAAGAAGCGCCTAGTTCGATATCCCTTCTTCACCGATCCGATCGGTCACGGCAAAGACGCGATCTTTGGACTCGACATCCCGCTGATGCGACTCGTCCACGTCCTTCGCGCAGCAGCGCAGGGGTACGGTCCAGAAAAACGGATCATCTTGCTGCATGGGCCGGTGGGCTCGAGCAAGAGCACGATCGCTCGGTTGCTCAAAAAAGGGGTAGAGCACTACAGCCGGACGCAAGAGGGCGCACTCTACACCTATGTGTGGACCCATCTGGAGCACACCGGACTGGCAGGCGGAGACGCGCACTTCCCCTGCCCGATGCACGAGGAGCCCCTGCGGTTGATCCCACCGGAATGGCGGGCCCAAGCGATCGACCAGCTCAAACTCGGCAACGACGAGGTCAGGGTGAAGGTCGCGGGCGATCTGAATCCCGCCTCTCGATTCATCTTCACCGCGCTGATGGAAAAGTACCAGGGCGATTGGGGTAAGGTCATCGCGAACCACGTCCGGGTAAAACGGCTGATACTCTCTGAGCAGGACCGGGTGGGCATCGGAACCTTTCAGCCTAAGGACGAGAAAAACCAGGACTCCACCGAGCTCACCGGCGACATCAACTATCGGAAAATCGCCGAATACGGCTCGGACTCCGACCCTCGAGCATTTAACTTCGATGGGGAGTTCAACATCGCCAATCGAGGGATCGTTGAATTCGTCGAAGTGCTGAAGCTGGATGTGGCGTTCCTATACGATCTGCTCGGAGCCACTCAGGAACATAAGGTCAAGCCGAAGAAGTTTGCGCAGACCGACATCGACGAAGTGATCATCGGCCACACCAACGAGGCAGAGTACAAGAAACTGCTCAGCAACGAGTTTATGGAGGCGCTCCGCGATCGCACGATCAAGATCGACATTCCCTACATCACCCGGATCTCCTACGAGGGAAAAATCTACCGGAAAGACTTCAGCAGCGAACGTCTCCGCGGCAAACACGTGGCCCCGCATACCCTCGAGGTGGCCGCCATGTGGGCCGTGCTCACGAGGCTCGAAGAACCCAAAAAGCATCAGCTGACGCTCTTGCAAAAAATGAAGCTCTACGACGGCAAAATCCTACCGGGCTACACCCAGGACAACGTCAAGGAGCTGCGCAAAGAAACCAGGCGCGAAGGCCTCGACGGGATGTCTCCACGCTACGTACAAGACAAGATCTCCAACGCCTTGGTTCGCGAAGGAAACGAGGGCTACATCAATCCGTTCATGATCCTCAACGAGCTTGAAAAAGGCCTGCAGCACCACTCGCTCATCGCCAACGAGGAGGAACGTAAGAAGTACTCCGAGCTCATTAGCGTGGTGAAATCCGAGTACGAAGAGATCGTGAAAAACGAGGTCCAGCGGGCGATCAGCGCCGACGAAGATGCGATCGCTCGACTCTGCGCCAACTACATCGACAATGTGCGCGCCTACACGCTCAAGGAGAAGGTGAAGAATCGCTACACCGGACGAGATGACGAGCCGGACGAGCGGTTGATGCGCTCGATCGAGGACAAGATCGACATCTCCGAGAGTAGAAAAGACGATTTTCGTCGGGAGATCATGAACTACATCGGCGCCCTTGCGATCGAAGGCAAGAAGTTCACCTACGAGACCAACGACCGACTGCGCCGAGCGCTGGAGATGAAGCTATTCGAGGATCAAAAGGATTCGATCAAGCTGTCGAGCTTTGTCTCGAACGTGATCGACAAAGAAACGCAGGACAAGATCGACGTCATCAAAAACCGGCTGATCAAGTACTACGGATACAACGAAGCCTCCGCGCGGGACGTGCTTTCCTACGTCGCCAGCATCTTTGCTAGGGGGGACGTCAAGTCGTCCTAGTCAGGTCGTCCTAGGGGCGCGCTCGTCATCATCAGATGCCGGGCTCGTGCCCTTGTTCTCTTCGCTGAGGGGCGATCGCGCTCTAACGCCCCTCAGCCCCAGACCTACCCTCAGCCCCGGTCTCACCCGGAGCCCCAGACCTGACTGGAGCCCTAGATGTGCTGGGCGGCGCGAAAGGCGTTGTGTCCGATCGCTCGTGGATGCGTCGTTGAAGAACCTCGGCGATCGTCGCGTAGGAGGGGTCGTCCGGTTGATCCCCCGCAAGCAAGCGGTACAGACGCAGGGCTTCCTGGTCACGTTCGGCCGCCAGAGCCTGTACTGCACTTAGGACCAATTCAGAATGATGTTCGGCGCTTGGGCGAGTCTGCCTCTCGACTTCGGCTGCGCTTTCGGTTGGTGAACTGGATGCGACGGGTCTATCGCGGGAGCTGCCCGGTGCGGCCTGAACGGATACGGACTGCTGGACCGGATCCGGCGATGGACTGGACTCGGTTGGACTGGACTCGGTTGGGCTGGGCTCGGTTGGACTGGGCTCGGTTGGGCTGGGCTCGGTTGGACTGGACTCGGTTGGACTGGACTCGGTTGGACTGGGCTCGGTTGGGCTGAGTGCAGGCTCCTCGAGCGATGAGCCTTCCGGGGCGTTCGGAAGCTCGGCGGAGCGTTGCAATTCATCGGGGCGCGACATCAGCAACGCCGCAATCACGATCACAACGGTCATCAGTGCGATCGCCCAAACCATAGGAGAGGAAGCCGAATGCCCGGGCCGAGGCAAAGATCGTTCGGTAGCAACCTCCATCGTTTGATCCGGGGGGGGTCGGCAAAGCGAGCACCTGCCCGAGACTCGACGGCCCTACCTCGATCTGACTCGAAGCCGGTGCTGCTTCGATGCGGCTGAGACTCCCGATGGAACCACTCCGATCGAGGCCCCGCGCCGAACGCTTCTCTGGAAGGCGGATAGGATGCAGGTGGCGGAACCGAGGGTGATCGTGCGGTAGACAACGGCTCCGTGTGGAGAGATCTCGCCCCGTCTCGATCGGCTCCCGAATACGAATCTCCCCCAGAACGTCTGGGCGTCCTCGCCATATCGATCGGCGGGGCGCTCGGCGAGACGCTGTCCGCTGCCCGAATTCGAGTCACGGAATCGTCGAAATGGGCTTGTGGAGACGCGGCAGATCTGGGCGCAAATCTGGGTAGATCTGACCCCTCTTTTGTGGCGCCGAATCGAATGGAGGACGCATTAGAAGATCGCTGCTCTGGCTGAAAAACCATCGTCTTCTGCTCGGGAAGCTGCTCCAGTTCACCAGCGGGATCTCGCCCGGGGGATGCATTCGAACTGCGAGGCGGTCCAGTCAGGCCTGGACCCGAATGGCCCGAGCTGAGTCCAGCAGGACCCGGCGGGACCATAGAACGTGGTGCCTTAGAACGGAGCGGGACGAACACATCCGCGGTGCGATCCTCTTGCTCTGCAAAGCTGGGACGGTCGCGCAGCTGATCCGGCATTTGAATTTCGTGACGGGTCGGCTCGTTCTCAAAGGGCGGCAGCGCCCTCGTTCCGCTGGCCGGAACCGAAGTGACGCAGCTCATATGCGCTTCACCAAACACGATGGAAGCCCCGGTCACAACGGCACTCCATTGTTTTGAAAGCGGTACCCCGTTGAGCGTCACGCCACCTGTCTGACGTAAATCGGCGACCCAAAGCACCTCACCATCCCAGTAAAATTCAAAATGATGACGGGCCACGCCCTGACCGAGAACAGTCCATGCACATCGTGAACTGCTGCCCACATCGATGCGCGCCATCGACACCGCGCTATGGATAGACCAGTCTCGGTGATCTGATCGTCCTCCGCTAAGGCGTATCTGGGCAAAGGCTTCGCTCACCTACGCACTCCGAGTCGATGTGCGACCCACCGAAACCGTCAACGCGAACTCGCTGAACGACGTCGGCGCGGCGCACGCCGAGGCAACCGAATAGGCTGCTGAAAAGTTTGTTCGAACACAAATATAGAATCCTCCAGACCCATCACGTACGCACGGGAAGGATTCTGAGGTCGCAGGTCGGACATCGACGAGGTATCGAGCACCACCCCGATCCGCGTATTTGCGGCCCTCTCTAGGTGTATGTGGGCAACGCCATCCTGATTGGTCACGGATTGGGCGACGCCATCGACGACGACGGGGACCCCTGATCGGCCGTGGGCGTGAACGACCAGCACCCCGTATCGATGTATCGGACTACACACGACGTCGATCGGAATCATATCTTCTGGTGATGAATCGATGGGGTCGCCCGAAAGGCTCCAAGGATGCTCCAGTAGGGTCGAATAGCTACCGACCAGTTCAAACCCTTGCGGACATCGGATGTCGAGATCCAACTGCTCTCCCTCGCGCCCGCCGATGATCAGCCGCACCTTTCCGTCTGTACCGCTCACCCCGCGTTCGTGGCCCCGAACAAAAATCGACGTGCCCGCTACCGGTCGCTCGCCAGTGCTCACCGATATGGCGAGCGCAAATGTCTTTACGGATTTTGGTCGGTCTGAGTTGCCACAACCCGTCGCCAACACGGCCAGACACAAGAACGCGGTCGAAATTAAGGGCAGCCAGCGGTCACAACGAGCGCGGCGTGCTGTAGATGAGATGGTGTTCACGATCCTTGCTGCCGCCCCGCCCGATACTCACGAATACGAAGTTGAAGCTGCAGTCTATCGAGCCAGAGACGATAGGGATGATCGGTCGCGAGATGGGCGACCAGCTGCCCCAAATGATCGGCTTCGGTCACCGCCTCGTCAAAACGCTCCAGCTCGATCGCACGCTGCAGACGAAGTTCCCCGCCACGCAGATCAGTTTCCACCTTGGCCATCATCGACTCTTTGGCCGCCTGAACCCGGCTTCGATCTTCCTCTTGTTCTGCAGCGGTAAAACAGCGTTCCGCCACCGACCAGGCGATCACCGCTAAGACACCTTCTCTCGGCTGAAATGGATAGCGCTCCTCCCGAAACCCCGCTTCCCGCGCCATCGACTCTCCGCGATAAGCGGCAGCTTGTGCGGACTGAACGCGCGATGCGTTTGGCACGTCGCACTTGGTTTCCAAGGGGAAAAACCCCTCAAAAAGACTCGATTTCACTTCGAGATCGGGCTGCGGCAGAGGTTCTTCGGCAAGGGCAAGCCAAGCGGCAAGAGGCACAACCAGTACGGCCAAGAGTAGGGCAAAGATCGCGTACCATGGAGCGTGCAGCAGGGCCGCGCGAGGGTGTTTTGTGAACCGGAGCTTGAGTGGTCCGAAAACGATCTCCGTTCCCCAAGGAACCAGGCCTGCCTGAAGTCGCTTGCCTTCAAGGTGAGGCACAAGGGTCGCCCCCTGCGCACAAGCCACCCAGCAACCGTCCGGTCGCGGCGTCACCAGTAGATGTTCCGCCAGCAGTTCAGGCACGTCTTTGACCACGATATCCGCGGGTGGCGCACTTCCGACCGTAAGCTGGGCGCTCCCCACGGGAACTCGATTCACCTGCCCGTGCGGCAAACGAAGTTCGAGCCAGGCCGACTGTGCGTTCAGGGAACGGAAACTGCGCTTGGCAGGAGGTTGGTCACGCGGCGGCGACAAGCGATCGGCTTCTTCTTTACTGGACAAAAACGGCACCTGAAGCGACCACCGGCAAGAGGAGTAGCGCAAGAACCGTTCCGAAAAGCAGCAGTCGAGGTGCAACGAGCACCCGCGCCGCGCGCTCAGCGTTCTCTTCCATCTCCACCTGACGACTCATTCTTTGAGCCGCTGCATGCAGACGAAAGGCTTGGGAAAGGTCTCTTTGACGATGTTCCACATGGGCGAACGCAGACGCAAGCGCCAACGCCGACGGCACCGGGGTTCGCTCGGCGAGCGCCTCAAAAGCCTGACGTGGCGTCTGCCCGTTTTTGAGGGCTCGGCGCACCCGCTGCAGCTCTTCTTGAACCTGAGGGCGGACTACCCTTCGGCGGATCACGTGGTCGAGCGCGTCGGGCAGGGAGAGACCTGTGTCTTGACACAATTTGAGCAGGTCCACCGCTTCTGAAAGGCCTAGTTCGAGTTCACTGAGGCGACGCTTCACTCGTAAACGCAGGTACATCCAAGGTGCACACGCGAAGAGGATAGCCGAGCTCATCACGAACAGAGCAGGCAGCTCTGAGACCCAAGACCGCCCTTCGAAAGACCCGGCTGCAAAGGGCCCGGCTGCAAAAGACATCCCCCCGGAGAACGAAACGTCGTAAGCGAACAAACCCTCGGTGGCCACGAGCGCACACAGCAGCCCGGCCGCCCCGCTCAAAAGCGATCCAGCCAGAAACTCATCCGCCCTCAGGCCCAACCATTCGCCCGATCGCATCAGCGCTGCATTGATCCTCCTTCGTATCGAATCGAGGGGCAGGGGAGCGATGGCTCCACCGACTTTGCGCATCCAGCCCTCCAATACAGCAAAGCTATTTGAAGACGCGAGCGCTGCGCTTCTTTGCTGTCCACGGTAGCCCTCGGTCGGGCGCTTCAAAGCATCAGCCGCGTAGATTCCGTACACGAGCGCGCAGCACCCAAGCGGCGCGGGGATGAGCACCAAAACCCAAAGGCCCGTCCAAGTGGAAAGGCCTAAATCGCTCCATAGTTCGTTCATCGGGGATCCAGCAGTCGGTAGGTCCAAAGCATCACCAGAGCCCAACCGGCAAGCGAGCCGAGCCATATCCAGCCTCCAAGAGAGGTCTCGACTAGGGAAGCCATCCAGTGGTGATCCAAAAAGTGTAAAGCGCACAGGAGCATTGGCGGGATCATCGAAATTATCATCAACTGAGTCTTGCTCTCCACTGTCCGCTCACGAACCACGCTCTCGAATCGTTCGAGCTCCTGCAAGGTTTCGGCACACTGCCGTACCACCGGCACCAGGTCGCCACCAAGCTCTTCGGCCACCAAAATGGGGGTCCACGCTCCGGTGATCGCGCGACTGCCCAGCTGCAAGCAAAACTCGTTGACCGCATCTTCGAACGGGGTTCCGGCTCGAAGGATGGCGCGCAACTGCAAGAGTTCGCGGCGCAGCGGATTTTGCGCCACCCCGGCGGCGGCATCGACCGCGTCGGAGAGAAGCATTTTTGAATCGAGCGCATCGACCACAAGCAGCAGCCATCCCCCGAACTGACGCTCGATCTCGACAACCCGCCGCACTCGTTTCACGTGGAGATACCAGGCAGGCAAGACTCCTATTGGACACAAGAAGAGCAGCACCACCCAGTCACGGAGAATCAACGCCGTGAGCATGACGGAGACCGCACATGCGAGCTGCAAAACGAGTGGATGATAGGTCCAGTCGAGTTCGAGAAACTCTAGGTTCGAGTCGACGAAGTTCCGGTACCTGACCGCGGTTTTTCTGACAAAAGAACGCTCGCTTGCGAGGTGTACCGCCGTCAGCCCGAGACCAAGGGCGGCGATCCCCGCGCCGAGCCAGAAGAGCAAATCCATCGACGACATCGCGAAATTCAGTGCCTCCCCTATCGGATGGATGCGGTCCGTTCCAGAACGTCGGCGACGGTTTTTTCTGGCAGCCCTTCGATGATGGTGAGGTCCTCGGCGTTTCTGAGCACCAAAGTCAGCTCGCCGGTGTATTGCGCCTGCGTCAACAGCATGGCCTGTTCTACGCGCACACTGAGGGTAATCTCATTGTAGTGACCTGCTCCGCTTCCGATTCTTGCTGAACGGTCACCCCCGGTATCCTGCCCTACCGCGAGCACCAAGACGCTTTGGAGGAGCGTCCGGGTTACGTCTCGAAGCTCGGGTCGCGCATCGCGCTGGCCCGTAACCAATACATCCACCCGATCTCCCGGGCGCAAAAGCCCTCCAAACATGCTGGTACGGGTGGCGCGTACGGTGACCGCCCTCATTCCATCGCGTATCAGAGACGAGAGGTATCGCGGCCGGTCACTCGCGGTCGCCAAGTCGGTCCAAAGCAAAGCCTCCTGGGACCGCAGACCCACCGAAAGCCGGGCTCCAAGAACACGGTCTGCATCGGATGCCCGGATGTGACGGTCTTGAACGTAGCGAAGCGGGATCTTGCTCACGCCCAGCGCGTCCCTCTCGAGTAGCTCACCCAAAGGGATGTTTTTGAGCGCAACGATGACCTCGACTTCCGCACCGCCCACCGCCTGTTCCCGGTATCGCCGCATGTAGACTGCAAGCAATACGACTCCGGCGAGAAATACCGTGATCGCTGCGAAAAAAGCGCGGGTATTCATGGCGGGAGCATCCCACAGTTTGTCGAGATCTCGAAGTAGGCGATCACGCCAGGCGAGGCGCTACTCCAAGAAACGACTGCTCAACCGGTTGCCCAAAGGTGTACAGGTGCTTGCCGTCAGAGGTGCGCCACATCGAGAGGGTCCCTTTCTTTGGGCCGGCTGCTAAGATGATCGTTCCATCTGGTGAGTAGTCTAACGGCGTAACGGTATCGGAATTTGAGCCCAGGGAAGCCTGGTGAATGAGTTCACCCGTTTGCGCATCCCACACCATGACCGTGCCATCCACTGAACCGGACACGATGCGATCACCACTGCGCGAAAACGCTACCGATCTGACCACGTCTGTGTGCCCCTCAAGCGTATGAACAAACTCACCCGTTTGCGCATCCCACACCATGACCGTGCCATCCACTGAACCGGACGCGATTCGGCCACCACTGCGCGAAAACGCTACCGAATAAACCCCGTGTGTGCGACGCGTATGAACGAGCTCACGCGTTTTTGCGTTCCACACCCTGACCCTGTCATCCCCTGAACCGGACGCGATGCGGTCACCATCCGGCGAAAACGCTAGCGAATCAACCCAGCCTGTATGCCCCGTCAGCTCCGTCAGCATATGAACAAGCGCACCCGTTTTTGCGTTCCACACCCTGACCCTGCCATCCACTGAACCGGACGCGATGCGGTCACCATCCGGCGAAAACGCTACCGAATAAACCTGGAGATGGCTCCCCGTAAGCGTATGAACGAGCGCACCCGTTTTCGCATCCCACACCATGACCTTGCCATCCTTTGAGCCGGACGCGATGCGGTCACCACTGCGCGAAAACGCTACCGAAGTAACCCGGTCTGTGTGCCCCGTCAGCATATGAACAAGCGCACCCGTTTTTGCGTTCCAGACCCCGACCTCGCCATCCTTTGAACCGGACGCGATGCGGCCACCACTCGGCGAAAACGCTGCCGAAAGAACGAAATCCTTATGTCCACCCTTACCGGGTGGGCGAAGCCAAATCGGAGTAGCATCGTGTGGATTGAGACCTCGTAGCGCACGGCCGGCTGTTCGAACCCTGCTGTAGTCTCTAAGGGCAAGAAACTCGACCATGTGATCCACCACTGCGCGTGGAAGTTCTGTTAGCGGTGCCTGAGACGCGCGTATCCCAAAGCTGCGGATGCGCGCATCGGTGCGGGTATGCGAATGGTAGAATGCGGCTTGGTCATCCGACCCTGTGGCTGGGTCAACCGACCCTGAGTTGGCTATGAGGACACTGCACCCATCTGGCGAATAGGTTGCCGGGCTAGGATCGCGCTTTCCTCTCGTGAGAACCCAGCGAGTCTGCCAACGGCAAGGGCCCCATTTCGAATGCCGTGCGATTCCTTTTCGCGAACCGGATCGTATTGAGCCGCCGTCCGGCGCATACGCTACCCACGTAACCTCGCTCCCGTGCCGAAAAAGCGTGTGAACGCTCTTGCCCTTCGTCACGTTCCACAGCTTGATGACGCCTTTCTTTGAACCGGATGCAATCTGGCTGCCGTTTGGCGAATACGCTAGCGCTGTTACGGCGGGCCTGCCCACGAAAAACCTACCAACGCACGCGCCCGTCGCCACGTTCCACAGCTTGACGAGGCTGGCCTTTGAACCGAATACGATTGAACCGGATGCGATTTGGCGGCCGTCTGCAGAATACGCTAGCGCTGTTACGGCGCACTTATGCCCCCCAAACGTACCAACGCACGCGCCCGTCGCCACGTTCCACAACTTGATGGTGCCGTCCTCTGAACCGGATGCGATTTGGCGGCCGTCTGCCGAATACGCTAGCGCT
>JBCCEA010000054.1:0-19613 GCA_039030515.1 Myxococcota bacterium | reverse complement strand
TTTCGGCATGTTTTACTTCGAGCGGTTCTTTCCATCTGCGGGAGATCCCGCGCATATCGAGCGCGTGATCATTCAGGCTGAAGAGCATTTTGCCGAAGACACCCATCCGGAAACCCGTAAGGGCCTACGGCTGCTGGCAGATGCCCGATACAGCTCCGGGCTCAATCAGCGGCTGCTCGCGCGAAGTGTGCTTCATGAGGCACTGTTCCAGCATCGATTTGGAGAAAACGCGGCAAGTGCGGCGCGGGTCACCCACATGCTGTCCAGGCTTCAGGAGCGAGGGTACGTCGCTCCCGGCATCAAGTTGGCGCTTGCCGCGGTGGCTCTGCGGGACGGTGATGTCCCTAAGATGGCCGCCAATCTCAGTAAGGCCCGAAAGGAAGATCCCGGCGATCCCTACCTGCGTCTGCTGGAAGGAGAGGCAGCCTTGCTCGAGGGCGCGAAAAGCGATGCGTCGAAAGCATATCGCGCTGCGGCAGAAAGCGGGGGCGGCGCCCGGGCGCAGTGGGGCCTTGCCCGTGCAGTTCATGGAGAGGACGCGGAGCAAGCGAAGCCGGTCCTCGAAAAGATCCTCGAGCTCAGTCCGAGACATGTAGAAGCCCGCACCATGTTGGCCGGCTATCGCTACAAGCTCGGAGACGAACAAAGCGCACTGCAGTTGACTCGTGAGGCGGCGGGTTTGCTGCCCGTAGGTGATGAGGGGCGTCTTCAGCCCAATGCTCAGGCCAAGGCTTCGGCACTCAGTCTGCTCGGAGCGATACACGAGGCGGCGGGCAGGATCGGCCGAGCCCGAGACCTCTATGAGCGCGCCCTCGAGTCGGACGGCTTCCGTGTTCAGGCGCTGCTCGGAGCGGGGAGGACCGCGCTTGCCGAGAGGCGTTGGCACGATGCGCGAACGCGATTTGACACCGTGGTGCAAAGCGCCGACGAGCTCACCGGTTCTCTGCCGGAGAGCGACGATCCTCCGGTGCTGCAGGCGGAGCTTGGTGGAGCCAAGGCACTGATGCAGCTCGAGAGGGTGCAGGACGCCCACGCCACCTTGCTTCGCCTCAACCAGGAATCTCCAGAACACGCCGAAGTGCTGCTCTGGCTCGGCCACGCGAGTTTGCAGCTCGGAGAGGCGAGTGCAGCGGAGGATCGCTATCGAGAATTGGTGCGCCAGACCCCAGACTCCTTTGATGGCTATCTCGCGCTTTCTCAGATGTACTTTGGCCAAGACCGGATCGATGAAGCGGGCGCCATTCTCGACGAGGCAAGGGCGCACGTGGAGCAGACCTCAGTGGTGCTCAGGCAGCTCGGTGAAGCGGAGCTTCGTCGTGGTCGCATCGAAGAGGGGATCGGGGAGCTTCGTCGTGCGCTGCAGCTCGATCGACATGATAAAGCCGCGCAGTTTTCTCTCGGCGTGGCGCTGCGACGAGCCGGACAACTCGCCGAAGCGTCTCAGGTCCTGACCGCGCTTGCCGATCGCCATCCCGAATACCCGGGGCTGCAGCTCGAACAGGGCCGCATCTTCGAAGAGCGTGGGGACGCACCGAGTGCGGTGAGCAGCTATCTGCGCGCTCTCGAAGATCATCCAGACGATATCGATCTTCGGCTTCGGCTTGGCGCTGCACAGGTCCTCGCTGAGATGTACGACGATGCGGAAGAGACGCTGACTCAGGTCATGCAGCAACGTGCCAACTCTGCTGAGGCCGAGCACTACCTGGGCAGGGTGGAGTTTGAACGCGGAAAGTATGCCGTCTCGCTGCGTCACTTCACCCGTTCGACCACCCTCGATCCTATGCGGGGGCAATACCATCTCTATGTGGCCCGAGCGTCGCTCTCACTCAACAATCTCGGCCGGGCGCTTGAGTCGATCGCGACCAGTATCGAGCGGGATCCGATGCTGGGCGACGCGTACTGGGTAAGGGGCAAGATTCGGTTGCGTACCGGGCAGGTGCAGGACGCGATCACCGACTTAGAAAAGGCGCTTGAGCTGAATCCCTCTCGCATCGAGGCGTATGCTTCGATGGCCGAATGTTTCGATCAGCTTGGACAGCGTCGTAAAGCAGCCGAGCACCTCGAGCGAGCGGTCGAAGGCGATACGACCCGCGGGCAGTGGTGGTACAAGCTAGGGCGACTAGAAAGAGACAGCGGTCGTTCAGAAGAAGCGACCGAAGCGCTTCTGCGGGCTACGTCCATCGGTTCCCAGTCCAGCCCCACGCCGCCTTGGTTGGCGGATGCCTATCGCCTCCTTGGGGAGGCGCACAAACGAACCGAGCCTGCGATCGCCATAGAGCACTACCGTCGATATCTCGAGTTGGCGCCGCCGACCGCACTCGATCGGCGTGATGTCGAGAATCAGCTCCGCCTGCTCTCTGGCCGTTAGCGACTGCGCATATATCCTCGGCAATCGGGTAATTCTTTGTAACAATACGCTATGAAAAGAATCGAGCGATTGAACATCTCTTGTTCAGAGGGCATTGCGCTCTGCGTTTTGATCGTGTTAGCCGGATGCGCTAGTTCCGGTGCAGGCACGCCACCGGAAGATCGCTCGAGCTGCGCCAGCCTTTTCGCCGGAGACCCCACGCGTGCGAGCGGTGAATACCAGTTGGAAGACGAGACTGGTTTGGCCACAGTTTACTGCGATATGGAAACCGATGGCGGCGGTTGGAGGCTCATTTACGATGAAGACTTCGAAGGTTCTGAAGCCGTAGTCCAATGGACTGAGGGCTCCGTCGCTACAGACGATTGCGTGAAATTCTTCGGCCAGTTTCTCGGCGATGAGAGCGAATTTGGAGTTGAATCGATTCCCTCAGTCACCTTGGATCTCAAAGGAATTGCGCACACCGAAGCTCGAGTTGAGCTCGATTTCTTGGTGATCGACGATTGGGACAACGAGCGCGGATTCGTTCTAGTCGATGGTGATACGGTTATCGAAACGCAGCCGTACGTGAATCCAGGAAAAACAAACAATCTATGCAGAAACAAGCTATTCGGGGATTTGGGACCTCGGTTCCTTCAGGTCAGCACCGATCATACTGCGAGTACACTCACCTTGGAGATCGCTTCGGATCTTGATGAGAGTGCCGTAAACGAATCGTTTGGGATAGACAACGTTCGAGTCTTAGTTCGTTAGCAAAGAAGCGGGTTGTTTCTGCGACGCGCGGGTTGTTTCGCAGAGCCTCGGAGCGTGTTCTAATTCGGTCGTGCATCGCTCGCTTTTTCTAACCTTGGGCGTCCTCGCCCTGGTGCTTGCGCCCTCGCTCGGCAATCAGTTTATCTACGACGACCTCTTCGTTTTCGTCACGACAGATTTGGTGCACTCGCTTTCCAATGTGCCCAATTTTTTCGCGCACAATACGATGTGGGCGGCCGGGCATCTCGAGCCTCTCCTCGTCGACACCTACCGGCCCCTGACGCTGACCACGTTTGCCCTTGATTCAGTGGTGACCGGACGAAACCCGCTCGGATACCACCTCACCAATCTGTTGCTCCACGCGCTCAATACCGCAATGGTGTACGCGGTCGCGCGGCGGCTGTTTTCCGATACGAACAAGCGCCACGCCTGGATACCTGCTGCCGCGTTTTCCTACTCGCCTTGGCTGGGAGAGGCCCATCTTTGGATCAACGGACGATCCGACCCGCTGTGCCTTGCTTTGCTTGCAGGTGCACTTCTGGCCTGGGATCGCGCTTGCCAAGACCGAGCGGCTCGGTGGCACTTCGCGGCTGGGTTTTTGTTCCTGGGAGCGCTTCTTTCAAAAGAAGTCGCCCTCATGGCGCTCCCGATCCTTCCTCTTTGGCCGCCCCTACAAAAGCAGTATAAAAACTTGCGGGCTCGATGCGTCCTTTGTGCGGCCCCGCTTGCTGCAGCAGGTCTGTATCTCGCGCTCCGAGGCTGGGTGCTTCAAGGATTGAAAACCCACGGAGATCTCTCTCAGTTGTTGGATGCCTTGAGCTACCTCGGCGTTCTTTATTGGGACGGATTGACGGCGGTCCTCATTCCATCAACGCCGCATCCGCGATCGCTTTCTGAGTCTTACGATGCAGTCTCCTATAGCCTGCGGTGGCTGGCGCTCGCCCTCGCTCTTTTGGGACTCACCCTGGTTTGGTGGCAGCGCAAAAGAGAGCCGGTGGCGGCCTTTGGCGTGCTCTTTTTTGCGGCTACGCTAGCGCCAGCCGCGCTCATCCCCACGATGGTTTGGCCGGGTTTTGGGCGCTATCTCTATATTCCGTTTGCGATGCTCAGCATCGGCATCATTTCGGCCGGCCTCCAGATCGGGACGCAGATCGCACGGTTCAAAGAGCTATACCGAACGAGGATCGCGAGGATCGTTTTGATGGCCTACTTGGGCCTGAATGCGTTCCTGCTGCACGCGAGTGCATACAGTTTTCGCGACGACGGCGCCTACTATACGGCGGCGATCGAAGCGACCCCCGGGCAAGCCTTTGGTTACGCTTTTCTCGGCATGAGCCTGCTGACGCATCGGCATCCGGAGGAGGCTCTGCCCTACCTAAGACGGGCGATCGATCTGCAGCCGTACGAACCCAAATACCGCTACGCCCTGGGATACGCCCTGATTCAAACGGGCGCACTTCAGGCAGCCGAGCAAGCGGCTCGGTCCTGGCTTGAAACGGGTCGCGTGCAGGATCGGCCTCGCTATCTAGAGCTCCTCGCCACCGCCCTCGAACCCGTCGATCCTGAGGGGGCGCGCGATGCACGCAAAGCATGTCTTCTGGCGGATCCACGCTGGTTACGCTGCCGTGAGGCCCTCGCTCCCCAACGAGCGAACTGAGGTGAGGCGGGCAGCTTCAGAGAACACGGCCCGTCATCCCATGCAGATTATTGCGATAGGATCATATTTTTTTAATGCATGGGAAAATAATCCGGCAATAATATCCTTATGGTCACATCTCAAGTCGCACCCGTCCTCGCAAGCTTCGGAGCAAGGAGCTCCACGACCTACCTGACGATCCACTTGGTGATCGGCGTGACCGGATGCGCTGGTTCCGATGGGAGCACACTTTTGTCGGATGAAATCAGTGCTTCCTCGGACGCGGCCCAAGCGGATGCCGAAGTATCGGACGCGGCCCAAACCGATGCGGCGGATGCCGAAGTATCGGACGCGGCCCAAGCGGATGCGGCGGATGAAGAGGCCGATGCGACATTCAAGGCTTCGGACGCGGGTGACCCACCAGATTTCGTGACTCAAGCTCAGCGCCGATGTGAAGCGAGTCTCTACTGCGGGGGCTCCTCAGACGATCCGGCATCCCCTTAGAACCCGGCATCTCCCTACAACGTCGGGTGACGAGTCGCTTGAACTAGACAGCGTCAGGATTCTGGTGCGATGGCAAAGCCTCACTCAATCGCTGCCTTGTTTCTCAATAACCTAGTGATAACACTTGTGCATGATCGACCTCCATGCACATGCATATGAATCGTACCCCGCCACGCTCCGAGAGCTCCTTGGTACGCGATAGTCGCAGAAGCTACGCTATCTGACTCTCTAAGGTGTTTGAGTGAGGTGCGAAGGCACGGAAGTGCAGCTTAGTTGGCTGCGCCAATGCGCCAATGCGGTAAGCGCCCTGGCGTTTAGTCCAATCGATGATGCTTTGTATATTGGAACTCGGCTTGGTGCTGTTGCGCGATGGAGGCCAATGCAACCACTTAGACCTGGCCGCTGGCGCCGTCAGACAAAACACAACCTTCGGTTGCATAAGCGAAACACTATCCCCCGCTTGCATCGGTGGTCTGCCCGTCGTCGATGACATCCCGGCAATTATGCGACAAATCCTAAGCTATGTAGATACAGCGGTAACCGCGCTGTCCTTTTCATCTCAGAGCGGGTACCTGATTTTCGCTCGCGGAGGTCGAATTATAGTCAAAAGCTTAAAAGACACAGAGCACGCTTCGTTTCGGACAGTGGATGCAGTAGATATCACGCATGTTGCCGTGTCGAATGACGGGGAACGAATCGCCACCGCAGACACTAACGGGACGGTTCGCGCTTATAACAAAGAAGGCGATCTTCGATCTGAATTTAGACGGTCACCAGAGTCTGCTGACTCTACAGCAGGAAGGACAGTCTCTTCGCTTGCCTTTTGTTCTTCCGGTCAAGAGAAATTATTCGCTCTGGACACGGTTGAACGTGTTTATGCCTCTTTTAATGACGGAGTCGTTGTTTTAGAGCCTGAGGCACACAGCGGCGATCGCTACGGGTACGATATACATCGCCTCTGGAAACTCTGGGCGCGTAGAGTTCCCGCATCTCGCCTATATAATTCCAACGGATACGGTTCTATCTACGTAAACCAATCGAAAGTCGGCAGCTCGGCTACGGACAGGTTTCAGAAAGATACAAAAGTCACGTATCGAACTTTTGATCGTCGTCACTGCTGGACTTCGTCCAGTCACGAAGCACCCGTGAGCCAATTGAAATTTCACCCCGGAAGTAACGTTTATGCGTCCGTATCGCCCCACCGTATTTGCCTTCGCTCTGACTGTTGGTCTGGCATCCAAGGTGGATACTTTTCTCGTACGGTGCTTACCCCAAAGCCCATAACCGTCGTAGCACTCTCCCCGGGGGTTTGGACTGAAACTGGTCAGATCGCGTATGCCACAGACGATGGACGGGTATTCTGTATTTCGTGCCACCAAAGTTGACGTCTCGAACTGCCTGTTGCGCTTGATCAGAAGCAGAAAGCTTCCTGACAGAATCCACTCCAGCACCGGTAAATGCATAGAGGGTTCGGTCCCGTGCACCGGGTCCCGTCGTCGGCCGCGACCTGTCCGCAGATCCCGTCTTTGCAGAAAAACCCGACGCACTCCTGATTGAGGGTGTCACTTCCGCAGGCCGTTCCGTCGACAACCGGAGTTTCCACGCAGCCTTGCACAGGATCGCAGGACGTTGCCACGCACTCACTGGTCGAGATTCCACACGCCACCGGAGCGCCTCCAACACACGTGCCCTCGACGCAGCGATCGGCAAAAGTGCAGGCGTTTCCATCCTCGCAGAGTGGTCCGTCGACAAGGCTAAAGGTGCAGCCGCTGTTTGGATCGCATGAGTCCTGGGTACAGTCGTTGGTATCGACACAGAACCGACTGGCACCGGCCACGCAGAGGCCGTTTTCGCAGCGATCGTTCACCGTGCATGCATTGTTGTCTGAACAAGCAGCACCACTGTCTGGGATATGAGCGCAACCAGTTGAGGTGCAGCTGTCGCTGGTACACGGATTGCCGTCATCACATCCGAGAGACACACATTCGCCTCCGCAGCAGGTTTCGCTGTCGCTACAGAGGCTCGTTCGAACACATTGATCGCCCGCGCAGGAAGCCACCGTGCAGCTACCGGTATCGTCGGCGCAGTTGGTGGCGTTGCACAGGGGGTACTGACAGCCGTTGTCCGGATCGCAGCTTCCGTTCGCTTCGGCGGTGCACGCGGCGTCGTCTGCGGTGGAGACGCACCCTCCCGTGTTCGGATCGCATGAGTCGCTGGTGCAGGCGATCCCGTCGTCGCAGGCCACCGGCGCCCCCTCGATACATTCTCCGTCACTGCAGACTTCAGCTCCGCTGCAGAGATCGGCGTCTGCACACGAAGTCCCGTCTTCGACAAACACCTCAACGCAGCCCGACTCGGGTTGACAGGTCACCGCCACGCAGGGGTTGGCGCTTGTTCCGCAAGAGACGGTGCCCTCCCCGCGACATATGCCCTGCAGGCAGGTGTCTTCGGACGTACATGCGTTGCCGTCGTTGCAAGCGTCACCGGTTTTCGCCTGGTTCTGGCAGCTCCCCTCAAAGCAGGTATCGAAGGTGCACGGGTTGTTGTCGTCGCAATCCAGAGGGACGCATGCTCCTCCACAGCACATCTCTGTCTCACCGCACAAACTCGTACGAACGCATTTGTTTCCCTCGCAAACCGCATCGAAGCAGCCATCTGAAACACAGGTCGTCTCGTTGCAGTCGGCGTATTGGCACCCATCTTCGGTGCAGGTGCCGCCGCTCTCCAGGGTGCATCGACTGTCGTTTGGCTCGGCCGTGCAGCCATTTGCGGTGCAGATGTCTTCAGTGCATTCGATCCCGTCGCTGCAGCGGAGTATCGAGCCGATCTGACACGCTCCTTCCACGCATCGCTCGGTTCCGTTACAGACTTGGCTATCGTCGCAGTCGGGATCCGAACTGCACTCTGTGGGTAGTTCGGGATCCAATGTCACTGGCTGAGGCGTATCGATCAATCCTTCTAAAGGGTTGACTTCAGCGCTTTGGCAAATTCCACGGGCGCACGTTTCGTTTTCGTTACAGCTCAGTCCACGACATGAATTATGGAGCAGCACATGAAAGCGGACGGTTTTTCCCGATACATATCCAGACACTAGAGTCGATTCGATGACGGTTCGTTCAAGTGTGTCCAGCCCAGTGACCTGCAATCTAAAGATCCGCGCAGCATCTTTATCAAAGGGTGCAATCGCTACCTCGCGCGGGAATAAGGTGTCGTATTCTCTTGTAAAAGTACGTTCTGTAGGGGGCTCGAGAGGGGCCAAAGCATTGGGTGCTCCCTGAACCCTAATCACGAGTGATTCAATTTCCGCTGCAACCGTATCGGTAGCGTCGATAGTGACGATCGCATCGGTCGCAGGATCTTCTCCAGCACAACCAGTTAGGGTCAGTCCGACGATGAGGACTCCCAATCCCAATGAATAGAATCGAAAGATCGAACCCATCACTTTGCGGACTCCATTCACCCGTTGAATGAGCGTGCTTTTGTGACCTACCATAGTGGCGACTATGCCATCGATTCTCTGTTTTCGGATCACGTTACCGACGTATGTTGCACTGCCGATCGTTTTTTTGATCAGTGCAGTTCCGGTCCATGTCGAAGCACAGCAAAACAATGCGGATACGTCCGCAGTAGATGCCGAAGCGCGAGAGGAGTTTTCTCTAGGAAGAGAGGCCTATGCATCAGGTCAGTTCACCGTAGCACTCACCCATTTTAATCGAGCGTACGAACTGAGTGATCGCGACGAACTACTTTACAATATCGCTTTAGTTGAGGATCGACTGCGTTTGGACGATGCGGCTCTGCAACACTATCAACAGTATCTTGAAAAGGTACCCGACGCCCCCGCGGCGGCTTCGGTTGAAACTCGGATACGCATTCTTACCGAGAATCAGGCGCGGGATGAAGCGCTCCTAGATGAAGCGGTTCGCCGAGCGCAGCTGTCTGCCTTTGACGAAACTGCGCCCGATATCGATACAGCACCGCAGGAACAAGCGCGTCGGTCGGTGGTGCGAAACCCCTGGTTTTGGGTTGGAATTGGAGGCGCGGTACTGGCGGCGTCTGTGGTCACGGCGATCGTGCTCACCCAAGATTCAACCACGGCGGATCCCAGTCAGGGTACGGATGGGAGTACCTTTTTTGCCCTGAGCGCACAGCGATAAAGCGTGCCTCGCCTCGCCCCGAGCGCACAGCGATAAAGCGTGCCTCGCCTCGCCCTGAGCGCACAGGCATAACGCACGCCTCGCTTGGGTTTGCTGGCGGAGGCAGATCCGGGTACCTGCGGGGGGCGTGTCGTCTGCTTGCGAGGGCGGGCAGTCTACTTGCGAGGACGCATGGCGTGCTCTTCTCCATCGAATCGCAGCAGAGCCCCTTTGCCTTCCAGGGTTGTGTGCAGCTCGATAGGTCGCTTCCAGACCCGCTCCAGCGCCTGAAGCACCTCGCGCGCCCAGTCGACGCGCAGGTCCACGCCTTGGTGGCTATGGGTGACGAGGAGCTCGCCTCGATTCTGATGATTGGCGTCCTCTACCGCGATAAAGGGGTTTCCGGCATTGGTGAGCGAAAAGAGCAGCTGCTCCTTTACTTTTTCGAACTTCCGGCTTTCGATTTCCCATCGATCGTTTCGCGCATTGTACCCAAAGGAATAGAGCTTTTGATCGGCCACAAAATCCGGAGTCAGGAACTCGTCGATAAAGGTAACGTCGTTATAGAGCGCCCGAATCTGGAATATCTTTTCTTGTCCAAGACCGGTTCTTCGGTCCCAATTTTTTCTTGTCTCCAGATCGTCGCAATCTTCCCATTCTTTGCCGAACTGACCGCGATCCCAGCGCTTTTCTATATGCCGATAGAGTTCTAATCCGAGCTTGTATGGATTGAGCTGTCCAGGTGCAGTGGCGAGGACACCGGCGCAGCGCTCTGCATAGTCGATCACTTCGGATCCATCGCAGACCTTCTCCGTCATCATGCGACTGTGCCAGTAGGTGGCCCATCCTTCGTTCATGATCTTGGTCTGCATTTGAGGCCAAAAGTAATAAGCCTCCCGCCGGATGATGCTTAGAATATCCCGCTCCCAACGTTCCAGCGGGGCATGTTCCACGAGGAACCCCAAAATGTCTCTTTCAGGATCTTCAGGAAATCGTTTGGTCATCTCCCGTTTTTCCGCGAGCTTTTGTCTTTGTGCTTCGACGAACTCTTCTGGATTGATGAAGGACTCCATGTAGTCCTTTTCGACTGGGAGTAGGGACAGGGCAGGGCGCTCCGGTTCGTCGTCTTCATGTTCCGAACTGGATTTTGAGACTTTGGGCTGAAAAGGAAGCTGCGGACTTATCAAATTTTCGAGGCAGAGACACGAGTCGATGAAGGACTCCACTTTTTCAATGCCAATCCGATTGGCCCAGCGCCTCACGATCGCCCCGTGATTGGCCATCGTATCGATCCATTTTCGGATGGGCTCGCCTGTTCTCGGATCTGTCCCCTGGTCGGTCGCTCGAAAAGCGAAGTTATTCTTGAAGAAGTCTACGTGGCCGGTGACGTGGGTCATCACCAGCTTTTGATCGACAAGACTGTTTCCTTCGAGGAGGTAGGCGATCGATGGGTTGTTGTTAATCACCATCTCATAAATCTTGGCAAGGCCATATTCATGACTTTTGCTGAGCCTCTCGAACTCCATACCGAAACGCCAATGTGGGTACCGGGTGGGAAACCCTCCGTAGGCGGCGACCTCGTTCATCTGGTTGTAGGGCAAGATTTCGTAAATGATTGGGAAGAAATCCAATCCATACTTCTCCGCGAACGCTTCTATTCGTTTTTGCTCGGAGCGGAGAGATTCTGGAATCTGTGTTTTTAGGGCAAATTGAGCCATTTCGCGTCTACTCCTATTTCCCTTTTCCAAGAAAATCCCGAATCGAACCGACGATCGCGTCGCGATCCCGAACCTCACTCGTGATAAGCGATAGATCTTCTTTGAAGTGTTCTCGAAGATCTTTGATGAACTGTCCAGAGCCGTAAGGACTCTCTACTTGGCCGTAACAGAACATATTGGAGATAGGCAGAAGTTGGTTTTTGAGTATCTCCACGCACTGTAGGGTGTCGTCGACACTCCAGTTGTCCCCATCAGAAAAGTGAAATGGGTATATGTTCCATTCATTCGGCGGGTAGTCGCTTTCGAGTATTTGCGCGCACAGTTTGTATGCGCTTGAGATCATCGTCCCCCCAGACTCTCTCGTACTAAAAAACGTATCCCGATCGACTTCGCGTGCGACGGCGTCGTGAATGATGAACCGGTTTTCGATGCCTTTGTAATTACGGCTGAGCCAGGCATCGATCCAAAAGGACTCGATGCGGACGATCTCTTTTTGCTCGTCCCCCATCGAGCCAGATACGTCCATCATGTAGACGATGACCGCATTCGCGACCGGCTCCTCCTCGGTTTTCCACGATTTATAGCGCATGTCGTCCCGAGTCGGGATGATCACCGGCCGCTCTGGATTGTATGACCCCATCGATATCTGCCTGCGTAGTGCATGACGGAAGGTGCGTTTGAAGTGTCGCAGCGAGTTGGGACCTACGTTGCGTATGCCGACATATCGATCTTTCTTCTCGATGATCGAGTTCTTGCCTCTCGGTTCGATGTGCGGGAGCTCGAGCTCCTGACCGAGGATATCGGCGAGCTCTTCAAGCGTGATATCGACCTCGAGCATGTGCTCCCCGGCGTTCTGCCCTGCTTTTCCGCTACCCTGACCGGAAGCGTCGCCCGAACCCGCGACGGGATCTCCCTGCTCCCCGTCACCATGCCCCACGCCGCCCTGTTGGCGGTCCGAAAAGCGGAATCGGGGAATGTCGATGTGGGGAATCGGTATGGATACCGAATCTTTCCCCTGCTTCCCAATCAGCTCTCCTTGCGAGATGTACTTCCGAAGGTTTTGGCGGATTCGACCCCGAACGATGGATCGGAAACGCGAGTGGTCCTGATCGACTTTGAGTGACACGGCTTTGATCATAACCCTTTCGTGAAAAATCTGGGCCGCGGTCTGAGCAAACCTCTCTCAAATATTCGATCTCCGGGCGCTGCAAGATTGGTTTGTTGCGTCTTCACAGGCTAAGCTCGGCGCCGTGAGATTCGAGGGCGCTTGTGATCATCGGCGGCGTTCGTGAGGTTCGGTACCGGGCGCACGTTGCCCTTGGCCAGCATGGGAGGGGCCGCCATCGCACTAGCGGTGCTGTTCACGACGCTGGTCACCGCAACCCTCGCGCTTTGGCTGTGGTCTCAGTACCGCTTTGCGGCGATCGCCCTGGGATTGCCGTTCTAAGATGGGGCTGCCGCTCTAAGATGGGTCTGCCGTCGTAAGACATGCCTTCCACCCGCTGGCTAGTGTGCATCGTCATGAAGAGGTATCGCTTAAACCGACTCAAGAGCCTGTATCTCGAGGAATCCGGTGAGGCCTCCCTCATGCATCTTTTCGCAACCCTTGCGGTGGCCGGAGTGCTTCTCTTGGCGTTTCAGGCGATCCAGCTCGAGTTTGCCCAACTGCTTCTAGGTCATGCGGCACGTCGCGCGGCGCGCAGCGCATCGGTGGTGGTGGCAGACGATTCGCCTCGGTATGCCGGTGCGATGCTGCGGGACGTGCGGCCAAGCTCAGGGGGGCCGCATCTTCGATCGGTGCATCCACTCGATGCGTTTCTCGACGGTTTGGGCGAGCGCCCCTCCATCGCGGTTGCTGCAGGAACCGTAGTGAATCGCCTGGAGACGATACGGGCCGCAGCGATCGCGCCGCTGATCGCCCTCGCTCCGCCCTTGGTCCGCCAGACACCTGAAACCCGCGATATATTCTTTGAGCCTACGAATGCGCTTCCGGAGAACATAGGGTTTCTCTCTTCACGGGCGGCCTTTGTGCATACGGCACTCGCCGCAAATGTGGTGGATGCGCGCGCCACGGTACACGAACCGAACTACCTTGAGCGAGTGGATGCAGGCAGTCTCTTCCAGGTGAGGTTGACCTACGCCCACCACTGCAGTGTTCCCCTGGCCCGACTCCTACTGTGCTCCAAGTTTCAGAAATACCCGTCGGCGGTGGTAGATCCCGCCCTCCGCACCCGTATCCTAGATTTGCGGCGCGGGGGCGGCGCGCTCGAGCCGTTGATCCGGTCCGGGGCGCGCTTCCGTATGATGGTCGCGCAGGCAGGCGCTCGCGATTTGGGTTTTAGGTGAGGTTTGAGACAAAATGGACGCCCAGGATCTCGGGGCGACGGATCGTGCGAGAAGAGCAGGGGGCGGTTTTGGTCGTGGGGGCCTTCAGTGCGGTCCTGCTCGCCGCGCTTCTGCTTTCGCTCCTCGCTCTTGCCGAGTCGATCGCTGGAAAGGAGTCTGCCCAACGGGCCGTCGATGTCGCTGCCCAAAATGCCGCAGGGTGGACCGCTCGTGGCCTCAATGCAGTCGCCTTTCTCAACGTCGTCGGGGTTTCTCTCGTCGCGGTGGGGACTGCGCTCAAAGCCTCCTGGTTTGCGCTCAGTGTTGCGCTCGTGACCGCGATCGGTCGCTGTGACGCTTCTCGGCCGGCCCAGTGGGCTTTTTGCCTTGGCATGTTGCAAATTCCCCTCGCCATGTCGACGCTCAGCGACCACCTCGAGCCCACCGACGTCCTCATCGAGGAGTTGGTTCAGGTCACCCGAGACGCTCAGGATGCCGTCGCGGTGGCGATTCCTGTCGCGACTGAAACCTACGTGGCACGGGCGGCATTGCGTTTTTCGGCGCGAGATCCGGGGCGGGCATCCGCTTGCCTGTTGAATCCAAGCCATCGACTCCCGGTGATGCATCGCGAAGTCACCGAGAGCTGCGGTTTGGACCTGAGCCTGCTCACTCGAGTCGGACATCTCGAGGCGCTGCAGCGCACACCCGGAATCGCCGACGTTCCCGAGCTGATCGAGGTGGTCAAGGGCTACGGGCAGACTACCGATTGGCTGGCGAAATCCCTCTGTCACCGAGAAGCCTACCTGGCAGAAGGCACCCGAGGGATCGCCCATCGGGTCGCTCTTTTCGACGGCCCGGCGGAGCGCACGCTTCCCTGGAACGTCTTCCGGTCAGCGTCTTTTGTAGAACGCGCCTCGGGGCTGTCGCGGATGACCTTAGCCCATGCAGAGGCCCGTCCGGTGCTTCGCGGGTCAGAGCCGCGCTGGTTATGGCATGCCTCCTTTGACGCTCGGCTCTCCCGGTTTCGAGCGCCGCCGGAAGGTACCCTCGCCGGATCGTGCATTCCCCAATCGGTTGGGCTCTCGGAGTTCGATCTTGATGCGGCGGTAGTGCATTGAAATCGCGGCCCGTAGTTCGTCCTGCTTTGATGCGGCCTCACCGCGCAACGCGGGTGTTGCTGCTCGAGTTGCTCCTGGTTGCTGCGGTGATGGCCGCCGCAGTCTCCCTGGCCGCGCAGGTGCGACGCCATGCCGACCGTGTAGCTCGCTACAATCAGCAGCGATGGGACGCCCTTTTTAGTGAGGCGCTAGGCGGTGCGGGAGCTGGGGTTGGCGCCGCTTCGGCCTCTGAAGAGATCGTCTGGTTGCCGAGAGAGATCGTCGATGGTCCGGTCGGTCCCTTTGATGTGTGGAGTGCGCCGCGCACGGTTCTTCGCAAAGCGGGCGTGACCGATTCGGGCACTGCTCAGGTGGGTCATCACGAAGCCGCGTCGAACTCACTTCGGCAGCACTTTTGGCATCCCCGATCTGGTTCTATCTTTGAGGACGTGCCGCGCAGGAAGCAAAGGATCGCGCTGGAGCTGTTTCCCCTGCCGCACACCGGGCGATTTCAAGATCAGGCCGTCCTAAGCGCGATGTGGCGACACTTTGGGCGGACTCGGTGGAGTCCCGACCCTTGAACCTCTCGGCGCGACCCCAGCTTGCGTAAAAAAATGTCTTTTGCCTCAGAGTTCCACGTCACCAAAGGGTCCTTCGTTCAGTTGCGTGGGCGCTCCAATGGAAAGGTGTTGCAGTGGATAAGCGTTCCTATGGAAAGGTGTTGCAGTGGATAGGCGCTCCAATGGATAGGGGTTGCAATGGGGATAGACGCAGGCCGCATGCCGACTGCGGCGAGCAAGGCCCATCGACGCGCAGGAAGTCTTTGGTGACGCTGGTGCTGCGCTGGGCTGCGATCCTTATGGCCTCTGGTGGTTTGAGCTTGGTTTGTTCCGTTCGGGCTCAGGTGGACGAGCTTTCAACCTGGGGGCCTGCCCTTTTTCAGTTGGCCGAAGCCTATCCTCAAGGCGCTCTTCGAAGCATGCTTTTGAATGAAGCTGAACTGGTCGTCACGACCGGGGAGAGCCCACGCTCTGCTCTCGAGCTTCGCGAGGCATTCACCACTCGGTGCCCGTCCATGCGTCAGCGGGATCATTGGGCGCTGCAGGCGTTCTCCTTCGAGTTGCGCTCTGAAGAGTTGCGCTCTGAGGAGGGTGCGTTGGCTTCGCCGGAAGATGCTCAGCCGGCTTCCTTGGGCTTGGTGGCTCAAGAGAGCTCTGAAGTCACACCGCCGGTAGCCTACAGGGCGTGGACCAGCCTTATCGATCGTGTCGCCCAAGGCGGTAGCGAAACCGATGGCTTTTTTGCCCTATGCATCGATCCCGACGTTCACGAGTCGACGGGTGCGTTCTTCAAGCGTGCGCTGCAGAAGCCGCAGGTCCCGCGGTTTGTCTACTTGGTCGCCCGCTCGCAAGATTCGGGATCTCGCTATGCGATGGTCGCTACCGAGGTTGCCATCGATCTGAAACGACTTCTGCCTCAAGACGGCGATGCGCCCGGTCTTGATTTCGCTCCCTCGTTGAGACCGGCGGCGACTCGTCGCGTGCTCAGTATCTCTGAGGCAGAGGGCGATTCGTCCCTAGCGGTGTATCAGGGTCCGGTTTCTTTGCCGCAGTACCTAGCTCGGGTGCAGCGGCTCGGCTGGTTTGGCGCAGAGCAAGCGACCACGGGATCTGCCGGCGGTTCTACCGAGGGATCTGCAAAAGAGTCGCTGCTGCTTACGCGATCGAGTGAGTTCGAGGGATCAGACGCGGTGGTGTTTGTACATCAAGTCGCCGGTTCACACAGCTACACCACCTTGGTGCGTTTACAGTAGCGGCTGTGGCCAGGCCAACCAGAGCATTCCCGGCCCGGCAGTGACGATGACCCCAGCTTTCCAGCCGCCTATTCGTTCATCGAAAGCGCCTCTTTCGGCGCATGCCGGAGCGCGCCGCTTAGCTTTGCTCTCGTCGATCGCCTTGCTCTCGTCGATGGCTCTTTTCGGCGCGTGTGCCCGATCGGACCCCGCCGATGCATTGAGGTCGCGCGACTCTATGTCGCCGGAGACTGTTTCACTCCCGCCAGCCCAGCCCAGCCCGCGCGTCTCCCCCAGCCCGCCAGCCCAGCCCAGCCCGCGCGCTTCGGGGGCGCCTGCATTAGAGCGATCTCGGCCGGACGCGTTGGCCCGCCGGGAAGCGGATGCGGTTGAGCCCGCGATCTCGGCCGATCGCCTCAGGCTGGCCCAGCGGCGCCTTTCTGCCTGGACCGCCATGGAGCTCGACAGCTGCGATCGACTTTATCGGCAGCTCAATCGTATCTTGCCCGATATGCCCTCTCTTCTCGACACCCCGCGGGTGCGAATCCCGATGAGCGCGGTGGAGTTTCGTCGCGGCTGTCGCAGTCTCCCGCCGCCCGTTCAGCGCTGTCTGCTGCCGAACCCAGCGCCGGAAGAGCGTCAGCGGTGCTCCGATCTCCTGCAGCGTCATGTGTCCTCGTCCGAGTCGCTCCCGTAGCGCTCGAGGCTTGCCCGACCAGGTTGGACGTTTCTGTTCGCAACGAGACGCGTCCCTGCCAGGAAGTCGGCCGTTTAGGTTGAGCCTGTGAGCAGGTTGAGTACAGCTCCCCGGTGTTTGAACTCTCGTTTTATCAGGCACTCGCGGTCGTGGTCGGCGGGATTGCGTTCGGGTCAGATGTACGCTCCGGAACGATTCCAAACTGGCTTACCTTACCGATTCTTGCGGTGGTTCCACTCTTGCGTCTCGTCTCGGAGGGAACAGAAGCGTTCGTTTTTAGTCTCTTCGGACTCATCGCAAGCGCCCTGATCCCCCTCGCGCTGTTCATGAAACGCGCGCTCGGCGGCGGTGATGTGAAGCTCTTTGCGGCGCTCGGCGCTTTGCTCGGTGCGACGGCGGGACTCGAGGTGCTGTTTTTTAGTTTTTTCGCGGCACTTGTCTGGGCGCTTTTGGAGTTCACTTGGCACAGTCGATGGAGCTCGGTGCTTCGCGCAGCTCTGTCTTTGGGTCGCCCTGCTGCCGATACAGACAGAATGACCGCCGCGAGGCCGCCGGTACGGATGGGGCCCGCCATCTTTATGGGAACCTGCCTGAGCAGCTTTGGGCCAGCCTTCCTCTGAACATCGTGTGCGAGGCAAATTGGAACGATGCAATCGAGAGAAAGGGAACGTCTCAAGCTGTTCGGCTATGATCAAGCGATTATCGTCTCATGTGTTTACTCGGTTAGCCAATGCGGTGTTTTAGAAGATTGCGTCCTTGTCGGCCGACCTCGCGGGTAGGGCCCCCTGCCACCCCTGCAAGCACACCTCCTCAACTCCCAGCGCTTCCGCTGGCAAATCTGCCTCCTCCTCCTCCTCAAACGCCGCCTAGTCCGGTCACCCCAAAGCAGTCTCCCTACGATCCCTCGTCCCTCCCCCTTTTCCGCTAAAGAACCTTACCCCGGAGTTGCGAGCTCAAGTCTCCAACTTCGCGACCCCTTTTGAGCTCGGCAAAGTTCGACAAACTTGCACAGACATGCGGCCAGTTCTGGCGGCCGGGGAGGTTCCACTCTGGCTTCGCTCGCCTAGCCGTCACACGCGCAGAGGCCATGTTTGCGCGGTGGCGTTTTCACCGGAGCAGCGTCGCATCGCGTTCGGTACAACGAGCGGTGAAGTCACAGTGTTGGATTTGCAAAGCGGTAGGCGCCTTCACACCCTTGCTGGACGCGACGAAGTTTGTGAGTTGGTGTTTTCAGCCAGCGGGACCCTCACCTCCGTATCAACGAGTTATGAAGTCAAGGTGTGGGATCTGCAGCGTGGAAAGTGCCTTAGAACCTTTGGCTCCCGCGACGAAGTTCGTGAGTTGGCGTTTTCGGACAACAAGAAGTGCATCACCGTTTCGTGGACGGGTGAAGTCAAGACGTGGGAGCCGCAAAATGGGCAGTGCCTAAGCAGTTATCGTCTTGGGGAACTGAAAAACGTCGAGTGTGTGCAGATTTCTGCAAGAACAAACCGCCTCGCCTCCTGTTCAAAAAGCGGTGAGGTTAGCGTGTGGAATCTGCAAAGCGGGAACCTTCTTTACAGTCATTCTGTCCTCAAAAATTCTGTCCTCAAAAACTATCGATTTGCCTCTGCAATAGCGTTTTCGGCAGACGGAAAATACATTGCAATCTGTGAAGCGCTTGTAGGTGGGCTCCATGTGTATGATGTGCAAACAGGTGCCGTCTTCAAAACATTTGCGGGATGCACCTTTGCTGGAGAGCAGGCACTTACCAAGATAGTTTTCTCGCCAGCCGGGGATCGCATTGCATTCGGCTCAGCGGCGGGTCGCGTCACGGTATGGGATCTGCAAAGCGGGCGGTGCCCATACACTCTTGACGGGCGTCACCACCTTCACCGCGTGATGAATTTCTCGCCAGACAGCCGCTTCATCGTCACCGAATCAGCTGATCGATCCGGCATCACGTTTGGATACGTCTCTCCAGGCTGACGCCTCTACGCCACCTGCCAGCGGGGAATCGCCCCCTGTGCCGCCCACGCCCGACGGAACGCCTGTGCACTAGATGTGAAGTACGGGCCCGAGGCGACCCGGCACGGATTCCGGCAGCAAAGCTGAAGAACGCTGCAGTCTTGAGAACCATGTGATCTTAAGAACGCTGTAATCTCGAGAAATGGGGTGCTTTCGACTGCACAGTGGGAGTCAGCTAATAAAAGAGTAGAGTGGCACGACGTGACATACTCCCGCCTCCCCTAGCGCAGCGCAAGCCTCACGCATCCCAGGCGCCCTTTGCTGGCGAATCCGCGTATCGCGAAACGCGCAATGATCCGTGCATAGCCAAGGTCGTATCGCTAGCGTTCTCGCCGCGCAGGCGCTGGATTGCATCCGGTTCAGAGGACGGCACCATCAAGTTGTGGATCGCGGCGACGGGCGCGTGCGTTGGTAGGTTTGAGGGGCACAAGTACGCCGTGACAGCGCTAGCGTATTCGGCAGACGGCCGCCAAATCGCATCCGGTTCAGAGGACGGCACCATCAAGTTGTGGAACGTGGCGACGGGCGCGTGCGTTGGTACGTTTGGGGGGCATAAGTGCGCCGTAACAGCGCTAGCGTATTC
>JBCCEA010000053.1:0-21947 GCA_039030515.1 Myxococcota bacterium | reverse complement strand
GCTCAGGTCACCGCACCCGGTCAGGTCACCGTACCCGGTCAGGTCACCGTACCCGGTCAGGATGCCGCACCCGGTCAGGATGCCGCACCCGGTCAGGATGCCGCACCCGGTCAGGATGCCGCACCCGGTCAGGATGCCGCACCCGGTCAGGATGCCGCACCCGGTCAGGATGCCGTACCCGGTCAGGTGCCCAGTTAGCCGTTGTGATCAACCGTACCCGGTCAGGGTGCCGTACCCGGTCAGGTGGTTTGAGGCTTGCCGTACCCGGTCAGCATCAACCGTACCCGGTCAAGGGGGGCAGCCGCCGTATCGGTTCAGATCTGAAGAGTTTGGGGCGATAAACTCAAGAGTCTGGCCCTGCGTTGCTCGTGATTGGATGGAGAGCCTAGGACCAGCCGTTGCGATCCCGTTTGTGCACTGCTCTGTAGCGGTCGACCTGGAATAAATGGATCCATCCATGTTCCACGAGCTGTCGAACCACTTCGTGCTGGTCGATTACGCTGTCGATCGCATCTTGAGGCGCCTCTACATATACGCTGAGCCTCAGGGGCTGGTGTCGAAAAGAAACCCCGTCGTGAATCGACTGCATCGCCAAGCCGATACGGAGGTCGCCTCCATTGCCCTCAAACACGCCAAGGTGGTCTCCGACGACGTCGTGTAGGACTTTATTGCCGCTGCCGAACCGTCGGTTGTCGACCGTCGAAGCCAGATATTGAGCGTTGATCCAATGGGTCACGATCATCGGTGCGGTCATGATCTGCTCTAGGACCTTAAACCCCTGGTCCTCTTCGTATCGGTAGTCATGCAAAAACGATCTGCCCTCAAGGTTGAGATGTTTTGTATGCGATCTCCTCGCCACGACAAAGGCAGCGTTGCCTGTAAGTCCCCACTCCGGCCGAACTTCAGACCAGGAGTCTGCACGCTGACGGATCTTATGTGCCAAAGAGCTCTTCTGAGGCAGGTTTCCGCACCGCCCGCTTACTTCTAATTCCGGATGACCTGAGCATTTGCCGTTTGCTTTTTTTGCACTGCTTAGTTCTGCAAGCTCACCCAGCCCAAGACTTGGAGCGCGCTCACGACGTGCTTTCTCAGAGGCCTCGTTCAGCTGCTTTTGAAATCGCTCCAATTCGACCAGCCGATCCTCCGGCAGTCTATCCAGTTCGTAGAGATGGGCTTCGTCAGTGGTAGTGTTGTGTAGGCCGGCCAGGAAGATCGTAGTTTCGGGTATCGTAATCCCGCGGACCGCGAGCCCTTGCCGCACCTCAGACTCATTCAACAATGCGGCAACAGCGCGGGCATTGACCTCTCCGCTCTGACCACAGCATGCGCCACAGTCGAGCCCAGCTGATTGCGGATTGTTGGCGGTCTTGCTGCTGTGTCCAAAGAGTACGATAACGCGCGCAAATCCTCGGGTCAGACTCATGGATGTAAGAATCGCTTCAGCGAGATCGCATCGTTCTGCGAGATCGACCGGGCTGCCGTCGACGTGCTCGGTCAGCCTGGGTCGGCGGGTGTGATGCTCTTTTGAGGTAAGGCCTGCTCGCTCTGGAGACACTCTGGTTCGCAAACCAAGAGTGCCGCGCAGCAGTTCTGCCGCCGCAAAAAAGCCCGTCGACTCTACCAGCGAGAACCCGGAAATAGCCCCGTCTTTAAACGCCTTCCATGCATCTTTAAACGCCAGTTTTTTGCTTCTCCGATGCGCTATTGCAGCATCTACCTCGGTGTCGGTGATGCGGTACTTCGGCGCCAAAAGTCCGGGTAGCTGTGGACGGCCCTGTTCTGCAGCGATCGCCCGGTATTCTGCAGGCAGTCCGAAGAAACCTGCGAAACCGAGGGTCTGAATGGAGTTGCTTTGAGCTTCAAGGGCTCTGCGAAATATCTCAGAGCGCACATCGATGCAAAAAGCCGCTTGAACGTCGGGGGCAGACTCTACCGCCAGCGGTCTTGCAAACTGCTCTGCAATCTGCTGCTGAAAGGCTTGTTCGAGCGCGCGCCCCGCAATCCACGCGGTCATCTGGTCTGTTTCAGCGTTCCGCTTCGCCTGTGGCCATTGCGACATGCTTTGTTGAAAGCGAGCTAGGAACCCATGACTAGCGTCGCGATACATGGCGTATTCCCAAGCTGCCCGAATCGCCAGCAGCTCGACCAATCGATGATCTTCGCCGCCCTCAAGTTCTGCGTTCCACCGCACGTAGGCACAATGCGAGGCCCAACCCACAACGTCGAAGAGTAGTGTGGTTAGATAGTCTTCCTGCTCGGCATCAGCGACGTCTAGCTCACGTAGCGTCAGTGCGATCATTTCCTCTGCTGTGGGCGCCAGTGGCGCACGACGCATATCGGGCAATCCCGCCCAGCGTGGTCGCAAGTCGTTTCGGATCTCCTGCTTCCACGCTGCGTACAGATCCTCATCTGGGTTTTTGCGCGTGAAATAACCTGCGCAAAAACGACTGATCGAATCGACAATGTACTCTCTTGTCGACATGCCGCGAGTGAGAGCGCGTTCGGGATGCAGCAGATCGGCAACGGTCTCTCTTTGCTTGGGTGCGGGTTCCGGACGTTTCAAACGGTCGACCACGGTTTCAGGTTCAAGCGCGATGTCGCGCTCATTTAGAGCGGCGGCAATATGCTCGAGCTTGAACGCTCCCTTCTGAAACAGCTGCAGATAGTAGTGATGGGGCATGACCAGCCTGCTCCCCGCAACACCTTCCAGCTGTGCGGAGGCGGACTCAATCGGCCTATCACGGAACCCCCAGTAGGGATTGACCGCGATCATGCGATCGAGTGGCCAAGCTGGAGCGATGCGCCGGCTCGCCCGGTCGATGCGCTCTACCATCACGGGGTCAAGCGCCTCTCTCTGTTCGATCTTTTCAGTTTCTTCAATACCCCTCTCGCCAAGTTCAGAGTTGGGTGTATCGGCAGTCGCTACGCGTTGCTTTGGGTCGGTAGGCTGAGCGGCGGGGGTAGACGAACCGGCTTTGGCTGACGCGCTGGGGCTCGGTGTAGTGGCGATCATGAAGATGCCTTCTTCACCCCAAAAGAGGCCGCTTCGGGGAGCCTTACGGGCCACAGCCGGAAGGTTGCTCGGGTAAAGAGCTCGTCAAGGTAGAGTCCCGCTTGGAGCTGCGGCATGAGCGAACGTGCCAGCCGGTTATTAGATCGAGTCTCAAGCAGCATGTGGAGCGCAAATAAGACCAAGAACGCGAGGGCTGCGGCAAGGACTCTCGGCACCGGTACAGCTTCCGAAGGTACGACTGCAGAGAACATCGCATGCAGCAGCATGTACATGGCTATGATGCCCACGCTCGCTACCGTTGCTGCGGCCAGCACACCGCGTTCCCAAGCCCTCACCAGTAGAGGCGTGGTTGCCAAAGCAAGCATCGGAAGAAACGCGAACAGCGCAGATTCGTCTGCCGGATTCAGCCCTAGGAGAGCTGCCATCGCGAAGGTCAGCAGAAGCGAGCCCAAGGCTGCGACGAGCCATACAGTGACCGAAGAGCGACGTGGAACTCTTTGGTCTCCCCGGTATCTCGAATGCCGCTTCTTCAAACGCAGCGATGCGTGGTTCAGTGAGCGCACCCGGAAGTCCTCTACAACGCCTCCGCTCGAAAGAAAGGCATATGCCTTGTAAAAGGAGTGCGCGAGCAGGTGAAGCAGCGCAAGCGGGTAGGCGCCCAAGCTGCACTGCACCAGCATAAAGCCCATCTGTGCACTGGTGGACCAAGCCAGTCGCGCTTTGATGCTCGGCTGAGCCTTCATCGATAGTGCAGCCAAAAGAGTCGTGGTCGCGCCAATCGCCAAAAGTACCGACTGCGCGATCTCAGCGCGGGACATCAGCGGCGCAAGACGGATCATCAGGAAGCCACCGATATTCACGACGCCCGCATGAAGCAAAGCCGACACCGGAGTGGGAGCCTCCATAACCTGAATCAACCAGCCATGGAACGGTAGTTGAGCACACTTCAAAGACGCCCCTACGACAAAGAAGAGTGCTGCACCCTCCGCAAGCAGCGGCAGTTCCGCTTGGCCTCTTGCCCAATGCTGCACCTCGGCGAACGTGAAACCCTGCACCGCAAACACGAGTAAAACGATTCCAGAAAAAAGACAGACGTCGGCAAAACGACTGACCAGAAACTTCTTGTGTGCGGCAACCATCGCCTTTGGGCGATCTCTATAGAAGGTAAGCAGCTGGTGCAGGCTCATGCTGGTGCTCACCCAGGCTGCAAAAAAGACCAGAAGATGTTCCGCAAGTACCAGCAGCCACACCGAAGCAAGCGTTGCCATCAACCATCGTACGTAGTGTCTTAGATGAAGCTCCCCATCGAGATATCGCTCAGAAAAACGCACCAAGACGCAGCTGAGGGTTGAGAGCAGACTCATCATCGCGAGAGTCACCCCGTCCATGCGAATCCAAGTGAGAGGCGAACTATTCAGGCTCGCACCCAGTGCCGTCACCAGCGTGAGACCTAAGGTCACCGAGGTGGCGAACTTACCTCGGCGCATGGGAGACCTTCCGGGAATAAGGGCGGTGAGCGCGAGTACACTGGGGATGGCGATTGCGCAGAGACCGACCGTCCAGCTGGGAAGCTCAGGAACATTCATAGACAGACGTTATAGGATGCGAAAATGTTCCTGATAATTTCATAAAAACGACCATATTGTTCACATTAACAGAAGCAAAGGCGTCAGAAGCCGCTTGAGTACCCTCATGCACCTGAATCTGCATCATTTAAGATACTTCTGGGCGGTGGCTCACGAAGGAAACCTGACGCGAACTGCCAAGCGATTTGCGGTGAGTCAGTCTGCATTGTCCACTCAGATCCGCACCCTCGAGGAGCAGCTGGATGAGCGTCTCTTTTCGCGTCAAGGACGGAGCCTGGTTCTGACCGAGGCGGGTCGTATTGCGCTCTCCTACGCAGACGAAATCTTCGCTGCCTCTGACGAACTTGTGGCGACGCTCACCCAAGGCCGAAGTCAGACCTCGATCCTCCGAGTAGGCGCAGTAGCCACGCTCTCACGCAATTTCCAAAATTCATTCCTCGCGCCACTTTTAGATTCAGAGCGGATGCGGCTACGAATTCAATCAGGATTGCTGACGACTCTGCTCCAGGAGCTGAGTCACCTTCAAATCGACCTGGTGCTTTCCAATCGGCCGGTGGAGCGCATAGAGGGACATCCGTATCGTTGCCGGCGCATGGCCCAACAGCAGGTCAGCTTGGTGGGTCGTCCGGGTCGCCCGCTGAAGTTTCCCGAGGAGCTTGCGAAGGTCCCGCTCTTGCTCCCAAGTCCGGATAGTGAGATCCGATCGGCTTTCGACACGCTTTGCAAGCAGCTCAAAGTACAGGCTCCGGTTCTTGCCGAGGTCGACGATATGGCCATGATGCGCCTACTCGCGAGAGATTCGGGAGCGTTGGCTTTGCTGCCCTCGGTTGTCGTTCGCGATGAGCTCGAGTCGGGCTTGTTGCGGGAGTACTGGGTAGTGCCTGGGCTCTACGAGAATTTTTACGCCATCACTGTGGAGCGGCGTTTTGGACATCCCCTGCTCGAATTGCTCTTATCCCAAGGTGCCGACGAACTCCTCGGGAGGCCGGGAGGTTCCTAGTAGCTCAAGCGCTCAAGCGTGCTTCAGAGCCTTCACGTCCTAACGGGAGCGTGGGCCTGATCGGCTGGCCCGGGGCACGTGAGCGATGCAGGCTTTCGGCTATGCCGGTGCTCACGGTTGAATCGGTTTCTAAGTCGTTCGGCGAGCGAATCCTGCTCGACGAGATCTCCTTTGCCATCGACCTGCGAGAGCGAGTGGGGCTCGTAGGCATCAACGGCTCTGGCAAGAGCAGCCTCGCCCGGATCGTTGCGGGAGTCGATATGCCCGATATGGGCAAGGTCCCGGTCAGACGAGGCTCTCGTATCGTCTACCTCGATCAAGATCCCAAATTCCCAAAAGCAGCCACGGTACGCCATACGGTAGAAACCGGTCTCGGAGCCTGGGCGAAGGCCAAACAGAGGCATGAGGCGTTGAGCGCGCAGCTTGTCCATGAGCCAGAATCGTTCGAGCAGCTTCTCGAACTGCAGCAAGAAGCAGCCGCTGAAATCGATCGACTGGGCGGATGGGACCTCGGAGCTCGGGTGGATGCGTTCCTTTCCAGTCTGCGCTTGTCCCATCGGGCAGATGCACAGGTCGGTGAGATGAGCGGAGGGGAACGACGCCGGGTTGCCCTAGCCCAGGCCTTGGTCGGTGACCCTGAACTGATCGTCCTCGATGAGCCCACAAACCATTTGGACATGGAGTCCATCGAATGGCTTGAGCGCTACCTGGTCGAGGAGTTCCGAGGCGCTCTGTTGCTCGTGACCCATGACCGCTACCTCCTCGATCGAGTCGTGGGGCGCACGCTGGAGATCGATCGCGGTGCAATACAAAGCTTTGTCGGAGGCTGGGAAGAGTACCTGAGCGCAAAGGCCGAACGCCTCTCCCAAGAGGCGCGAATGGAGGCCAACCGCCAAAATTTTTTGCGCCGAGAACTCGAATGGCTACGGCGTCAACCGAAAGCGCGCACCGGAAAACAAAAAGCGCGTACTAAACGTGCAGAGTCTGCGCAACAACGTAATTTGAATCCGCAAAGGCAGCAGATGCAGTCTTTGGTGGTCGAGTCTCCTCGTCTTGGGAAGACCGTGCTCGATCTCGAGGAACTCGGCGTCGAAATCGAAGGTGGTACTCTGGTTGAGGGCTTCTCTTACTCGATGCAAAAAGGCGAGAGAATCGGCATTGTAGGCCCAAACGGCTGCGGTAAGACCACCCTTCTCAATACCCTGCTCGGCAAGAGGGCCGTTCATTCCGGCAAGGTTCGTGTCGGTAAGAACACTCGCTTTGCGTATCTTGATCAGCAGCGAAGTGGTCTCGATCTGGATCGCTCGATCAGCCAAAACGTAGCGGAAGACGATGGCTATGTTCTGGTGGGAACACGAAGCGTTGAGATCCACTCCTACCTGGAGCGCTTTCTATTTCGCGGCGACCAGATTGCGCAAAAGGTGGGCTCGCTTTCGGGGGGTGAGCGTGCTCGGGTCGCTCTTGCGAAGATGCTTCTTGAAGAGGCGAACGTGATCGTACTCGACGAGCCTACAAACGATCTGGACGTCGCTACCCTTGGAGCAGTGGAGGAACTGCTCCTCGAAATGCAGGGCACCGCACTGGTCGTAACGCACGACAGATACTTTTTGGATCGGATCGCGACCGGAATCTGGGTGTTCGAGGGAGACGGTCGATTGACCTCGCAGGTAGGCACCTACAGCGATTGGAAGGCGCGGCAGGCCGATCAGGAGCGCAGCAAGAAAAAAACCCGCGTCCGAGATTCTGAGAAAAGCACGGTGAGAAGTCGGAAGCCAGAGCGTACGCTGCAAAAGAAGCTTTCTTGGAAGGAGGAGCGGGAACTGGAGGGCCTTTTGGAACGCGTCGATGAAGCTGAAGAAAAGGTTCGGCTGCTCGAGGCTCGGCTCGCGGATCCAGCGCTCTATGCAAATGGAGGTGAAGTGGCTTCGGTCGTTGAAGAGCTCGAACGAGCGAAAGAGGAGGTGGAGCAGTTGACGGCGCGCTGGGAGGAACTTGAGTTGAGAAAGTCGCTGGTGTAGGCGCGGGTCGTAGGCGCGAATCAGATCAATTGAGCACTCAGACCGGCCGCAAATGAACGCAGCCACCCAGAATCATGCGGTAATCATGCAAATGGATGTAGCCACGCAAATGAACGCAGTCACTCAGAATCATGCGGTAATCATGCAAATGGATGTAGCCACACAAATGAACGCAGTCATTCAAGTCAGTCACCACGCAAATGAACGCAGCCACTCAAAAGAACCGACGCGGTAGAATGCAGCGTTTTCGTTTCCTCCTCTGAATCCTCCGAGTCTAAATGTTCGGTGCCTTGCATGTTCGATGCATCCACTGCACCGACTCCACATCTCACGGGAGGTTCGCGGTCGAGCCGAGTGCCCTCCTAGACTTGAAGTCCACTAGACTTGAAGTCCACGATGCGGCTCACCACCTGGTTGCAGTATTCTCCCGCAGTTCTGTTCTTTTGTTCGCTGTGGGTTCTTTTGTTTGCTGTGGGTTCTTTTGTTTGCTGTGGATGGCAGGTCCGTGTGGTAGGCGGCTTTTGTGTTCCGACTTGACCGATGATGTTTTGAAGAGTTCTGATACGGTTTAGCCCTCAGGGGGCACGGTTTAGCGGTTCGAGGGTGGGCCATGGAAGCGCAGCATGGGTACACAACACAATAGGCAAACGCGTCGATGACGATCGAATTTCAGAATCGCGTTGAGGTCGAAACTCCATGCGACCGAGTCTGGTCCTATCTCAGTCAACCTGCGCGAGTGATCCACTGTCTGCCCGGTGCGACGCTCAGTCAGGTTGTCGACGCAGATACCTTCAATTGCGATTTCCGTACGAAGGTGGGACCGCTCAGCCTGGCCTATCGGGGCATCGTCGAGGTGCGTAGTAGACATCCTTCGACGCACACCCTGCAGCTGGCGGCGCAAGCTCGGGAGCGGGCGGGCAAAGGCTCTGCGGACGTAGGCGTCGTCATCGAGATCGCCCCGCAGGAACTCGATCGCTCCACCATTGAGTTTCACATTTCGCTAAAGCTTTCTGGGCCAATCGTCAATCTTGGACGTCACGCGATCGAACACACCCTCGACACGCTCTTCGGTGATTTCAGCAACAACCTTCGTGAAACCATTGAAGCGAGCGTCACTGTTGATTCCCCCATAGACCTTGGAGAGATCGCACCGAAACTGAAGCGTGAACTCGAAGACAGTGAGAAGCCCGAGGACTTGTGTGATGCCGAAGTGCCCATGAACGAGCACGTCCCGGGTGCGCCCTCGCGAGCTGCGATATTGCGAGTTGCTGCACTGAAGCGGAATCCTCAGCACTCCGCTGGTGTTCAAGAGCCCAGCTCCGAACAAAGCGCTGAACAACCCTCGCCGACTCCTGAAGAGCCCGCGTTCGTGGCTCCGAGATCGATGCAGGCAACGGAAGAAGAACCGAGCACTGAACTGGCTCATGCTTGCGAGTCGCGATCTCCTTGGATGCGGTGGTTTGGCGCGATGAGGCGACGGCTGATCATATGGCTGGGCTCTGGAAGCTGATCTCCGTAGTCTTCGAAACACTTAGAGCAGCAGACGGCTCGCCATAAAGCAGCTGAGCCGCTGTACAGAACGAGCGCTGGGCTCCGCGCAAACTGAGCGATGGAGCCTACCGTTCTACTCTTCCATTTTGACTTCTGAGCGGTGACCCCTGTATCACCCTCGTGATGACACGTGGTGTCTTCGCCTTCGGCCTGCTGCTCTGCTGCTGCTTCAACTCGGCAATCGCGTTTGCTCAAGGGCAGTGTATCGACGAAGCAATTCGTGATGAGCTCAACGCTCGGCGTCGATATCGCGGAGTCCAGCAAAGGCTCTTCCAAAAAGCTCGACGGCATGAGTTGAGCGTCATGGGCGGCGTGTACAGCGCAGACCTGCTCTCCTCGCACTACCTAGTTCAGGGAGCCTACACCTTTCACCTCAGCGAAGCCTTGGGATTTGAGGCCTCTTTTGCTTGGACGCGAACCGATTCCGAAGTGGTGCGCATCATCGAAGATGAGGTGGGCTTTCGACTCTTCAGGAACGACAGCCCGGTATACATCTACCAGGCTCACGTGCTTTGGTCGCTGGCCTACGGAAAGCTGCGCTGGTTTGGCAAACGCATCGGAAGATTCGATCTCTATTTGGCACTCGGGGGAGGCATCACCGACCATCAAACGACAGACGGTCCTACCTTCAGCGGAGGCTTGGGGATGAAGTTCTACGTCGGCAATTGGTTCGCTTTTCGATTCGATGTGCGAGATCAGCTGCTCAAACAAGAGCTGCTGGGCGACTCCCGCCTGGTGAACAACGTCACCGCCACCCTGGGTCTCTCCCTCTTCATGCCCCTCAGCCGGTAGCCGTTCGAATCCGTCAGCGCACGGCGCAGCATCCAATCTGCCTGAACGATGCATCGCCTTACCAACCGAATGTTGTTCCCGAACTGCCCCACCGCTACCCTCTCGACCACTCGATATGTGCTTCCCCAACGCCCAGCGCTTGAACCCGTGCCAACGCGTGCACCCTGCGCATCTCTTGATCTGGACTGTGATATGCACGCCCTCCGCTTTAGTCCCGGCGGTCTCCCTGTGCTCGGTCCCGATCCTCATCGAGAGCATGCCAGCTCAGGCCCAAGAGCAAGATCCAGCTGATTCTGATGCGCGCTCCTCACCCGAGGGGGACGAGGCAGCACCCTTCAAGCCGCTTACCGAAATGCGAGCGGACTTCAACGCCCTGATGGACGACATTATTCTGGTCCGATCCCGAATCAACGCCCTCAGCCGTCACCTCTTTGATGCGAAGATTCGGGTAACCGTGCGCAACCGCGTGGACATCCGATCGCTCGACTCCTTCGATATTTGGCTGGATGGTGAGTCCCTGCTTCGCGGCGCCTCGCTCGAGTGTGATCAAGACGCTACCGCCCTCGGTCCAAACCGCCCCTGCGTGGCATCTTCCGTTGCCCGCATCATGAGTCGCCCGGGTCCTTTGTTTGAAGGCTTTGCCGCTCCCGGTCCCCATCAGTTGACCATCGAGTTGCGTGCCGGAACCGATCACGACCAGCCCCACATCCTCCGGGACACGTTTCAGGTCTCGGTCGCGCCCGGTTTTCTAACCGAAGTACGCCTCATCCTAAAAGACCGCGCCTCGAGCGATAGAGATTCTGAAGACGACGACCCGGGTGCGCATAGCGTACATACGCGAGTTCGCGTGACCCAACGTGAATTGGGCCAGCCTTGAGACGGATATCCCGCCGAACTATTTGCGGCGCCAAGTTTTTCGTACTTGGTCCGCTTGGCTGGTGTGACCCACGGTCTGGTCGCCGGGATCTTTTCGATGCACGGCCGCTGCGTATTCGTTCCCTCCACGTGGCCGTCTCAGTCGCCGCCGCGATGTGCGCCGTTAATCTTCCCCTTCTGACGTTCGCGCAGGCCTCACCCGAACCGTTTCGTAACTCAACTGAACCGTCTCCTCATGAAGCGGGGCCTCCTTTACATTCGAGTGACCCGGCGCAGTTCAGGGACTTGGTGGCCGATGCAGAAGCAGCCTTTTCTCGCAGTCAACCTGCAGAAGCACTGCCCCTGCTCTTTGAAGTCGCCGAAAGCCCGCGCTTTCAGCGTTTTCACGCGCTCGATGCCTTCAGAGCTGCCGAGTTTCTTCTCTCGCGAGCGCTTCTTGAGTTAGGCGCCCATCGCATGGCGCAACACTACTTGCTTCGAATTCTGCGTCGGGATCCAAGCGAGGATCAGTTTGGGCCTGCCATGCGCCTCTACACGGACGTTGCACTTCAGTCGGGCGAACTTAGGCGATCGATCGAACAGCTCGGTTTCTTGCAGGAACCATCTGCGCTTCTGGAGCAAGATCAATTTTCTCAAGAGCTGCCCGAGGACGGCGCAAACGAGCTTCGCTACCTGCAGGGGCGCCTTGAACTCGACCGCGGCAATAGCGGCTCGGCCGAACAGCATCTGGGTCAGATCACTGCGCAAAGCCGATTCTTCTCAAACGCTCAGTACCTGCGTGGAGCGATCGCGGCTCAAGACGGCGAATACGATCGGGCAGAGGCGCTTTTTTGCTCGGTTGCCGCGAATGCAGATCGGCGCCACCTCTCGTCGAGCGTAAACGACAGCCTTTCTTCACTTGAAGACGATGCCTTGCTCGGTCTTGGCAGGGTGGCGCACGAGCGACGCCGAGGGGACGACGCGTTCAACTACTACTTTCAGGTTCCTGCCGATTCTGCACGCGTATCGGAAGCGCTTTTTGAAGCGGCCTACGCGATGTACGAGGCAGAGGATTTTGATATCGCGATAGATCTGCTCGACCAGTTGCGGGTTCGGCTTGCTCCGGCGCGCTCTGAGCTTCCGGCGGGTTCGGGGCTTCCGGCGCGCTCCGAGTTTCCGGTCCTGGGTCCTGAGTTTCTCCTCGACTACGAGGCAGGGTTGCTTCGGGGTTACGTGCACCTCGCTCGATGTGAATTTGAGAAGGCACGGCAGGAATTTGCGCGATTGATTCAGATACTTCAGCCAGTTGACGGTCGGCTCGAGCGTCTGCTCGCAGATCCTGAACGCCGCCAGGCGTTGGATCGATGGTGGTTTCACGCCCACATGATATCGAGCAGCAGTTCGGAGCATGCTTCTTCGGCGGAGGTGACCCGCTCCAAGGCCCTGCTCGCCGTCCTCTTTCAAATCGACCCCGGGCTCCGGCAAGCAAGCGTGGTTCTTCGTGCGCTTGGCGGTGAGTTGGAAAGGGCTGCGCCTGCACACCGGCAGATCCTCGATTTGCTGCGAACCGGCGCCGATGGAGGTGCGCCTCAGCCAGACGCTGTGGCTGTAGAGCAAGCGGCCGAGCGGGTGCGTTTGGGCGCTGAACTGCGCGAGGCAGAGGGCTTGATTCATACCTTCTACCTTCAGCTCGCAGCACTTCGGCAGCAGTCCGTGGAGCTCGCGGAGATCCACCCTATCGAAAAGACCCTAGGCGAGCTCGAAGATCGCGCGCGTGAACTACGATCTGCCGCTTTTGGAGGCACGTCAGATCCAACCGCGATCTCAGACTCTGCGCCTGCCCGATGGATGATCGAAGCGACGTCGCCGCCCGCAGAACGCGATGCAGTACTCAGCCAGGAGCTGCGCTTAATGCATTTGCTGGAGGCTCGAGCTTCCGCTTTGCGAAACCAGCTGATCCGCGAAGCAGCTCGACGCTCCGTCGAAGCGCTGATCCAATTTCAGGACCGGATCGGTGCTGGCATACGCCAAGCAGAGCTGGGCCAGATCGATGCGGTGATGGGCAGCAAGAGGAGGATTGAACACCAAATCGAGAGTTTGGCGGCGGGTCGATTCCCCCCGGAACTGTTCGACCCCCGGAGCACTCAGGGTCTGCTTCGAGATGACGAAGAGTACTGGCCTTTCGATGGGGAGTATTGGGAGGATGAGTATGAAGAGCATCCACCTGTCCCCTAAAGATGGCGCTTTACCTATTGGTGTGCTTGCCATCGTACACATTGCTTCTTATTGGCAAATAGGTTCGGCGCACGCGCAGCCTACCGAATCCGAGCTCCGTCCAGCGGCGCACGCGGTTGAGGCTGCAGTGCCGTCGTCTTCGCAGCAGCCCATTCAGAGTCTGGAGCGGTTGCAGTACCTGCGCCAACGACCCGCTGGCACAAGGAGGCCTCCGTCAGAAATCGAGCGGCGGCAGCTGCAGACCCTGCTCGCATTTCGAGAATCGCTCCTTACGGTTCGGCGCTCAGAGGCGATCCAGCGGCTCGAACGCTTTATCGAAAGGGTGCCCGAGCGCGCGCCCGAAATGGCCGATGCGCTCCTACGCCTTGCAGAACTGCGCTCTGAAGTTGCCCGTCTCGACTACCTGCGGGCGTTCAAAGAATGGCAGCAAGAGCCCGAAGCGACTCGCGGCGCAGAACCTCAGCCGGACTACGCGAGATCGATCCGTCTCTACGACCGCATTCTCGAGGGCTACCCGGAATTTCCTCGTTACGACCTGGTGCTCTATGTAAAGGCCTACGCGCTCCTCGAACAAGGCGATATGGATCTAGCAGACGCGCTGTATCGCCGGCTCCTCTTGGAGTTTGATGAAAGTCGATTCGTACCCGACGCACATTTTGCACGGGCAGAGATCTACTTCAGCCGCAACCGAGACTATCCGAGAGCGCTCTCGGAATACGAAGAGGTGATCCGCTATCCGGAAAGCCCCTTGCACGAGACGGCCCTGTTCAAGAGCGCATGGTGTCTTTGGCGCCTGGGTGACCGTCACGCTTCGGCGACCCGGTTTCGCGAGGTTCTCGACCTTAGTCAGTCTCGGGAGTCCGGTGGTCAAACGCGTTCTGTCGTCGATCGACGCGTCGGTCTATCGCGGCAGCGTGCCGTTCTACCGCAGTATCGCGCTAATTTCTCCGACCTGCAAAACGAGGCGCTCGGCTATTTGGTTGAGGTATTCACCGAGGACGAAGACAACGCGGCGGAAGACATCTTTGCTTTTCTCGACGAGATCGGAGGCGAGGCCTACGCGCTGATGGTTGTCGATCGACTGGCAGAAACCTTTTTGGGACAAGCTCGCTTTGAGCGGGCTATCGAGTCTTATGCGCTGCTTGTCGCGCTAGACCCGTCCTCAGCCTCGGCTCCAAATTACCGGCGTCAAGTCGCCTCCGCCTACGCCTCGCTCAACCGGTCTGACGCGGTCGTCGCTGAGCTCCAAAAGCTTGCGGAAACCTACGGAGCGGACAGCCCTTGGGCTCGTCAGCAGGTGGATCCGAGGGTCGTTCAGTCCAGTCTAGTGCAAAGCGAGCGTGCGATCCGGCACCAGGCGCTTCAGTATCACGAACGCGGGCAGCAGGAGTCGGATGCGGAGGCGTTTGAACACGCGGCGGAGCTGTATCGGCTTTACCTAGCTCATTTTCAACGAACGAGCAGGCGTACGCAGTTCGGTTCTACCTCGCCGAGATCCTCTTTCATCGACTGAATCAATATGTTCCTGCAGGTGAATTGTATCTATCCGTTGCCAGAGATCGCCCCGAGGGCGCTTTTACGCGAGACGCGCTGTACAACGCGATCGGTGCCTTTGAACTCGTGCGCGAACGCGAGATCGAAGCGTGCCTTGCAAATGCTTCCGGCGATGCCCGCGCTGCGGATTCGGGTCCCGTAAACGAGTCTCTTGTCTTAGAAGAAGGCGCCGCGGACAGTTCCGATCGTCAAACTACGGTATGCCAAGAAACCGAGAACGACCGCAGTTTCGCAACAGCGATCGAACTTTACCTGAGCCACTATCCGGAAGATTCGGACCTGCCTGAGATTATTTTTCGTCAGGGGCGACTCTACTACGAGCAAGGCGTGTTCGATGCAGCGGTTCGGTTCTTTAGCCAGCTGATCGAGGGTTATCCGGATAGCGACCATGTAGAGTCTGCGGGCGCATTGATCCTCGATTGTCTTGATCGAATAGAAGACTATCCAAATATCGAACGTTGGGCGCGGCGCCTGCTCGAACTATCTGCTTTTCAACCGCAACTGCATGTGGCCGAACTGCAGCAATCGATTCTGACCTCGATATTCAAGACCGGCGAGCAATTTGCTGAGCGCGGGCAGCATGCTCAAGCGGCGGCTGCCTATCTCCGAGCAGCCGTCGAGTTTTCTCAGGCGGATGAAGCGCCTCAAGCCTACTTTAATGCCGGACTCGAGTTTCAGCGCGACGGGGATATGCAGGGAGCTGCCGATGCCTACGATCGGCTTATCGAGCTTTACCCCGGAACTGAAGAAGGGGCCCTCGGAGCTTGGACGGCCGCTCAGATGTTTGAATCGACCGCGCAATTTCATGATGCGGCCCGGTACTACGAGCAATACGCGAGTCGATTTGAAGCGCACGAGCACGCAGCTGTTGCGCTTTTTAATGCCACCTTGCTTCGGGTGACTATGGGCGATAGCGACGCAGCAGTTGAAAACGGCACAGGTTTTCTGCAGCGTTACCGCAGTCATGAGCTCGATGTCGAAGTGCGTCTTCTCATCGGTAGGGCTCGCGAGCAAGAAGCCGACTGGAGCGCAGCTGCAGAGCTCTACCGCCGATTGATGCGCCACTCTCGCGACGCAGATCGCCAGGTTGAAGCCTCTGTGAAGCTCGCACGGGTTTTAAGCGAAGCTGGAGAGATGCAGGAGGCAGGCCGCGTGCTGCAGCAAGCCGTGGCGCTTGGCCGTAGGCTCAGGTCGAGGCGTTCCGCCGGACTCTCCTATGCGGCAGAAGCGCGCTATCTACAGGGAGATCGCGTTAGAGCCGAATACGAGGCGATTCGCATCGCGGGCGACGTAGAGGGTTTGAGAGACAGACTGGCGCGAAAGTCCGAGCTGCTGCGAGAGGCAGCCGAAATCTATGCAGACGTCGCGAGCTTCCAAGTTGCAGAGTGGGTGGCGGCGGCTCTTTTTCAGATCGGTCGAGGTTATGAGCTTTTTGCAGAGTCCATGCGTGCGGCTCCGATTCCGGACGATTTGACCGAGGAGCAAGAGCTGGCGTACTTCGATCAGCTGATGGGTTTTGTCATCCCTATGGAAGAGCGGGCGCTTGAGGCCTATGCGGGAGGTTATGCGCGTGCGGTGGAGCTGGGGATCTACAACCGATGGACCGCATCACTCCGGGAGGGGCTCACGCGATTGAACGATATCGAGTACCCCCCGCTGCGCGAGCTTGGAGTGCGTTTTGACGCGCACGTGCGTTGGCCGGCGCCCGACGTGCTGGACGGTCTGAGTCGAGGCGCGCGGTAGACGTTTTAGGTGAACGGTTCCCCGCAGCGGAGCTCGAGACGGATGTATCCTCCCTCACATGCGAGTCCGGCTTGAAATGCGAGCTCGAGGTAAGAGGCGCTGCACCTGGTGCCTTGCCGTCGTGATCGGCGCTGGGAGTCTGATCGGAGCGGGCAGCGCGAGTGGATGTGGGGGCGCGGGCAAGACCGCTGCTCCGGATGAATGGCCTCCCGCCGATCCTGAGGCGTCACGCGCGATGGGGGAGGGCGCTCGATTGATGCGGCGTGAGCGCTGGTCTGAAGCCCGCAGCCGGTTCGAGCAGGCCCTGCAGATCGACCCTCAGCTATGGGAGGCCCGCTACAATCTCGGGGTCTTGGAGTGGCGCGCCGGAAACTTGGATGCTGCGCGAAGGATGTTTACTGCGATTCGAATGCGTTATGAAGCAGCGTCCGGCTCGATGGCGGTCGTGTGGATTGCGGAGGCCGAGGTGTGCCGTGTGCTTGGCGAGCGAGCACAGGCGATGGATTTGCTGCGCGCCGTCATCCGCGCAGAAAAGCGCCACCTCGAGGCCCGCGCGGTGCTTGTGACGTTGCTGCGTGAGGCAGGGGAATACGAAGACGCCTTGGTGCAGGCAAGGCAAGTGCTCGTGCGAGAACCGGAGCATATTGGGGCCCTGGTCGAAGTCGGGCGCATTCACCGGGAACAGGGGCAGTTCGAAGTTTCTCAGCTCGTGCTCCGCAAGGCTCTCGATTTGGCACACGAGCGGGAGGATCTGCTCGGGCAGATTCACAACGATCTCGGGCTGCTGGAGCTGGCGCGAGAAGAACCCCAGGCTGCGTTTGAGGAATTTACGGCGGCCGTAGAGCGCGATCCCGACAATGCGTCCGCTCAAAAAAACCGGGGCGCATTGCTTTTGCGTGCCGGCAACTACGAAGCGGCGCTGCAGGCGTATCGAGCGGCCCTCCGCACGGACGCGTCGGATCTATCGACACGCATCGGAATCGCCATCTGTTTGCGGGGACTCGCTCGTTACCTTGAAGCAGAAGCGGAATACGACCGGCTGCTCACCGAACATCCTGAACATCTGGAGGGCACCTTCAACCTGGCTATTTTACGGGCGGAGTTTCTCGAGGCGAGAACCGACGCGATCGAGCTGTTCGAGCGATTCCTGAGGCTTGCGCCCCGGCAGCATCCGGGTCGGGCAGTGGCGGAGCGCTATCTCAGCGAGATTCAGCCGTCCGGAGATGGGGTATGACGAAACGCGTGCGCCATGTTGTGGGGCTCGTTGCTGCAGGTGCGGTGTTCGGGCTTGTCGGGAGTGTGCTCGTCGCCAGCGGTCAAGATCGACGCGCGAATCGTCCCCCGTCCCGAGTTCAAGAGACGACCGATGCTCCCGCTTCATCGGGCGAACACGACCGATCTGCAGTGCGATCGAGGAGCAAAGCGCGATCGAGGAGCAAGGCGCGATCGAGACGCAAGGCGCGATCGAGACGCAAGGCGCCTCCAGAAACGGCAGTCCGCTCAGGGGCTGCTGCCCGAGAGGATCAGGAGCAGTCCGCAACCGGGGCTGGGTCGCGACCTTTGAGCCGCGACTCCCGGTCTCGACGTCTCGAGCAGGAGCAAGGCGCCGTGCAGAGTCGCGAAGTGCGCCAAGGCCGTGATAAGGTGAAGGTCTTTGAGTTTGGCGCGATGGACATCACCGGCAGATTGAAGTCTCCTCAGCTGCTTCATTTTCGAAGCCGTATGAGAGCCGAGTTCGACCGTCCGCGACTGCCGCACCGTTCATTTATCCCCAAGCTGGTCCGGTCTACCGCGCTGCAGGATTGAACTCAGATGAGAAAAGACGCGAAGGGATTGACCGAGCGCCAGCGCAGTCTTCGAGTGGCCCTGATCTGGAACGGCGCGATTCACGCTGAGGAGCTGCTCGACCAGCCTCGAAAGGTGAGTTTGGGCTTCGGTCGCTCCCACACCTTTCCTCTACCGGCTGGCGTTGTGGAGGACGACTCGGTGGTGTTGTTCGAGCCTGCCGAGCAGAGCGCCGGGTTCATGCTTCGCAGCGGCGCTCACCTTGGCGGCAGCGTTTGGATAAACGGTCAGCGGCGACCGGTGGCGGAGCTGGGCAGTGGGACGTTCCTGCTCGGGCCCGACGACTACGGGGTGGTGACGCTCGGGAGTCTTTCCGTTTTTTTTCAGCACGTGCGCGGCGTCGCACCACCGAGACGGGTTTTCGATCTGCCGGTCGAGACGCTTGCCTGCGTTTTGCTCGCATTTTTCTTTGTCGGAGGGATGCTTTTTATCTGCCACCTCGATGCGCTGCTCAACCCCAACTACCCGGATGATCTCGAACTGGATGCGGATCTGATCGCTCAGTTCTGGGTGGTCCCGCCGGCAGTAGAGATTCCGGCAGAACTCCGAGAGCAGCGCAGATCGGAGCTGGACGATCCGGGTTTGCGGCGCCGCGACGAACTCCGAGGCGCCAAGCAGAAACGGCGGCGGAGGGAGCCGGCTCGAGCTGAAGTGAGAGCGAGGGAGGTGGTGGCCCTGCGTGAGCGCGCGGCCGAGGAAGGCCCCCAAGATCTGGGACTCCTCGGAGCGCTGAAGGCGACAGCGGCGATCGAAGAGGCGCTTTCGGCCCCGAGCATCTCCGATATTCTCGGCAGATCGGGTTCCGGTGTCATTCGGCAGACTCGCGATCGAGGACGCAGCAGTGGGCGCTTGAGGGGTAGCCAACGTGGGTCGGGTGATGCCGCCAAGCTCTTTGCCTCAAAGGAACTGAGAACCGTGTCTAGAGCGGATCGCCGGGACCGCGAAGCGCCCGCCCGCGCCAGACGAGTCCCGTCTCCGCGTCGCGATCGGGCGGAAGTTCAGGTTTCGGTTCGAAGCGGCCGACCCTCGGTGAGTGGCTTTCTCTCGGCCGACCAGATTCGCCGGGTCGTGCGCGCCAATCAGGCGGCGATCCGTTACTGTTATGAGGTTGAAGTGCAGCGCCAGCCCAACCTGCGAGGACAGGTCACGGTGGGCTTTCGGATCAACGCTACGGGCAACGTGTCGACGGCGCGCATCGCCAGCTCCTCCCTCGGAAGCTCAGGGGTTGAGGGGTGCATCGTGCGTCAGATTCGCCGATGGCGTTTTCCCCGACCGGACGGCGGGGAAGTCAACGTCACCTACCCTTTTCAGTTCGGCGTGCAGGGCGGTTGATACAGACGCCATATCTGGACAAAAGCCGTTCAACCCGTACCAGGTACGGTAAAACGCCAGTAATTACCAGCATACGTACCTGGACAAGACCTGTTCAACCCGTACCAGGTACGGTGCCGAGTGTGCTGAGACGTCGGTACAGCTGGGGTGTCTAGGGCAGCTGGTTTAGGCGCGCTGCAAGGCCTCTAGGTGGTGCACTGCATGGTTTCGGGGTCGCAGCTTGAATCGGGGCAGTGGTCGTCTGCTCTATCCGGCACGCATTCGACGCATCGCTGGCTGAGCTCCCAATCACAGTAGGGCGTTGGCGAGGTGCATTGCTCGTCCGTAACGCATGGCGCACATGTAAGCGGCACCTCGTCAAATTCTTGGAGGATGCAAAGAGATTCGGGACAGTGGTCGTCCGCTCTACTCGGCACGCATTCGACGCATCGCTGGCTGAGCTCCCAATCACAGTAGGGCGTTGGCGACGCGCACTGCGAATCTACCGTGCATTCAACGCATCTCCGGGTGTTCTCATCACAAACGCCCGACTCGCAATGCTCATCCCGATCGCACTCCACACAGGTGCTGTCTATCTGACTGCACATCGCGCTCAAAGCATCCAATTCTCGCTCAGGTTGAATAATCCCATCGAAGATGCCGGCGGTACAATCAAATTCACTGAGGCATTCAACGCACACATTCTCGCTGGTGCAAGCATAGCCACTACCTGCGTTAATGCAGTCTGCGTTCTGCACACATTCAACGCACACGTTCTCGGTAGTGCAGATTGAGCCTTTATCCGTTCCGGAGCAGTCCTCGTCCTCAACACACTCAACGCACAAGCCAGCTGAAAATCTACATAACACACGATTTGGATCGAAGTTGCAACCCGAGCCTGGCTGAAATGCTTGAGGGCCGCTTCCGCACTCGAGACAAACTTTTTCCTCGATACACTCTCCTGACGAAGCTGATGAGCAGGGAGGTCTGAGACATGACCCAAAAGAATCTGTCGCACAGCCAGGGACACGACAAATTCCTCTCTCGCAATCGAGGTCGCGCTCACAAGGGTCGTAGGTACTGCCAAGGTTCTGTGAGCTCGAGTTCGATTCTCGAGTGTACGAGTCGGTGTCGACGATCACCGAGCAGGCTGAAGCGCTCACCATGATCGCGGCGCCTAGCAGGCAGAACGCGCTGGGTCGGAGAGAGAGCCAAGAGGCGCCCCGTGGACGTCCGGAAACGGCGCGAGAGCAAAAAGAACCGTTTTTAATTGAGGGGCGCATAGAGGATCTTTCGGGCCGAAAGTATGCACCGTACCGCCGGGGCACGCCAGCTGCTCGGCCGCACACTTGCCTCTTCTCATCGCAGGAGCAATGACCCGAGGATGCGGTCAAAAGAACCGAGCCCATGCGACTGATCGAGATTCACCGCCAGCTCACAAGCGAGCTCGCCCGCCTCTCCTTTGGTCCTCCGGTGACCCACGTCTACAACCCGCTCGAGTACGCGCGCCAGCCGTTCGAGCGCTACCTCTCGACCTACGGCACCCTAAACGCGGCTACGGTCCTGCTCGGAATGAACCCCGGACCCTTTGGTATGGCTCAAACCGGAGTGCCCTTTGGTGAGGTGGCGAGCGTGCGGGACTGGATGGGTATCGAGGCGCCCGTGCAGCAGCCGAAATCGGTCCATCCAAAGCGGCCGATAAAGGGCTTCGAGTGCCCGAGATCCGAAGTGAGCGGCGCGCGACTTTGGGGTTGGGCCAAGGCTCGGTACGAAACTCCCGAGCGGTTTTTTCGCCAGTTTTTCGTGCTGAACTACTGCCCACTGGTGTTTCTCGAAGAGTCGGGGCGAAATCGCACCCCCGACAAGCTGCCGCAGCGCGAGCGCCTGCCCCTGCTCACCGCCTGTGATGCTGCCCTGCAGGCATCTATCGAGGTGCTCCAGCCCCAACGGGTGATCGGCGTCGGCCTTTGGGCGCAAAAACGTGCCCAGTTGGCGCTCGCGGACACCAAGCTGCCGATAGGCACGGTCCTGCATCCAAGCCCCGCCAGCCCGAAAGCCAATCGAGGTTGGGCGGAGCGGGCGGAGCAAGATCTCATACGTGCCGGGTGCCACGTCCGCGGCCGCCCCGGCACGCCATAGAGCGGCTTACCTTCGATGCTCGTCGCTCAACGTACCAAGAAGTACGCCTTCGCTCCTGCGCTTCGAGGGCGCTCGCTCTCTGACGCACCTGCACAGCCCAGGCACGCCATAGCCCCGCTTACCGCCTTGCGCTTCGTCGTCAGGTACCCTTAAGTACCCTCCTCCTCGGCCCAGCGCGTCTCGATGGGTTTGAACGGCCAGCGCCCCGCACGCGCAGACGTGAAGGAGTATTAACGATACTTCGAACGTCGAGCATGGGAGGAAAGCGGGCGTTCAGGGGTAGCGAGGCGTGCTGGGGGGGCGCT
>JBCCEA010000052.1:0-23068 GCA_039030515.1 Myxococcota bacterium | reverse complement strand
GTGGTCTTATCGATGCTGCCGTTTTCTACCGCAACGGATTGTGGAGCATATAACTTCAGCTGCATTGACTTCAGTGGTCTAGAGATCGACTTCCAACTTCACGATCAGAAGTCTTGTCGCAACAGAAGCGCGAATAGTGTAGTCGATCTCCCTGAGCATTTTGGAGTGTCCGTTCTGGAAGAACCTTGGTTTCCTGATGCAGAGTGCGACACTCATCGAGCCGAGCTGGTGAGCGAGTGGGAGGGGATCATCATCGGTGAACCTACCGATAGAACAGCTCAAATCACGTATCGCGACCGCTTTGTGGCCGCACACGAAGTCATGCTCGAAGAAATCGGTTGTTCGGGAGTCTTGGTCACTCAGTTCCAAACCGCGCGAATACCGGGCGTCAGGGCCAAGGCCAAGGCCTGGCTAGAGTCGGAAGAGGATCGACCATGGCTCGTACAGGTCTCTTTTACGCCAGACCCGACTGAGGAATGCAGCCAAGTCGCGCTCAAAAACGACTCCTACACTTGCGGTCTCGATGCAGCAGAGGCCGAGTGATGTGGCGCTGAAGTTTTGAGTGAAGCGACCGAAACGGAGTGCTGCGCCCGTTACCCCCCAGTCGTCCGGGCGTGGGCGCCTATGTGGTACCGTAGTTCTAAGAAGCGAGTGCGGTAATGACGAAGTTTCGAATATTGGTGGGCGTGGTCTTATCGATGCTGCCGTTTTCTACCGCAACGGATTGTGGAGTGTACCAATTCCGCTGTATTGACTTCAGTGGTCTAGAGATCGACTTTCAACACTACGTTTCTTCGTCCTGTCCAAGTAGAGGCGCGGATAATGTAGTTAAGGTACCCGAGCATTTTGGAGTGTCCGTTTTGGACGAACCTTGGTTTCCGGATGCGGAGTGCGACATTCATCGAGCCGAGCTGGTGAGCGAATGGGAGGGGATCATTATCGGCGAACCTACCGACCGACTGGTCCAGCTCACCAATGTCGATCGCTTTGTGGCCGCACACGAAGTCATGCTCGAAGAAATCGGTTGTTCGGGAGTCTTGGTCACTCAGTTCCAAACCGCGCCAATATCTGGCGTCAGGGCTAGAGCCAAGGCTTGGCTAGAGTTGGAAGACGATCGACCATGGCTCGTACAGGTTTCCTTCACCCCAGACCCGACTGAGGAATGCAGCCACGTCGCGCTCAAAAACGACTCCTACACTTGCGGTCTCGATGCGGCAGAGGCCGAGTGATGTGGCGCTGAAGTTTTGAGTGAAGCGACCGAAACGGAGTGCTGCGCCCGTTACCTCCCAGTCGTCCGGGCGTGGGCGCCTACGTGGTACCGTAGTGCTAAGAAGCGAGTGCGGTAATGACGAAGTTTCGAATATTGGTGGGTGTGGTCTTATCGATGCTGCCGTTTTCTAGCGCATTCGGGAAGCCATATCGAATGCGGTTTTTGAGGTGAGGCAGGGAGGATCGAGTCTCGTGTTAGTCTCGGCAGGTGGGGAGCGAATCGATTCGATTCAAGGGCGGTGTCTTTGGCCTGGCGTGACACTGGTTGCCTTGAGTATTTTTTTGGCCGGTAGCGTGGCGCTGGCGCAAGACCGGGACGACTCTTCGATAGACCTCACCCGACTGGACGTCGAGCGACTACCGCCAGAAGCGATCGAGATGACCCGTGACCTGTACGCCAGCGGATTCTTTGCAGAGGGAGCGCTGGGCGCGCGAAGTTTTGTCGGCGGTCTCGGGGATCTCGGTCACACCGGCTTCTTTGCGAGTCTTGGATTTGGATACGAGTTCTCTGCATGGTTTCTGATGAAAGCATCTCTGGAGGCTTCCTGGCACGCAACGGACGCCCCCGCGCCACCAAGCTCTACCGCGTTTCAGATCTTGGGCGCTTTACTTGAGGCACGCCTCACCATGCCTGTCGGACGATTCGTGGCTCCCTTTTTGGGCGGAGAATTCGGTGTAGGTCGCTCGGCAGGAGAACTCCTATCCACCTATGGGATCTCTCAATCGGACAAACTCGCATCGATGTTCGGCGGTCAGTTAGGCCTCGAGCTACACCTTCCAAGCCGGCATTACGCTTTAGGCGTGGTCGGAGGCGGCCGTCTATTTCCATCACTGCAGGGGGCGGACGGCGCGCATACAGTTGGATTTCACAGCGCCGTCTATCTTCACTACAGCCTCTAAAGGATGCCCCGGTCGGCCGGTGCGTGGCCTGAGCGGGGTGCGTACTGGGAATGCTTGGCGCTCTAATTGGCCCGTCTGCGTCTTCACGTCTGCGTCTTCACGTCTGCGTCTTCACGTCTGCGTCTTCACGTCTGCGTCTCGTAAGCGCTGGGCCGGACGGAGTTTTGCCGTAATCGATCTAGACCGCTGCGTTGCCGACCGTCGGGTTGCGCCTTGCTCAGGGCGAGCCGGCGGTTTGCAGTTCGTTTGGAAGCCGACGCCAGAGCGCCTCGATGTCGGGGTTTTCAGGATCATGGCGCGTGGCTTCCTTCAGGGCTGCATGGGCTAGCGTCGCATCACCTCGGGATAAGGCCGCTCGCGCACGGCCCAGAGCCTCCTTAGCCGCTTCTTCCCGCTCGTGTGGTGTTCGCAGGTCTAATGAAGAATCCACCTCCGGCCGACCCTCCTCGTCGATCGCGGAGCCGTCTTGAATCGCTGCTGGCGGAATTTCACGCGCGGGGTCTGCCTCTTGCGATGCCTGCGCCCCGTCCAGCGTCGGGGGTGCTCCCTCGAGTCCGCTCTCTTCGGCAAGATGCGCGCCTGCGGTCTGCCTCGTCTCGTCCCGAAACTGCTCCTCGAGGCCGACCGGTTCCCCATCGAGGAGTGTGCGCTGTGTCGACTCGATCAAGCCGGTCTGGGTCGATTGGCGCTCGCCACCGCTCGGTCCTTGAGCACTCGGTCTTTGAGAGCTCGGTCTTTGAGAGCTCGGTCTTTGAGCGTTCGGGCTTTTGAAGAGCGTCATCATCGATATGCCGAACGCTACCAGTCCGAGGACGACCAGTCCGGTGAGGAGCGCCCCGAACCTTTGCGTTTGTGTGCCCCTCCCGGCAGGAGCGCGAGAATCAAAGCCGCCCGGCACCACCCGACCCGCCTTTGCCCATGCGTCCTCAAAGGCGATCACGAGATCGTGTGGGCATCCGTAGCGGTCCTCTGGACGCTTTGAAAGCGCCTTGAGCAGCACCTGATCGACAGTGGCCGGAATCTTCGTTTGATGGGTCGTTTTGGAAGGGGGCTTAGGTTCATCGTGAATCACCTGGTGGGCTACCGCGACTGCGTCATCCCCGGGAAAAGCGCGGTGGCCGCTGATCATTTCGTAAAGCACCGCGGCGAAGCTGAAGAGATCGCTCTTCGGGCTGTATTGGCCCTCTGCAAGTGTCTCCGGGGCGGCGTAGCAGGGCGTTCCCAGGAACTGGCCCTTTCTGGTAAGAGAGGCATTGGGCACTCGGGCGACGCCAAAGTCTGCGAGCTTGAGTTCGTCATCTGGAGTGACCAAGAGATTGTCCGGCTTGAGGTCCCGATGGAGCACCTCGTTTGCGTGGGCTACGGTCAGCGCGCGCGCGATTTGCCGGGCAAAGTGGATCGCACGCTCTGGACCGATCGCTGGTTGACTGCGGAGCATCTGCTTCAGCGTTGAACCGGCGACGTACTCGAATACCAGATAAGGTCCCGCCTCCGCGTCTTCACCCACGTCAAAGACCTGAACGATGGTCGGGTCGGTGAGTCGAGCTGCGGCTCGGGCTTCGTTGCGAAAGCGCTCGAGAAAGGTATCGAGATTCTCGCGCTCCATCCCGAGGTCGCGGATGGTCTTGATCGCCACTGCGCGGTCCAGTTCGGGATCTCGACCCAAGTAGACGCACCCCATCGCTCCCGAGCCGAGCAGCCGATCGATCGTGAAGCGACCTATGTTTTTGGGGATTTTGGCATCCATGGTTTCAGCTATGACGCGAATACGGACCGCGACTTGAGGATCGATTCTGTGAGGAGTTGTAAGGCCTCGCTCCGTTGAACTTAGACTCGGTGCAGCTTCACCGTATTGGTTCGAGCTGAAAGTGGCCATCCGACGATCATCGCAAAGGCGTCTCCCTTCTGGCACAGGCCCTCGCGGACCAGCAGCGAGGTCGCGATTCTCAAGGTCTCCTCGAGATCTTCAGGCGGAATCTCCACTCGGGGAACCACGCCCCATCTTAGCGCCAGGCGATTGGCGATCTCGGTCGTGGACGTGACCGCTACGATCGGTGCCCGGCAGCGGTGCTCTGCGATGAGATTTGCCGATCGACCATCATGGGTGAATGTGACTACGGCGGCGATTGGCAGCAGCTGGGCGAGTAGGGTGGCGCTTCGAGCCGCAGCGTCGGGAAAGCGCCATTCGTCTCCACGCTCCAGTCGAACCCCCGACTGGTGCTGGTTTTGATCTTTTTGCCAGCCCTGCTCGGCCTCGAGGGCGAGCGCGCCCATCATCTCGACCGACTCTGCGGGATATCGACCCGTTGCCGTTTCGCCGCTCAGCATCAGGGCGTCGGTTCCGTCGAGAACCGCGTTGGCCACATCTGCCGCTTCTGCACGGGTTGGCCTTGGATTGCGAATCATCGAATCGAGCATTTGGGTTGCGGTGATCACGATCTTGCCCCGCTCATTGACCATTCGAATGAGACGCTTCTGAATCATCGGGACTTTTTCGGAGCCGATTTCGACTCCGAGATCCCCCCGCGCCACCATCAGACCATCGGCGGCATCACAGATCGCGGTCAGGTTTTCGACGGCTTCCGGCTTCTCGATCTTCGCGATGATCGGTGTATCGTCCGCAAGCTGTCGCGCTTCTTCCACGTCCGTTGGGTGGCGCACAAACGAGAGCGCGATGTAGTCGACGCGCAGCACCCGCACGGCGAATTCCAGATCGTGTTTGTCTTTCTCGGTCAGTGCCGGGGTACTCAGCTTGGCGCCGGGTAGATTCAGCCCTTTGCGATCGGAGAGCGGACCCCCGACCTCGACCACACAATGAACCTCGTTTTCGGTCGTATTCTCCACCCGGAGTCGCAGCAGCCCGTCGTCGATCAAGATCCGATCGCCAGGACGAACATCCCGAGCGAGCGGTTCGTAGCTGACGGAAACGCGGGTCGCGTCCCCCGCGAGATCCTTTTTGGTAGAGAGGACGAAGCGCTGTCCGGTAACGAGTTCGATCGGACCCTGACGAAATTGGCCAATCCGCATTTTGGGTCCGCACAGGTCGGCGAGTAGCGCTACGGGCCGCCGTGCTTTTTCGGCGGCATGGCGAACGCGGCTTGCGAGTTTCGCGTGGGCATCTTGGCTTCCGTGACTGAAGTTTAGGCGCGCGCAGTCCATACCCGCACGGACCAAACGGTCGATCGCATCCTGGTCGTCACTTGCGGGGCCCAGAGTGCAGACGATCTTGGTACGTCGCATGGCTCGCGTTGTAGCAGGTTGGATCGAAGGGTTCCTTCAAAGCGGAGTGCTGCGTCGAGTCTCTGTGTCTTTACAAGCGAATAGGCTGCTCGCAGAAATCAAGATACCCTTCCCGTCGATGATCTACCTCGGACGCCCTCGTCGAAAGCGCGACTCAAGCCGAGTGGGGGTATCGCCGCCGCGGTTGTGCCTATCGCCGCCGCGGTTGTGCGCTGCTCTCTTCGCGATCTGTGCTCTGACCGCCTGTGCCTATCCGAGGCGCAGTACTTCGCTCTCCCCGGTGGGGGCAGATGCCTCTTCACGCGTGCGCTCTCCCGATCACATGGTGCATTTGCGAGTCCTCCGCGCCCAGATCCCGCATCAGCAGCGCAGCGGTCTGCCGTGGGACGAAGACGGCAGCGCGCCTGATCCCATGGTGCGCATATACCGGGACGGCGAACTGATCTTCGAGTCCGAAGTCGAGCAGGATACGCTCCGGCCGGAGTTTACGGCGACCCTCGAACGAAACCTCTGGATGCCTCCCGATGCGCGGTTCCGACTCGAAGTCTGGGATCGAGATCGGGGCCTGTCTGACCCTATCGGCATCTACCGTTTTCGGGGGTTCCTCGAAGATCTTGCCGGCGGCAACGATGCGAGCCTCTTTTTGGATGGTGGCGCGATTTTGACCATTCGCGGTGAGCCGCCGAGGGCCCATCGAGGCACGGGAATCTCTCTTTACGAAGTGAGGCGCTCCGGCCTGCACATCGTCGAGCTGGAGCGACACTCGCCTTCGTTCCGAGCAGGAATTCGGGTGGGAGACGTGATCGTCGCGATCGAGGGTCGTTCGATACAGGAGCTCGGCGAGGCGGGAGCGGTAAGTGCGCTTTCCCTCGCTGCAGCCCGTGAGGTCTCCATCGCCGTACGTCGCGGCGGGCGGCATCTCGACCTCACTCTTGACGGCGGCTATACCTGGCTGGCGATGTAGCAATCGTCACAGGTAGCTCCCGCCGCAGTTAGCCTTCACCACACGCAGCCTTCGCCACACGTAGCCTTCACCACACGCAGCCTTCATCACGATGTACGCCCCGGCCAGAAGTCGGCCGTTCAGGACTCTTTGACCAAGCATTCCATCAGCGATCCCCGAGGGATCTTCTCGCTCAAACGCTTCATTTTTTCCCGCCGTCGTGCCGAACTCTGCGCGTGTAAGGCTCGATTGCGCATGTCCGGATGGAGGGTGGCGATCGCATGTTGCGCCGTGCTCACCGCCGGTCTCTCGCCTCGATCGGCTGCAGCAGATATGCAGTGGTCTGCCCGCGGCACCTTGGGTGGCGGTTTTGAGCTGTTGTCCGCTGATGGAGTCGATCGACGGCTTCGCTTTTTCGAGTCTGGGCTTCGGACCGAGGCCTTATTCGGCGGCCGCGGAGACGAATATGTGCGTTTCGGGCCCGCTCTCGATCTTCGCTCCACGCGTTTTGAGAGCTTGGATGCGGCGATCGGGGCTTCGCTTTTGCTGCCGGTAATTCGCGCCTACCCGATCGTGGTCACCGGCGCCGTCGGGTACTCGGTTCGGCCGGAGGAAAACGAGCCGGTGTTTGTGAGCACGCTGGCCTGGGGCTACCGGAGCTACGATTTTCACGACCGCTATCAAACTGGATTCATGGGATACGCCTCTGCACGCATGGATCTCGACGATCCCAACCACATGCAGATTTCCTTTGGGGTAGAGCTCGACCTAGAGGCGATGGTCCGTATCCCTGTTTTGGCGCTTCGCCTGCTCTTTACTCGAGAGCATCCCCATGAACCGCTTGAATCTGGCGCCGCCTCTGAAACCGCTGAGCAGCCGGAACCGCGCAGTTCAGACGATGCGGATCGGCCAGACTCAGCTAACCCAACCGACCCGATCAACTGAGCTCCGTTTTTCAGCCTAAAGTGTAGAGGTGTTTGAGTCGCTGTGATGCGCGCCCATCGAAACCAGCTCACGATGACGCGGACGGATCCCCAGAATCGTCGCCGCCCCGCTCTCGTCACTGAGTATCAATTGATGCTCTCCCGACCGCGGGTTCTTCGGAAACCAGGCGAGGGAGGTCACGGCAGCATCGTGGGCGTAGGAGTGGTTCAGCCTACCCGTATTGGGGTCCCATAGTTTGACTGTTTGATCGTCACTTGCGGTCGCGAGGTGGCTTCCCGAAGGGGAAGGAACTGCGGCGTTGACCCAGTCCTCGTGACTGCAGGTATGCAGGAGCGCGGATTGGATGTACCGAATCTTCAAAATACGCGCGGAGCATCCGTCTCCGGCAGTCACGAGTCGGTTGCCAGGACCGAGAAACGCCACCGAGCGTAGTTTGTAGGGATGCTCGTATCTCGAACAAAACTGCTTTGTTTGCACATTCCAGACCTGGACTTCGCCGTCCTGGCTCACAGAGGCGACAAGTTGGCCGTCTCGAGCAAAGGCTACCGAGTGTACCGAGTCCTGATGAGATGCGCTGAATTCGACGCCGCGGGTCTCTAGGTTCCAGAGACTGAGTGTCCCGTCGGCATCTCCGCTGGCTAAGTAGGCTCCGCTCGGGGCGATGGCTATCGAGTGCAATTCCGGGGTCGAGTATATCCGGCGCTTGTGGCTTGCGGCGGGCTGCTCGCTCATCAAACGGCCGTGGTGTGGCGAGCGGTGGGGCTTCAGCACAAAGACCAGCCTGCCGGTGCGCGTATCCCAAAGCCTCACCTCGCCATCTGCAGTCGCAGAAGCCAACTGCGGATATCCCGCACGAAAGGCGATCGAATTCACGCTGGATCCGTGTCGCAGCCTCAGGAGCATTCTTTGGGTGCGGGTGCACCAGAGCCTGACCGTGCAATCTTCACCGGCGGTCGCGACCGTCGATCCATCTTGAGAAACGTCAACCGCGGTAATGCCTCCCAATTGCCCCCGAATTACAGGCATGCCTCGCCTGCGATGCACCCGCGATGCGTGGTGCCCTCGTTGAGAGAACACGGATCGGTTTGCTGGGTTGGGACGATGGAGTGAGACCCGCCCACTTTTGTGCGCCACGGCGACGGTCGGGTGCTCGGGGTGGATCGCGCAAGCCCGTATCCCTTTTGGCTCCGCTTCGATCTTGGCCGTGAGGTTTCCCTTCAGCCTGAAGAACCGAACCCCTGTGCTGGTTACCGTGGCGACTCTCGCTGGATGGACCGAACAAAAAGATGCCGACAGCAACTCCTGCTCATGCGGATAAACGGCGACCCTGCGTCGAAGCGTGAGGTCCCAAAGCACCGCAGCGTGCTCTTCGCCCTGAAGAGCGGCCAGCAGATAGCGACTTCCAGGGGAGAACGCGATCGATTTCACCCTAACGCAATGTTCGAGTGTCTCAACACTGCAGCGCGTTTCAAGATTCCAGAGGATCAGTGCCCCGTCGTCGCCGCCGGTAGCGATGAGTTTGCTGTCGGCAGAGAATGCAAGCGATCGAACGGTATCGCAGTGCCCGATGAGATTGGTGAAGACACTCCCGTCGTCTACGTTGAATATCCGTACCTCGTGGCCACCCATCCTCTGGTGACCGTCGATCCCGATGCCGACCCATCTGCGATCTGGAGAGAGCGCAATGCACTCTAAGGAGCCGTCGGTTAGGCATATTCTAGAGGCTACTTCGCCGAATGCGCTCCAGATCCCCACCGTGTGGTCTTGGAGCAGAGCCGCGATGGTGAGATTTCTGGCTGCGCCCGCCAAGGCTATCGGAGACGTGGCTGAGTTTGCGGTGCGACAGTACGGGAACGCTTTGCAGAGTGTTCCGCGCTCTGCATTCCAGACCTTGACCGCCCCAACTGCTCCCGTAGTGACGAGGTATCTGCCGCAAGGAGAAAAGTCGATCGACTTTACCCCGCCTGAATGCGCTTTTGTCGCGTCGGATGAAAAGAAGTTGCGGGCTGAAGAGGCGCTGCCCTCGAAATCTCGACTCGGCATCCAGAAAAAACCCGAGTCATATGCGACCATCTCTCGCAGCAATTCCTCAGGAAGGAACCCAAAAAGGGCGAAGTCGCAAGGTTTTTTCTGCCCAGCAGCCCCTGATTGCGCCGCACTTTCTCGCTTCCTGGATCCCAGGGACATCGCTTCCTTTCAGCAAGCAAAGTAATCGCTCCACAAACAAATCAGTCGGACATGCAGCGCCCGAACCAGTCGATGGGCGGTCCGGGGCGATAGGCGTTATGAGTTCGAGATGTTCTGTCAAGCCTGCGGTGCAAAGGTCACCGAAGACGCCCTATTTTGCTCGATGTGCGGGGTTCGGATCGCCGCTCCGGGAACTCCCGGAGGGCGGCTCGACGGAGGCGGGCCTGCTGGAAGCGATGTTGCCGGGGGTCAGCCGGACGATCCCGGTCCTCTTTCTCAGATAGCGCAAGAAGTCAGTCATGAACGCGGAGCTCGGGAGGGCATCGACGCACAGATCGGTAGCGCGCCGAAGGCAGAGCAGATGCGGGCCTCCGCAGCGTTTGAACCCTCCATGTTGGGTGTGTCGCTTGCTGGAATCGGCGTGCAGTCTTCGGCCCGGGCTTGGACGACCGTTGTACTCATCGGGGTCTCGCTTTTCGCGCTCGGTGCGGCAGCGGCTTGGCTTGCCATGGGGTCTTCCGAGGAGGCGGTTGGACGTGCCGATCCGGAGGACCCCTTTGTCCTTGGAGCGCCCGTGCCCGCAGTCGAAGAGCGGGTGGCGGCAGCGCTGGAGGTTCCAGAGGCGCCTGCTGAGGCAAATCCTGAGCTCCGGTCCTCTGCAGCTACAACGAAGCAGTCTCGCAAAAGGGCAGGGCCCACCAAAAGAAAAAGCGCTGTGATCTCCCGTTCTCGGAAGAGACGATCTACGGCTTCGAAAGCCGCTCAAACCCCTCGCACCCAGCCCGAAGCTGCGGAAGAACCGGCCGAAGCTGCAGAAGAGCCGGTGGAGACAGTGGACGCGCAATCGGCAGCGCCTGATGAGGAGCGAGAGTTGGAGATGGAGCTCTACTCGGCGCGGGTGCGCTATTCGATTCGTCGCTACTACACCGCGCGCGCTCAACGATGTTTTGACCAAGCGACCCAAAGCCGCCCAACGCTCAGCGGAACCGTGGTGGTCGATTTCACCATCGGAGCAGACGGCTACGTCACCCGGAGCGCGGTCGGACGCAACACCACCGGTGATGATGCACTTGGAGCCTGCTTGGCAAATCAGGTGCGCGGCTTTCGGCTCCCTTCACCCCCCTCGGGATCCGTTTCGATGCACATGCCGTTTTCGAGGTAAGCTGACCCCACACATGGCTGCAGGCGACGAAGTCCTGATCGTGGACGCGATCCAAACCCACCGAGAAGGGATGCGAAGGCTCTTCGACGAGGAAGGCTACGTGACGACCGCTCTCGACAATGTCGACGACGCCCGAGATTTGGTGTGCCGTAAATTCTTCCCCGCGGCGCTAGTCGATCTCGACGTGGGTCGCCCCGGAGCCGGAATCGATCTCGCGAGGATGATCACCGAGCGAAGCCGTCAGACCGCCGTGGTGCTCCTCACCGGACGCCGGTCGTTTGATGCGGTGACCGAAGCGCTTCGGCTGGGGGTGGTCGACGTGGTTCTCAAACGTCCCGACCACATCGATCATCTTCTTCGGACCGTCGAGCTTGCGTGCGAGCGCTACCGCGTTGCGGAGGGAGGAGAGCTTCTGCGCGATGTGGTTGCCGTGATGGATGACGCGTTTGCCATCATGCTCGATATGGCGCGAAATGAATGCCGCTCTACCTCCGAATCCAAGATCCCGTTTCAGCCCCGAGTGCTGATCGTCGAGCAAGATCCGCGTTTTTTGGAGGCGATCGCGCAAGAACTGGCTGCGGAAGATTGGGAAGTGCTCGGTGAAGTGACCGGAGGAGGCGCTCTTGACAAAGCCAGCGGGCAGAGCTTCGACGTCGTGTCCGTACGGGAAGACCTGCCCGATCTCCGAGGCACGATGGTGATGAAGTCGCTCCAGGCCTCAAGTGACAGCATCGGGTTGGTCTACGGTGGTGACCGGAGCTCAAGTCGCCTGCAGCGGTTCGAACGAGGTCGAGCGGATGAAGTCGAACGACCTTTTGGCGGACCCAAGCATTTGGCCGAGCGCATTCGCCAAGCGGTCGCGCAATTGGGTCAGACCCGTCGTGATCGGGAAGTCATCCGCGCGTTTCGCAGAGACCACGATTTGTTTTTTCGGCGGTTTGCCGAGCTGAAGATTCGGGCAGCACGGCTTGCCGAATAAGGTCCGCACAAGTTTTCTCGTTTGAATTGGTTCTGTCATAGGATGTGCCCCGGGGGGGTGGAGATGTTCTTTACGGGACCGAATATCATCAAGCCGATGCGAAAGCGTCGTGCGCTACGTCGTGCGCTGGAAGTTCCCTGTCAGGTTGTGGCTGAAAACGGTTTTCGCCTGGTGGGGCGGGGGACACGCGACCTCTCGCCACTCGGTGTGCGAGCCCGCTGTGTCGAGTCGTGCTCGGTCGGTGAACGTGTATTCGTCAGCGTGCGCATGCCTTCCGGAATGTGCTGGCTCGATGCTGAAGGTGAAGTAATCCGGCTGGTCTTCGATCCTCAGAGCGCAGAAGAAACCGCTGCCTACGTTGCGGTTCTCTTTCGTCCGCTGCCGGCGGTAGATCGGGCGATCCTCGACGGTGCGCTGCTTGGATTTCCGCCACCGATTCCAGATCGACCTCTGCTGCGCGACTATGCCAAAGCGATTCGCGATATCGCGGCGCTGTCGTGCTGAGGTTCTGAGTCGTGCCCGGACTGCGTTGCTGAGAGTCTAGAGCGTGAATTTGCGTTTCGGTTTTGGACTGAGATTGCAGATCGTTTTCGGTTTGTGCACCGTTTTTCTGGCTTCTTTTCCACTCCTCGGGGTGGTGGCAGTTCAGCTGGCTCAGCGCGCTCGCGCACGGGATCGTCTGGACTGCGGACGTCTCCTGGCAGCGATGCTTGCAGATGAGGCAAAACGCAATCCAGCGCAGCTCGAGGAGATGGCGCAGCGGGCGATCGCCTCCGGACTGATCGAGGGATTCGAGTATGCAGGGCCGTCTGCGCTTCCGATCCGGCTCGGCACCCAGACTCACGGAACACCGGTCGTCCATGGTAGCTCCGCTGAGGATGGCCTGCTTGAAGACGGTACGGTGGACGAAGGCCTGCTTGAAGATGGCCTGCTTGAAGATGGCCTGCTTGAAGATGGCCTGCCTGAAGACGTCCTGCCTGAAGACAGAGGGGCGGAACGCGGCTTTGGCTTGCCGGTTGCGCCTCAGGTGAAAGTTTGGGTGGCGATGCCCACCGGCGATGCACAAAAGGCCTTTGCCAAGCTCCTGCTGCTCTATGTTTCGGTGACGGCGGCGGCGATCTTGCTGCTCGTCTACACCCTGCTCACCTATCTCATCGTCCGTCCGGTGGAGGGGCTGACCCAAGCGAGTGAGCGATTGGCTCGAGGCCGATTGGGAGCAGATGTTCCCGTACGAGGTGCGGCCGAGATCTCGCGTCTCGCCCTTGCGTTTAACGCGATGGCCCATCAGCTTCGCGCGGAAAAGCGTCAGTTGGAGGGTCGCCTCAAAGATCTTGAGAAAACGACCTCTGAGCTTGAGAGCACCCAAGCCCAGCTCGTACGGAGTGAAAAGCTGGCGGCGGTCGGTCGACTGAGTGCCGGGGTAGCTCATGAGATCGGCAATCCCCTAGCAGCGATCTTGGGGCTTTTGGAGCTGGTGCGTGGAGACGCTCTGGATTCAAAGAAACGTGACGAGTTCTTAAGCCGCATACAGGGCGAAACGGAGCGTATTCACCGCACGATAGGCGACCTGCTCGATTTTTCGAGGAGAGAGCCTGAGGAACCCGATGCATCTTGCGACCTCAGCAAAGCGATCGATGATGCGATTCGCCTGGTCAAGCCCCAACCGGCATCTCAAAAAATCGAGTTCGTGATGCCCTCTACCGAATGCGCTCCGGTTCGCGGCAGTGAGTCGAAAATGGTGCAGATTTTCGTGAATCTGCTGCTCAATGCGGCTGACGCGGTGCGGGGCGAAGGACGCATCGAGATTCAGATCGACGCGCTCGCCCTCGGGCCCTCGGTTCAGGTGCTCGACGATGGACCGGGATTCGATACCGCGATCCTCGAACAGGTCTTTGAGCCTTTCGTGACCAGCAAGCCCACGGGGCAGGGCACCGGTCTCGGAATGGCGATCTGCCACAATCTCGTCGAGCAGTGCGAAGGACGCATCGCAGCGACCAATCGGCCCTCGGGGGGAGCCTGCATCTCGTTGCAGTTTCGCTGGGCAGAACGCTCAGAGGAAGCCGCCTCCAAAGACGCTAGCTAAGTGCAAGCGGTAAACGATCGCATTGTTACAGCGCGGTTTCAGAGGTGTTGCGCGTCGTGCCTTTTGTCGGGATCGCCACTATGCTCCGAGGACCGTGTCGATCGATCGAAATCAAATGTGGTGTGCGCTAGGCGCTGATGTGGATGTGCTCGTGATCGGTGGGGGCATCACCGGGGTGGGTGTCGCTCGAGATGCTGCGATGCGCGGTCTGAAGGTTGCGCTGGTCGAGCAAGAAGACCTGGCGTACGGCACCAGCTCACGCAGCAGCAAACTGATCCACGGCGGCCTCCGGTATCTCGAACACTATGAATTTGGGCTGGTGTTCGAGTCGGTGAGCGAACGTCAAGTACTGCAGCGCCTCGCTCCTCATCTCGTTCGACCGCTCGGTTTTTTGTTCCCCATCTACAAGCATTCACGTCAGAAACTCTGGCTGCTGAGGGCCGGCATGTGGCTTTACGATGGCCTCTCGCTCTTTCGCTCGTACAAAAGCCATCGAACGCTTCGTCCGCTCAAGGTGGCCGAGCTTGAACCCGCGCTGCTGCAGTCCGATTTGGTAGGTGCTCCGCTGTACTACGACTGCGCGACAGACGATGCGCGGCTCACGATCGAAACCGCTCTCGATGCTGCGGAACGCGGTGCGGTGATCGTCACGCGCTGCTGCGCGCAAGCCCTGCTGCGCAACGATCACGGGCAGGTAGAAGGCGCGCGGGTTCTCGACCGCCTCACTGGAGCCACCAAAGAGGTTCGTGCGCGGGTGGTGGTCAATGCGACCGGACCCTGGACCGATGCGGTGTTGGCTCTCGACAAAGAGAAGCATCGGCCGTTGCTCCGTCCCACCAAGGGAGTCCACATCGTCTTTGATTACGATCGGCTTCCCATTCAGCACGCTGTGGTGTGCTTTCATCCGGAGGACGAGCGCGTACTTTTTGCGATTCCCTGGGGCGACCGAACGTACGTAGGCACGACCGATACCGACTTCCAGGGGGAGCCCGGCTCTGAACACGCGACCGCGGAGGATGTTCAATATTTGCTCGACGCAAGCAACGCCTACTTCCCTGAGCTCGATTTCCGAGCGGAGGATGTGCTCTCGACCTGGGCTGGCTTGCGGCCCTTGATCGCGCCGCCGCCGAAGGATGGAAGTGTCGATGAGTCTTCCGTGAGCCGAGAACACGAGGTGCTCGTCGGCACCGACGGCCTGATCTCGATCGTCGGTGGAAAGCTCACCACCTATCGACTCATGTCGGCGGAGACGGTCGATGCGGCGATAAAGCAGATGGGCGCGCATGCCGAGCTTCCTCAGCGAGGATCGTCCAGCACCGGAAAAGAGTCTCTCCCAGGCGCCAAAGACTGGCCCGAGGAGGGAGGCCTGGCCGTGGTAGCCGAGCGGATTGCGGCTGCAGGGGCTCCGCACGTTGCGCTGGACACTGCCGAGCTCTTCGCCTCAACCTACGGAACTCGCGGCATATCGGTCGCAAAACGCTGCCTTGAGCATCCGGAGTTGGCGGCGCGTCTGGTCCCGGGCCGTCCCGAGATCTTGGCGCAGGTAGATGAGGCGGTGCAGCATGAGTTTGCGACCGGGGTAAGCGATATCCTTATCCGGCGGACTCAGCTCTTTTTCCGCGATCGAAATCAGGGTCTCGGGGCAGCGCCCGGAGTTGCGGCCCGGCTTCAAGCGATCCTCGGCTGGGACGAGGCGCGCTGCCAAAGCGAGATAGAAGCGTTTCAGGCCGAAGTCGCGCTCTCCCGCCGGTTTCGATCGGAACCCAAAGCCGCACGCGCGGAGCAGCCGACCGCACGCGCCGATCAGCGCGCTGCTCGCGTGGCCGAGTAAACCTCGCGTGGCCGAGTCAACACTGCGTCGTCTGCGGCACCCGTTGAAAAGCCGGGTGCTCGGCCGAGTTTACTCGAACTCGTGTTCCTCTTGACCCGTCTCAAAGTGCGCTTGAATCGCCTTACACTGCCTGAGGCTTGCTCCCGCCTGCTGCAGCTCTTCAGTGGAGGCTGCCGCGATGACTTCGATCGTTCCCAGCTGCTGAAGCAGCCTTTGCTTGGTCTTGGGACCGACGCCGGGAATGCCGTCTAGTTTGGAGCGTAGTTTTCGTGTTTTTGCTACTCGGGTGCGAAGTACGTTGGAGGCCCGATGGGCTTCATCCCGCACCAGACTGAGCAAGACAAGCGCCGCGTTGCTGCGCACCTCAACCGCGTTTTTCTGACCGGGCAGGTAGACTCGATCCACCATCTTTTCTCCGCTGACGCGCTCCCGTTCCTTTGCCAGGCCCACCGCCGGGACCGTATCGATCTCCAGCTCCCTCAGCACCGCGCTCGCGATATTCAGCTGTCCCGGCCCGCCGTCCACCACCATCAGGTCGGGCATGTCCCACTTCGGCTCGCCGCTTTTGCCCCTGCGAAACCTGCGTCTCAGTACCTCACGTATGGATCCGTAGTCGTCTCCGCCCTGGGCCTCCTTGATGCGAAAACTTCGGTATCGCTTGCGGGCTGGAGCGCCGTCGTAGAGGCATGCGATGACCGAGACCGCGTCTTCACCGCCGGTGTGAGAGATGTCGATGCACTCGATATGACGCGGCAGTCGAGGCAGCCTTAGGCGCTCCTGAATCTGCTTCAATCGATGTTCGATATCTTCCTCTGCCCGACGTTTTTCCAAAAAGGCATGCTTTGCGTTGTCGCCGGCCATCTCGAGTAGCCGCATCCGAGGGCCGCGTTTGGGGGTGAGTAGCTGCATGTTCTTCCCTTTTTGCTCGGAAAGAATCGCTTGCAGTCCCTCGAAGGCTTCGAAGGACTCCGGCAGTATCAGCTCTTGCGGCACAAAAGTACCGGGCTGGTAGTAAAGTCTCAGAAACGAAGCGAGCACTTCTTCGTTGGGAATGGCCACTTTGCGCAGATCGAAGGTTTGAACGCCCACCAACCGACCATTGCGCACCGATAGAAGCGCGACCTCGGCTTGGTCACCCTGCCGGAACAGGCCGACCACATCCTGATCGATGTTCTTGACCACGGAAACCCGCTGGGTCTCGTGCATTCGTTCCACCGCACGGAGCTGGTCTCGGAACTGCGCCGCCTCCTCGTACGCCATCCTGCGTGCGGCCTCCTCCATGCGCCCGGTTAGATCGCGAATCAGCGTTTCATGCTGGCCGTTGAGAAAGCGGGCCACGTTGCGCACCTGGGTGTCGTAAACCTCTCGGTCGACGTCCCGTACGCATGGAGCCGGACAGCGCTTGATCTGATACTGCAGACAGGGGCGCTTGCGAGCGTTCATTTCTGCGTCGGAGCAGGTCCGCAGTTGGAAATATCGATTGACCAGCTTCAGCGTCTTTCGGGCGTCCGACGACGCGTGATACGGACCGAAATACCAGGCCCCGTCCTGCTTGGGACGACGCACGACTTCGAGGCGAGGCCACTCCGCCTTGGGAGACAGACGCAAAGAGAGATATTCTTTGTCGTCCCGCAGCTTCACGTTGTATTTCGGCTGATGCTGCTTGATCAGCTGGTTTTCAAGAAGCGCTGCCTCCTTCTCGGTCTCGACGATAAAAGTCTCGATATCGGCCATCTCGAGGTCGAGGCGAGATACAAACGCTCGAACGTCCGAAGTGCTTGGGGTGAAGTAGCTGCGGACTCGACTCCGTAGGTTGCGCGCTTTTCCGACGTAGAGCACCACGCCCTGCGCGCCGTGAAATACATAAACGCCACAGGAAGTCGGCAGGGTATCCAGTTTACGGCGAATGAACTCGGACGCGGCCACAACGGGTGCTACCTGAAGCGTTGACTCGGGCTCGGCAAGCGCTTGCTCAGCCTACGCGGCGGCTGTTTCGCGGTGCGCCGCCTGTTCCTCAACCGATGACGCTTGCACAGGCAGGTGGTCGCTCAGTGCAGGGCTTGCTCGGGCTCATCCTTGATCGAAGGCTGTCGGGGCTCTGTGTCTTGGTAGTCGAGCCAGTCATCTTGTTCCGTACAGCGGATCAACATGTCGACGACCTCGGGATCGTAGGAGCGTTCCTTTTGCTCCTTTAGCTCGTCGATCGTGGCCGACACCGACATCGCCTCTCGATAGGGGGTAGCTCGGGTCATCGCATCAAACGCGTCCACCACGGCAAAGATACGCGCCTCGATGGGTATCTCCTCGCCGGCCAGTCCTCGAGGGTACCCTTTGCCGTCCCAGCGCTCGTGATGGCAGTAGATGATGTCGGTGGCGCCTAACACCGAGGGGATGCTCGCCAGGAGCTCCCTACCATAGCTCGGATGGCTGCGGATCTGCGTCCAGGCGAGTTCGCCGACGGGTCCCCGCTTCTCGCGAATCGATCGCGGAACGCCAAGCATGCCCACGTCGTGCATCAAGGCGCCGAGCGCACACTGCTCTATCGCCTCGTCACGGAGTCCAGCCTCGGATGCGAGTAGCTGGGTCCAGTGGCACAGTCTTCTAAGCGTATGCTCGTCCTCGCAGCCGCTGAGTTTCAGTTCGGAGACCACCCGCTCTGCAAGCGTTCGGCTGCTCGGATCTCGCAACAGATGCTCCCCGGTACGCTCCCGGGTGACGGCAGCTTCTACCGCGCCTCCCAGCACCGCTCGCCTGTAGGGTTTGTGAACGATCGCCTCGACCGGAACACAGCCGAGTTTTTGGCTCACCTCACGTGAGCGAGCCTCGCCAGTCACGACGACGACGGGAACTCCAGGTCTCGACCGCACCGCATGCTCTACGAAGAGGCCGCCGTCACCCAAAGGAAGGTTGAGGTCTGCCACCACCGCGTCGAATCCTCGCATCCGCAGCATCGCCAGCGCCACGTCGGAGCTGCTCGAGGTGACCGCGTGGTAGCCGAGAATACGCAGGTCGCGAGCCATCGCCCGCAGTACCGGGCCCTCGTCATCGACGACGAGCACGTTGGGGTTCTTCGAGTAGTCGGCGCGTCCGAACATGGTCTCACGCCGCTTCGGCTTCGACCTGAACCGCTCTTTGAAGGTGCTGCACCGCCCGCTTTTGGAGCTGGCATACCCGAGACTCGCTGATTCCCATGACCGTGCCTATTTCCCGAAGCGCCATTCCTCGAAAAAGACCCATTTCGATCGCCAAACGCTGTCGTTCGGGCAGCATTTGAAGCGCCTCGAGGAGCTTGTCTCTTTGCGAGGAAGCATAGGCCAGATCGCAGGCGTTTGGGGCCCGTGAGTCTCGAAGTCGGTGCAGCAGAGGCTCTGCTTCCGGAGCTGCGGAGTCGAGTGAAACGAGTCGGCGTGCGGCGATCGCTCGGCCTCGCTCCTCCTCGTTGGTTCCCGCGGTATGTCCGGCCGCATGTCGTACGGCCAACCGCATTTCATCGCGGCTTCGCAGGTCGAGTCGACGAATCGAGTCGATCATGCGCTGACGCACTCGGGTGCGGACCCAAGTTTGCTCCTCGATGCCGAAGCCTTTGTAGGTGGTGAGCGCCTCGAGGACCGCCACGCGACCTTCCGCGCACAGGTCGTCCTCGTCGAGAGCCTGGCCCATCGCGGCGACCGGTCGGAGGCGTCGTGCCATGGTTCGAACGATACCTTCGTATTTTCCGAGTGCGGTCCGCGCCTCCTCGTTGGACCACGCCAGTTTGGCACTTTTTCTTCCGCTCGCTTCGCTCATGACTCCTCCGGCTGCGAGTCATGAGGTTGCAAGAGTTGAACCAGATTGTATTTTTACTACATGTTCAAATATTTTGAGGATTTGAGCGATTAATTTATTCTTGCTGGAATTGCGCGATCGTGAGCGTTGTCGTGCAGTAAAGGTTGGTATCGCGCATGATCGCGCATGATCGCGCAAGCTGATTGGGCGCAAACACAGAGACCGTATTCAGGCGGCCTCACGTCGTGCCGTACTCACGTCATGCCGTACTTACGAAGTCTTCTCATCAGCTGGTGGCGGGAAAGACCGAGTGCACGTGCAGCGGCCGAGACATTGCCGTTTGCTGCGCTCAGGGCTTCTCCGAGTCGTTGTGCCTCGGTCTCGCTCGCCTTGCGTCGAATCGAAGCCAGACTCTGAATTGGCTGCGCAGTGGCCTGCTCGAGCGCTTCCGGCTTTTGCTCCATGGCGCCAAGAGCACTCGAGTCAAGGGCAGGACGAGCCGGCTCGCTATGCCTCGAAACGTCGAGGATCTGTTCGCCGGCGGACTGCACCTCTTTGGGGCGGAATCTATGCGATTCTGCCGACTGCCGGCTGAGCACGGGAAACTCGGCGAGCGTGAGCTCTTCGCTGTTGGCGAGCAGGATCGCCTGTTCGATCATGTTTTTCAGTTCTCTTACGTTGCCGGGAAATCGATAGCTTTGCAGGGCCTCGACAACGGCTGGGTGCAGCTTCGGTGAGGCGCGTCCAAGTGCGCGAGCGTGGTCCTCGGCGAAGTGCGCCGCCAGCAGCAGGACGTCTTTGCTGCGATCGCGTAGCGGTGGGGTTTCGACCACAAACACCTCGAGTCGGTACCGCAGGTCCGCACGAAATCTGCCGTCAGCCACCAGCTGCTCGAGGTCCCGATTGGTCGCGGTGATGATGCGCGCTTGAACTTTGCGCGTCTTGGTGCTCCCGACTCTGGAGTACTCTCGCTCCTCTAATAGACGCAGAAGTTTGGCCTGCATCGGAAGCGGTAGCTCTCCGATTTCATCGATGAACAAGGTGCCCCGACCGGCAGCCTCGACGCGACCCATCTTCGAGCCCGTCGCACCGGTAAACGCTCCTTTTTCGTGACCAAACAACTCGCTTTCGATCAAGTTTGCCGGAATTGTCGTGCAGTCGACCGCCACCATCGGTTCGTAGGCGCGACCTGAATGAGCGTGGATCAAGCGCGCGATGACGCCTTTGCCCGTGCCCGTCTCTCCCCGTATCGCCACGGTCGTGTCGTCGGCCCCCGGAAGTGCTGCGAGGCGCATCCTCAGTCGATTGACCGCGCCGCTATCGCCGATAAGCCGCACTCCGGCACCCGAATCTTGGAACTGGCTCGCTTCAGCCATGCGCCGACGCATGAGCGCAACTTCCACCCCGCGCTCGATCCGCATCACGCACTCTTCCAACTCCGAGGCCTTCGACACGTAGTCAAATGCGCCTCGGCGCATGGCTTCCACCGCGATTTCCAGGTCTGGATACGCGGTGGCCATGATGAATACCGCGCTTGCCGCACTGGGCCGGAGCTTGGCCAAAAGCCCGAGGCCGTCCTGGTCGGGTAGCTGCCAATCGACAAGGATGACGTCTGCGTCGGCTTTCGAGATCAGTTCGCTCGCCTCCTCCGCCGACCCGCACGCAATCGTTTCGTGACCGTGACGCCGAAGGTGCCGACCAAGAGCCCGCGAGAAGCCTACATCGTCGTCGATGATCAGGATGCGTCCCGACACCGGACTACCCGGCACACCGGATCACGCGCTGGCCGGTCACAATCGCGTCCACCGGCATGTCGGAAGGCAGGGTGGGGACTTCAGCGACCAGCTGGAAATCGAACGAGACGCCCACGGTAAACGCCCGCAGGGGTTTGCTCAGTAGTCGATCGTAGTACCCTTTGCCCCAGCCGATCCGGTGTCCTGCCTCATCAAAAGCAAGACCGGGCACCAAGAGCACATCGAGCGTCGAGACATCGATCTGCGGGGTGTGCTGAGAAGGCTCCTCGATGCCAAAGGCGCCGCTGCTCACTTGGTTTTCGTTCCACTCGTGAAAGCACAGCGCGCCGGTTTCAGGAACAACTCTAGGTATCGCAAACTCGATGTTCCCCGTTTGCTGCTGCATCCACGGTTTGAGGTCGAGCTCTGAACGAACGGCCAGGTAGGCCCCGATGCTTCGCGCGCTTTGAACTTCGTCGAGTTCGTCCAGCCGGAGATACAATCGACGCTCCCGATCGCGTCGTGCCGACTCCGGAATTTGGCGCCGGACCGCCTTCATTTTTTTTCTGAGGATCTGCTTGAGAGAGGCTCTCAGCTGCTCTGCAGCAGCGTCGAGCGGCTCAGTCTTCGATCGCGACGTGTGCTTCACTCCGGGGCGTTCAGTCATGCGGCTCGGTATGCTCGGTATGCTCGGTGTGCTCAGCGCTGAGCCTTCGGTCGATGCGGGCGATCGTATCCTCGATCACGCTGCGGGTCGTTTCTTCCAGTTTGACCAATTTTTTCTCACAGACTTCCAAATCGTCTGCCAGGCTCAACGCGACAACCGCTAGAAGTTGCGCTGGGGAACCCGCTCGTGCCGCCGTAGGTCCTAGGGCATCGATGCGGTCATTGATCGAACTCGCGAGTCGTTGGAGATGTGCTTCATCGGTGTCGGCGGTCATGCGGTACTTCGCGCCGGCGATTTGAAGGGTGACGGGACGTCTCACAGCAGCAACACGGTAATGATGCCTTCGGGTCACCGTCAAGCAACCGGCGAGGATTGACCGCGGCAAAGTCGCGAGAAGAGCAAAAGAAGGTTTGTATTTTCAGGGTTTACGGGGAGGCAACGGCGTTTTCTTCTGGGAAGAACCTTTTTTCGGATCACCAAACGACAGCGCTGACGTGATAGCCTAGCTTCGCCAGCACAGAATTTGGCTGTACGAACCCGTGGAGAGTTTTGGTTCCCATGATCAAGGTGGCGTGTCCCTCCTGTGCCTCTTCGTACGACCTCGATCCAAGGCGACTACCTGCGAAGGGTTTGAAGATGCGCTGCCCAAGTTGCGGCGAATCTTTTCATGTCGGGCCCGGAGGAGTTGTTCACTCTGCAGCGGGTGCCGAAGAGACGTCTGGATCCAGCTTAAAACCTGCGGTGGCTTCTGCGGATCGACGTCCACCGCCGCCCCCAGTTCCTAAAGGGCCTCGCGGCGGAATTTTGAATGCGGGTCCCCCTGCCGTCCCCCTGCCGAAGAATGAAGGGCGCTTGAGAGCGATCTCCGGGTCTACCCAGATGTGGGGCGCAGGCGAAGTGGATCTGCCTGCTCCGGTCGCTGGACCGGCCAAAAGGTTTGAGGCTCCCCCGACCTTGTCTGAGGCGGACTTCATTGAAGACGGTCTTTCCGACCAAACCACGGCGTTTGAGCGGCTCGATCTGCCCGCGCCGAAGGGAGCGACGCCGACGACGCCGAGGGGAGGCGATGCGTTTTCGGGCATGGATCTGCCGGATCTGCCCGCGCCGAAGGGAGCGACGCCGACGACGCCGAGGGGAAGCGATGCGTTTTCGGGCATGGACCTGCCCGCGCCGAAGGGAGCGACGCCGACGACGCCGAAGGGAGGCGATGCGTTTTCGGGCATGGACCTGCCCGCGCCGAAGGGAGCGACGTCGACGACGCCGAAGGGAGGCGATGCGTTTTCGGGCATGGATCTGCCGGATCTGCCCGCGCCGAAGGGAGCGACGCCGACGACGCCGAGGGGAAGCGATGCGTTTTCGGGCAT
>JBCCEA010000051.1:0-23084 GCA_039030515.1 Myxococcota bacterium | reverse complement strand
TTGGTTCAAACAGCCAGCGCCCCCGTGGCGAGGAGGAGGAGGGTACTCATTGGTACCTGACGACGACGAGCAAGGCGGCAAGCGGCTGTTTGGGCCGACATAGGCCCGCTGGAGCGGGTGTGCCAATGCTGTCCGACATATCACACAACAATATTTCCCTTTGAATATCGTATACTTAGGCATCTGGCACATAGATTTGAAGGCGCATGCCCTATTGAGACCACGACACAAATGTCAGAATCTTCGGCTCGCAAACCGGACGCTCCGCTTCGTTCATCGAGCGACGGCCTCGGGAATCCTAGACAAAAAGCCGAATGTACCCTGGCTGAGGACGACTGCGCCTGAGTTCGGGCGACTAGATCTTAAGTGGCATCTGAGTTGCTTGGAGGACCGTATATCTTTTGACTTAGGGGTGCTGGGCTAGTTCGTCCGACGCTCTACTTCCATAGCTTGGCTTTAACTTCACTTTTCTCGAGTATGTAGGGTCCCGCACTTTGCCCGAAAACAAGGCATGACACGCAAAGCCGGTTCTCTCGCGTGGGCCGAATTAGGATAATCTGGAAAAAGATGGGCCACCTTGGGCTCAGGCCTAGACTGAAATGGCGTGTCTATCGGGAGACCCCATGAACCAAGCCATCGAGGGATGAGCGCTCAGATCCTGTCGCTGCTCATAGCTTTGGTGCTCTACGGCTGTGCTGGCCTGAGCGACCGACTTGCGGGGGCGGGAGCGCTGTTTACGTGAGCTCGCCTGTTCATACAAGCTCGCTGTGCCGAGGCATTGCTGCAGCTCGAAAAGCTCGGGCGCGAGCGAACACCAGTGGCTTCCTGCCGAGCGAGAGGCGACGCTTGAACGGGTTTTACAGCGCCTGGTGCCGAACACCGCATCCCATCGCGCGCTCACGAGTGATGCGGATCGGGCCGAGGCATTGGAACACTAGAGCGTTGGGTTCCGCCGCCGTCTGGCAGCCTCGAGGGAGTCTTTTGCCCTTAGTTTGCGTTTCTTGAGTCGGCTGAGGCTGGTCCGCTCATCGCCGGAGAGCCAAGCGCGCCTCTCAAGGAGGTCCACTTGCCGACTTAGGTCATCGTGTTTGCTTTGGAGCCATAGGATTTGTTTGCCGAGTTCTGCGGAGGGCAACGCTTTGTGCATAGAAACTTCCTTTGATTGGATCTTGGAAAAGTTGATTCGTCGAGACTTCAAGGAACACAACACGCTAGGGAAGTAAAAGCTTCCCCGAGCTAAAGAACGAGCGTAGAAGACAACGCGATCGAAGATCAATGCCCCCCACCTCGATTCGATCGAACTTGATTCACTTTCGGAACATTGAATATTCGATCCAAGGTGGAGTCGATCATCTCAGCGAGTGCCCCCATCAAGGAACAAAAACCCATGAATCGTCCGCTACGCACCTTGCTACTCAGCTGGCTCTCTATCGGCGTGAATCTAGCCGCGACAAGCGAGGCTCAGCCTGCTTTGCAAGCGGGCGAAATCGCGGCAAGAGTTCAATCTTTCTACGACCGCACCGCCACGATTCGGGCCAACTTTCAGCAACGGTACTTCTTGAAGCTATACGATCGAGAGGAGACCTCTTCTGGAACCGTCGTATTCAAGAAACCGGGGCGTATGCGGTGGAATTACGATGAACCTCATCAGAAGGTCATCGTTTCGAACGGGCAGACACTCAAGGTTTACGAGCCTCCGAGGGAGGGAGAAACCAGGGGACAGGGATACCAGCAGTCGATGGACGACAACCAGTTGCCGGCCGTCTTTGCGTTCCTGACCGGCACCGGGCGGCTCGACGAACAGTTCACCTTCAGGCTCCTCGATACGCGGGATTCCATGGGGGCGGCATGGGACGGTTACGTACTCCAGCTAAGACCACGCAGTCCGTCTCCTCACTTCGAGCAGGTGCTTTTCTACGTGCGACTCGTCGAAGGGGCCGGAATCGTGGAGCGCGTTCTCATCGTCGACCCAGTAGGAAACCGGAACCTTTTCGAGTTCCAAGGGCTTCGCTTTACGACCCCGATCGAGGAACGCTACTTTGAGTTTCGGTTTCCTAGGGGGACACGTATCGTCACACCATAGCAGAGGTTCTGAGTCGGCCTGAACGGTCGCTTACCTCCGATGCTCGGAGCTCGCAGTACCTTCGTACGACTTCGCTCCTCCGCTTCCGGGGCGCTGACCGTTCACACCAACTCAAAAACTCTGCTTACCTTCTCTGAATCGCTCAAACCCTCGCTCTACCTCCGATGCTCGGAGCTCGCTCTACCTTCGTACGACTTCGCTCCTCCGCTTCCGGCGGCCGTTCCTCTAGAACACCGGACGTACAAGGATCGACTTCAGGTAGTCACCTTCTGGAAACGCAGTCAAAAAAGGGTGGTCGGGAGCAGCACCCCAGCAGCCCAGAACCTGCAAAACCCGAGAAAGTCTTCGTCCTGCCTCGACGACAGTTTCCAAAAATGCATGACGGTCCACGTGACTTGAGCAGGAGGCAGCCAGGTACATTCCGCCGGGCCGCAATCTCTCAACACAACTTCGATGAAGCTGAGCGTAGACTTCGAGCGCTGCGTCTTTTGCGGCTTCTCTCGGAGCAAAGCTGGGAGGGTCTGCGATAATGAAATCGAAATACTCTCGACTGGACTCAGCTTGCCTGAGAAAACTTGGCACGTCCGCCGCGATGCCTTGGTGATTCTTGGGCGAGAGCCCGTTGAGCTGCCACGCTCGCAAAGCAAGGTCGATTGCGGCAGGAGCGGCATCCACCGTCACCACCTCAAACGCACCGCCTAGCCCGGCGGCAATAGAGAATCCCCCCGTATAGCCATAGAGGTTGAGCACCCGACCACCCTCGCTCAGTCTACGAACCAAGGCGCGCGAGTCTCTATGGTCGAGAAACATGCCGGTTTTTTGGCCGTGAACCAAATCGACGAGCAGCGTCATGCCGCATTCCCGAACCGAAATAGAATCTTCCGGTAGCGTTCCCGCCCGAACCTCCAGCGTTCGACCTGCACCACGACCCGCTCGTACAAGTAGATTCTGAACCCCGAACTCTCTCAGGACTTGAATCAGAGAGCTCTCCAATTTGGGCAGGAGCAAACGCGCCCCGGGAGAATCAAATCGAAGAACGGCGTAGGCTCCGTACACGTCACACACGACGCCAGGCAAACGATCTCCCTCTCCATTCACGAGACGAAAAGCATCGGTGTCCTTGGGCAACACAGTGCGTCTCAGCTCAGCCGCGGCCATGAGGCGCCGCCGAAAAAAATTGAGGTCCAAAGGCTCCTTCAGCGTGGTTAGGAGTCGCACACCGATCGGGCCGCCATCCAAGTAACCGCGCGCCACAAAGTCGTCCTTGAACGTGAGATCGACGAGCGTGCCTGGACTTGGCAGCGCTCCCTCGAGCGCATCTCGGTATACCCAGGGGTGTCCAAGTCGCGCGACGCGATCCAAAGGGCGAAGCAGGCGAATCGTAGGAAGTGAGCTTGGGCCGGCACTCATCTCGATCGGATTCTGATAGCGGGTAGTGCGCCCCTCACACCAACTGTCGCTAGGGCCAGCTGCATCGATTCTCGCGCGAGATCAGCGTTCGCCGCGTAGTGAACACCAAGCACTCGCAAACCAGTGTCGGCATCGAATCAAAAAGAAATAAAAGTGCCCTGTCCAATAGCTTTGCCGCACTGCGATCTGGGTGGGCTCATCGAATGGGGCGAAAGAATCTTCCGCGGTGTCTCCTTCAGCGGCGTCTTCTTCGAAGAGCCTCTCATACCGAGTGTTCTCTGAAATTTCGGAAGAAATATGTATCGAAGCGACACGCAACGCTTCTGCATGTGCCTTTCGCGCTCGAGCAGGCACGTTCAACTGACATGACCGCTCCACAGCTTCGGCTCGAGCCCGTGAATGCTGACCGGTGGGCTCTTCTTCCTGCGAATCCCCCCATGCCTGCGCGGCCAATCGGTCACCGAAGGGTAGCGTTGGTCTCGTATCCTGCCATTCGTGGCCGGTGCTTTGCCGATCAGCGGCCCGAGTCGATGGCTCAAAATGCTCTTCGAAGGAGCGGTAGGAACGCTCGCTTGGTGGACACTCGTCGAATCCAAAGTCCTGCTGCAACGGCTCACAGCTTGCCAACTGCGGCCCCCGCTCTAGCCGCGATGCATGCTCTGCAAGGTCGATCATCAAGTGAGGGACGCCTCGCGAAACGTCGATGGACACCCGCTCAACAGTTCGAAGCACACCCTGCTCGTCCTGAGTAACGGCTCCGATCCTTAGAAACGAGAGAGGCTGAGCCACGGTAAGGCTGCGCTGGGTTTGATAGGCAACCTGAACGGTGATGCTCGGCTCCATCCCCTCGATTTGAAGGCACACCGAACCCCTGGGTCGAGGGGGTCGATCGCCGACAGATTGAACTTGGTGTCGGTGCGCTGAATCGAAGCGTGCGGCACGAGTCATCGCCTGTCTAACTCCTTCAGTTCGGGCGGAAAGTCCAGCTCGTCCAACCTTTTTTTTCGGCATGTCCTAGAAAAGACCAAGCGGGAAATAGGCGCGCGCTCAGCGGCAGCGGATTACAACCCTACAGAATCACCGCGGTCTGAGAGACTCGTCCTCACTGAAATAAAGAAGCTGCACGTCCGGGGAAGTAAATTCCAATAGAGCCTGCCTGGTCGCAAACACGATCCGTCGCGTCGCACCGAGCGCTCTTTCTAGGTGAGGAGACCAGGGGGAAGTCTCCGCCCGAATCAGCCCCTCACGCGCAAGGCGCACGTCTGAACCCTCTCCTTCGATGGGCTCTTGCGGCAAAGCATCGTAAAAGCTTCGAAATTTGGTGGTCGGCGCCAGAAACGTCCTAAGCCCGTAAAGACCGGCCAGGTAGGCCTGAACACGCAATCCTGCATGCTCCCGCGACACGTCTTCTTCGTTTTCTGCGTTGGATAGACCCCAATCCACACTGTGAAATGAACCCCTACCCTCCACGATCCAGTGGCAAATCTCGTGAAAGATCATCTGGGCCAGGGCGTCGTCCGCATCCAGCGTCGAGGCTTCACCGAGGAGCAGTTCTCCCCGGCCGTCCGTGGCCGCAAATACTTCTGAAGAACGACCTACGGTAAGGCCCGTGGAACGGGCCGCAGCGATCCAAATGGCGTCCAATGGATCCTGATAGCGATGGCGAATCCGTCGGGTCATCCGCTGGACTGTGATCCAAGGCTTAGAAGCCGTCCATAGTTCACGCCGGATGCTCCTCACGACCCGATCTAGGGTTCGCCCTGGGAGATCGCTTCTGCGCGAGTAAGCATTTGTAGAAACGCCTCTCTATCCGATGCGCGCTGAGATTCTAGGGAGCCCGTGCCGCTCGCCGGCAGCGCATCTTCCACGAACCCTGCCGAGGTATCTGCACCCAGAGCGGGAGAGGTGTTGGGTTCAAATGCCTCCACATTCACAACGTCAACCGCAAGCCATCTTTCGAGATCTGGGATGTCCGATGGATTCAGGTACTGCGCGCGTTCGCCGGGTCGGCTGACATCGACCCAAAAGGCACTTTGGCTACGGACGTCAAGGTGGGTAAAGGACCGATTTGGATAGTGACCCACTCCCGTTTGAGCGAGGGTGCGCGCAAACCGAGCCAGCTCGGCACCCGAGCTTCCCTCAACCTGCACATCGATCGCCCTACCACGCACGTGACGGCTCACCGAAGCTTCACGCTCTCTTTGACGACCTGCAACGATCAAAAGGGATCGATCGGGGAAGTGATCTGCAATCTCTTGCAGACGGGTGAGCAGCCCAGCGTTCAACTGCCAGCGTCCCAAGCGATCTGGTTCGCGGGAGGGGCTTCGAGAACCGGATCGGACCTGTGATTGAGGTCGGCCGAGTTCACCCAGTTCCCGCAAAGCGCTCAAGTTCGGGCGGCCGTCACAAGTCGTGAGAGAAAGCCAACTCCGCTCTCTTGGGGCCGAGTAGCGTACGACGAGAACCGGTGGCGCAAGGCAGCTCGAAACGCGCCCCTCCTGAAGCCCGTGCTGCGTCCCCGACCCCTCTGAAGAGGGCGATACGTGAGGTGGCTCTGCGCGAGCGATCGGGAACCCAACCGAACACAGCCCTCGCGTCACGCAGGCTCGGGACACACCTGCAGACAACTCAATGCACGGGGAGAGCCAGTCAAAAGCGATCCAGCCGAACAGGACCCATAGGGACAGAAGGCGGGTGCCATGGCGTCGTATGCGAGGGATGCACTCGCGAACGCAGCGACTCACACCCATCCTAGAGGTCTTTTGCTGAAGGACATCACAAATCCGGCGCCCCCCAAAGCGACGCTCCGGATGGTCGCGTGACTCTTTGTCGAGGTGGGGCCGCCCTGCCAGACCGTCCACCGTGCTGAATACTGCCGCCTAAGTCAGCACCAGCGTCGCGTTCGACTTGGATGGCGCTCCTTGAGGAGTCGTCGTGTTCTGGCAGTGAGGTGGACACAGGACCTGTAGGACAGGCTAGCCAACGCCGCTTGCAACAGCAAAAAACAGCGCTGCAAGCCCGGAGCGTCAACAGCTCAATGAAGCACTACGGTCTCGAGCACGCACTACGGTCTCGAGACATCCACTTCGAGATCGAAATGACCACTACTGCCCGACCGGAAACCGTCGACCACGAGGTAGTAGGTTCCCGCATCGACGGTGGTTTCGATTCGGGAATGCCGATTGTCTTCATGATCGTCGTTGCATGCGAGCTCCGAAGCAGCATCGATGCACGATCGGCGTAAGAAGAGCGCGCCGTCATAGTCACTCTCCATATCGACACGCAGCGCCGACCTTCTGGGTACTCGAATGCGATAAACCTTGTCGGGACTTGCCGCGCCCATGGCGCAGGTCGCATGGAAATCATCGGATGCTTCCGCAGTACTCCCAGAAACCCTTTGTCCATTTTGCAACAGCGGAGCCGTACGGCAGGCTCGTTCAAGGGTGGCTAGATCATCCAAGGATACTTCTAGATCGACATTTCCGAACGCGTCTTCTCCCTGACCGTCGATGACGAGTACGTATTCGCCGCGCTCCAAAACCGTTTCGAGTACACCACCGGTGTCTTCTCCCTCAGGAAGCGCAGCACAAGCCACCTCACTCGCCCCGTCCCCGCAGGTTCGCTGTACGTACATCACGCCAGAAAATTCTGGATGCCGAGCTTGAACCCTCAGTCGGCTTCGGCCTCGGGACTCGATGAGATACGCAAGGTCGGCTCCTCCCTGCCCTCCGCAAGAACCTTCAAAGGCGTCGGTGGCTTGAAAGGTATCGGCACTCAGCGTCTCGCGAATCGGTACCCGAGCGAGGTACTCACAACTGTCCCCAACCACACTGGAGCCCTGCACCGGAGCGAGCTCCGCGATGAGGTTGAAGGAGCCAAACTGAGCTTCGCGGAATCCATCAGCGATGAGGAAATATTCGCCAGGTTCGACGACTGAAGACACGACAGAATGACTTTGATCTCGGAAATCATCGTTGCACAGCAACTCGGAGTTGGGATCTTCGCAAGAGCTGCGCAGGTGGAGCGCCCCATCGTGATCGCTTTCCATCTGTGCCCGGAGTCGAGAGCGCTCAGAAACCTCCAAGCGGTACAGCTGATCGGGGGACTGTGTCCCTCCCGCGCAGGAGGCATGAAAATAGTCGGCTGCTTCCGCAGTGCTTCCGGAGATCGATTGACCAAAGGTGAGTGGGGCCGCATCACGACATACCTCGGCCAGTGGACGCAACTCGCGGACGCCCATGGACAACTGGTATTGACCCGCACCCTGACCGTATCCGTCGACAACCACGAAGTACTCGCCCTCATCCAGAGTCGCTACAAGGCGAGAGTTTGAAGTGTCTTGAAAGTCGTCGTTGCAGGCAACTTCAGTCGAAGCGTCTCCACAGCGTGATTGAATGTAGAGCGCCCCATCAAAGGACGACTGCAAGCTCACCGTGACCTGAGCGCGGGATGCCAGTTGAAAGCTGTGTACGACTTCCGGTGAAGCGCCATCAACACAGCTGCCCTGCATCGCATCGACGCCTCCTCGCGTGTCACCGGCAATCTCAGCGCCCGATTCAAAGGCAAGCGGCTGGCTGCAGCTTCCGCGACCGCGATTCGCAGCCAGGACACCACCTCCCGCACCGTCCTCGCCGGACCACGATGAGAGCGTGTAGCCTCCTGCCCCATCCGCCATCGAAACAGTCACTTCGTAGTCCCCACTCATTGTGGTGCACAGTTGGGCCGCGGCCTGGGCGTCATGAGTCGCGTCGCGCGCCACGACTTCACCGGAAGCCTCGCGAACAACCAGATCGATGTCCGAGACTGCGCCGCTGCCCAGGGCGACAAAGGTGTGACACTGACCTGAGGGGAGCGAAACCTGGATCTTCGATTCACCGCCCGCCGGCAACGAACCTTCGCTGATGGCTCCCGTCTGACTCAGACCCATCGCCGCGAGCACATTGTGCACGGTTACGTAGCGAGGATTCATCGATCCTTGACTCGGACCGCAAGCCGCGAGGGTGATCGATGCCGCAAGGGTGATGGACGCCGCGAAGGTGGTCGACCGTGCCGGAAGCAGCGAGCGCTGAGGCAGTACGCGAACCTCCGAGAAGCGATTGGACACGCTCACCTCGCAACGTGGCGTGACAGAAGTCGGTTGGTGCATGGTCTCTTTCCTCGGAGCGCAACAGCGCAGCTTTGCAATTCGATCCCAGCTCGAACGCTGGGCGCGAAAAGATTCCCTTATTTCGAAGGCTATCACGGTCCACGGCGAATGACAGCGTGCTACGCGCGCAGCAAGACAGTTCAGACCAGACCGCTCTCTTAGTTCGCCTTGGGTCCTCCGTAATTCACCTCGAGTCCTCTGTAATTCACCTCAAGTAGAGAGGCGTATCCGCGTTCACGCATTCAAAAGGGCGCGGCTCGATTCGATTCGGCAAAGCTCCTGTAGCGCCAACTCCGCAGCCCGTTCGCCGCTGGCGATCGAATTGGGTATCCCGACGCCGGAGTAGGCGTTTCCCGCGAGAAAAAGACCGGTCGTGGGGGCGTTCTTCTCGAAGCGTTCGGTCAGATGGAGCGTTTCTTGCGGACCGAGCGAACTCGACGGGTCGCCCGGGTCGCCCGAGTCACGCAGACCCAAAGAGCCCATGATCTGCGCAACCCGTGCCTGATGCCCTGTGCAGTACCGAGGCATGGATCGAACATAGCGATCGACTCGAACGAGCTCCGGATCTGCCACAACCCCCATCAGATCGCGGAGTCCCCGCCTGGCAGCGAGGATGAGCGTGGATTCGTCCCAATCATCGATGTCCGGGTAGTCCGCTCCGCCGAGAAAAACTCGGATCAGTACCTTCCCCAGAGGCGCCCGCCCAGGCCATTTCGCACTCGCCCAGGTCGAGGCGAGCACCACCCGCCGCTCCACAGACGGCACCACAAAGCCGTAAGCGTCTAAGGGATGCGGCACATCGCTACGAGAGAACCCAAAGCTCACGGTCGCCGCCGAACCGTATTCAATATGCTTTAGCGAATTCGAAATCTCGGGGAATGAATCCTGCAACAATCCGGCCGCCTTAGATGCGGGCATGGCGAGCAGTACCGCGCCGGCATCCCAGCTCACAGCTCCAGCGGTATGCACTCGATAGCCGCCGCCGGCTTTCTTTTCGATGCGCTCCACCGGGGTCGACAGTCGAACGCGATCGCCAAGAAGCTGCGCCAAACGCTCGGGAAGCGCCGCAATCCCTTGGCGGAAACTGATGAACAAACCGTAGCGCGCTCCGCTTGCCTGCTGTCCCGGCTGCCGAGACGTACGCCGAAGACCTCGAGTCACACTCCCGTAAAGGCGCTCCAGCTGCAAAAAGCGAGGCATCGTTGCGCTCAGGCTAAGCTCTTCGGGATCGGCTCCATAAATGCCGCCCGCCAAAGGCTGGGCAAGTCGCTCGAGCAGTTCTGCACCGTAGCGACGTCGCACGAAAGAGGCCAGGCTTTCATCGGCAGAACTCAGGGCTGAGGAAGGCGACAGACCATACCCTTGAGGCAGCAAGACCTCGGCGGCGGCCCGAAGCGTTCCAAAGGTCGACAGCAGTCCAGACCGCATCAAGGGCGAAATTTTGGTCGGTGCGACAACCGAAAACCCATCCGGAATACGCTGCAACCGACCCCGAGACACCACGTAGGCTCCGTACGCGCCTTCGGTACGCGTGCGGACGATTTCATCGCCAAGGCCCAACCGCAGAGCGAGCGAGAGGGCCGCCGGCTTGGTCGTGATCATCGAGTCCGGACCTCTCTCGATGATGTACCCATCGTCGGTTCGCTCGGTCTGAAGCAGCCCTCCAGCGCGAGAGGACGCTTCTAAAACGACCACGCTTCGCGACGGTTCGAGCTCCAGGGCCCGAAACGCCGCAGCAAGCCCGGTAATCCCTCCCCCAACTATTACGAGTGAATGCGGACTCAAAAAGCCTCCTAAATGCGATGCGCCGCTAGCAGCTTGGCTGAGAAATCATAGGGCCGAGGCGTATCCTGCAACCGTCATCGAACTACGACTCGTCTGGCGAAAGCTGACGCCTTGGAGGGGTCGACCCTTCGCCTCAGGCCGGCGTCTTGAGGCCTGCGCTCGCCTCGTGAACATAGGCGATGAGTTCCTGCGCCGCCGCCACTTCCGCTTCGGGCATGATTCCGTGCCCTAGATTGAAAATATGTCCCGGGACGCCGCCTGCCGACTCGAGGATCTGCTGGGCCCGCTGCTTCATCACCGGACGGGGTGCGAGCAAACTGGCCGGGTCGAGGTTTCCCATCACGGCTACCTCGTCCTTACCTAGCGCCGTCCAGGTCTCGCCGAGGTCTACTCGCCAATCCAGACCGACAACGTCACCTCCTGCCTCTTTCATCAGGGGATACAAACTCGGATTTCCAGTCCCGAAGTGAATGCTGGGGGTGCTCTTTGGCAGCGCTGCAAAAAGGCGATGCATGTGAGGCTGAATATACCTGCGGTAGTCTTGAGGCCCGAGACACCCGACCCAAGAATCAAACACCTGCACCGCATCTGCCCCCGCGTCGATCTGCGCCTGCAGGTAGCCGACTAGCGCGTCCACCAACTTGGTCATCAGAGCGTTCCAGAGGCCCGGATCTCCGTACATGAGCCGCTTGGTCTCATAGTAGTTCTTCGTGCCCCTACCTTCGATGACGTAGCTCGCAAGCGTGAACGGGGCACCACAGAATCCGATGAGTGGCACCTTGATATCTCGCTTCACCAAGCGGATCGCATCCATCACGAAGGACAAACTGGCGCCAGCATCGATCTGTTCCGGCAGCGCATCTACCTGGGCGGCCGTGCGCACCGGATGATGGATTCTCGGTCCGTGGTCTTTCGCAAACTCAAATCCAACCCCGAGAGGCTCAAGAATTAGCAGAATATCCGCAAAAATAATTCCAGCATCGACGCCGAGTTGCTCCACCGCCTGCAGCGTCACCTGGGCCGCAAGCTCAGGCGTCTTACACAGTTCGAGAAAGCTCACTTTGGATCGAAGCTCCCGATACTCCGGTTGATAACGTCCGGCCTGACGCATGATCCAAATAGGAGTGTGGTCGACCGGCTCTCTGCGACAGGCTGACAAAAACGCGCTCATTGCAGGCAGTATCCACAAAAACGATGCAGCGGCACAGCGGTATCGTGGGTGCGCACAGCGGTATCGCGAAAGTACTTTGCAAAGGAAGGAGCGCACAGAGTTGGGAATACGTAACGCTTCGGTTTAGCGTCCGAGGCTATGGGTGAAGATCAAAAGCTTTGGGATGCCTACAATCTCCTGACGACCGGACCAGACGTAGAGCGACTGCGGAAGATTCTGGTCCGCGCCGAGTTTTTTCGTCGGGTGCTCGAGATCCCGGGAGACATCGTCGAGTGCGGCGTATTCAAAGGCTCCGGGCTTTTACTTTGGGCAAAGCTTCTCGCGATATTTGCTCCTGGTTCCAACAAGAAGGTGATCGGATTCGACCTTTTTCAGGGGTTCGCAGACCATGCAGAAGAGGGCGAACAGTCCGCGGTTCGCGAGCTGCTCGACGAAGCGAACTATCCTGAAGACTTCTCACCCGCGCATATCGAAGCGTACCTAAGGGCGGCCGGACAGGAGCCGCGGTGCCGACTGGTTCCCGGCGATATTCAGCACACGGGAGCGGCATACTGCGCTTCGCATCCCGGCTTTCGTATCAGCCTGCTGCATCTCGACTTCGATCTCGCCGCGCCGACCGAGGCCGCACTTGAAGTATTTTGGCCGAGGCTCGCCCGGGGTGGTTTGGTGCTCTTCGATGAGTACGCCGTAGACAAGTGGACTGAGAGTCAGGCCGTCGATCGGTTCTTTGCCCAAGAAGAGGTGGTCCTCAAGACCCTTCCCTGGGCCCGAACCCCTACCGCCTATCTGATCAAACCCTGAGCTACCGGAAGCGATCGAATGGAAACGCACAGACCGTAAGCTGCGGCAGCCTGAGGTCGCCCTCGCCCTCGAGGTGTCGAATCGCTGCGGCCGGCCTGATTCATCACAGCGAATTGAATAGTGTCGATCGTCGTCTCGTGCTGAGCCCAACCGAGGCGGGCCTCAGCGTGCGCAATCGACGCTCTGCCTCCTGCAGGTCTTTCGGGGTATCGATGTCCAAACTCAAGTGGGCGGCCATGATGTAGGGCGCCGTACGATCGGTCAAAAGCCTTCGCGTTTGCCGAAATGCCTCCGCAGTGATCGCGTAGATCGCACCGTTCGGCATAAGGGCCATCGGCAGATCTTGTCGTCGACGAAAAGGCGCATCCTCGTCGACCAGGCCTTGAAGGCTGCCGCTCGGGCTCAACTGCAGGCATTTATGGGGTGAATGCCGTGGCTCGTACACGCTGATCACTGCGTTCACCCCGGCGCCCAAGAGCGCAAGTGCCTCGTCGATATGGCCCGCATCCCGGAGCGGCGAAGTCGGCTGCAGCAAGACGAGCGTCTCGACGTTGGCTCCCTCTGACTGGAGCGTAGAAAAGGCATGCCCTAGGACCGGCTCGCTTGCGCAGATGTCGGTTGCAAGCTCTTTAGGCCTGTGCAGCGGCTCTGCACCCCATCGACGGGCAACTTTGAGGACCTCGTCACAGTCGCTCGATACCACGACCCGGTCGATCTCATCGGCCTTGAGAGCAGCCTCGATGGTCCAAGCGAGCAGCGGGCGTCCAAAAACCGGAGCGATATTTTTTTGAGGAATCCCTCGAGACCCTCCTCGAGCGGGAATGACCGCGAGGGTTTGGCCAAGAGTTTCACTGAGTCTTCTCATGCGGCATTTCGATCGAAAGCGGTGATCGGCAAATCGCAAAACTGTTTTTGCACGCTGATGCCCCAAATATCCCCACGCTCTAAAACCGCTCGAAAGCGCTGATGACTGTCTCCACGGCCAAACTCCTGCACGGGCTTGAGCCAGGTGCGCAACTGAGCCGCGCGGTCGATCGCCCCGCGCACTTCGTCATAGGCTGGGGCTACGGTCACGATGTTTGGGTTCGCGCTTCGACCCGCCTGCCGGGATCCGACATTGACCGTCGGCACCCCGTAATAGGGAGCTTCGCGGATACCCATCGAGGAGTTGCCGACGATCAGCTCAGCGTATTTGAGCAACACCAGCATCGACTCAAACCGCAAGGAAGGAAAGAGACGCACCTCGACCCGATCTCTCAGCAATCGATCGTATTCTTCCAAGATGATGTCGGAGCCAAGATCGCTATTGGGGTAGATGGCGACCCAGTTGCGCCCGGAATCGAGTACGCCGTGCAGCAGCGCACGAGTTTCCTCGCGAAGCCCGTCGACACTCGTGGTTACCGGATGAAATACGAGGATGCCGTAGCGGTCAAAATCGATCTCGTAGTAGGCTTTGACCTCGTCAAGGCTCGGCAAATCCGGAGAGTTCATGATGTCGACATCGGGAGATCCGATGACGTGAATGCTCGGCTCCGGCTCACCAAGCTGAACCAGACGGCGTTTGGCTTCTTCGTTGGAAACGAAGTGAATGTGGCTCATTTTGGTGACGGAGTGACGAATCAGTTCGTCGACCGTTCCGGAGATCTCGCCGCCCTCGATATGCGCCACCCGAACATTGCTCAGCGCGCCCACCATGGCTCCCGCAAGAGCCTCCACTCGATCACCGTGCACCACGATAAGATCGGGCTGAATCAAGCGGACGTAGTCTCCAAACCCGAGAACCGTATGCGCAAGGCTCCTGTCCATCAGTCCCTGGCTCGACTGATTGATAAAGCGGTAGATATTGGGAAAGCCGCACTTTTGAATCTCTTCGACGGTGAAGCCGTACTTAGGCTCCATGTGCATTCCTGTCGCAAATATATGCACATCAAACTGAAACGGTGGCTGTAGTAGCGTGCGAATCAACGACTTGATTTTTCCAAAGTCTGCCCGAGTACCGCTCAAAAATACGACACGCTTTTTCAAACGATCTGCTCCCACCTCAACTGCGCATCCGCAGGCACGTCGCATTCTGCGCGACGACCGAGAATCGACTCGAAATGCTCGGCGAGAATCTCACCGGTGCCTGGCCTCTTCACCCAGAGATTTTGCTTGGTGAACTGTTCCCCCGCCCGAACCTGACCGAGCGTCACCACGCTGGCGTAGGCAAAACGAATGGTCGGCTCTTCCTCTTGCAGCACAGCTTTCTCGCCGCCAAGCGCCTGGAAGATCGCCCGACTCCCTTCGACCAGCTCCGACAGCTCACGGGGCGTTATCGATATCGGCACATCCGGACCCGGCCAGTTTCGATCACTGGTAAAGTGTTTTTCTAAGACGCGGGCCCCAAGCGGTATCGCACCAAAGCAGGTCCAGTTGCCGAGAGAGTGATCGGAAAGCCCCACGGTCACCCCGGGAAATCGACGACGCATCTCGTCGAGCGCGCCAAGACGCACTTTGGGGTACGGCGTCGGATACATCGAGGTGCAGTGCAGCAACGCGTAAGATGCCGAACGCTTCTCCAGCACGTCGACCGCGCGGGCGATGCTGGCAAGATCGTTCATTCCGGTACTCAAAATGATCGGTTTACCGAATGAGGCGATGTGATCGATGAGCGGGTAATTGTTGCACTCACCAGAACCAATTTTGTAGGCATCGACTCCCATCGATTCAAGCCTGTCGGCCGCCGCTCGCGAAAATGGGGTGCACAGGTAGGTCAGACCGAGGTCTTCAGCATAAGCCTTCAGGTCCTTGGCTTGCGATTCACTCAGAGCGCATCTGCTCATGATCTCCCAGATAGACTCTGAAGCGTTGCCTGGAACAACCTTCTTTGCCGCATCGGACATCTCGTCTTCGAGGATATGGCATTGAAATTTCACGCACTCTGCACCGGCAGCCTTTGCATCATCGATCATTTGAAGCGCTTTATTCATATCGCCCTCGTGATTGATTCCGATCTCAGGAATCACATAGGGCGGATGCGCGTCACCGATGAAGCGACCGCGGATGGCGAAGGAGCCCGGAGTCATTCAGCGAGCTCTCGTATCGTCCGGGCAGAATCGCGAATAATTTCAAAAGTACGTAGATAGCGCTGTCGATGCGCCAAAGACTCATCTGAACGAAGCTCAGACAGAGGCCCTGCCGCATGCGCTCTTACAAACGGCGCATTGTCTGCAAGTTTACGGACCTTCATCGCAGCAGACTCTTGCCTCCGGGATTGCGCTTTGAGGCACTTTCTCGCGGCACGCTCGACGAGTTTTGCGGTCGATCGGGTCTCCTGCCGCAGCGACTCAACTGCCTCGGCCGACATCGTTTTCGCTCGCTTAGCCGCAGCGATCAGCTCATCCGAACGAGGGGAAAGCGTGTCGATCACCGCACGCAAGGTATGTTCTTCCCAGCCTTCGATACGGGCGCCCCCCTCAGTTGCATTGATGAAACGAACGTCCTTAGAGAAGTGGGCTAGGCCCTCAAACCAGCGGCGAAAAAGTGAGAGATCGAACGCACTCTCGACCATGCCTCCTCCCCAGGCGGCGACGGTTTGCCGAGGCTGGTGCTTGGACGGTGGCTTCACTCCATGGGCTTCGAAAAAGCCGTCCAAACCGTATTCTACGGTCAATATTTCGCCGTTCACCGTGGCAGTGGCTGCCTCTCGACCGGTGCCCGTCGCATAGACGCGACCACCGGTGAACGCGAGATCTTGGCCGACCACCACGATCGGATCCGCGCCGAGATGCCACGCAAGCGATACCGCGGCGGTCGCCACGCTCGCACCATAGCGCATGCGACGAAGACCCAGCTTGGTCGCGAGAGGAGCAAAGGCAGGATGATCCTGGGCGAACGCGATCTTGGTTTCTGAAGGCACCTCAAAGCTCGCCGGATGCGCGGTGAAGTCCAGCGCGATGCAGCGAGGCTCCGTGCCGTGCATCTGGTCTGCCGCCCGCATCGCCTCGATGCTGACCAAACAGTCGATCTCTGCCCCGTAGTGCTTCACCACCGGCGCAGAGGTATTGACTGCAAAAATAGCGCCTTTTTTGGAAGCCTCGAAGAGGAGCGATCCGTTCTTGTCGAGGGAAGGACCGGCAGCCACGATAAAAGCGGCGCTGCCCTCGAGGGGTCTACCGAGTGAGAGGGCATCAGGAACCTCGGCGGCGCGACCGAGGTTGATCATCGCAGCTTCCACCATCGCCTGAGACCGTTGTTCCAAGCTCTTCTTCTTGATGGAAACAAAACCCTGAGCATCTCGAAGTGTATGTTCTACCTTGGCGAAAAATTCAGGATAGGCCCGTCGATACGCGGGAGCCGCAAGAAGCCGCGTGCTGTGATCCGGCTGATAATCGTCGATCAAATAGTCGAGAAACGGGGTGACCTCGGTAAACACCCTGGCTCGCTGATGCGCGCGAGGCACATATTGGCGGCAAAGTGAGACCACCTCGCGATTGGGCTCGAAGACGATGATCGGATCCACTCCAAGCTCTTCCAACCTGAGGATTCGATAGCCAAGTCCGGCGCCAAAAAGCACCACTCGATTCGCCCCTTCCACGATCTCCGGGTCGGCAAACGCAAGCGCAGCGGCAACGGGGTCCTTCGAGTCGTCCAGCCACTCGCCACGAAAGCGAAGTGAAGGCAAACCGCTCGGAGTTACTTCCACAGCTAGTTCCACGTTCGGAGCCACAGCAGAGGTCATGCCATACCGAAATCACTTACCAATTTGGCACTCAGTGCGCCGACATCGTCAAAAAATCGATGCCTCGCTGCCAGTACGCTGACAATCCGGTCTACATCGGAATGAGGAGATCGGTTTCGATGCCGAGCAGGGTGGCGCGCGCTTCGGCCAGCAAAAATAGAGAGCCGGCCACCACGATTCGGCCGTGCGAACCCGCACGTGCACGCGCAAAGTCGAGCGCGGCCGCGACACTAGAGACGACGCGTCCCGGCTGCAGACCTGCGAGATCGTCAGGCAGGGCTGCGCGTCGCAGGGGAAGAGGTGGATAGACGAAATCTTCTGTCACCGTACTCAAAACCCGAAGCATGGCCGAGAGATCTTTATCTGCCATGCCGGCAAAGATCACGATCGTAGGTTTTTGCTCGAGCTCACGTACAAAGGATGCAAGCGCTTGGCAGCCGTCAGGATTGTGTGCGCCGTCCATCCAAATCTCGGTATCGATACCGGCCGCCGAGATCGCCTCCATCCTGCCCGGCCAGCGAACCGCTGCCAAACCACGCCGGACCGCCTGAGCGTCGAGCCTTGGGAAGGACGGGCGCAGGAGCGCAGCTGCCGCCACCGCACATGCGATATTGTCGTGTTGAAAGCGTCCTCGTAGCGCAGAACGAAGCGAGTCGTAACGTTCTGAGTGCACCCGTACCGCAAGATCAGCAGACGCCTCTAGTTCGAAATCGTCCCCGAGCAGAAGCAGTGGGCACTCGAGGTCCCGGGCGCGATCACGGACTACCTTGGATGCTTCAGGGTCGCGCATTCCGGCAACGACGGGTCTACCTGGCTTGATGATGCCGGCCTTTTGCGCCGCGATCTCAGCCAGAGTCGCGCCGAGCGCCTTGGTATGATCGAATCCGATGCGCGTGATCACGCTTAGGAGCGGGTCGACCAGATTGGTCGCGTCGAGCAAACCGCCCATACCCACTTCGTAGATCACAATTTCACACTCAGAGTGCGAAAATAATTCAAAACCAAGGAGAGTGGTGAATTCGTAAAAGCTAAGCTGGGGGAGTGCCCCCGACTCCATCGCATGACGGAGCGTGCGCGCCGCAGGCAGCAATCGATCTCTTGCAACCGGCACGCCGTCCAGACGGATGCGCTCTGTGTACTGATGCAGGTGGGGAGAAGTGAAAAGCCCGGTGCGGTACCCCGCCGACCGCAGCATCGCCTCGAGCATTGCACAAACGCTGCCCTTACCGTTCGTGCCGGCAACGTGCACGCAAAGCCGAGCTCGCTCCGGATGACCTCGCCGCTCTGCAGCCGAAGCGATGCGATCCAAACCGAGTTTTACCCCTCTCGACTCAAGCCGAAAAATCCAAGCGAGCATCTCTCGATATTCATCTGTCTCCATCGTCGTCATCCGATTCTCATGGGTAGAAGAAGGCCGGTCTTGGCTGCGCCGCCGCGATCCGACACGGACGGGCCTCACCCTGGCGCGCGGGATCGCTGCCGCTTCTTGAAATGGTCGGCAGCGGGCATCCTCCATTTGCCCCCGGGGCGATCATTCGTTCAGCTCTTGGGCCGTTCGCCCCCATGCCGCGGGATCAACACAGGACGCGATCAATCGAGCATATGAGACAGCAAGGTACTGAGCGTATCTCGAAGTTCGTGGCGGCTCGCGATGATGTCGATTTGCCCGTGCTCCATTTGAAACTCCGAACTCTGAAATCCCTCCGGCAGCGTTTGCTTGATCGTTTGCTCGATCACCCGAGGACCCGCAAATCCGATGAGTGCTTCAGGCTCCGCAATATTGACGTCTCCGAGGAGGGCAAAGCTGGCAGCGACGCCTCCAGTCGTTGGATGCAGCAAAACGCTGAGAAACGGGATCGAAGCTTCTCGAAGCTGCCCGAGTGCCGATACGGTTTTGGCCATCTGCATCAGCGAAAGCACCCCCTCCTGCATCCGCGCCCCACCCGAAGACGAGAGAAGGATCGCGGGCCGCTTGCGCTCGAGGGCTCGTTCGAACAGCCGAGCGAGCTTTTCTCCGACAACCGAGCCCATCGATCCCCCCATGAAACGGAACTGAAAGACTCCAAATTCGACCGGTCTTCCCTCGATGGCTCCGCTTCCGACCGCAACCGCATCGCTCAGACCTGTTTTTCTCTGCGCCGCTTCCAGGCGCGCGCTGTAGCTCTGCCCGTCGTGAAACTGAAGAGGATCGGCAGAGCGCAGGCCTTCATCAAGTTCGACCCAGGAGCCGGAGTCCAACAGCAATTCGATCCAGCCGTCTCCATCGAGCCGATAGTGCTTGCCGCATTTGGGACAGACTTCGTAGTTCTCGGTGAACTCCTCCGCCCGAAGGGTCGCGCCGCAGCCATCGCAATTTCGGAACACGCCACGTCCGATGGTTCGCTTTTCCGAAGCGTCTTTGGACGCCTTTGTGCGCTCGGGCTGGTCCATCATTTGAAGCCTTGGGCTAGCACGAGCAGCGCTCTCGCCAAAATAGCGGCGGAAAACGTGAACTAAGAAGCCTCCCTCGACTGGATCACCGCCAGGTGGCGTCCAGTCGTTCCCGAGTCGCGACGGTAAGAAAAGAAGCGATCCTGCTCAGCAAAAGTGCATCCAGCGATTCGGTCGATCCGGTCGGCAGAAAGCCCCGCATCGAGAATCTGGGCCCGCACTGCCGCCTCTAGAGAGACCCGGAGACTGCCTGAGTCTTCAAAAACCACCGTCGCTCCCGCGGCAGCCGCCTGTATCTGACTTGCAACATCTTCACCCACTTCAAAGTGGCACGCTTCGATGTGGGGACCGATTGCGGCGCAGCAGTCTGCGGGCGAGGCGCCCAAACGGTAAAGTGCCCGGAAGGTCTCCTGAACCACACCGGCAACGATTCCCCGCCATCCAGCATGAACCGCGGCAACCCACCCCGTCTTGGGATCGGCGATCAAGATGGGAACGCAATCCGCAACCCGAATCCCAACCGTCACCCCATCCCGGCCGATCAGCGCGTCAGCCGGCTTCTGAGAGGAGGCGGCCGGATCTTCACCCGGGTCGATCACCCGAACCGCGGCCCCGTGCACCTGGTGGGCTTCCACTAGGGCGTTCGCATCGTAGCGGGCGGCCTCGGCAAACCTCCTGCGGTTTTCCGTAACGGCAGATGGACGGTCGCCCAAACTGCGCCCGAGGTTCAGCGCGTGAAACGGGCCCTCGCTCACGCCTCCCGCTCGGGTAGAGAAACCGTGCACAAACTCGCGAAGCAGGGGTGAATTCAAGATCAAGACAGGCGCTCCAGAAACCAGTCGAACAGGAGTGAGATCAGCACGATCGGCGGCAGCAGCCCCAGCGCGGAACCTAGAACGTAGTGAAAAAGGCGAATCCGGGTCAGTGCGAGCGCGTAATTGAGTGCCGGCAACATCCAAAGCACGATGCGCAGCAGGATGACAGTTCGAATGGGACGTTGGTCGAGACGGAGCAGGGCTCGCCGGACCCAAGGCTGCTCGAGGGTACCGAGAACTTGGCCGCCGAGGGTACGCACCACCAAGAAACTCACCGTCACGGCCACTACCGCTCCAGCGTAGGCTATGAGGGTGCCGAGAAACCGATCGTAGACCAGCATCGATGCCGCAACGAATACGATGCCGGGAATATGCAGCAGCTCGCCCACGCTAAACATCAGGACAAAGACGAGCATCCCCCACCATCCTGCCCCTCGAATGGTCGACTGAATCGCCTCCAGCTCAAAGTGGGACTGAAGATCGAATGTCGATACCAAAACCGGTGCGAGCACAAACGCAAGCAGAACCAACGCGATCCGCAGCCATCGCCTAGAAGCGCGCACGGGTCGACTCAGCCGCCCTCAAGGATGGGCGGGGACTGCGTTGAAGGAAACAGATGGAGAGGAAAGTAATACGCCAAAGCAGGATCGGTCGTGACGCTCGTTCCCTGCACCATCAACGCTGGAGTGATTACGGTCCCGAGAACCTCTCCGGTGAGCGGAGTTCCCTCGGTCAACACCGAACGCCCACCCAAAGAGATCGCACGAGAAGGCTGATCGCCTTTCAGGAGCACCACCCGCATCCGCAACATACCTGGAGTCGTAAACGAGCCAACTATGTAAGGCAACATCCAAACCGGAGCAGCTGTCTCATCACCTGAACAGAGCATGGGCGGGGTTGTCGCGGAACTGGCGACGAAGGGAAGCGCCACCGGGGACGCCGTGAGCATGGCGCCCTCCTTGGACATCGGAAGAGGCATGCACAGATGCCCGGTGACGACGACGTTTCCTGCCACGACGTTCTGATCGTGACACGTTTTTGGGAATTGGGAAGATGCGCTACGGCGTTCGAAAGATGCTTGCGGCCAGTCTGATGCAGTGGCTCAAGGGGGCGTTGCAATCCACCGAAATGGAAGCGACGGCGTTTATTTTTCATCATGAAGATGTGGGGCGCTGTGTACGCGGCGAAACAAATCCGTATCCCTCAGGAGGTCAAACATGCTCGAGTCAAAAAACCGAGGGCCGAGACTGCCTTCGACTCTGAATCGCTTGCTTGACCCTGGTGCTTTGTCGTCTCGCAGTGCGCGCTCGAGACCGACCGTTCCGAACGTGACGCGTCCCAAGCAGATACATCCTGCAGGAGTCGATGCTGCGATGGGATCGTACGGGAGTGCGTCTTCGGCTCGAGGCTTTGAGTTTTCGGGGCTCTATTCGTTCAGCGCGGCAGGTTCAGTCTCCACAAAACCTTCGGCCAGCACATCGACATTGCGGCGAGCTTCGCCTCAGCGGGAGGCGAGAGCTCAAGGCGCAACCTCAGAGCCCCCGAAAACGCAATACGCCTCTCCCAAACTACCGCCGAGACTCCTCAGCTCGACTTCAGAATTCAAGCGCTCTTGGCGCTGGCTTTGTTCTGCAGGGAGCCTGATGCTCGGTTTCGCCATGGGCCTGCTCGCGGTGGTCGCGGTCTCGTCGATCGTCGGGCCCTACTACGCCGATCTCGGCGCAAACCGGGCAAGTGCGCTCAGGGTCACTCCGCTGACCGAGGTCACTCCGATGACAGTGCCCTCGGAAGCGCCGGCTTCATCTGAGGTCTCAGGTTCTTCTATGGAGGCTCAGCGCACGCCAGCCGAGTTGAATGCAGTCCAAACCAAAACGCCTGCAGATGGAGCGCTCGACGCGGCAGAAGAAGATGAGCGGCTTTTGCGCGCGAGCAGAAACGATCCGGTCTTTGATAAATTCAACGAGTCCGAGCTGCGCAACCTATCCAAAAATGCGGCTCGGACCGGCCGCACCGCCCAACGCCTCGGCCACGCTGCACTGGCCCGAGCATCCTTTGTGCGAGCGCTCCGATACCGGCCCGAAAATCCAGAGGGCGCCGTCGGCATGGCTCGAGTCCATCTGCAGGAAGGCAGTGCTTCACGCGCGCTGAGCTGGGCGCGCCGTGCGGTCGAGGTCGCCCCTCAGTGGCCGGCAGCTTGGATGGTGCTCGGCGATGCGCTCCTCGCTTCACAACAGCGTGAGGAAGCCGTTCGCTCGTTCGAGAGGGTGATCGAACTCGACCCGGATCATCGACAGGCACGACGGCGCATTCAAAACCTCTAATCCAGCGGGCCTATGTCGGCCTAAATAGCGGCTTTCCTCCCATGCTCGTCGCTCAACGTACCCGAAGTACGCCTTCACTCCTGCGCGTGCGGGGCGCTCGCTATTTAGGCCAACCTAGACCCGCTGGGTACGCGTATGTCGGCCCGAACGCCTGCTTTCCTCCCATGCTCGTCGCTCAACGTACCCGAAGTACGCCTTCACCCCTGCGCGTGCGGGGCGCTCGCTATTTAGGCCAACCTAGACCCGCTGGGGGGTGGTGAGTGAGTCGGCCCAAACAGCGGCTTTCCTCCCATGCTCGTCGCTCAACGTACCCGAAGTACGCCTTCACTCCTGCGCTTCCGGGGCGCTCGCTGTTTTGACCAACCTAGGCCCCCTGGGTACGCGTATGTCGGCCCGAACGCC
>JBCCEA010000050.1:0-23372 GCA_039030515.1 Myxococcota bacterium | reverse complement strand
GGCCTAGGTTGGTCGAAACAGCCAGCGCCCCGGAAGCACGGGAGCGCAGGAGTAGTGTGGCTACTTCAAGCGACGAGCATGGGAGGTAAGCAGCTGTTTGGGCCGACATAGGCCCGCTGGATCGCGTCTCGATGGGTTTGAACGCGTAGCGCCCCGCACGCACAGGAACGAAGGAGTAGTTCTGCTACTTCGAGTTCCGAGCATGGGAGGAAAGCGGGCGTTCAGGCCTAGCGAGGCGTGCTGGGGGGTGCTGGCTGTTTGAACAAACTCAGACCCCCTGGGGTGTGGTGAGTGAGTCGGCCCAAACAGCTGCTTGCCGAAGGTGCTCGTCGCTTGGGTTTTGCTTGCGATCGGGTCGTTGTTTTCAGAATGATGTGAGGGATGAAGAATAACGAATGCGGCGGGTCGGAATGCAGGGCACCCGGTCGGGTTGCGGTTGTTGGGGCCGGGATTGCCGGACTTGGCGCGGCGAAGATGCTCTGCGACCACGGTCTCGAGGTACAGGTGTTCGACAAGGGCCGCCGGGTTGGTGGGCGGCTCAGCACCCGAAGGCAGGAGGGATTTCAGTTTGATCACGGCGCTCAATATCTGACGGTGCGCGACCCTGCCTTTGAGCACCATGTTCAGTCCTGGCTCGAGCAGGGGCAGCTCGCTCCTTGGGAGGCGTCTTGGGTCGATCTCAGAGAGCCAGCTGCGTCACCGGTGAAAGATTCGTCACCGGTGAAAGATTCGTCACCGGTGAAAGAAAAGAAGCGGGCGGATCGCTGGTACGTCGGTACGCACGGAATGCGGGGGATCGCGGAGCATCTTGCAAGCGCTTTGGACGTACGCCTTGAGACTCGGGTGGCACCTCTCGATGCAGCGTCTCCTGGGCACCTTCGAACGTTTGAGGGAACCGACCTGGGGAACTTTGAATGGGTACTGCTCACTCCCCCGCTGCAGCAGCTGGTCGCGCTTGTCGACGCTCCGGTGTTCGCTCCGATTCGCGATCGCGCCGCCACTGGTTCGCATGCGCCTTGCTGGGCGGTCCTGCTCGGCTTCGATGCCGCCCTGCCAGTCGCCTGGGATGCAGCCTACGCCTCCGGGTCGATCGACTGGATCGCTCGCGACTGCAGCAAACCCGGACGTAGCGGGCCCGAAACCTGGGTGCTGCACGCGAGTCAAGCGTGGTCTCAGGCCCACCTTGAGTTGACGGCAAGCGAGGCGCTCGAGACTCTACTGGAAGACTTTCGACGCTTGGTAGGCTGCGTTGCCGAGCCTCGATTCAAAACGGCTCATCGGTGGAGGTTTGCTCGGGTTGCCGAGGTGGCCTCGAACATCCCCTGGCAGCGCATCCACGACACCTGGATCGGGGTCGCAGGGGATGGATTTAGGGGACCTCGGGTAGAGGCTGCGTTCTTGAGCGGGATCGACGCTGCGCAGCGGCTGCTGCAAAAAACAGGACATGCCCGCTTCGATGACGTTTCTGAGCGAGAGTGATAAAATCGACCCGAAACGATGGATCCAGATCAACACGCTTCTGCCGCGATGATCGAACTGCCCGAGGGGGCCTCCATCGCTGGAAAGTATCGCATCGAGCGGGTTCTAGGTGAGGGGGGGATGGGCCGGGTTTACCTCGCGGAACAATCGACGCTCGGGAGTAAAGTATGCATCAAGACGTTGCACGTTGGAGCTCAGGCGGACCCTCAATTTCGAGCTCGGTTTGAGCGTGAAGCCAAAGCGACCAGTGCGCTGAGGCATCCGCATATCGTCCATGTCTTCGATTTTGGCACCCACGTCGACGGCACGCTTTATTTGGTCATGGAGTATGTAAAAGGTCGCTCTCTGACCGACGTTATCCTGGACGTTCAGGTGTTGGGCGCGCATCGGACCGTGGGCATTTTTGGACAGGTCTGTGATGCGCTCTCGCTCGCGCACCAAAACAACGTGGTGCATCGCGACCTAAAGCCCGGGAACTTGATGCTCCTAGATCTCCCGGACGAAGCGGATTTCGTCAAAGTACTCGATTTTGGATCCGCGCTCTTGATGCAGGGTAGCGCGGAGGGCGAACGGCTTACGCGTGCGGGGATGCTGATCGGTACGCCGGCCTACATGGCTCCCGAGTACATCCTTGGACATGGCGCGGACGAGCGACTCGATGTCTACCAGGTCGGGGTGCTGCTCTATCTTTGCATGACCGGCACCTTGCCTTTTCGCGGCACCGCCCAACAGATCTTCGCTCAGCAGGTGAGTGTGGCTCCCGAGCCTCCAAGACGGCGCAATCCGCACGCCGGGATTTCCGTTCCCCTCGAGCGCGTGATTCTACGCGCACTGGTCAAAGACCCTGTGCACCGCTACCCGAGCGCCAAAGCCTTAAAACAGGCGCTCGACAATGCCTTTGAAGGCGTTGCTGACGAATATCAGTACGCGCTTGGAACCGGCGGAATCGAGGTTGCCAAAGAAGAGCGGCCCGTAGTTTTATGCTCGATTGCTGTTTTAGACTCTGACGCGCTACGCTCTATCAAAACGGTTGGCAAACGTCACGGAGCTCTTTTGAACCACACAGCTGCTGCCTCTGGTCAAGAGCAGGAGCATCGCTTCACGCTGATCTTCGGCATCGACAGGGATATCCCGGAGGCAGCTGCCGATTCGATGCGGTGTGCCCTGGAGCTGATCGATATGGCGGCGGGCTTGTCGATCGGGATTCGAGACGCCCGAGCTTCGTGCGAGGGGCGCGCCTCCAGTCCGGGGTTCCGTTTTCAGCTGTTCGGCGAAGGCCAGGGCGTCCTCTCCGCGCTTACCTCCCATGCGAAGAGGGAGCAAATCCTGATCTCGGGGCCGGTGGCGCGCTATGTCCCGCCCGATCTCCGCCTTGCGCCCGTTCAGCCGCCAACCTCGATCGACGAGCCTACCTTTGCGCTCTCGGATCCCCTGCTTCCACCGGTCGCTATGGGATCACGTCTTGAATTCGCGGGCAGACAGGACGAGCTGCGTCGGCTCCTCGAGTTTGCGGCTTCAGCGACCGAACATCATGTGGTGGTGCTCCGCGGTCCCGCGGGCATCGGCAAGACGCGCCTACTGGAAGAGATGATCTCGCAAGCGGCGCGCATCGGAGTGCTTTGGTGCGTCTTGCCCTCATGCGCGAAAAGGGAGGTGGGCCCCGCTCATCCGGTGAGCCTGCTTGCGGCGCTCGGCTGGAGCCACAGCGAGGGTGCGCCTTCCATGACGGAACGCTCGATCGTCGATGTCTTGCTCGGCCGTCTCAGTCAGCAGGAAGCCGGATTTGGGGGGGATCGTCGGCAGGCCCGGCTTCTTGCTGCCGCACTTGAAGGGCTGAGCCGACGAGGGAAACAGGAACCCACCGTGGTGGTACTCGACCAGCTCGAAGTGGCGGACGACCTGACTTTGGCGCTTGCCGCGCGGCTGATGGATATGTCGGAAGAGTTGGGCATCTCGGTGGTCCTCTCGATGCGATCCGGAGCTGAACTGCCTCTCGTGCTACCGGAGGGCGTTCAGCTTATCGAACTCACGCCGCTCAAAACTCGGGAGCTGGTTTCGCTTGCCAAGGGGGTGCTTCCCGATCTGACTCGAGATACGGCGAAGATCGTGGTTCGAGCAAGTCGTGGCGTGCCTCTGCTCGTGGAGGAGGTACTTGCGGCTCTCGGTTGCGATGCCCTGGAACTGCTTGAAGAAGCTGCCGAGCTTCGCATCGAAGAAGCGGTCGCCTTGCTTGTGGGTCATCGGCTCAAGCGGTGTTCGCAAGACGTTTCGTCTGGGCTCCAAGCGGCAGCGGTACTCGGGGAATCGCCTCGCGATGTAGAGATTCTTGACCTTATCTCCTCCTCTTCGAACGAGAGCCTCACTGAACTTCAAAATACCGGGCTTATGGTTTGGAGTCCTTCAGGACGGCTTCAGTTTCGTTCGACCATCGTACGTCGAGCCGTACTGTCGACTTTGGCTGAGTCCGATCTCCGAGCGCTGCATGCCCGAGCCGCGCATATGCTGCAGCGCCGATATCGAGATACGCCTGCGTACCTCGGTGAAGTCGGTGAGCATCTCCTGGCCGCGGGAGATGTGGGGCACGCCTTTGCAAAGCTCCGCCAAGCCGCAAGCTATTTTCATCTCGAGGGCGCTTTGCGGGCTTCAGAGTATTTTCATCGAGCTGCTCTGCGTGCGGCTCAAACTCTGGGCGATCGTTACGAGGTGGAAACGGCGCGAGTGGCTCGTGATTTAGGTCAGTTGCTCATCGATGTAGGCCGCTACTCTGAGGCGGAGCGTCTGTTCGAATACGCATTTTCGCCTGCAAAAGAGGCTCAGAAGCTGGATCTTTCGGCCGATCTCCTAAGGCTCCACGGTCGAGCGCGTATGTTGCAGTCAGACTACGATACCGCCAGAGAAGAGCTGGAAGCCTCCTTGAGTTTTTCTCGTCGTCGCGGTCTCCGCTTGAACGCTGCCAAAGTGCACGGGGATCTGGCGGAGCTGGCGGATGGTGAAGGCAAGCCAGAAGAGGCACATCAGCAGCTCTCGGATGCACTTGAGCTCATCGATGGAATGGACGGAAGAGATTTTCTAGCGCTTAGAATACAGCTCTACAACCGTCTCGGGCGCATCAAGCTTCAGGAACAAAAAATGGTCGAGGCGATCGCAATATTTGCACAAGCTTTGTCTATATCGGAGCATATTGGCGACCGGTTTCAGTCTTCAGGACTGCTTGGGAACCTCGGCGGCGCCTATGCCCATACCGGAGATCACGAGCGAGCGATTCATTTCACAGAGCGTGCGCTTCGCGAGAGTGAGGCTTTGGGTGATCAAATGGGTATCGCGCGTCAGTCCTTTAATCTCGCTTTGCTGTGGCTTTCAGTCGGTCAACCCGAACGCGCTCGAACGCTGCTGCAAAATGGTTACGACGCTTCGAGACGCGCAGGTTGGCGAGAGGGCCTGGCTATGAATACCGCTGCGCTCGCGAAAATGCAGTGAGCAAAATGCAGTGAACGGGGTCTGCTCGCATCGCGTGGTCGGTGCGGAACGCATGGATGCGCCCGGGTTCTTACCGCGATCTCCCGGTGACGACCGTCGCCCTAGGTGTTGGATTTTACTTAGGAGAACGCGGGTCCGATACCAAAAATTCCAAGGAAGTTGTCAACCCTGGTGATCGATCCGGGCTAGAGGCGTGAATCGTTGCTGGCAAGGAAGACCGGCTCTGGACAACAGTGCTCTATCGAAAATCAAGCTCAAGAGAAGAGAAAGTGACCTACGTTCAGATTCACCGATTTTGCTTCGACGGTGCCGAGAATCTGCACCTCCGATGTGGCGAGATCGAGTGATTGGCGCTGACAGGGGTTTCCAGCGTCGTCCGCTATGATCATGACCTTTGGAGAGGCGAGGTATTCTGGATTGGAGCTTGTATCGACGACAATCGCGGTGTGACCGCTTGAGAGCTTGACCGTGGACCCTACCGGGAAGAGTCCCAAGGTTTGAACCAGCAACTTGGTGGCGGTTGGATCAAGGTCCCGGGTTTCCAGCAGGCGATGCAGCGCCATATCTGGTCGGAGGCCCAGTCCAAAAGGCTCGGGTTGGGTCCAGATATCGTATCGATCGGCGACCGCCGCGATTCGAGAGACTGGGTGTCCGTTGCGACGTCCTTCCGCGGTTTGTTGATCGGCAGCGACGACGATGCGTAGCGATACTGCTCGGCCTTGGCCAAAATAGGGTGCAATTTGGCGAATGCCCTTTAAGAACGCGTCTGCCTGAGCAACCTCTTCTGCTGATGCAAAAAGAAATTCTGGGCGCACGGCCCTACCGATAAGGCCCAGTGCCGCTGCGGTGCCAAGGTCTCTGAGCTTTGACGGCAGAAGCTGAAGCCGGCGCCCCATCATCATCGCGAGCAGAGCGACATTCGCAAGGCGGCTTTCGGCTTTGCCGTGATAGTGCTCAAGACTGAGCAGGCCGAGCTGCAGTGGTTTCGTTTCTTCAGGCAGGCGGGCGAGGTCCTGTATCGCGCGTCGAAAGGCCAGCAGTCGAATCTGCTCTTGGTTTGCAAGCGCCGCCAAGAGCTCACGTATCGTGATCACCAGCACGCCGTAGGCGCGAATGACCCGAATCCGGTTGGGAAGCACCATGGCTTCCTGGGCTCCAATTCCCATGGCCTTAAGCTCGCGAAATTGGATGCCCTTGAACTTGCGTGCGCGAACCTTGTCGGCTTCATCTGCATCGAGCGAGACCGCACGGACGGCCTGCAGGAAATCACGCAGTGCTTTGTCTTCCACCTTGGAGATAAAACTGATCTCATGAACTCCCATGCGGGAGAAGAACACCTTGAGAAAACTAGCTCGCTCGTACGTATCTAGACTTGCGCGCACCAGACGGTAGTTGATGTACACGGCGTCATCGACCATTTGCACTGCAACATCTCCCTCGATCTCCTTTTGATAGGTGGTCAGCGCTTCTCGGAACCTCTGCAGCGCCGGTGTGACGGCTTTGTTGTCCATTCGGTGTACAAGCGCCAACTTCACCAGGACGAAGAGTCGCAGCAAAAGCTCCTCGGCCAGGTGCTGAAATAGGGTTTCCTCGTTTTGATCGATGGGGCCTAGATCATGCATCTTCGTCCTCTCGAGGATGGGAACTCAGAGAATCAAAAGAGAACATCGAGAGAAGATCTGCAGTGTCCGATCGGGCTTCGTCAGAACGGGAACGGGTGGCCTCTGCGGTCGTTTCAATATCGTTCACAAACGCTTCCAACGAATCGAGAGCGGGATCGATGGCTTCCTCGGAAGACCGCACATCTGCCTCGGGTGCGATGGAACGCCTCAAGCTCCTAGTTCGCTCGAGGTCGTCTCCTCCAGAGTCCCCAAAGCGTCCAGAGGTGGCTTCATGGAACTCGACGGGAGGTTTGGCGAACCGCTCTGGGGGAGTAGAGACGGGTGGACGAGAGAGCCGCGTTGGCGGGGTAGAGACAGGTGGACGCGAGAGCCGCTCTGGGGGAGCAGAGACAGCTCTCGGAAGCGGGTGACTCACCGAAGTTGACTGGCTTGGTCGAGGGGTGCTGGGTTGTCGAGGGGCACTGGGTTGTCGAGGGGTGCTGGGTTCGTCGCTCGACGGGGGCAAATCGTCCGGAACAGGAAGTGAGAAGACCTGCTCCGGCTCCGAACCAAACACGCCAAAGCTACTCGTGACTGCCCATGCGGGGGCTCGGACTGAACTCGTTCGAGATCGCGCGGTGGTAGGCGCATTGGTAAAGGTGGGTAGGGAAATCTCCGGCAGCACATTCGAGCCCGAAATCAAATGAGAAGAGAGGTCGAGGGCGCTGGCCATCCCCTCGAGGGTCTCCACCGGATCAGGGTAAGGATGATCGCCCTGCCTCAGAGACTCGATCACGTGATGGGCTTCGTCGCGCAGAACCGCACCTGAACTTCGGCTTGCGCCCGCCTGCTCGATACTGTCGAAAGACTCCGTGTCGACCAGGAAGCCAAGGGCCGCGACCGCTGCTGCTCTGCGCTCGTCTAGTTTTGCTCTTCGCATCAGATTTCGGTGACTTGCGACTTCGCGAAAGTACGCAAGACCGTGGTCTCCGTAGAGCTTTGCCATAAGTAGCCAGGCCAAACGCTTTTCTTCGTATTCGAGCCGCTCAAATTCCTCGCTTTCGATCCATACTTTCACCAAAGCTGCTGCATTCTTGCTTTGGGTCCGGGTGACGAGACATAGACTGGTCGTTCTCACCTCGGGGCTGATGTCTCTGAGCGCCTCGCCGAGAACACGTACCGCGTGGGGACCTCCGTGGTAGGCGAACCAAGAAAGCGCCTGCACTCGAACCTTGAGCGAAGGGTGGGTTCTCGCCACACCGAACAGCTGAACGGTCCCGGGACTTGCGCTCTCATTTCGAACGGCCTGCAAGATGGCAAGCGCTGCTACCTCGTCACACTCGAGGAGCTTCTTGGAAGATACTTCGAACGCGTGGCCGGTGGACATTAGAGCGGCAAGGGCGTCCTCTCTGCGCAATCCTTCGCCCTGTCTGAGGATGGTGTGAAAAGCTCCCGGCACATCGTTGGCAGAGGTCCAAGCGATCATGGCGAGTGCCACTTTGGTTGCAAGCTCGCCCCGCTCCCCTTGGATGCCGCGCTTCGACTGATCGAGGGTGCGCAGCGCCAATCGTTGGAGCTTTGAGTTAAATGCCTGCTCAGCAACCCATCTGGTTCGTGTGCTTCCCTTTCTTCTCTCTTCGAGCCAGGAGATGATCTCTTGCACGCCTATTGCAATAGAATCGAGGCCGTGACCGGCAACGTAGCGCAGCCACTCGCCCCCAAGCACCCCGGCGAGGCGGGCGGTCACTTCGTCCGAAGTACCTCTGACGGCTTCGATGGTCGAACGTGGGAGTTCCTGGGCGGTCGAACCGAACCTGCGGTCCATTTCTTCCCGTAAGGGTGCAAACGCATCGGTTTTTGCTTCGTGGGTTCCGGTGACGTTTGGCAGGGTGGCGATCAGCTCTGCGACGTCCTGCTCTTTGAAGAAGGTGACGTCGGCTTTCCAGAACGTGAACGAACCGGCTCCGGCTCGGTCCGGATCAATGCTTTGGCTCAATGCATCGGCAACGACTTTCGCAATGTCTTCGGCTCTGGAGCTTCCCCTTCGCTTGGAACTCTCACTCTCAGAAAAAGTCTCGACGACCACGAATTCAACGCATGACAGGTCTTTCGAGAGAAGGAGCGTGGTGATGTCCTCCTCTTGGAATGCGAGCGCGGTGAGATCGGTATTGAGCACTTCGATCAGTCCGTGCAGCTCTTCTGTTCTGAGGCCCGGTAGAAAGGAAAGCTGCCTCACCCCGTATTGGAAGAGAGAGAACAGCTTGGCATCATCTCGGGGTGAATAGTCGAGGACCTTATGCGGCCCGTGGGAAAATCCGTCGACTCCGACTCGGAGGTGAATCACCCCATGCTCTTCCAGAATGGCGGTCAGTGCCTGGTGGAGATCATCGATGAGCGGATCAACCCAGGCCTTGTTGGTTTTGCGTGCTCCTCGCGTATGCCTGAGCAGAATCAGCAGAGCGTAGTGGAGTTGTTTCTCCAATGCCGACGGCCGCGATCGAACCGACTCCGGTCGAACCGACTCTAATTCCTCGTCCACAACCCAAGTTTATCCACTTCTAGACCAGGAGGCTATTGCCGCTGCACACAGCATCAATATCAATGCGGTCCAGATTATGGTCCTATTCCTTAGACCTCGGCGTTCAGGTGAAGCTTCAATATCGCACGTATCGAGAGACGTATCGGAGGGATGCTCGTCGGTTGAGAGCTCTACCGCCTCAGTCGCAGGCTCGACCCTCCAATCGGCTGAACTGAGATCTGCTCCGGCCTCTGGATCGACCGCCGCAGCGAGTTCGGCTCGCACGCTCGCAGTGGTCGCTCCCCACGAGTAGAGGAGTTTTTCAAGAATCGAGGTGACCTCTGCGGCAGATTGGAATCGGTCCTCAGGATTTCTAGCCAGCAGCCGTCTACATACGGCATCGAGCTCCGCTGGAACATCTGATCTTTGTGCACTGAGCGAGTTTATTTCGCTGAACTCGGCCACGGCGAACACCACCTCTGCCGGATTCGTTTGATGAAAGACACGTCGACCCGTCAGACACTCATAGAGGTTAAGTCCCATGGCGAAAATGTCCGTTCGATGATCGATGGTTCCAGAGAGTTGTTCCGGAGCCAGATAGCCAAATTTGCCTTTGACCAATCCAGGTAGCGTCTTTTGCAGTTGAGTCCTCGATTTTGCGAGGCCAAAGTCGATGAGCTTCACGGCCCCATCTGCGCCCACCATGATGTTGCTGGGGTTTACGTCGCGGTGGACGATCCCCTCCGGAATGCCCGCCATATCCCGAAATCGATGTGCATAGTCGAGCCCGCGACCTATCTCTGCCAGGATGTAAGCGGATATTCTGGGAGACAAACCGTCTTTATGACGACTTAGCAGCTGCCGCAGTGTGGTGCCCTCGACGTACTCCATGGCCAGGTAGTAACGGCCGTCTGCAAATCCACGCTCGTATACTCGACAGAGTTGATCACATTGCAACCGGGTCACCAGGCGAGCCTCGTCGAGAAACATCCCGACAAAAACCGGGTCGTTTGATGCCTCCGGAAGCATGCATTTGATCGCAACGCGTCCGCCCTCGTACGCACCGGTCAAGACCTCGGCCAAATAGATCTCTCCCATGCCTCCGACCCCGATTCGCTGGATCAATTGGAATCGGTCCAACTGTCCCACCGGAGTTGAGGATGACTCGATCACCCAAAGGAGTGTATCAGTTTTGCAGGTCGCTCAGAAATCGTAGTAGCAGCAACGAAAGCCTACGTTTGGAAAACGGAATGTTTCATCACCTACAGTGAAGTCGAATGCACACGTGCGACCCTCCTCCAGGTTGTTGTACGATCCTCCGCGGATGGCGTGGACGTCCGGCGCAACCTCCGTGTTGGTCCATTCTTTGACATTGCCGGACAAATCGTAGATCGGTCCAGCAGGCCAGCTCGTACGACAGCTTGCGAACGAAGTGCTGTTTTGCGTTGGGCTGATGCAGTTTTGAACTCCGGACGCCCCCGGATCACAGTCAAACTCGGTCCCGTTGCAGGTGAGACTTGCGCTTGATGTGCAGTTGTTTTCGTACGACCACGTGCAGTTCGAAGAAGGCCCTGCGCACGCTGCTTCCCAGTCGTCAACATCACAGAGTCTCCAGCCGTCGGTCGTGCTGGTGGCTGGGCATTGGCCGCCATCGTTCAGGGCGCAACAGGCTTCTTCCGCTTCAGACCAAGTGACCGAGGTCCAGGGAATTCGATCGGCAACCGAACATGCGGCGGTCGATAGAATCCCAGCTTCACTCGAGGTGGCATCGGCCCTTGAGGCTTCAAACTGGAAGACGTCCACCGTGGCGCCGGCGATCGAGAGGCGCACCGTGTCGATATTTGCCGGATCGACGCCCTCGTCCACCGCTCCATCGCAGTCGTCGTCCTCGCCGTTGCACCGTTCATCGACGGGGTCTCCCGGCGTTTGGACGGAGCACTCGGTACCGGCTCCATCGCTTGCGCACTGCGTGAGCCCAGTGACGCGGCAGCTGCCCGTCCCTACGCCGCAAGGCTCACCGACCGAAAAGCCTTCGTCGCTCAGGCTGTCGCAGTCGTTGTCGATACCGTCACACACCGTTTCTGGATCTTGAAACGTTGACGGGTAGCTGCAGGACCAGCCGCCGGTACCGGTGCATACCGGTTGGGTGCCCACGCAGACTCCAAAGTTCAGGCAAAAGTTGGAGGGCATGGTGAGTTGCTCGTCGATGGTCCCGTCGCAGTCATCGTCTGCGCCATTACACACTTCGCTGCCGGCATTGACGCATGCGGTTTCACATCCAGGTTCGGAAGTGATGTCTGCGAATCCCGGCATGCATCCAGCCAGCACGCAGTTGCCGGTGATGCATTGGCTGATCGCTTGAGGTGCGTCACAAGTATTGCCACAAAAGCCGCAATTAAGTGGATCCACATCAAAAAGCGTAGTCTCGTCCGTGAGCCCGTCACAGTCATCGTCGCTACCGTTGCAGGTTTCCACAAAGGGACCGATCGTGTTGGTGCATACGAGGCTCCCGCCGCTGCAGACCTCAATTCCCACATCGCATCGACCGGTGGTTTCGCCACAGGCAGTGCCGCCCTCGGGGTTTCCCTCGTCGATGGTCCCGTCGCAATCGTCGTCGACCGCGTTGCAAAGCTCTGCGCCTCCGTCCGCCGGAACACATGCGTACTCACACCCGTTGCTGCTGATCTCGTCGATGTCGAAAAAGTTGGCCTCGCAGGTCTCGAGTAGGCAGGTGCTATTGGAGCAGCTTGTGACCGCGCGGGAGAACGCGCATCTCTGGGCGCAACCACCGCAGTTTTCCGGGTCTGACTCGAACTGCACGTCTTCATCGACCGCCCCATCGCAATCGTTGTCTCGGCGATCGCATAGCGTGTCGTCTACCGCAGACGGAATGCATCGGTACTCGCAGCCGTTGGACTCCTCTCCGTCGAGGTCAAACCAACCGACATCACAGTCGCCCATGGTGCACGTGCCTTCATCGCAGATGCCAAATGCCTGGGGGGGCGCGCACAGCATGCCGCAACCTCCGCAATGATTTGGGTCTGCTTGAGTATCTACCCCCTCATCGACCCGCCCGTCGCAGTCGTCGTCGAAGTTGTTGCACTCTTCCGATCCATCCGGGCTACATGCGTCTGGACTATCGATGGTCCCAGCGTCTCCGACGGTCGCGTCGGCTGGATCGCCGCCTGAAGCATCTTTTGCCCCCACAATCGAACCGTCCGGAGCCGGCTCTGCGGATTCATCGCAATCGAGACAGAAGGGAGAGACATCGCAGCCGGTCACCGGGGCCAAGACTGCAATGATGAAGAGAAACGGTCGCATCAGCGAAGCACGTCTTCGACCTTTGCCGTAGATTCGGCGAGATCTCATCATAAGAGACGCAAAAACAAACATCATGAGCGCTAGCAGGGTGTGCGGTGGGGCGGCGCCCGAGGCAGCGCATGAAGCGCCTCCGCCGGTGACAAGAACGCGCCGATTCGGGGTCGTATCCTCCTCGTCCGATTTGGTCTCTGGAGGCTCTGAGGGCATCGTGTCGAAGCGGCATTCGCCTTCGAAACAAGATTGAGCAGCTGGGCAGCGGAGCAAGTCACACGGGTCCTGCTCGCAATTTCCGTTTTGCGGGTTGCACAGCGTGCCGGTGGGGCACAGGACCGCGCTGCAGGGATTCGTGATGCAGCTGCCCGAATCTTGCAGGCAGACCTCGCTGGAGGTGCACGAAACATCCGCACATCGATCTTCAACGCATACGCCGCGTACGCATCGCTCGTCGTCTGCGCAATTCGCATCGGCGCAGCTCGGCTCACATGCCCCCAGCCGGCAGGCTTCCTCCGCAGCACACGAGGCGTCTAGGCACGGATCGGGCTCGCAAATGCCCGTCTCAAAAGAGCAGATTTCGGTAGAACGGCAGCCCAGTCCCCGGCAGCTGTCTTCGGTACAGCTGCCGAGCGGATCTCGAAAGTTGCAGACGGTGCCGCTGCTGCAGACCACACCGTCACATGAGAACGTGCACTCATTGTTTTTGCAGACGCAGGCTGTCACCAGGTCAGAGTCGGGCGCGCACAGGGTTTCACCGTCGAGGTCGATGGTTTCTTGGCCGCATGACTCGTTATCGCAGGCATCGGCGATGCAGTAGCATTGCCCGCTTTCGGTAGAGGGCACTCGTCCGGTGGGACAGCTCAGACCGAACTCCCCGGTGCCGCACGGTAGGGCGCATTGACAGCTGACGCAGGCAGAGCTGCCTGGGCACAAAGATATCTCCTCCGCATCTTCGTCGATGCTGCCGTCGCAGTCGTTGTCCTGACAGTCACAGACTTCAGAACCGATCGGCACCTCCCCATCGCATATCTCTTGTCCGTCCGCGCATCGAAGCGTGCCCGGACTACACACACCGACGGTGTCCCCACAGATTTGTCCAAGGCCCAAGCCTTCGTCGACGCCTCCGTCGCAGTCGTTGTCGAGCCCGTCGCACGTTTCCGATACGCTTTCGATCGCTCCCGTACAGATCGAGCTGCCGTCCACGCAGCTGAGGAATCCGGGCGAACACTCCCCGACGTCGGTACCGCACGGAGCGCCTACGCCGAGACCCTCATCTATCAGGCTATCGCAATCGTTGTCTTCGCCATCACAGAGTTCGCCCGAGGGGATCGATCCTCCTTCGCAGATCACCGTTCCCTGCACGCAGGCGGTGGTGCCGGCAGCGCAGTCGCCGACGGCCACGCCGCAGCTCGCTCCGAGGCCTGCGATCGCTTCGTCCGTGATCCCGTCGCAATCGTTGTCGAGATTGTCGCAGACCTCATCACGCTCTTCGACCCCGCCCTGGCACGCGCTCCAAAGCCCGTTGCCGATGCACTGCTGAGTTCCTGGGGAACACTCGCCGGTACTACTACCGCAGGGTCGGCTGAGGTCGTCGACAGCACCGTTGCAGTCGTTGTCGAGTCCGTCGCAACTCTCCGCAGAGGGAACGATGCCTCCGACGCAGTCACCCCAGCCGCCCGCAGTGCACGCCTGGGTTCCGGGAGTACATACGCCGAGACTCAACCCGCAGGACCGCGAAAGGGATTCGTCTACTGAATTGTCGCAGTCGTTGTCGAGGCCGTCGCAGATCTCCGGTTCGCGTGCGCAGTTGGTGCATACGCCGCCTTCATCGATTCTAAGGTCGCAGTCGTCATCGCTTCCGTTGCATGTTTCTGCAGGTACGACGCCACAAGCGCCACATGCATTGGTGACGCCCTCGTCGATAAGCCCATTGCAGTTGTCGTCTCCTCCGTCACAAACAGATTCATCTACAGGATCGCACAGAGTCGGCGTGGTGATGCCGTTCGGGACGTCGCAGTACTTGACGAACCCCTCATCCACAAGGCCGTCGCAGTCCTCATCCCCCCCGCCGCATTCTTCGATGAGTAGTGAATCTCGCACGATGTCTGCAAGCCCATCGGCTAGCGAGATAGGGTCGTTTGCAAAGAACGCGCTCGTGGTGCCTCCCGAAGCCGCGATCGAGTTGAGTAGTGACTGGCTGCCGGTATCTACGGCGAGGCCCAAGACGTACACCGCGATGTTGTTGGCGAAGAGATTGGCCGCTTCGGCGACCGGATCGTCACCGCAGGTCTCAAATCCATCCGTGAGCAACAGTACGGTGTACGGCCTGCAAGGTTCTGGGTCTGCGGCCCGAATCGGGATCATGTAGTCCGCTGCCGCTCGGAGGACTCCCGCAAGTGGGGTGGCGCCGCTTACGCGGAGCTCGCAGTCCCCGTTTGCGGAGTGGTTGCAGAAGTCGCCCTCGGTGATGTCCGGATCAAAGTTGCTTTCCTGATTGTCGATCCAGCGCAGGATCCCGGTTCGGTTGTCGGTTGTGTCGGGCCATCCAAAACCCTCAAATCCGACAAGGACATCCCCTTCCGGAAATACGTATCCACTGACCGACTCGGTGGAGCCCGGGCACCCAGGCAGGTAGTTGAGGCAGACTCGCGGACCGGTGTTCGGGTCTACGCTGCGAATCGAGTTGGGACGGCACGCAGCGGGTATGCCCGAGGTCGGCAGCTCGACTCCCGGGAATCCATTCCAGTTGGCTCCGCAGTTGCTCGTGGTCAGTACGGTGCCGGTGTTGTTTGCAGGGTTGCCGATGCTCGACAAAAAGCCACTACATTCGATATCTTGAATCCGATTGCCTCGGTAGTTCCCCGGTACTGCCTCGCGGTTGCAGATGATTTCGGTTTCCGAGTACTGCGGAAAGCGACCAAGGGCGAATTCGAGCTCGCCGTAGGCGAGAACCACGTTTCTCAAGGCCTCCTTGGCGATATACACCCGGCTGTCGTCGGCCTCTCCATCGCAGTCGGTGTCGAGACCCTCCGTAACTCCGGGAACCCCGTCTCCAAAGCTGGGGACGCCGTCGGGATCCAGCGCCATCGATCCAGAGGTATCGAACGCGATGAAAAACCGTGGTCGAATCTCGGTTTGCGCCGTGACGGTCTGCGTGCACAGAAGGGCAAGTATCGCGGCCGCGTACCGAAAAAGGCCAATGATGGTAAGGTAGTTTCGCCTTTGTCCCATTGGATTTCCCCCTCCAGAAAACCAGTGACGCCCCAAACGGATGAGTTCCCCAACAACGCGGTGAACCCTCCGCGCATGACCCCAGATGCCCATTGATGGTCGCCTCAATACCAGGCGGCGTCAATCGGCCCCCGAGCTGCGTGCGGCAGAGCTCTGCTCAGCTATGACTCCATCGGGCGCTCGGACGATCGCGTTCAGGTCGCTTTTGCGCTGCGCCGTATATGCTTGTCGATCGCGCTCGCGAGCTCCTCAGCCGCAAACCAATGAACCATGTGTCCGACGTCCTGGATCTCGACCACGGTGGTGTCCTCTATGTGATCGATCCGTTCTTGCTCGTCACTGAGACGAAACCCGTTTGAACTGCCAACAACCAGAGTCGGCACAGCAATTCGGTCCAGGCATTGAAGGAACATGTCTTTACGAAAAGGAATCGGGGCCCGGCTGCGGTGCAGCGGATCGAATGTCCACTCACGGCTACCTGAAGAATTCAGCTTGGTTCCCTGCTCCGCGAGAAACCGTCCGAGCTTGTCCGGCAGGGTAGGGTTACGCACCCGCATACGTCGCACGGCTTCATCGACGTCTTTGATCGCAGCACGCTGATCAGACTTGCGCAGTCCTTCGACCGTGCGAATCCAGGTCTTGAGACGGTCGACCGGATGGTCGGCGTTTTCATCCGGCGGTCCGAGACCCTCGATCGTCGTCAGAGTGCGCAGTCCGATCGGGAGCGTGGAGGCAAACATGCAGGCGATGCTGCCACCCATCGAGTGGCCCACTAGATGGTATTCTTCTCCACCGAAGAGTTTCTGGGTGAGCTCATGTAGATCGAGCACGTAATCCGGAAAATGATAGTAGCCCCCTGCGCCCACCCATTCTGTCGTTCCGTGTCCACGCCAGTCGAACGCCGCGGTATCGTACCCGCAGCGCTGGAGACGCGTCGCGACGGAGGTCCAGCTGAAGCCCATGTCGAGGTAGCCGTGACACAGCAGTACGTTCGGGCCGGAACCTTTCCAGCGAAGCACCGCGTGATCGAGATCGTTGGCTCGGAGGCGTTGCTGCTCAGGTAGATGGAGTTCGGTACCGTCTGCGAGGGGGCCTCGTCCCGTTACAGTCATGCGTTTAGCCGAGCTCTCGAAAGGTCACGAGGGCGATCACGCAAAGCAGCACGAGAATCCCAATGGTGTGCACTGTCGCTTCGAATCGCTCGTTGGGCGGCTTTCGGGTCACCACCTCGTAGGCCAGAAACATCAACCGGCCTCCATCGAGAGCAGGAATAGGCAGCAGATTGAATAAGCCGAGCGCCACGGAAAGCACCATCAGCACGTTGACCAGCCGATCTGCTCCTTGTTCCGCCTGCTTTGCGGTGAGTTTGACCATTCCAACGGGTCCGACCAGTCCGGAGGTGTTCGCGCTCTGCACCATATTGGCCATGCCCTCGAGCTGAAGCGCCGTCAGCTGCATAGGAAGCACCAAGGCGGCCTCAGCGGCGCCAGACCAACCCGAATAGGTGGCGCCTCGCAGGGGCTCTACTCCTATCCTGCCAACACTGCGCTCCCCATCACCTCGCTCCGCCGGAGTGATCAAGATGGGAGGCGCGAGGGCTCCACCTCGCTTGACTACGTATTCGGTCGGTTGCCCCGCTCGTGGTTCGGTGATCTCGATAAGGTGCATGAAGTCCCTCACCGTTTCACCGTTGGCTCGCAGGATGACATCGCCCGGTTGAAGTCCCGCTTCTTCAGCGGGAGTAGAGTCCATTACGGCGCCGACTTGAACCGGGGTGACCGGCTCGATCGGCCAACCGGGATCGGCGTAAAGCACCATGCCGAAACAGACCAGTGAGGCGAAGAGGTAGTTGGCGGCGGGGCCAGCTGCGATGACCGCGATGCGGGCAAACACGCTTTTGTTGGGAAACACTTCTGGATCTTCGGGGTCGAACTCCTCTTGGGGATTCATGCCCGCGATTTGGACGTAGGCCAGAAACGGAATCGCGGCGAGTTGAAACACCGTTGAGCTACCCTTAGGCCGGTAGCGGAATATCGTAGGCCCGATCCCGATGCTGTATCGCAAGACCCTCATACCGAGAGCGCGCGCCACGAGGTAGTGGCCACTTTCGTGTACGATCACGAGGATCGTAAGACCGAGTATCGCAAGCGCAATTCCCATGTAGACCTCAGAGAATAGTGGCACAGACCACACACACAAGCAGGCATCTGTCATCGATCCGATAAAAAATAGCCCTTCGTCCAAGAAAGAACGGCCCGTCAAATCGGGTGCCGATCCCTGGTGGTGGATGTTTTGTTTGTGGGCAGGGTGTGCGGTCTACTGGTTTTGGGGGGCCGCCATCATTCGTGGCGAAGAGAGCGCTCCGCCACCTCCCGTGCTCCATGAATACCTCCCGGAGATTTCTGCAGATCAGCCACTCGATGAGCGGTTTTACGGAGTCGAAGGAGATTCGACGGAGCTCCCAGAAGCGATCGTATACGACGGTGAAATTCTTCTTGCCCCAAGCGGTGGACCACTGCGCACCGGCGAGCAGGTGTTGTGGGGGTTGCCCGGCTCGGAGCCCCGGAGCAGGCCCTTGCCGCGGTTTCGGCCGGACCGGCGGACAGAACTGGTCGAGCCTGGAAGTTACGATTCCGTATTTACGCCGACTATCGCTCCCTACAAGCGAGTCGTGGGTCTCGATGCGGTGGTGCTCGGTCGTGATGGCGTCACCCCAGTGCTCGAGTTGCAAAGCGCAGAAACTGCCGTGCCGCCCGCTTTGGGTGACGACACCTCTCTTCGAAGAGGAGGCACTCAGACCGATCGTCAAGCCCAGAACAACCCTTCTTTGCGGGACCATTTCTGGGGCAGTGTTGTGGTGGACTTTGAATCCGGTCAGACCGCCGCGCTTCCCTCGGTTTCTCCGGATTCCCGAGTGATCTCCTTTGAGGTCGATCCCCCCTCACCGGTCGAGCTCCGCCGCGATGGCGCCGGTAACTTTTATGCCGTGGCCGGTGCTGACGGAGTCGGGCTCGTACGGATTGTCTACTTGATGGACGCTCCGCAGTCCTATTTCAATCATCCCATTCCTGAGATCCCGGCGGATACCCATGCGGATCGCATTGCGGAGCTGCCGGCGAGCATCAAGCGAAGGGCTCTTCGATTTTCTGGTGAACTGGGCCTGTCGCGTGGTGACGGCCTGCGCCGAACTCTCGAAGTGCTCACCGGATATTTTCGCTCGTTTGAGGAAACGGATGCATCCTCCGGGAACAGTGGGGACATCTATCTAGATCTCGCTCGAGGTAAGATGGGCGTGTGCCGACATCGAGCCTATGCCTTTATGGTGACTTCGATGGCGCTGGGGATTCCAACCCGCTTTGTCCACAATGAAGTCCATGCCTGGGTGGAGGTGTACCTCTCAAACGAGCTCGGATGGATGCGTATCGGTCTGGGCGGAGCGACCTCCACGTCTGGACGGCCTCGACGGTCGGACGCGCCGAGGTACCGAGCGCGTTTTTCGGATCCGCTCCCTCAACCTGAGTCCTACCTTCGATCCCTTCGGATCGCGGGCTTGATCGGACGTGACGACCCGCGCTTGACTCGTGAAGAGCGCGAGATGCGTTCCGAAGCGGCTTCGGCGGCGGATCTTGTTTCTGGTGAATCGAACGGCGTCCTGGACTCCGGGCACGGGTCTCAGGTGGGGTACGGGTCTCAGGTGGACACAGGCGCACAGGAACAGAGGCAAGCGCTGATCCTTGAGCTCGATCGCGACGAATACGATGTGTTTCGAGGTCGTACCCTGCAGATAGATGGGCGTGCTCGCGACAGTCGCGGTGCCGGGCTCGCCGGTTTTCGAATCGAGGTCCTCGTACGTGGCCCCGAAGAACGGCTCTTGGGAGTCACCGTGAGCCGTGAACATGGCTGGTTTCGTGCGGCCTTTGGTGTGCCCTCCGATCTCCCCGTAGGCCTCTATCGGCTTCTGGTACGCAGCCCCGGAAATGAGCGCTTTGCCCCCGCTACCGCACGTGCCTCGAGCTCTGAGCACCTGAGGTAGACGCGCGTTCCGATCGAGCGAGGCGCCTTGCCGGCCATCGCTCCGGGATGTAGCCGCCCTTGCACGTATCTATCGCCCGTAGAGTCTATTTTGACGGCTTTTCAGTCTTCGAATTCGCGTCCTCGGGGGTCTGGCTTCCCTTGAACCGCGCTCGGAGTCTCGATGCGTAGCCCTCTTTGTTGTCCTGCTTGACCCGAGAAATCGCCAGCGCATCGCTCGGAACGTCGCGGGTCACCGTGCTTCCGCTCGCTACATATGCGCCTCGCTTCACCGTGATGGGGGCGACGAGTTGGCTGTCGCTACCGATAAATACGTCGTCTTCCAGCACCGTAGTGTGTTTTTGGATGCCGTCATAGTTGCAAAAGATCGTTCCGGCGCCGATGTTCACGCGTTCGCCGATCATGCCGTCTCCAAGGTAGGCTAGATGACCGGCTTTGCTTTCTTTGCCCAGGGTCGTCTTCTTGGTCTCGACGAAGTTACCGATCTTGCTGCTCGAGCCGAGCACGGTGCCGGAACGAAGGTGGGCAAAGGGGCCCACTGAGGCGTGCTCTCCGACTTCGCTTTCAGCTACGACGCAGTAAGGCTTGAGATGTGCGTTCTGCCGAACCGTTGCGTTCGATAGAATGGTACCCGTCTCGATATGAGCGCCTGACTCGATCACGGTTTGCCCCCGAAGTTCGACTCCTGCTTCTATGGTGACGTCTGGTGCAATTTTAACCTCTGCACCGACAAAAACGTTTTTCGGTGATCGAAACGTCACTCCCGCGTGTTGATGCTGCGCCACGATTCTGGACTGCATTTCTTGCTCGCATACAGCAAGATCCGCGCGATCGTTGACGCCGAAGAATTCGGTCATCGGCGCCTGAATATCGTGCGCTCCAGATGCTCGAGCCGCAGCTTCTACGATGTCGGTGAGGTAAAGCTCTCCCTGTACGTTGTCGCTGGTGAGCGCATCGATCGCTTGCTCAAGAAACGAACGCCGGACCAGGTACACACCGGGGTTGACCTCGCGAATCTCTCGCTCTCGCTCCGTGCAGTCTTTGTATTCCCTAATGCCGATCACTCGGCCTCCTTGACGGAGGATTCTGCCGTAGGCGCCCGGGTTTTCTACCACGCAGGTGAATAAACCGAGATCACTGCCTGACTTCGAGGTCTCTCGGACGAGCCTGCGTAGTTGCTCCGAGCGGATCAGAGGGCAATCACCGTACAGAATTAGAATCCATGGATTCGCATCATTGGCTTTGCGGGCTGCGATCGAGGCGAGTGCACAGCGGACGGCGTGCCCGGTTCCAACTTGCTCCTCTTGGTAGGCGAACTCGAGTGAGAGCCTGTCGATGCAGTTTTGGAGTCGGGCCTTCACACGCTCGCGATCGTGTCCGAGGACCGCGCAAGTCCTCGCAACCCCTGCTTGATGGGCGGCGTGCAGCACCCAGGACACCAAGGGTCGCTCCGCTACCTCGTGGAGCACCTTCGGCGTGCGGCTTTTCATACGGGTTCCCTGCCCCGCGGCGAGAACCACGGCGATGATCTCCGGTCCCAGTTTCTGAGATGACCCTGGTTTCTGAGATGACCCTGGTTTCTGAGATGACCCTGGCGCCCTTTTTGAATCACGCATGTCCGACGGCGCACCTAGCAGGTCGCTCGACCGCTTACGAATAGAACAGACCGGATTTATGCCCCGAGTACGCGCGCGCCGCTCAGATAGTCAGAGACTCTGGAAAGCGCCCCTAAATCGTGAACATCCTTCTCGAACGCCGGTACTTCGACATAGCAAACGTCAGTGCCGATCTGCGCTCGCAACCACTCGGTCTGGATACGGTCGGCGACTCCGCGAACGCGCTCATCATCGAGGCTCTGCTTCATTTTACGGAGGGCGCGATCTGCCGAGTCCGCGGGATGGAGTAAGCGCTGAAGCTCCCCCTTTAGTTGCTCATCAGAAGCGTTCGGTTCTCTGAGTAGAGCGTGGACGCCGTTGATCACTACGCCTCCGCGACGCATTCCCGCATGGCGGAGCTTCTCTTCGAAGAAGATCGCCTCACGAACCGCGAGCGGTGCAGGACTGGTCACGAGGACGAATGTGACCTCATCAGTTCGAAGGGTCTTGGCGACCTCCTCGGCGCGCTGCCGAAAACCTCCAAATAGATCGTTCAAGCCGGTCACGAATTCGGCGATCTGTCTCAAAAAATCAACTCCGGTAAATCGGGAGAGGCCACGCAGCAGTGCTCCAGTGCCTCGTCCAACGAGACCGAGTGAAGTTTTTTTTGCGCCCTCAAACGACTCCAGAAACCAACGCATCGCTCCCGAGTCGATCGCGGAGACGAGGCGTTCCGGAGCCTGCAAAAAGTCGAGTGCGTTGGAGGTAGGAGGCGTGTCGAGCACGATCAGATCCCATTCCTGATTCTGACGTACTGCATGTAACTTTTCCATCGCCATGTACTCTTGCGTTCCCGCCAAAGATGCGCTGACGTATTGATAGAGGCGGTTGTTCAAGATCTGATCGCGTGCGGCGGCGGACGACGCATATTGAATGACGAGTTCGTCGAAGGTCTGCTTTGCGTCGAGCATCATCGCAGAAAGGCTTCCTTGCGGCTTCAGCCCATGCCGCGTGAAGAGCGCCGTTTCGACTCGCTGCTCGCTGGTCGTCATTTCGGTAAGCCCGAGACTGTTCGCCAGTCTCCTAGCCGGATCGATGGTAAGGCAAAGCACCCGCCGACCGTTCAGCGCTGCATCCAACGCAAGCGCTGCGGCTGTTGTCGTTTTGCCTACTCCGCCGCTCCCGATACACACGACGATGCGGTGGTTGTCCAGAACTGACCGAAGTCCCATGCGGGTAGACCATAGCAGTATGAACGGAGCAGACCCCAACAACGAATTTTGCAAAGCGAAAGAAGGTATGCGTTTATCCGCGATCGCTGCCCAGTCGAGGGTCTTCGGCAGGCGAGGGAGCCGTGCAAAAGAAGGCGTCCGGTTCCCGTCCTCTGGTCCGTCAACCGTGGCGGTTTCGAGGTTCGATTCTTGATTTTTTGATGAAGGTCAATATACGGTGATGTATTCCTTTGTACTACATAAGAGGTTTTGGTTGTGTCAGACGATGAGCGTCGAACCCGTCGAAGTGAGGAGCGTGCCGTTGCCCTTCGCTACCAGCTCGAGCACACGCGTCACCGCGGAGGATTGGAAGCGTTGGTCTTGGCCGATGGATACGGTCTCGTCGTGGCTCATGCGGGTGACGAGGCGGTATGTTCCGAGCTTGGTGCCCTAGCGCCTGTGTTTTCTGGCCACTCATTTTCGATTCCGGTACCTCCCTTGCTCGAAGGAGCCGATATCGAAGTGCTCCCGCTCTCGCTGCTCGGTCAGAAGCTATTTCTCGCCTGTACGGGAGGAGGCATGGCTCGAGACGCGCTGCTCACCCATTCAGCTAGTGGGGTTTCTAGGATCCTAGAAACGAATTAACCTCCCAGAGGGCCTATGTCGGCCCAAACAGCTGCTTTCCTCCTCGCTCGTCGTCGTCAGGTACCTTAAGTACCCTCCTCCTCCTCGGCCCAGCGCGTCTCGATGGGTCTTAACGGCCAGCGCCCCGCACGCGCAGGAACGAAGGAGTAGTTCTGCTACTTCGAGTTCCGAGCATGGGAGGAAAGCGGGCGTTCAGGCCTAGCGAGGCGTGCTGGGGGGTGCTGGCTGTTTGAACAAACCCAGACCCCCTGGGGATGTGGTAGTTGAG
>JBCCEA010000049.1:0-24283 GCA_039030515.1 Myxococcota bacterium | reverse complement strand
CCCAAACAGCTGCTTTCCACGTTGCTCGTCGTCGTCAGGTACCTAAAAGTACCCTCCTCCTCCTAGCCACGGGGGCGCTGGAAGTTGGAACCAACCTAGGCCCGCTTTTGAACAGCGTATGTCGGCCCAAACAGCTGCTTTCCACGTTGCTCGTCGTCGTCAAGTACCTAAAAGTACCTTCCTCCTCCTCGCCACGGGGGCGCTGGTCGTTCAAACCCATCGTGACGCGCTCTAGCGGGCCTATGTCGGCCCAAACAGCTGCTTGCCTCCGATGCTCGTCGTCGTCAGGTACCTTAAGTACCCTCCTTTTCGGCCCAGCGCGTCTCGATGGGTGTGAACGGCCAGCGCCCCGCAAGCGCAGACGTGAAGGAGTATTAACGATACTTCGAACGTCGAGCATGGGAGGAAAGCGGGCGTTCAGGCCTAGCGAGGCGTGCTGGGGGGGCGCTGGGCGTTCACACCCATCGAGGCCTGTTTTAGAACTTTCCGGTGACCGATAGAAACGTCATTTTGTCGTTGGTCTCTCGGAGTCTTTCGGACAGGATTCTCACGAAATTCCAAAGAATCTCGTAGGCTAGATCTTTGTGAAGAAACATCAGATCTTCCATGGCCTCACGGGTAACCACCAGCATTCGGCAGCTTTCGTGAACCCTCGCGTCTGCACTTCGGGCAACGTCGTCGATGATCGACATTTCGCCAAAGGCGTCGCCGGAGTTCAGCACTGCCAAAGCTTCCTCTCCCATGCCGGAAACGTTCCGTGAGATCCGGATCTTGCCTTCCAAAATAAAGTAGAGTTTCTCGCCTGGCTCGCCCTCGCGGAAGATAAATTCCCCCGATGGATAGGCCTCCTCGCAAGCGATCGCGGCAATCTTTTGTAGGCCTGGCCGGTGAATCCCTTTGAAGAGAGCGGTGGCTCCGAGTGACCTAACGAGATCTGCGGCCTCTTCAGCTCCGGTTTCTCGAGGCGAGGTAACGATTGGGGCTTCCCCGTGCTTCTCGGAAGCTGACGACATGAATGCACGCTATCAAAAAACTCCGGATTTTGTCCCCTGAAGCGAAGCATTTCGTTTGAGGCTTGCTGGTGTCACCCGACCCCTGCCGGGCCTCAAGACGGCTCCCCTCACGATAGGTTCTGCTCCCCGAGCCAACGCTCGGCGGAAATCGCACCCATGCACCCGGTTCCTGCTGCGGTGACGGCCTGGCGCCAAACTCGATCTTGCACGTCGCCCACCGCAAAGATCCCGGCGATCTGCGTTTCGACCGTACCGGGTTTTGTTTTGAGATATCCAAGTTCGTCCATTTCCAAAATGCCCTGGAAGATTTGGGTGTTTGGTTGATGACCTATGGCCACGAAAAGCCCCTGAGTTGGATGCAGGTGTTCTTCACCCGTTTGAATGTTTTGTAGTTTCAAAGCGGTCACCTTGCCCTGATCTACATCGAGCACGTCGAGCACTCTGGTGTTCCAAAGAAAAGATATCTTCGGGTGATTTAAGGCCCGCTGCTGCATGATCTGCGACGCTCTCAGGGACTCGCGTCGATGGATCACCGTGACGCTTTCACACAGTCCTGCGAGGTACAGAGCTTCTTCCATCGCGGTATCGCCGCCGCCGACCACGCACACGTCCTGGTTCTTGAAAAAGAATCCATCGCAGGTTGCGCACGCGCTCACGCCACGATTTTGCAGTTTTGTCTCGTTTTCTAATCCCAACCACTTCGCCTTGGCCCCCGTAGCGATGACGATGCTCCTCGCCTCAAATCGCTCCTCACCCGTCCAAACTTGAAAGGGTGCTGCTGAGAAATCGACCCTATCGACGTCCTGGGTGACAAACCGCGTCCCGAAATGCTCCGCCTGATCGCGAAAGAGCTTCATCATTTCGGGTCCCTGTATGCCCTTTGGGAATCCCGGGTAGTTTTCAACGTCGGTCGTGATCATCAACTGACCGCCGGGAATTCCGCCCTTAATAAATCCCTCAATACAAAGTGGTTGTAGATTGGCACGAGCAGCGTAGATCGCAGCGGTAAGGCCGGCAGGTCCGGAACCGATGATAAGGAGCTTTTCCATGGGCGCAGCGTACGTCGCTTGCGCTGTTCGGCAAGATGGAGGGAAATCCATCCCGAACTTTATTCTAGTCTGGAACTCCGGTGTTCTCGGACCCTGCCGTGTTCGATGCGCCTCTCGAGTCCTGTTCGGTTTCGTTTGACCCCAGATGGTGACACCTGTTTGGTGGGGTTGACCTCATACGAAGTCTGCGGCCAGATGGCTAAGTTCGATGGCCCAAGTCGGGCCACACGTCTCCTGAGGGCGCTGTGAAACTTTTTATCCTCTTGGAAACGGCTGAAGGCTTGATGCAGCTCGATCCTGTCCGAAGCTACCCTCGCCGTGCTTCCGATATTGTAGCTCAGCTTGCAAACGTGCCGCATTGGCGATTGGATCTACACGACGGGCACGTACAAACGAGTGATCCGCCACCTCCTATGGACATTCAGAGTGTGGCGCTTCCCTTGAGACTTGGTCGAGATGCTCTCGGGACCTTGCACCTCTTTCCGCTTGGCGGTCCTTCGTCTCTAGTAGGAGACGAGCTACGTTTGGCTCGTTGGGGAACGCGTCTTTTGGCTCGGGGCATGATGTATGCGGAACGCCTCACGAGCACCGGAGGAAGACGCAGTGGGGAGAAAGTAGAGGACACGCTCAAGCGCGCTCCGCTCACACCAAGAGAGCGAGATGTCGTTGCGCTCTTGGTGTCCGGTTCCAGTACTCGCGAGATCGCCTCTCGAACCGGATTGACTGTGTCAACCGTCAACACCTACCTGAAGCGAATCTTCTCCAAGCTTGGGGTTCACTCTCGGGTTGAGCTGGTGGCTCGAATGGCCGGTACTGACGCTCTAGCCTCCTCAGAGGCTGAGTCTTTAGGGTTCGCTGACGCCTCTTTGGAAGATGAAGAGGGGTTGGACACCGTCTCAGAAGAGGGAGTGGGGCAAACGCCGCCTGAGGTGGAGTCCTCCCTGGTGGTGGAGGCGGAGCCATTTAGCTCGGTTTAGACTCAAAGTTACCGTGATTCGAACTTTGGGGTTCGGCTCCGCAGGCTGTCGCGAAGAGCGTACCAGTCTCCTAAGCGAAGTTCGCGCAACGCAATCAGGCCCGCTCCGTAGGTCAATGCTCCGGCTGCAAGAGCTAGAAACGCACCAATGCGGGTAGGATGAGGGACTGCACTTGACACAAAATGAGCCATCCCCGCCGCGATCGAGGCGCGCAGAAGGCTCCCGATGGGTATCCCAGTTCGGAACACCGAGTAGACTTTACCGGCAGAAATGATCAGCGCGACGGTCATCCCCAAGACGGTCCCGAAGGCTGTGGCTCTTAGCATCTCCCCCGGCATGCCGTCCTTCGCCAGAATGAAGAGTCGTGTGGTCACGAGTACAACCACAAAAGCGAGTGCTGCGATGCATGCTGCGGTGCCGGCGCGTCCACTTCCGCTTAAAACGGTGGCGTGGATCACGAATAAGGCAAAAGCGACGAGTCCAAATATCAGAACCGAGAGCGCAGGAGCCCCAAGTGCGACGTAGGATTTTGGGAAGGCCACCAATAAAACCCCGTCGGCTGCACCTGAGATCGGAGCAGCGATGGCCAGCAGTACGAGGAGCGAGAACCGCAAGGCACCTTTAATCGTGCTCCGGACGGTTGCGCGGTCTCCGTTTGCCGTTGCCCGAGAGATCCTTGGAAACACGATCAAGGTCATCGACAACATCAGTTGATAAGGAACAAAGGCGAAGGTCTGTGCTGCGCGATACCGACCGACCAACTCGTCTGCTCGGTTGGCTGCTGCCTCTAGGCCCATCCCCGCAAGGAGGCCAAGTTCAGCGACTGTCTTCTTTAGTACCAAGAGGTCGACCTGAAGGGTTCCGTTGAGAAAAACCTGATAAAGCCCGATTGGCCCTAGAAACGCGAGCCATGTACCGAGCGTGGGTGCGGCCTGAGCGCGATCCCGCTGGTCTTCTGCGTGGAGGAGCTGCGGCGCCAAACTCAAAAATGCCACGAGAAATATGCTGAACGCTGCGGCGGCAAATCCGCTGACTGCCCCCGCTACCGACCATCCCAGTGCCGCCGTGCCTAGGATGGCGGTGGTTCGCAATACCGAGAACGTGATGTCGAGTCGAGCTTGCTCCTGAAAGCGCTGCATCCCGTTAAGTGCGCCGACAAATGTTGCATAGAGCGCGTAGGAAAATAACACGCTTGCGACAACTTGGAGCAGCCCCGTGAGTCGTTCGTCATTGAGAACGCTGGAGATAATGGGTGCCAGCAAAAAAAATGAACCGGAGAGCACCAAACCCAAAACGAATTGAATCGAGAGCCCTCGCCGTACGCATGCGTAGGTGGAATATCCGTCTTGGCTGATGAAACGGCTGACCGACTGAATGGTTGTGGCGATAAGGACGTTGTTCAGCATCGACACGGTGACCATCACTGCGGCAAAAGAACCGTATTCCCGTTCGGTCCAGATCCGAGGCAGGACGAGCTGAATGCCGTAGCCGGCGACGATGAAGAAGATCTTGGCAAACGCGATCGATGCGAGCCCTCTATGCGCCCGCCGCGCCTCTGAAGTGTCGATCATGGCTCAGAGGGTTTGCCCGCCCGCTGTGCTGGGTCAACTTGTTCCGACTTGCTCCGGTCGAAGCCATTTTGGGGCGCTCGCTCCGAAGCGCCTCTGAACGGCCGACGCCGTGGAAGAAACGTGAGTCGTAGCCTGTCGTGCGCCGGAAGGTTGACAGTCAAGCGCTCCGGAAGTCCCATGACGCGCATGGCACTCGGCGACTTCGATAGCCCGAGACGTCTTCTCGGGGCCACCTCACTTTTGGTGATCGGTGTCGTGCTCGGTTCGACGATCTACTACCGACTCGGCGAAGGACGCTGGGACTTTTGGGATTGCGTCTACATGACCGTGATCACTCTATCGACTGTCGGCTTTGCCGAGACTCTGCCTGGAATCGCCCTTGTCCCCTACGCACGCCTATTCACGGTGATACTGATCGTCATCGGTAGCGGGGTGTTGCTCTATGTCGCCTCAAATTTGACGGCGATCTTTGTCGAAGGCGATCTTCGAGGCCTTCTCCGCAGGAGGCGTATGCAGCGCGAAATCGACGCGATGAAGGGCCACATCATCGTTTGTGGAGTTGGAAGTCATGGCGAACATGTCGTCGAAGAGCTTGCTTCGATGGTGATCAACTTTGTTGTCGTCGAACAGGATGAGGGTCGTTTGCTCCGAGTACGGGAGCAGGCGCTGGCCCCTTTTCACTACGTGATCGGCGATGCAACAGACGATAAGAGTCTCGAACACGCAGGGGTTGCCAAAGCGCATGGACTGGTGGCTGCGCTGCACGAAGATAAAGAAAATCTCTTTTGCACGATCACAGCTCGGGCGCTCAACCCGAGTTTGCGCATCGTCGCCAGGGCCGTAGAAACTTCAGCGGTCCCAAAGTTGAAACGAGCGGGCGCGGATCAGGTGGTGTCCACCAATCGTATCGGTGGTCAGCGAATGGCGTCGGAGCTCATCCGGCCCCAGGTGGTCGCCTTTTTGGACGGAATGATTCGGGACAAAGATCAAAACCTCCGCATCGAAGAGCTCACCATACCTTCAGATAGCGGGCTGGTGGACAAGATGCTCTCAGAGACTCCCATCCGGGACAGCGGAGCGCTCGTCATTGCGATGCGTACGCCGGGCGGCGGATACCAATACAATCCCGGTGCCGACGCCCGTATCGAGTCGAATGCGACGCTGATCATCATCGCAAAGGCTCCCGATGTGGAACGACTCCGCAGCGGGATCGCGGCCGGGACTCTCTGAGCGACCGTCGCACCTCGATGATCGCGGGGTGCATTGCTTGACCCGCCTGCGACAATAGCCTTCGACGCGCTACGGATGACTCCGAGTGCGCACTTGACCCGTCTCATGAAGTGATTACTTTCGGCCGGCGACCCTATTAGAAAGCGCGCCGCACAGGAGAATTTAGATGGGAAAGATCATCGGGATCGACCTGGGAACCACGAATTCGGTGGTAGCCGTGATGGAGGGCAAGGAGCCCAAGGTCATCGTCAACGAAGAAGGAGATCGGATCACTCCGTCCGTGGTCGCCTGGGACGATCAGGGCGAAATCCTCGTGGGCCAAATCGCGAAGCGCCAGGGTATTACAAATCCAGAGGGTACGCTTTTCAGTGCAAAGCGGTTTATCGGCAGACGATACGATGAGGCTCATGCCGAAAAAGATCGGCTCCCCTACAAAATCATCAAACGAGGCAACGGAGACGTCGGTTTCGAAGTTCGAGGCGATTCATTTGCGCCTCCAGAAGTCTCCGCCCACGTCTTGCGCAAGCTCAAAAAGGCTGCTGAAGACTACCTTGGCGAGTCCGTAACGGAAGCGGTCATCACCGTTCCGGCGTACTTCAACGATTCCCAGCGCCAAGCCACCAAGGATGCCGGAAAGATCGCCGGTCTTGAAGTCCGACGGATCGTCAACGAGCCCACTGCTGCCGCTCTTGCCTACGGCTTGGACAAAAAAGAAGAAGAGGTCATTGCGGTATATGACTTTGGAGGCGGAACGTTTGACGTCTCGATTCTCGAGGTGGGAGACAACGTGGTCCATGTCGTCAGCACCAACGGTGACACGCATTTAGGCGGAGACGACGTAGACGAATGCATCATCGGATACCTCACCGAAGAGTTCCGCAAGGACAGCGGCATCGACGTGTCGAAAGACAAGATGGTGCTTCAGCGTCTTAAAGACGCCGCGGAAAAAGCCAAAATCGAGCTTTCGAACAAGCTTGAGGCGACGATCAACCTGCCTTTCCTCACCGCAGACGCCTCCGGACCCAAGCACCTCAATATCCGCCTCACGCGAGCAAAGCTTGAGTCGATGATCGAAGACATCGTGGAGCGTACCCTTGAGCCGTGTCGGAAGGCCCTGTCCGATGCGGGTAAGTCTCCCAGCGATATTCACGAAGTCGTGCTCGTGGGTGGATCCACCCGGATTCCGCTGGTTCAGGAAACAGTCAAAAAGTTCTTCGGCAAAGAGCCTCATCGAGGCGTGAATCCAGATGAAGTCGTGGCGGTTGGTGCCGCGATTCAAGCAGGAGTTCTGTCCGGCGACGTGGAGGACCTCGTGCTCCTCGACGTGACCCCACTCAGCTTGGGCGTCGAAACGCTAGGTGGCGTCATGACAGTACTCATTTCCCGCAACACGACGATCCCGACCCGCAAAGACGAAACCTTCTCTACGGCGGAAGACAACCAAACCAAGGTTGAAGTGCACGTGCTGCAGGGAGAGCGAGCGGAAGCAAGTTCCAACCGAACTTTGGGCCGCTTTCATCTCGAAGGCATCATGCCGGCTCCCCGAGGTCTGCCCAAGATCAAAGTGACGTTCGATATCGACGCCAACGGTATTTTGTCGGTCACAGCCAAAGACGAAGCGACCGGCAAGGACCAAAAGATCACGATCACGGCCAACAGCGGTTTGTCGGACGATGAGATCGACCGCATGGTCCAAGAGGCCAAAGACCACGAAGATGAGGACCAGCGTCGTCGCGAATCAGTAGAGCTGCGCAATAAAGCGGACTCCCTCTGCCACAGTGTTGAGAAGAGCCTGAGTGAAGTTCGCGATAAGTTGCCTGCCGATAAGGTTGCGGAAATCGAAGGACGCATCGCCTCACTGAGGGAATCGCTCGAAAAAGACGATGCGGACGCGATCGCCTCGCAAGTCGAAGAACTTGAGAAAATGATGAGTGAGCTGGCGACGGCTGCCTACGGCGGAGGACAGCCCGGTGCTGCCGCAGGCGCCGCAGCAAGCGGGGCTTCTACGGCCAGTTCGTCCGGCAGCAAGCCCGATGACGACGTCATCGACGCTGAATTTGAAGAGTCCTAATCTACGTTCGTTTGGTCACACGGCTGGAACCGAGGCGCTGCACGCCTGAGTTACAACACCATATCGTCTGTTTCTGTCTCGGATGCCTTGGCTTTCTCTCGGGAAGTGAACCCCTCATGAGGTGAAGCCAGGGTATTCCGTGCCGTTGCGGCAGCACTCGCTCTTCCCTAAAGTCGGAGAGACCCTAGAGATCAGCTTTGGACGGACCGATCGTCCCATCTGAAGCCGACCTTCAAGATCGCTCGAGTCAGGATCTCCCCGCTGTATGCCGTCGTTCGATATTCCATTTTTGGGCAACCTGCTCCTCTGCTCGGTACTCGTTTGTTCCGCCTACACCTTTTCGATGTGTATGGGAGCAGCCGGTAAGCGCCCCCACATGCTTCTCGCCGCGCGCTACGGAACGTACGCCACCTGTGCATTGGTACTCGCTGCTGTATGCGTGCTCGCTTACGCGTTTCAGACACACGATTTTCGCATTCGATATGTCGCGAGATATAGCGACCGCTCAATGCACTGGACCTACCTCCTTACGTCACTTTGGGGCGGACAGGATGGTTCTATGCTCTGGTGGGTCTTTCTCGTTTGCTGCTACACGGCGGCGGTGAACCGATGGATGCGGGGACGCTACCTAGAGTTTCAACCTTGGGTGCTGGCCACCCTGATGAGCATCGTTGCTTTTTTCATCGCGACGATGCTCTTTGCGGCGAACCCCTTCGCGACCTACGTCAGCGCCGCGCCTCCGGACGGCGAAGGGTTGAATCCGCTACTCCAGAATTACTGGATGACGATTCACCCACCTTCGCTCTACCTGGGTTTTGTTGGATGGTCCGTTCCCTTTGCGTTTGTGGTGGCTGCGCTTGCGACGGGACGTCTCAGCTCGGAGTGGGTGCTTGCCGTACGGCGGTGGGCGATGCTCGCTTGGACTTTTCTATCGATCGGTCTGACCCTCGGAATGATCTGGTCGTACGAAGAGCTCGGCTGGGGCGGATACTGGGCGTGGGACCCGGTGGAAAACGCTTCGTTCATGCCTTGGCTCGTGGGCACGGCCTATTTGCACTCCGCGATCATTCAAGAGCGCTACGGAATGCTCAAAGTTTGGAACGTCTTCCTGCTTCTGCTGACGTACTTTATGACGATTTTTGGGACGTTTCTGACTCGCTCCGGCCTTATTTCCAGCGTCCATTCCTTCGCTCGCTCCGATATCGGTAACTATTTTGTCGGTTACATGATCGCGCTCGCTGTGGGGTGTGCGGCCCTCCTGATTTGGCGGCTGCCGAAATTGAAAGCCGAGCACAAGCTTCAGTCGTTGCTGAGTCGTGAATTCGCGTTCCTGTTCAACAACTGGATCTTGCTTTTCATGATGCTTGTCGTTCTTGTACTCACGACGTATCCGCTCGCTACCGAGTTTTTTGAGGGTGAACCAGCAACGGTGGGTCCTGCGGCGTACAACGCGATCATGGTACCGATCGGACTCATCCTCCTGTGTCTGATGGGGGTTGGTCCGATGGTCGCGTGGCGAAAGGCGACCGGCAAGAATCTACGGAGGGCGCTGCGCTACCCGATCGCGACTGCAGGCGCAGTAGGTGCTGGACACCTGATGTTTGGCGACTCGCTCGGTTTTCCGGCACTGGTCGATTCAGTGGCCCCCTACGATACGTTTGCGGGAGAGGTTTTCGCGGCGATCACCGAGATTTGCCCGGTTGCCTCGACAACGCTCTGCGCATTTGTTCTCGGGACGATCTTCCAGGAGTTCGCTCGGGGCACCCTGGTTCGAATGCGTAAGGGGGAGACCTGGTTTCTCGCGTTTGTCACCCTTATGAGTCGCGCTCGCCGCCGCTACGGTGGATACATCGTACACGTGGGCATCGCACTGATGTATTTCGGTTTCACCGGCGCGGCTTACGACGTGGAAACCGAGGGGGCGCTCATGCCCGGCGAGTCGCTCAGTATCGAAGGGTACCGAGTCCGTTACGATCAATCCCGACGTGAAGTCGATCGCAACAAAATGGCGATCTACGCTGATCTCACCATCTTCAACGAATCGAGCGACAAGCTCGGAACCGCAGCTCCGGCAAAGTTCATCTACCACACCCATCGCGAGATGCCGACGACGGAGGTCTCCATCCGCGTCGGAGCCCGCGACGATCTCTACCTGATCATGAGCACCATCGACCCAGCCTCGAAGCGCGGCACATTTCGGGCAATCGTTCGGCCGTTGGTGGTTTGGATTTGGGTCGGTTTTGCGTTTCTCCTTTTAGGAGCAGCGATCTCCCTGATGCCAACCGCACGGGAGCTCTTGAAGGGTTCTATAACCCCGGGAACTCGGGGTGCACGGTCGCGACGCAGACCGTTCGATGGCGCCCTCGATCCGGGTGGGGTGCGCGCCGGAGGTGCTGCCCGAACGGTGTCCGCTCCTGCTTCCGGTTCGCCTGCAGAAAAGTGGAGCCGGCCATCGACTCCTATGATCGCTTTGCTGCTTGTAAGTCCGATCGGAATGGGCCCGGTTGCGAGCGCCCAGTCGAGCAGCAGCAGCAGCCTGCATGCGGGCAGTGTGGTCATCGAAGGCGACCAAGAACGTATCCTCTTTCAGCGCACCTTATGTCAGTGCGGTGATTGCGCGCGGCTCCCGATGGACTCTTGCGGGTGTAGCTGGGCAGAGAACAAGAGGGCAGAAATGCGCCAAAGACTCAAGCAGGGAGAAACGGTTCCCCAGATTATGGAGGAATACCGAGCGCAGTACGGTCGAGGTTCGATCGCCATTCCGCCCGATTCCGGTTCGGGTCGGTTGATGTGGGCGCTTCCTTTGGCCATCGGTACTTTTGCGGCGGTCGGATTGTGCTTTGTAGGCCGTCTTTGGCGCAGCCGCAGCCTTGAGCAGTATCGATCGGATGGCCCCGCCCTCGAGGACTCGACCCACTCAGACTACGAGGCGAAGCTCGAGGAGGAATTGCGCAGGTTGGAGGGCGACTGATGCTGGGTTGGATGTGCGTGACTCTGGCCGGCGCCGGCTTGGTCGGGGCGCTCTACGGACTATGGCAGAGTCTACGGGCAGCATTTGGGGCGAGTGAACTGGTGCTGGCGATCGGCGATCTGAACCACGCGGGACGCAGAGCCCTACTGGAAGAAAAGAGCGCCCTGCTCGCCAACATCAGAGATCTCGAGTTTGAAAGGGATGCAGGTAAACTCTCGAGCAACGACTTCGGCCGGCTCGATCGACAGCTTCGCCGGCGAGCTGCGAAAGTACTCCAACTGCTCGATGAAGATATCGAGCCTTATCGAGCGCAAGCTGAGCATCTGATTCGCTCAGAATTGTCTCGTACTCATTCCGAAACCCCGCCCCCAGAGGACGGCGAGAACGATGAAGTCGCTTCGTCCAGTGAACTTCGCAATGAATGAGAGAGAGCACATCGTTCCTTGCGGTACTGGACACAGTGAAGCCCCCCGTCGTCGGCATTTGAGTGTGGGATGGACCCGCGCCACCTTGTGCGCTGTTGCGATCTCATTGGCATTTGAGGCCAGAGCGCAGCCCATAGATACCCCTCCTCTCGGACATCCCGAAGTGCCCACTCGACCCGCGTCAAACCCAGAAGATACGAAGGGGTCGGACGTGTCCCAGCGATCGCCACGCGCTTCAGCGGTGGATCCCGATCTCGTGCGTCAGGCTATCGAGGGTCCTCCGCCGTCGTTCGCTCGGCCGGACTCCGACGTGCCTCCAGGCGCTGTACGGGTTCAGCTGCTCGATGTGCGCGACCGTCCAGTCCATGCTCATCGCGTAACGCTGGGTAGTTTAGCTCAGGGAGAGCGCCGGTCTCCTCAAGAAGCGGTCACCGACGATGAAGGCATGGCTGTGTTTCAGAACCTGGATGTTGGAAGCTCGGTCGCATACCGAGTTAAGGCCGCTCATCAAGGGGCTGTCTTCAGCACGAACCCATTTCGGCTCCCGTCAGATCGGGGCTACCTCGTGGTGTTGCGATACTTTGAAACCACTGAGGACCCGCGTCGTCTGCTTCAATTCATCGGCGAGACGCGAATCGAGTTCGTTGAAGATCGAATGCGGGTAGTTCACTTTTCGCAGCTCATGAACCCAACCTATCTTGCCTACGTATTTCCCAAAGAAGGCATGCCGGTGGCGCTGCCGGCAGGGTTTAAGAACTTTCAGGCGCAAGAAGTGATGACCGACCAGCGCATGGTTGCAGATGACGAGGGATTTCGAATCCTCGGTTCTGTACCTCCGGGAAGAATTCAGATGCTTTGGGGGTATGATCTCGATCTTAGCGGTGAATCGATGGAGTTTGTCGCGCAGATTCCGTTCCGAACCATGAGGTACACCGTCGTTACCGAGGCAACACAGGGCCTGCGGTTGGAGGTTGAGGGAATGCCGCCGGTGAATAAGGGCGAATACCAGGGTCGGTCAGTGCTGGTGTCGCAGCTGCAGCGCCGACCCACCGATCCTCCTCTGACGGAGGTCAAGATCCGCGTTTCGGGGATACCCACAGCCGGTCCGCTTCGGACTATTGCGGTTGCGGCAAGCGTCTTGCTCTTTTTGATGGGGATGTTCTACATGAGCTCGGGGAGCGACCCAGGTAGGCTTGCTCAGCAAGCTCGCGAGAAGCGACGACAGGAACTGATGGCAGATGCCGTTGCGCTCGAGCAGATGCATGCGCGCGGTGAAGTGGGTCCAAAGTTCCACAAAAAGCGCCATGAAGAGATCGTTGTGGAGCTCACCGGATTGCTTCGGCAGGAACAAGAATCCACGGTTCGAGCTGCACCTTCTTGATCGACCGTTGGGTGCATGATTCTGCCCGGGTCTGTCTGGACGCGTCAGGGCAAGCGAGTAGGTTCCATCAACGAATGCGAGTTTGAATCAGGGGACGGCACACATGTCTGAAGGTATGAACAAAGCGATCCTTATCGGAAACCTCGGGGCAGATCCGGAGCTTCGCTACACTCAGGGAGGGCAGGCGATTCTAAAGATGCGCCTGGCCACGAGTCGATCTTATGTCAGAAAATCGGGAGAACGAGACCAGCGTACCCAGTGGCATACGATCATTTTATGGGGCAATCGCGCCGAGGCTCTGAACAAGATCCTTTCCAAAGGCCGATCGATCAGTGTCGAGGGGCGTATCGAGTATCGGCAGTGGGAAGACAAAGACGGCAAAAAGCAGAACTCGACTGAGATCGTTGCAGAAAACGTGATCCTTCTCGGCGGACGCGGCGGCGGAGAGGGAGGAGGGTACGGCGGCGGTCATGACGGTGGCGGTAGCTACGGCGGCGGCGGCGGCGGCTCGTCTTCGTCGAGTGGAAGCGAATTTCCCGCGGATGACTTCGGGGACGACGACATACCTTTCTAAAATATGGCACGCATCCGAGCAGATGTTCGGCTGGTCGAATTGGGGCTCGCTTCGAGTCGCGAGCGCGCCCAAGCTTTGATTCTTGCAGGTAAGGTGTACCTCAATGAGTCTCGAGTAGAAAAAGCGGGGCAGCCGATCGACTCCGAGGCGCGCCTGTCGCTGAAAGGCTCCCCTCTTCGTTACGTTTCCCGGGGAGGGATCAAGCTGGAGGGCGCCCTGAATGCCTTGTCTATCGACCCGTCCGGGTGGACAGTAGCTGATTTTGGCGCATCCACTGGAGGCTTTACCGACTGCCTGCTCCAGCATGGTGCCTCACGGGTATACGCCATCGATGTGGGGTATGGTCAGCTGGCGCATTCTGTTCGCACGGACCCGCGAGTGATCGTGCTTGAGCGCTGTAATGCACGTTATCTGAGGGCAGAGGATCTACCTGAGCCTCTCGACGCTGTCGTGATCGATGTCTCTTTTATAAGCCTTACTAAGATTCTCGACGCGGCCACGGCGGTTTTGAAGCGGTCTGGGCAGATCCTCGCCATGGTGAAACCTCAGTTTGAGGTCGGGAAACATCGGGTTGGCAAAGGAGGCGTGGTGCGCGACCCGCAGATCCGGATGCATGCGATCGACGCAGTGGCGCAGTGTGCGACCCGTCTGGGATTGACCGAGATAGGACGGGCTGACGCGCCCATCAAAGGTCCCAAGGGGAACCACGAAGCGTTTCTCCACCTCTGCGCGGAATAAAGCTGTGGTTTCAGGTCGCGGGACGAGTGGCGGAACAGGAGAACCAGTCCGGCATTCCCGCACTATCGGGTCGATGCGTCGTCAGGCAACCGTCTTTCTTGCCGATATGAAACGACTTGGGGTGGCTCCGGAGGGTGGATTCGAACCACCATTCGCGGATTCAAAGTCCGCTGTCCTGCCTTTAGACGACTCCGGAAGGTCTGCGAAGAGGGGCATAACACGCAAGTCCTACTCGATGTAGTTGCAGAAGAAAAAACCCCAAAAAAGGTCGCCTTGGAGGACCAAACGTCTCGTTTCTTAATCTGAAGACCGATCGACCGCGTTTCGACGCTCGGATGGAAAGCAATTCAAAAACGTCCTTGCTTTCACCTCGGTTTCTTCAAGCTCCCTTGCGGTTTGGCTCGCCGAGACGATTCCGCCCCCCGACCAGTATTCGGCAACGCCGTCAGAGACAACCGCCGTTCGAATGGCCACCGCCAGATGAAATCCTCCTTGACGATCGAAATATCCCATGACGCCGCAATAAATGCCGCGCGGTCCAGGCTCCAGGGCTTCGATCCAATCGAGAGCATTCGTTTTTGGTGTTCCGCTAATGCTCCCAGGAGGAAACGTCGCCCTCAGGATGGTTTCAGCGTCTATGGCCTTCGGCACGGCACACTCCACCGTAGACACCATGTGATACAGGCCTTTGTACTCCTGGATATCGAAAGACTTGGCTACCCGAACGCTGCCGACCTCAGCGACCCGAGCAAGGTCGTTTCGCATGAGATCGACGATCATTGAATGCTCTGCGTGCTCCTTGGGATCGGTTTGAAGATATTTGGTCGCTTCCTTTAAACTGAAGACCCGTAAAGGTTCTCGGGGACACGTTCCTTTGATAGGTCGCGTTTGCAGGTAGCGATCTACTGCCGAAAACCTAAGAAATGTCTCCATACTTCGCCCGAGGATCGCCGCATGCGGCGTCTGTAAAAAGAAGCCTAAGGGAACCGGGCTATGGCGACGCATGTTTTCAAAGAGCCGGAAAGGTTCACCGAGATAATCAGCCTCGAATCGTCTTGCGAGATTGATCTGATAGATTTGACCCGTGGCGATTGCCTCGAGTGCTTTCGCGATCGCGGTAGCATGTTCGCTTGGAGCGGTGCTGCGAACTCTCGCCTCGTGCTCAGTTGAATCACAAGCCCCTGAGGTAAGGGGTCGTCGAGATGCGCTTTCGACTCTGCCGATCAGTTTCTGCGCCGCGCTACGACTGTCTGCCACCACGAGCCATCGGTGTTCCTGGTGGTCAAAGCGAGCCATCGCGTCGTATCGGTAGAGCTCCATCGAAGGGGTTGACCCGTTCCTGCGATGACGTGGTGGTTTGCGTGGGGCCGCAGCACTGCGTGCGATCGACCAGATCGAATCGTAGCTTAGGTATCCGATCCACTGTGGTGCGTCCAAGAGTTCGCCTGCGCGGCAGGTGTTCTTGCTTCTCTTAGGCAAAGAACTCAGTGGGTCTCGTCCGCCGGAAACCACGATCTCTTCGACCGGACGACATGACAAGTATGAATATCGGCCAGGCTCCGAACCGCCGTCGCCGTCGAGCCAGACAAACCCCCGTTCGCGATGAAGCGCGCGCGCCACATCCAAAGGAGACACGTTATTGGAAACGGAGTCGATATGGATTCCGCTTTGCGCCGACATACAAAGCCGCCGGATTTACACTGCCTGCTTCAAGCTGTAAAGCCTCCGCGTGAGGACGGACCAAAGCGCCCCAGTTCACGTCCATGCGTTCGAGTGTCTGCGTTCGGCTGGAGCGTCGTGGAGTCCGCCCGTTTTGTCCCTACGCATGACGTTTCTCAGGGCCCTACGTGTCGCCGGGCTTCTTGCCCCGCTGATGTGCTTCGGTTGCGAAGGGTCTTCTTCCAACGACTATCGGGTCGAAGTGGTTTATCCGTCCGGGGAAAATCCTTTTATCCGCTATGCGCTGGACCAGGTCACGGTTCAGATTCAGGCAGAAGACGGAGATATCTCAGAACAGACGACTTCCGCTCGAGGTGACGGATTCATGCTTCGGTTTCCGCTGGAGTCTACCGACTTCGAGATGCAGGTCCGGGTCGAGGTGACAGGTGAGACGCGACTTTTTGGTGGGCCCCCGCTATTTCGTTTGGATGATGTGCTGGGGTTTCTCCGTATACCGGTTGGGGAGCCGGGAACGTGCGAGGTGCTCGAATGGTTGTCTCTAGCGGTTCCAAGGGTCGATATGGCGTTCGCAGCGCCGGGAGGCTTCGCGATGGCGTTCGGAGGAAATGCCTCGACAGCGACAGAAGACGTCATCGATGCGCTGGATCTTCTCTGGCTGCGCGACAGCACGGAGCCGCTTTCGTTTTTGCCGCTCGGTAAGTGGAACGCTGCAGCGTTCGACGCGACGCGTGCCTTGGCCCACTCCTCTTCGGGTGCGTTCTATGCAGTCGATCTGCGTGTGAACTCCGAGCGCGTTCGTGAGATTCATTTCGGACTTTCCGACTACGAGGAGGTGGCGGTTCTCAGCAAGCCCGGGGGAGGGGTAGTGGTGGTCGCGGGCGATCAACTCGCCGTCGCCGATGCGCAGCATGAGGTAGAGGCATGGGAAACTACGGTGCGCGTTCAAGAGCTCAAGTCCTATCGCTCGAGTCCTACAGCGGTGGTTCTCGAAGAGGCGGTCTGGATTTCCGGGGCCGGAGAGGGCGCACGTTTGCTCGAACGCGCTTCTTTCGACGGGAGCTCGGAACCCAGGACTGAGCAGATGGCACCTGCGCGTCAGGGCACCCACCTGTTTGGGGATGGAGACGTGTTCTGGATCCTCGGCGGCGAGGGGGAAGACGGCTTGCCACATCGCGACATCCTGCGACTGCAGGGTTGTGCCGATTTCTGTGAGCCAAGCCCCAGTTTGGAATGGCCGCAAGCAAGATCGCGGATGGCCGTGCTCCAGACGTCGGGCGGCGGCTACCTTATCGGTGGGCAGGATGCGGACGGGGAGCCGTCCGATCTCGTCGAGTATGTGGACCTCCATTCCGAGCAGATACGTGCGATGGGACCGCTAAGGCATCCGCGCACGGGAGCTGGCGCAGCTAGGCTCGCCTCTGGTGTGATGCTCGTTGTCGGAGGTCTAGGCGTCGATGGCGCTGCTCGAGCTGATGTCGAGATCTGCTTCCCCGAGTCGCTTGAGCCCCTTGTTCCCTAAACGACCCTCGTCGCAAGAGACATCCATCTGCCTATCGTGTTAAGAGCATCCTAGGATTTGCGTGGAGCATTCGGTAATACGAACGCTCGAGAAGTACGAGCTGCTCGAGGAAATTGGCCTCGGTGGGATGGCTACCGTCTATCGCGCTTGGGATACGCTGTTGCAGCGCGAGGTTGCCGTCAAAGTACTGCATCCACATCTGCGCTCCGCCTCCGAAGCGCGACAGCGTTTTACCCGAGAAGCGCGCAGTGTGGCTCGACTCAAACACTCCAACATCCTCGAGATCTACGATTATTCCGGCGAAGAGTCTGATGAGAGTTTCATCGTCGCAGAGCTGCTGACCGGCCCCACCCTGAGCGTCTTCTCAGAACAACACCCGAAGTTACCCGCCGAAGTTGCTGCGAGCTTCACCATCGAGGTCCTGGCTGCGTTGGAAGTGGCGCACGACAACGGCGTGATTCATCGAGACGTAAAACCCGAAAATGTCTTGCTACACGAACAGCGTGGTCTGAAGCTGACGGATTTCGGAATCGCCCAAATCGCGGACGCTCATTCGATGACTTCCACCGGTCAGATTCTTGGATCTCCCGGCTACATGGCGCCTGAGCAAATCGAGGGTAGGCCGTGTGATCTTCGAACCGATCTTTTTTCCACTGGCACGCTTCTTTACTTTTTAGGAGTCGGGGCGTTGCCCTTTTCCGCCCGCAACCCTCACGCGGTCCTCAAGAAGATTGCAGAAGTCGAGTTCGCCGATCCTTTGCGAGTTCGCCCAACGATCGGTGTTGAACTACGCGACATCATCCTAAAGGCGTTATCGAAAGAGCCCGCCGATCGTTACCAGAACGCTGCGGAGTTCCGCAGAGCTCTTGAAGAGTTCGTGTTCCGTTGCGGTGTGCCTGACACTTCACGATTGCTTCGCGACTATTTGGACCGACCGCAGCAGGTTTCGTCCAATTTGCGCGAGCGGATCATTCGTACCTATACGGAACTTGGAGATCGTGAGATTTCCAATAAAAAACTCGCATCAGCCCTGAATTATTACGATCGGGTACTTTCGCTGGACGAGGGCAACCCGCACGTATTGGCGCGCGTATCCCGAGTCAGTCGGCGACGAAGCTGGCGCAATTGGCGACTCAAGATCGCGCTTGCAGCTCTTCTGGGGTCTGGTTTCGGTGTGCTGGTGCTTTCAGTCCCACGGCACGCCGTGCCCCCGTCGGAGCCAGTTCGGAGATCGGCCCGGTTGTCGCAAGTTGACAAAGATCACGCAGCTGACGCGACGCAAGAACCCGTCAGGAGCGCCACACGCTCGGAAGAAACACCGCCTCGTTCTTCATCGAAGTCGCCGTCTGTGAGGCAGGTGAAGCCATCCACGTCTCGATATAGACTGGTCCGTTTCGTGCCCAGGCCTTCGAATGTGATGATCGGTTGGAATGGCGAAAACCCAAGAGCCTTCGGACCGGACTGGAGAGAGACCAGCTTGTCCATCGGTCGCCACCATAGCGTGACCGTGAGGCCGAACGGGTTGGAGGCCTACAGCACCCTCTCGCGTAAGGTATATGTTTCGGCGGGAGATGGACCGCTCTTTGTGCCCCTTGCGCTGCCGCTCAAGAACGCCCGCCTGTACGTCATTCGCAACGTTTCTTCCGCCGTTCAAGTGCAAGATGGGCCCGTTGGTGCGCCCGACACCTCCGGTTTTCTACAGGTGCCGATGCGCAGAGAGGAAGAACGCCGGAGCCTATTGGTGACAGCTCCTGGCTATCTGGACTATAGGACGGAAGTGACTCTGAGGGCGGGTAGGATCACAGACTTGCGCGTGACGCTTCGCGAGGCTCAGGAGGAAATGCTGGGAGATCCGTGATGAGTTTCGGCTTTCGAGCATGCACGCTCGGCATTCTTATCGCTCCGGCGCTCGCTCCATGGCAGGCCCGAGCCGACGACTTCACCGATTTTCAGGAAGCAAGAACTGCGTACGAGCGACAGGAGTACGATACCGCGGTCGTGCAGTTTGAAGCATTGCTGGAGGAGTTCGCCGCCCAAGGAGACCCAGGCGCTCCGCTGGTGCTAGAAACAAGGAAGTACCTGGCTTCCAGTCTGGTGTTTTTGGGACGAAACACCGAGGCATCTCGACAATTTGAACTTCTGCTTCAAGCGGATGCTGAGTTTCCGCTCGACCCGGCTGGCTTTCCGGACGAAGTGGTTCGGCTCTTTTTCGCGGTGCGTGAGCGTTTGAAACGACAGCATGCGGATGCCATCGCACGTCGAGAACAGGAGTCGGAGCGGCGGCGACTGGCCGAGGAAGCGCAACAGGCTCGCAGAAGAGCCCTTTGGGTGACCATGCAGGAAATGGCGGCCGTGGAAACCGTAGAACGTCAAAACTCTCGATGGTTGGCGCTTCTTCCCTTCGGGGTAGGTCAGTTCCGAAACGACCATCGCAGGCTCGGCGCGTTTCTCGCATCGTTTCAAAGTCTGACCTTGTCTGCCTCGTTTGTGACTCAGTGGGCACACGCGCATCTCGCTGCGCAAGATCTGAGCGAAGCTGAAATCGTACGGCGAGCCGACCGAGTCCGAGCTGCAAATATCGCCCTTAACGTCGCATTCTGCGCTTCGCTCATCGCGGGGATCATCGACGCACAAATTCGTTTCCGGCCTGTGATTCGCAGCCAACGTCCCCGCGCGCTACCTGAGTCTCTCTCTGAGGACTTTCTACCAGCCGAGAATACAGTGATCGAGGAGTGGCCAATCCACGGTCAACCCTGAACTTAAAGATCGTGCTCGCTGAGCACCTCAAGATCATGGAAGTTCGATTCAACGTGTCCCAAGAGGCTTGACAGTCCGGAAAGTACCGTTATTCTCCGCCTCCCCTAAGGGAAACTTCACGACGACAACAGGCTTTCACGAATCTCATGCCGACAATCAATCAGCTCGTAAGAAGAGGGCGTAAGGATATCAAAGAGAAAACAAAATCGCCCGCTCTGGGTGGTTGTCCTCAAAAACGTGGGGTCTGCGTCCGCGTTTATACGACCACACCGAAAAAACCGAACTCCGCACTGCGCAAAGTAGCTCGAGTTCGGCTTTCAAATGGGATCGAAGTCACCACTTATATCCCGGGCGAGGGTCACAATTTACAAGAGCACTCTCTCGCTCTCATACGCGGCGGTCGAGTCAAAGACTTGCCCGGAGTCCGTTACCACGTGGTCCGAGGAGCACTCGACGCCACTGGCGCTGGTGGGCCATCCAATACGAACAAAGCCAATCGAACCAAGCGCCGATCAAAATACGGCGTGAAGCGACCCAAGAAGTAGAGCGACGCTATGCCAAGACGCCGAGAAGTCCCAAAGCGTGAGGTCTTTCCAGACGCCAAGTACCGAGACCGTCTCACCGCTAAATTCGTTAACATCTTAATGAGAAGCGGAAAGAGATCGACGGCCGAAAAGATTCTTTACGGTGCCTTTAGCGTTTTGGAGGAGCGGTACAAGCAGTCTCCCATGGACGTGTTCCGCAAAGCGCTGGATATGGTGAAGCCCAAAGTTGAAGTGAAGAGCCGACGTGTCGGAGGAGCAACCTACCAGGTTCCTGTCGAAGTGCGTCCCGAGCGTCGCGTTTCCTTGGCCATGCGATGGCTGGTCCGATACAGCCGCAAGCGCGGTGAGAAGTCGATGGTGGAGCGACTCGCCGCAGAGCTGATGGAAGCATCGCAAGGGCGCGGTGAGGCAGTTAAGACAAGAGAAAATACTCATAAAATGGCAGATGCAAACAAAGCATTTGCCCACTACCGCTGGTAGAGTCCGCTTCCTCTGTCCGCCGCATAGTCCAGCTATGTAGCTTAACAAACCACTCTTCCGGATAGGTCCAGAAGGAAACCACCGGGTCGGAGATAGGGCGAAATGAATCAAATACAAGCTGTGAATTGCTGCACAAGCCCGGCGCAATTCAGCCTGTTTGAGTCGGTTCGCAATACTTCGACCTCCCAGAGGAAGTTGTGGCACGGGAATACTCGCTAGAGCGATATCGAAACATCGGCATCATGGCCCACATCGATGCCGGAAAGACGACCACTACTGAGCGCATCCTCTATTACACGGGGGTTAACTACAAAGTGGGCGAAGTCCATGATGGCGCTGCCACCATGGACTACATGGAGCAGGAGCAGGAGCGAGGAATCACGATTACCTCTGCCGCCACCACCTGCTTTTGGCGGCCATCCGTCGGTCCTTTTGGTGATCATTCCTTCCGTATCAACATCATCGATACGCCTGGACATGTTGATTTTACCGTCGAAGTTGAACGTTCGCTCAGGGTTCTCGACGGAGCCATAGCCGTGTTCGACGGCGTTGCCGGCGTAGAACCTCAGTCGGAGACGGTTTGGCGGCAGGCGGACCGATACGGCGTTCCTCGCATTTGTTTCGTGAATAAAATGGATCGAACCGGAGCCAATTTTCCTCAGGCTTTGGAGTCGATTAAGCAGCGACTGGGCGCCAATGCAGTTGCACTGCAACTACCGCTTGGCAGTGAGGACGAGCATCGCGGGGTCATCGATTTGATATCGATGAAGGCTCTGATTTTTGGAGACGACGCGCTCGGTGCCGAATGGAGTGAAGAGGGCATACCCGATGCATTCCAGGCCGAAGCTCAGGAAGCCCGGTCCGCCCTAATCGACGCTGTGGCAGAAGCAGATGACCTCCTCATGGAGCGCTATCTAGCGGATGACTTGGCGTTTACTGCAGATGAGATTTTGTCTGCTGTTCGCAAGGGTGTTCTTTCGCAGGAACTTACTCCGGTGTTCTGCGGGTCTGCATTCAAAAACAAAGGTGTTCAGCAGTTGCTTGATGCCGTCGTGAATTTCCTGCCGTCCCCAATGGACATCCCCGCCATCGAGGGAAGTCTGCCCAAAGATCCCGATGCGATCGTTCAGAGGGCCGCCGCCGATACAGAGCCGTTTGCGGCCCTAGCGTTCAAGATACTCAATGATCCCTTCGTCGGTCAGTTGACGTTCCTCAGAGTTTATTCGGGTGTCGCGCTCAGTGGTACGTCTGTGCTCAACTCCGTGAAAGGGAAGAGGGAGAGAATCGGACGACTTCTCCGAATGCATGCAGACAAGCGGGAGGAGGTAAAGGAAGTCCGAGCCGGAGACATCTGCGCTGCCGTTGGCCTGAAAACCAGTACAACTGGCGATACTTTTTGCTCAGAAAAAAAACCGGTTGTCCTCGAGCGAATGGAGTTTCCGGAGCCAGTAATCTCCATTGCGATCGAGCCTAGGACTCAGGCCGATCAAGCGAAGCTCGGTGAGGCCTTGATCCGCTTGGCGATCGAGGATCCATCGTTTCGAACACACACGGATTCTGAAACTGGTCAGACGCTTATTTCAGGAATGGGTGAGCTTCACCTTGAGATTATTATCGACAGGCTCAAGCGGGAGCACAAAGTAGAGTGCAATGCAGGAGCCCCGCAGGTGGCGTACCGAGAAAGGCTGCTGAATCGGGTTCGTTCAGAGGGAAAGTACGTAAAACAGTCTGGCGGTCACGGCATGTTCGGTCATGTTTGGGTCATCCTTGAGCCAGGCCAGCCGGGCACCGGGTTTGTTTTTCAGAATCAGATCAACGGTGGCGTCATTCCAAAGGAGTTCGTCCCTTCTGTAGAAAAAGGCTTGCGCGACGCTACTACACGCGGAATACTGGCGGGCTTTCCAGTAGTAGACGTAAAAGCTACTCTGGACGACGGATCGTTTCACCAAGTGGACTCGTCAGGTCCCGCGTTTGAGGTGGCTGCCTCAATCGCCTTTCAAGAAGGGGCCAGTTCGGGAGGTGTAGAACTTCTTGAGCCGGTGATGTCCGTGGAGATCGTTGTTCCTGAAGACTACATGGGAGACGTCATAGGCGACGTAAACGCTCGTAGAGGAAACGTAACCGGAATGGATCGTCGTGGAGATCTGCAGGTGATACAAGCACAGGTTCCTCTGGCAACGATGTTCGGTTATGCCACGGACCTTCGAAGTAAGACTCAAGGCCGCGCCACATACTCGATGTTTTTTCACGAGTACCAGGCAGTGCCGTCGACCATTCAAGATGAGATTGTTCGCAAAACCAAAGGCGGCTGAGTTGTCGAAGCAAGATTGTTGTCGAAGTATAAGCAGCCTTCGAGATTGAAAAGCCGTAAAGGCTAAAGGATTTACGCGGGGACGAGAAATGGCCAAAGAGAAGTTCGTACGAACCAAGACTCATGTAAACGTGGGAACGATCGGACACATCGATCACGGTAAGACTACGCTAACGGCAGCGATCACGAAGGTGATGGCGGACAAGCATGGTGGCGCGGCGATCTCCTATGCCGACATCGCAAAGGGAGGTACGGTACGCGATGACTCGAAGATCGTGACGATCGCGACGAGTCATGTGGAGTACGAAACGGACAATCGGCACTACGCGCACGTAGACTGCCCGGGGCACGCAGACTACATCAAGAACATGATCACGGGAGCGGCGCAGATGGATGGCGCGATCCTAGTGGTGAGCGCTCTAGACGGACCGATGCCGCAGACGAAAGAGCACGTGCTGCTGGCGAGACAGGTGGGCGTGCCGAAGATCGTGGTGTTCCTAAACAAGTGCGATGCGGTCGAAGATGAAGACCTGCTCGAGCTGGTGGAGATGGAAGTTCGCGAGCTACTGGGTAAATACGATTTCGAGGGTGACGACGCACCGGTGGTTCGAGGGTCTGCTCTAAAGGCGCTGGAAGGCGAAGAAGCCTGGGTAAACACAGTGCTGGAACTAGGGGCCGCGCTGGACAGCTTCATACCGGAACCGGAGCGTGCAGTAGACAAGCCGTTTTTGATGGCGATCGAAGACGTATTCTCGATCAAAGGTCGCGGGACCGTGGTGACTGGGCGCGTGGAACGCGGAGTGATCAAGGTGGGAGACGACGTCGAGATTCTGGGATTCTCCGACCCAAAGAAGACGACGGTGACGGGCGTCGAGATGTTCCGGAAGCTGCTGGACCAGGGTCAAGCGGGAGACAACGTGGGCTGTCTGCTTCGGGGAGTTGGGAAAGAAGAAGTGGAGCGAGGCCAGGTGCTGGCGGCGCCCGGCTCGGT
>JBCCEA010000048.1:0-26176 GCA_039030515.1 Myxococcota bacterium | reverse complement strand
TGTGATGGCGAAGCTCAACGACTGGTTTGAAACCTACAACGAGGAGCATCCACACAAGGGCCTCAAGATGTCATCTCCGCGCGCCTTTCGGCGCGCGCGAGCTACCTAAATAACCTGTCCAATTCTTCGGGGGCAACTCCACTCCAGGCCGAGCAAGGTACGCTTGAAGGCATGGTCGGCACTTCGGTTGGGGTTGGGGTCACCAGCTGCTGCGCATAGGCGAAGGAAAACCAATGTTCGTAAAGGGCCATCATTCCAGCGTGGATTCTCTCGGATTGACGTTTGAGTGCGGTTCGTTCGAGGCTTCGCAAATACGATTCCTCCACCGTCTGGATATGGTCTTTGCTCCTGTGGTGGCCATAGTATGAGTTCCAAAAGAATCCGTCCGGTGCATAGTTTGCTGGATATTGATGCCCATACTTTCTGCAGTTGGGAGGTCTTGTAGGATCAGCACCTATGTTCCACAACTGTTTATGACTTGTGTAGTTTTCCCACCGCGGCACTTTACGACTATCGAAATTAGTCGGCGTCGCTTCCTGTTCACCATACACATACTTTAGATGCTCTAGGAACTCGCGAATTTTGAAGATATATGCGTGTTTTGTGTTGTGGTGATTGAAACGTGCGCGCCCGTCTCTTTGCACTCCTTTTCCGTAGGCAAATGAGTTTATTCCAGGCCAGATCGCTACGTCTCCGCCCGGGTTAATTTTGACCAGCCTAAACCACCAGAAATGGGGATTGTTTCTTCCATAGTGGTGACGAATGAAGGCGCGTTCCGCCATTTCTTCGTAGAAATTATTTTCGATGCCTAGTTTTTCACATTGAGCGTAGAGATTCTCGAGAGTGCCGACCCAATTCGCGTCCAAATATTCCCTTCGGCCTGGCGAAGGCGAGTGAGCATTTGTGGGTGACGCTTCCTCAAAGCCTAAAAGCTTTTTGCACTTCTCTTGGCTCGCGCTGCCCGCCACATCACGCCATTCATTCGTCGGCCCTTGCTCCTTTGCCGTGATTAAGAACTCGAGAACGGCAGAGATCGACGCGACCCGAATCTTCGAAAGCAGTTGGCCATCTCTGGTACAAAGCGACCGGCCGGTCCAATCGTTCGACGGGAGAGATGCTCTGATCTCGCGGCGTTTCTGTTCAAGGCGCTCGAAGATTTGCTGGAGATGTCTGTTCCCCCGAAGCGATAGGATAGTCTCTCTCAGTGTTTTGTGCGCTTCGTCGGTATAGGGAGCCGCTGCCTTTCTGATCAGCGTAGCGAAGAGCTTTTCGTCGTACCGACTTCGCCAGGATTGCCGAGCGTGCCGACGAATGTGACGGTTGTAGAGGTACCAAAAGCGAACCCATCCTAGACAATGCTCTGCCTGCTGGAGGTACCCCGGAAATACTTGCTTTGCCTGGTCGAGCAGGGTGGACGCCCCCGTGGTCTGAGCGGGTAGTCTCTGTAGATCTCGCTCAAGTCCTTCGAAGTCAACGAACTGTTGGGAACAGGCAAATCTACTGCCCAGTGTTACATCAGTTGCAGCGGTCCCAAGGGCGCTTGCGGAGCTTGCGAACGAGCAAATGATGCTAAAGCCGTGGAGACCGAAGGCTGCCACAAGCAGAGGAATGCTTAGTGGCGGTAGAGGTGCGCTCGCGAAACCTATCGCCCCGAACACAAGTCCTAAGGTCGAGCTTGCCAAAGCCATGGCAGCGAATCTTTTCTTCCGTTCGAGGCATCTTACCAGTGCTTCGACTGTACAGATCAAAGTCTTCGCGTACGCCTTATCCCCAATCCCCGATGGATCGACTGGCGGATTATGGAGATGCGTTTTGAATCGGCGAAGGTTTTCCTTCAGTCGTTCGATTGCCTTTGTGGTTTCGACTGCGGTTATCGCACCGTACACGGCGAAGGCGAAGTTGGTTAGGAATACCAAATAAGGGGCTGCAAGGGTGATCGCTAGAAAAACTCCCCTCGCGGCAACGCTCGACTGGAAAACAACATCCATGGAGAAATAAGCTGTAGAAAGAGCCGTTAGATAGAAAAACGGAATCGCACCCGCGGACTCAGCTGCGCTGCTGATTGTAGTCAGTGTAGTTTGCCCTCGATAAAATCGACTTCGCTCAGCCTCAATGAGCGCACGGACAAGCATGTTGAGACTGGCCTGTGATTCTGTGCGTAAAGCTTCGGGGTTATCTTCGTTTGTGCGGAGACGTGATCTTGTACTCGTTGGAGTCGAAGCAGTTGTGTCCCCGTTAGATCTCTCTTTGAACTTACTCAGTGCGTTGAAAACTTGACCCTGAAAAGAGTCGTTCCTGTCGAGATTACCCAGAAGCTTTTCGATTCTTACACGAGTCGCGTCATCAACAGAGATTCTTGCAGAATGGCGCCCGTTATCGTTTTCGACATCTTCTAGGAGAAGTGCGTTATAGCGCGCCAGTACATCTACGGCTTGCTTTGCATGTTCTTCAGCGCCTGTATAGTCATGATTGGCTATGGCGTTTTGGATCGCATTAACGTGTCTATGCCGCGCGACAGCCAATCCTGCTATTTCTAAGAGGAACTCGAGATTCCATCCTCCTCGGCTCTCGAGGGCGCCTTTTAACCTTTGATGTGCCTCCTGCTCATGTTCCACTACTGCCTGCCAGGCGTCTGCGTTGGCTTGATCCGCTACGTGCTGTTCGTGGTACCGGTGGCGCTCTGTTCTACTTGCCTGGTTGGCACCGTTCATTCCCATGGAAAGAGTGGGACCCACGTAGGGCACAAAAAAGAGAATCTGGGCAAGTACGTTCAGTCTCGCTTGCAGGGCGTTGCTGTAATAACCTTCGGCAAATGGATTGTGAGGATCTACCCCAAAAATGTTGGTTCCAGGTTCCACTAACGACACCATTGCAGTGGTGCGGTCGATAGGCGGTGGACGAGATTTTCTGAAGCCTGCTCTATGCGCGCCGTGCGCGTTTTTTGTCGCGACCCATTGCCGATAAAGCCAAGGAAGGTAGAACGTGGAAAGCGCAAAAGAGGTCGGTTTCTTGACTACCGCGTGCTGGCTTATCAGGTCTTCCCAAAGAGGATCTCCCCAGGGAAATCGAAACTCACCTGCAGTTGGATAAAATGCTGTCGTGTCTGGAGCTTTTTTTGTTGGGTGGTACGCGTTGGGTCGACGAACGTCCGGTGAGTCGCCGGACGGTGCAGGTGACCGGGTAGGTGGGCTTACTGAAGATGTAGAGCCATTGCCGTAAGGGTCCTCCTCTAGCGATGAGGAGTCGCTAGCGGGGCGGTGGACGGGTTCTTCTTCTTCTTCCTTTTTTTCTTCGTTGGAATCAGATCCAAAACCTCGTTGCATCCCTCTCATCACGAGCTGGCAACCTCCATCAGCTTGGAGGCATTCTCAGCCTCGGATAGCTCGTCCACGAGTGAACTCGGCAATAGGCCATAGAGTCCGACCTTTGTCCCGATAGGGCATATATCGAAAAGACGCTCAAAGCCGTTTGCACTTGAACTGCATCTTGAAAACCACATAGGGATCCCTCTCTGCTCAAATGACGCAGACTAAATGACGCGCTTTCGATGACGCGTTTGCTCAATTTATGAGGGAAATGAGAGTGTTTCCCTGACGTGATCTGCCTAGCGTGGTTTGCGCAGCATCGCAACGTCGGGTTTGCTCAGCGCCGAATCGAGGACCAACGCAGTTGACTCTGAGGACGGAATGCAGTCAGGCGAGCAGAGCGGCGCTGCAATAGGGATTCAGAGTGACTGCTGGCTATTTGTCGGTGCCCCGAGGCCTGATCGTTCTCGGTTATCGAAACGTGCTTGGTTGTCTAAGTCTGTTGTGGGATCCAGGCTTGAATGAGCAATTCTTGCAGTCGGGCAGGCTTTTGAGCCTCTGTCTTGCATACAAAGCCGCTTGCGTGTGCAAAACGCACGTCCGGCTCTGCGGATACCTGCCTGAAGTCGAGTTGGGGGTGATCGTCGTAGCGGGTCAGTCCATAGCCACTCCCTCGCCGGTCCGGATAGACGATCGCTGCGGTGGTGGCGCTCAGCTTGCGGTCGCGAATATAGGCCATCAGGGCACCGCTCGGCTCTGCCGGGATTGGTTCGACTCTCGGTAGAAATACCGCCTGAAATGGCTCGTCAGCGGAGCTGAGGGTCCAGTGTTCGACCTTGCCTGCCACCTCTTCGATCTGCGTTCGAATCGAGGTCAGATAGTCGATTAGGTCCTCGCCGATCATCTTCATAAACTCGTAGAGGGTTTCTCCCGGCCGCAGCTCGCTGGCGGCGGAAAAACGTCGCATGAGTGTGATGTCTATCGGGGAGTGCAGTTTGGCGATGACCTTCCTCGGTACGCCGAGCCAATCTGCGGTTCGGTTTGGACCTCGGCTGTCAAACCACTCGGCGGTCGGCAGCCATTCGCAGAACTGCAGCGCATCTTCGTACAGGCCGAGGCGCATGAGCACCAAACTGAGGGCGCAGGTGGGGGGATGGTCTGCTGGATATTGGTGGTGATCAAAGTTCTGAAGGGCGGCGTCGTCGCTGCCGCCGATATCGACGATGGCTACCAAGGGATCCGCCAGCTCCTCGGGGGTCGGGTTGCGACGCACGATCGGGACCTGATGTGTTGCCGCAAGCACGCATGCGGCCAATGCATCGTCCTTATGTGCGCCACCAGGATGGGTCAAGATGAGACGTACCATCCCGAGAGCCTAACAAGTTTTGCCCGTCTCCGCCGATGCACCGCCCACCCCCTGCTCGGCGGTCGGCTCAACGCCGTACCAGGTACGGTTTTCGTGCCTTTAGATATGGACGGAACCTAGACAACCCGTACCAGGTACGGTTCTGCATCCTTGCGGGAGGTACGGTTTCCATATGGACAGAACCTAGACAACCCGTACCAGGTACGGTGTATCTGAAGCGGGAATGTTCTGTCTGAGGAGCGATAAGTGTATAGCATTCAAATGCTTGGACGAGCTGCGCTAAATATGGCTTGTGCGGCAGCACACGGCTGCAGTCATGAACAGAACCTAGACAACTCGTACCAGGTACGGTTCTGCATCCTTGCGGGAGGTACGGTTTCCATATGGACGGAACCTAGACAATCCGTACTTGGTACGGTGTGTCCGTGGCCGGAACCCTCTGTTTCCTAAGTGAGAGGTGCCTGGTGCTTGCGAGGTGGTCGGAGCACGCCTGCGTTCCGATTTGACCGATGGATGACGGTTTGTTTCGTAGTTCAGCTCAAGGACTTAGGAGTTGCGTCCGAATCGCCGCCTATGAGTGAAATCAACAGTTCGCTCCCGGTGGGAGCACAAATCGAGGCGGCGGTTCTTTCTCGGCAAAAGAGCCAACTGGAGCAGTCTGGCGAGGCAGCGCTGAAGCTCATCGAAGAAACGTCGTCCACTGCACCGCGGCCCTCATTGGATCCAGCAAAAGGTAACAACGTGAACAAGTCTGTCTAAAAGTATCCTTGCTTAGCCTCACTTAGATCTTAGCCTAGTTTCCTCTCGAGTTTCTGTTCTGCGGCGGTACGCAATCTAAAGATGGAGTGATATCGTAGGGCCGCGATACACCAACAACTAAGGTTGTTACCGCGTGTGGTTTGTTGAGTTGTTGGGCCGACAGGGGGCGTTTTTGTGAAGGTGAATGATTTGAAATCGAGCTCGGCCGCTTCTGGATCAATCTTCTCCAATGCAGACCTCCGGGAGAAGCGGCTTTTTCGTGCCCTCGATGTCTCGTCAGACGGTACGATCTACCGTCGCGACCTGGAAGCTGCTCTCGAAGAGGCAGGCATTCGGATGGACGACCCCCGGGTGTCGCTGACGATGGACTCGCTTCGTCGATACGAAAGGGAGCAAGCGGCTCAAGGGTCGCGGAGGCTCGGAGGCGTTCCGGGGGATGTGTTTGCCGAGGCGGTCAGGCACAATATTTTGCTCATCGAAAGAGCGCTACAGGGAAATCTAATGATCCCAGATTTTCGCCAGTTCTGTGCGGAAATCGAAGCGCTCTACGGCCAGTGCATCGAGTGTCGGTCCGGTGCTTCAGCGGACTACATTCCCCAGCTTCGGCTCCCGGAGCCCGAAGTCGATCAGTTCGGCGTTTCTCTCTGCACGGTGGACGGTCAGAGATACTCTGTAGGCGACAGCCAAGTGTTTTTTACGGCTCAGTCAACCTGCAAACCGATCAATTACTGTTTGGCGCTCGAGGAGCACGGTGCAGATGAGGTCCATCGATTCATCGGGCGTGAACCAAGTGGAGCGAGCTTTAATGAAATCAAACTGAACGCTCAGAACAAACCCCACAATCCGCTTATCAATGCTGGTGCGATCATGGCCTGTTCCCTTATCCGCCTCTCGGAGCGGCGTAAGCGAATCGATGAGGGCAGAGACCTGCGAGGCTGGGCCGGCAAGCGTTTCGACTACGTCCTTGGGCGGTGGAAGGCCTTGGCAGGCGGCACGGCCCCGCGTTTTAGCAACTCGGTATATCTTTCGGAGCGTGAGACAGCGGATCGCAATTTTGCCTTAGGCCATTTCATGCGTGAAAAACGAGCGTTTCCGAAGGACAGCGATCTCTTCGAAGTTCTCGAGTTTTACTTTCAATGTTGCTCGATGGAGGTGACCACCGAAATCCTCGCCACTGTTGCCGCGACGCTTGCAAACGGCGGGATTTGTCCCGTCACCGGAGAACGGGTGTTTTCGACCACAACGGTGCAGCACTGCCTGTCTCTGATGAATTCATGCGGCATGTATGATTTCTCCGGAGAGTTTGCCTTCACCATAGGGCTGCCCGCAAAGAGCGGCGTTTCGGGAGGCCTGTGGGTTGTCGTGCCGAACGTCATGGGACTCTGCTGCTGGTCACCGCGACTCGATGAGATCGGAAACTCGGTGAGAGGCATTAAGTTTTGTCAGGGTTTGGTAAAGCGATTTAACTTTCACAACTACGATATTCTCGCCGGCACTGCGGGCAAGACGGATCCGCGAGTCAGTTCGATTCAAGCGGAGTCGCGACACGTGCACAGTTTGATTTGGGCCGCTTCCAAGGGAGATGTTTCTGCAATACAAAGGCAAGTTACCCTCGGTGCTGACGTCAACGTTTCGGACTACGACGGTCGCACACCGCTTCATCTGGCTGCTGCCGAGGGGCGCGCGACCATGGTTGCTTTTTTCCTAAAACTCAAAGAGCGCGGCATTCATGTCGATCTCAACGTCCACGATCGCTGGGGGGGTACACCGCTCGATGATGCGATCACCCATGTGCGCTCCGACGTTGTCGAGCTCTTAAGAGCCGCAGGTGCCGCTGAAGGAACCCGTCCGTGTCAGACTGACCTTGCTCCACCGACGGATAATGCGGCGGTCACGACCGATCCGGACTTGGTGGTTGAGCTCATCTGGGCGGCGGCTGTCGGAGATTTGCGTGCGATGCTTCGGTTGGTGGCGCGAGGGGTGCCCCTAGACTGCGCAGACTACGACTTTCGCACCCCCTTGCATCTCGCAGCAGCAGAGGGCCACCTCGATATCGTGCGTTACCTCGTAAGCAACGGTGCCAATCTCAACGCTCGAGACCGCTGGGGAACCATCCCTGCCGATGATGCAAAGCGCCACGGTAGGCATGCAGTCGTCGAAATGCTTTCTTCCGAAGCGGCAAGATAGGTACGTACCACGCTATGAGTGAATAGTGATTGGCGCAGATTCGGTGCGCTTCTCACCTAAGTCTTTGATCCAGAGCCCCAGAGTTTTTGACGATAGGTTTCTACCCGCTGTAGAGCCAACTCCGGCGTGGCTGCGGTGCAGGCGAAATGACCGAGCTTCCTCCTCTTGCGGGGAGACTTGTCGTACAGGCGCAGATGAAGCCCTGGAGCACCGAGGAGCTCGATCAGCCGCTCTTCGTTGCCCTCTAGCCAGAGATCCCCATACAGGTTGGCGATCGCCGTAGGGGTGATCACGCTGACGTCGCCCAAAGGAAGCCCACACACCGCCCGCACCAACTGCTCAAACTGACTCGTAGTGCACGCCCACTCAGAAGAGTGAAAACTATTGTGGGGGCGAGGGGCCAGTTCGTTGACGAGCAACTCGCCCTTCCGAGTATGAAATAGTTCCACCACGAGGAGACCGACCACATCGAGAGCCTTTGTAATGTCCACCGCCAGCGTTTCCGCTTGGAGCAGCAGCGAGCTGGGGAGTAGGGCGGGCAAGACGCTTGTCTCGAGAGCCCCTTCGGAATGGAAGTTATGGGCTGCCGGATACGCTTTGGTTTCCCCATTCGGCGAACGAGCGACCAGAACCGAGAGCTCATCGGCAAGCTCCAGCTCTTGCTCTGCGATGAGGCCCTGAGTCTCCTCGAAGAACGGATCGCCCGACGAGCGCTGAGGCAGTTCGCTCGGGGACCACTGTCCGCGCCCGTCGAATCCACCGCAGGCTGCCTTGAATCGCGTCTGACCAGAAAAACGTTTTTGAGCGCTTTCTAAATCTCTCACCGAGCGGAGTATTTCGAAAGGACCCACTGGAACACCCTGACTCCTGAGCCACTGCTTCTGGACTCCGCGATTTTGGATCGTCTGCAGTACGTGGCGACCCGGGCGAAGTGGAGCCACTCGCTCGACTGCAGCAAGGCTTTCAAGTCCGATATCCTCCCGCTCAATACTGACTACGTCGACCGAGGCCGCCAGTTGGGCGGCTGCATCGGGATCGTCCAAAGAGGCGTGGAAGAAACGCTCGCACAATGGTCGCACCGGGCACTCGGGGTTTGGGTCGAGAGCATGCACTCGATAACCGAGAGACCGAGCCGAAAGAGCCGCCATGCGGCCAAGCTGACCACCGCCGAGGAGGCCCAGTATTCCTCCGGGTGCGATCGCCTGGGTCATCGGATGCTCCGGTCGGCCATCACGTGTGCGCGTCGCGACTCGCGCCATGCCGCCAAGCGTTGCTTTAGTTCCGGTCTTGACCCTGCGACGATCTGAGCGGCCAAGAGTGCTGCGTTGAAGGCTCCTGCTGGACCCACCGCCAGCGTGCCGACGGCGACCCCTCGCGGCATTTGAACGATCGAGAGTAGGGCATCCACCCCTCCGAGCGATCCCACCTCCACAGGAACCCCCAAGACCGGTAGCAAGGTTTGGGCAGCGATCATGCCCGGTAGGTGGGCTGCGCCTCCCGCTGCCGCGATAACCACCTCGATGCCTCTCGATGCAAGGTCCCTAGCGTATTCGTTCATCCAATCTGGTGTGCGGTGCGCCGAGACGATCATCGCTTCATGGGGCACGCCCAGCGCTTCGAGTAGGTTCAGCGCCTCTTGTAACACCTTGAGATCACTGCGACTTCCCATCGCTACGCTTACGAGAGGTGCGGGGCTGTTCGCCTGAGAGGATGGCTTGCCCTCGGTCGTCGAGGAAGCCGGCCTGTCTTCGGTCGGATCGTACATCCGGAGCCTATAGCAAGGGTTGAGGCGATCTATCGATCTTCTTTGCCGAAGAAACAGCATGGAAAAAACACCATCACCGCAACACCACGCCTCCTCTCGAGGGTCGAGCCGATGCTCCGCCCCCATGCCAAAAGGTCGGTGGGAACTCTCGCCCCTGACCTAGTGAGGCTCGGGGCCGGCGGCGAGTAGCTTGTCGATCGCCTCAAACAGGATGCGCTCATCGAGGATCGGTTTGCTCACGTACGCGTCAAAGCCCTTGCTCAGAAATTCCTCTTTATCGTCGGCCATGGCGTGGGCGGTCAGAGCGATCACGGGAAGATCTGCGAGGGACGCGTCGGCTCGAATCTCCTGGAGCACCTCGATGCCGCTCTGAAAAGGTAGCGAGATGTCGAGCAGGACCAGATCGGGTTTGTTCGACCGAAGGCCCGCCATGCCGGATCTCCCGTCTTCATATTCGTCGAGTTGAAAACGGTCGGACAAAAGCACTTCAACCAGCAGCCGGTTGTCCTCATTGTCCTCGATCAGCGCGATTCGTTTCATCGAACTCTTTGCTTTAGGCAGTGGACCGCAGCGTTCAGTGCGACGCGTGGCTCAACCGCCCGGCACCACTCTGCTCATGTACTATCCGGCGTCGAACCCATCGATTGAATGTCGCTAGGTGCAGACTCTGACGACGATCGATGGGTCGGTGTGCGCACACCAGGAGCAAGTTTCAGGTAGAAGGTGGAGCCCTCATGCTCTCGGCTGACCACGCCCAGCTCAAATCCGTGTAGTTCCGATAATGTTCGACTGATAGCAAGCCCGAGTCCACTGCCTCCATACCGCCGGCTTGTGCCTTCGCTGGCCTGACGAAACGCTCCGAAAATCTGCTGCTGTTTCATCTTAGGTATTCCGATCCCCGTATCCACAACGTCGATGCGGACCGGAGTCGAGTCTGTTGCGCATACGCGAATTTCGATCGCGCCTCGCTTGGTAAACTTATTGGCGTTGACCACCAGGTTGACGATGATCTGCTTGAGTCGCCTCGCGTCTGCCTCAATCGGCAAAAGATTCGTGGGTACCGAAATGCGGAGTGTGTTTTCGGCTGCCGTAAAGCGTTCCGCGAGCTCGTCTTGAATCTCTTCGATAAGTTCACTGAGTGCGACTGGGCCTTTCTCCAAGGTGGTTTGACCAGCCTCTACTTTGGAGAGGTCCAAGATCTCATCGATCATCGACAGCAGGTGCTGTCCGTTTTTGTGAACTCGCTCCAAGAGATCAAGGTCTCTATCCAAGAATCGCTGACCTGCGTTGCGTAGTAGGAGGCTGGTAAACCCCAGGACCGAGTTCAACGGGGTGCGCAGCTCATGGCTCATGTTCGCCAGAAAGGTCGACTTCGCCAGATTGGCTTCCTCAGCCGCGTCACACTCTGCGGTCAATCGCGCCTCTTGAGCCTTCAGTGTGGTGATATCTCTTGCTGCGGCGATGATGGCGGTCCCATCGGGATTTTGGGTGCCGGACCACATCAGCCAGCGGTAGTCACCCTCTCTGGTTCGGTATCGGTTGACAAACTTAACGGCCTTATATTCCCTTGTTCTTGCTAATTTCTGCGCTTCACGGACGGTGGTTTCGCGGTCTTCGGCATGCACAAAGTCGATAAAAGGTCTGCTGTAGAGTTCTTTCAGTGACCAACCTAGGGTATCGGTCCAGGCGGGATTCAGCTCTTTGAAGTATCCGTCAAAACCCGCGATGCAGAGTAGGTCGAGGGATACCTCGAAGAAATTCCTCTGTGTTTTACGGGCCGTCTCGAGAAAAGCGTTCGCGTTTCGACTGTCTTGCTCTGCTTTCTCACGCATCGATATCTGACGCTGCAGATTGAGCTGAGTCATCGTGACATGCGCCAAATCTTCCAGTTGCATGCGCTTTTCGGAACTCAGCTGCCTTGGCCTATGGTCGATGGCGCAGAGGGTGCCGAGAATATGTCCACTCGGAGCGCGCAACGGAGCGCCGGCATAGAAGCGAATGTGCGGATATCCAACGACGAGGGGATTGTCTCTAAAACGCGCATCTTCTAGGGTGTTTTCGATTACCAGGGTCTCGGCGCCGAAGACAACATGTCCACAAAAAGAGATATCTCTAGGGGTTTCGGACGCGACCAGTCCGATGCGGGCTTTGAACCACTGACGGTGGTCATCGACCAGTGAGACGAGGGTGATCGGGGTGTGACAGATCGACTGGGCCATGTGCACGATCCGATCGAATGCCGCCTCTTCCTCTGTATCGAGCACCGAGTAACTTCGGAGGGTGCTCAGCCGTTCGACCTCGTTTCGCGGATAGGGTGGAGCCTCCATGGTGCTTCCATCAAAAGAACGACAGTGTTCCTCGGTAATTGAGCCGGTGTCGATGGAGTTTTGCTGAGCATCTCGAGGGGTCGAATTACCTGAACGCCTCGGGCTGCACCGGCTTATAACGCCGCTGTTTTAAGGACCGAATGCCAAAACAGGGACGTGTTCGAGTCGACAAATCTGCCTTACTTTAATGATCGAGCCCTCAAGTTTGGTACGTTCTCGCTCAGATACGTGGGCACGCGCCTCCATCGTTGCCGGCACAGGCGTCAGGTGGCGAGCAGCGCGTAAAACTGCGTCATTGACATGTCTAGGAACTTAAAGAAACGCACGCATAGCCGTACACATAGAGCGATGAGCTCGATGGATCGCGACCGGATGGTGTTGGACGAAGAGCAGGCTCATCTCCTACATGTCGACGATCATCCACGTGTTCTCTTTGTCGATGATGATGCGCTGTGCCGTTCTTCGTTTGCACGCCTCCTGCGGACCAAAGGCTTTGTCGTCGATGTCGCCTCGAATGCCTCCGAGGCGCTCTGCATGGCGGAGCAGTTCTGCTACCCGGTAGTGGTCACCGACCTCAAGATGCCTGATGTCGACGGTATCGAGTTAATACGCCGACTACACCCCAAAACCCCGTCTACTGTTTTTGTCATCGTCACTGGGCGTTCTGAGGTCGAGATTCCTGCGGACGCTCAGCTTCGCAATCATGTGTCCTCGATCGTCGTCAAACCCTTTGATGACGACGAGCTTGTCGACACCGTCAGGCGTTCGGTTTCGCTTCATGAGTCGCGCAGTACCCGACCTCCGGTGTTTTCAGACCGCAGCGGTCGACCCAATACCGTTTTGCTGCTTGAGGATGACGATTCCGATGCGGGTCTGGTCGAAGCCTACCTCTCTTTTTCGAATCACAAGAGCACGCTTGTCCGTAGTAGGCGACTTGGCCATGCACTGGAGCTGCTCGAGAAGAACTCCTATGGCGTTGTGATTACGGATCTTTCTCTGCCCGACGCTCGAGGTCTTGATGCCGTGATCCGCATACAAAACGTAGCGAGCGATGTGCCGCTGATCGTGATGACGGGCCTCAGCGACGAAAGCATCGCCGTCCAGGCCGTTCAGGCAGGAGCACAAGACTACCTCATCAAAGGGGGAGTCGACGCGACCGGGCTGCTCCGCTCGATTCGCTATGCTCGAGAGCGCAAGCGATCCGAGCAGAACCTCAGTCAGCTCGCGAGATTTGATCCCCTTACCGGTTTGGCCAATCGGTCCCAGTTCACAGAGCGCCTGCAGCACACCCTCTCTCGGGCACGCAGGACCAACGAGCCTTTTGCGGTGATGTTTATCGACCTCGATCAGTTCAAGCCGGTCAATGATAAGTTCGGCCATGCAGCCGGTGATCAGCTGCTGGTGGAGGTGAGCCGGCGTCTGGAAGACACCGTTCGTGAGTACGATGTCGTGGCCCGGCTGGGTGGAGATGAGTTCGCGGTGGTATTGGACAATCTCTCGGACTTTCCGCTGGCTACGTTGATCGCTCAGCGAATGCTGGAGGTGATACGTCGTCCCTATCGGCTGGACCTAGCCGAAGTCTGCATCACCTCGAGCATCGGCATCGCATTCTATCCAGATCACGGCGCGAGCGCGGCAGAGCTTGTGCGTTCTGCCGACCGCGCGATGTATACCGCCAAGCGTCGTGGGCACAGCTGTTATGAGGTTGCTGCTGCGCTCGGCTAGTCGCAGACCCGCTTCGACCCTGTCTGCGTCCCGAAGTTGCAGGCAAGATAACGATTAAGGGGAGCATGCAGGATCTCTATTTCCTCGCACTAGATTGCGCACGGCATGCAATGGTGATCGATGACGGTCAGGAGATCGTCTTCGCCAACCTTGCCGTAGAGCGCATGTTCGGCTGCCGGAGAACAGCGCTTGCCGGCGTGCCGCTTGAGATGCTTCTTCCCATCGCGGTTCGTTCCCGTCGCGCTGCGCTGGTGGCTCGGTTGATGTCTCAGACGTCTTGCGCCTCGTCTCCAGAAGAGCTGCAATTCGATCTGCGCCGAGAAGAATCGGACGTGTCCATTCGATGCGCGACCACGTTACTCAAGACTGAAGAGGAGCCCCTGCTCCTAAGCGAGTTTACGGTCAGCGCTCTGCCCGAGGCAGCGCCCATGGAAGCGTCCGCATCGCATCTAGAGGACCTTTTCGATGAAACCGAGCGGATCATCTACGCGGTTTCACACGATCTAAAGGCGCCGCTGGTGACGATTCAGGGGTTTGGCGCTCTGCTGCAGGAAGCTCTTGCACGTCAAGATCATGCCCTTGTGCAAAGCGCCGCCGACAAGATGCTGAAGGGAACCGGCGCGATCTCTTCGATGCTCGACGATTTGACCGTGCTGAGCCGGGTTGGACGTGGCGCCGTCGACGAGTGGATCGATTTGAATGGAGTCGTCGATGACATTCGGGCCTCACTCAGCGACCGCCTCACCGCGCAGGGGGCGCACATCGCTATCGATGCCGCGCTCCCGGAGCTGTACGCCAAGCGACAGCCTTTGCGTGAGATGCTCTACAATCTGATCGAGAATGCGCTGGATCACGGCTGTGGTCAGCCCTCAGCGGAAATTCACATTGGATATGAAGAAGATGTCGATCGTTACGCGCTCTATGTGCGTGACCGGGGCGCCGGAATTCCTGTGGCCCACCAGCGAAGAATCTTTGTCTTGTTCCGGAAGTTGAGTAAAACAGCGGGCGGCAACGGGGTAGGTTTGGCCATCGCACAAAAGGCAGCACGTGTGCTTGGAGGCGGGCTTTGGCTCGAGTCTACCCCGGGGGCGGGTTCGACCTTTTGGTGCTCTGTTCCCAAGCGCCAAGGAAGTTGGCCGGATACGGACGATCTAGAGCCGCATCGAGGGGAATCTTTCTGGAGTCCGAAGTGAGCTGCCCCGAGCATCCGGAAGGTGTGTTACCCCCGATGCCAAGAGCACAACCCAAGCGATGCGCGCCGTGATGGAGGCGCTCCAGTAGGAGCAACTGCGTGAACCGAGAGATAAGTATTCTGCTCATCGAGGACGACGATGCGCACGTCGAACTGTTCAAATGCTGCGTTGGTGCGGCTAGTTTTCGCTCGGTAGAGGTCGAGCGAGCCAGCGATCTTTCAGACGGTCTGGTTCTGGCGCGGTCTAGAAATTTCGACGTGATCATTTTGGATCTGGGGCTGACCGAAACCCAAGGTTTGGACACGCTCGTTTCCATCATGAAACAGGAGCCGCAGGCACCGGTTGTCGTACTTACCGCGACTGACGATCCACAGCTTGGCCTCGACGCGATTCGTTTGGGCGCTCAGGACTTTCTTGCAAAAGGCGACCTCAAACCCCGGACGCTGGCGCGGTCGATGCGCTACGCGATGGAGCGCGCCACACTGGTCAAAAAGCTCAACAAGGCAAATGCCGCGCTCGCTGAGTTTGCTGCGGCGGCCGCACACGACCTCAAGGCGCCTTTGCGGCGAATTGGAAGCTACCTCGAGCTGGTCGAGCAGGAGATTCAAGGTCGGCTTTCCCCACAAGCGCGAGAACTCATGGGCCACGTGCATCGCGCGGCGACACGTTTGGGTCAGCTGGTCGAATCGTTGCTGGAGTTCTCAAGGTCGGGAGAGCTCGTTCACGGCCTGCAGAACTGTAGGGTTGTCGACCTGATCGACGAAGCGCTGCGGCTTCTTTCTCAAGAGCTCGCTGAAACCGGTGCGCAGCTCCGTGTGCCGGAATCGAATGCGCCGGAGTTCCACACCGTAGTTCACGTGGACCGGGAGCTGATGATTCGGGTGTTGCAGAACCTGATCGACAACGCGATTCGATACGTAGACGACGTAACGCCACAAATACGCATCTCCATTCATGACGGTGAGGACGGGAGCGTTGTCGTCGCCGTCACCGACAATGGAATCGGAATAGACAAAGCGTATCAGGACTCGATATTCGAGCCGCTTGTTCGCCTCAGTACCGCCCAAGGTCAGGAAGGAAGCGGTATCGGCCTTGCTACTTGCCGCCGGATTGTACATGCACACGGCGGTCGCATTTGGATAGAGTCTGAAGAAGGGAGCGGCAGCACGTTCTGTTTCTCTCTACCTGTAGAGCTGAATTCGCTTTAGTGTGGAACGAATTCCGGCATCCGAAGTGAGGAATCGACTGCCTTTCTCGACCGGCCTTCCAGTTCATCTTGTCAGGTAAAATAAGTCGCATATTGCGCGGACTTGCCGCTGCACCCCGGCTTCTTTGCGACTCTATGACCGACCTCGAATCGTCTCGATCGAATCTCAATCTAGTGGCACCGGTCTCGGTATATGCTAGTTATTCGTGCGTAAACACGATTGCAGTTTCGATATCGTTTTGGAATTAACGCTACATAAAGAGCCTTCCTGTGCAAGAAGCCTCGTGAGCGCTCATGATTCAGGTTCTTAGGAATTTTCGGCAGTCCTGAGCGTACAACCCCCACACGTCGCATCTAGGCCAGACATCTAAGCTGGCTCGAGGCGACGTCAGGTCCTGCGCGCGGCATAATCTGTCGAACGCGCTCCCTAAGTTTCGTTCATTGCGCCAGATCCTCCACTCAACGGAACTGGTACGCCCATGAACGTTTCACTTGTTTCTTGATCTTAACTTACTTGCCTTGTCCCGAGTGCGTCCCTGTCACAACAAGCTCCCTGCTACCGCAGACTCTCTGTTCCAGCGATGCCTAATACTCAATCTCAGCCTACTACCTAAGCGCACGAACTCATGAAGACCATTCGTTTTTATCCGTGTCCTATCTCTGCTCTGCTTCGGGCTGGGCTTCTTTGCTTCACACTGCCTTTGTTCGCCATGCTTTCGGCCGGCTGCGGTGGGAGCTCCTCGGATGTCTCGGGTAAATTTGCGCCAGACTCCGGAACCGAGCCTTGCGTTTCCTGCGACGAAGAGAACATCTGCGAGCGTGAACTCGATTGCGGAGAGGGTGTCGCGTGCCGGGCAGACGATGCAGCGCTAGCCTGCACTCCCGGTGAATGTTTTCCCGGCTACGCCCCAGACACGGACGGCAGCTGCCAGCTTATCGAAGGCATGCGCTGTGACGCTTCGACGCCTGAGTCCCTCACTACGGCTTGCGCTGAGCTCGGCAGGACGTGCGTGACCCGAGACTTGGGGGCGACCTGCGGCGGTTGTCTCGATGGGCTCGACGAGACCGACATACGCTGCACCGGTGGTTCTCTGTGCAGCGCATCCGAGTGTGCAAATGTCGGTCGAGCTTGCGGCACGAGCGGTACAGATTGCGGCGCCTGCCTGCCGGGTTATCGGGAGCCTCTGAGCACGTCCACCGAGGGCTGCATAGAAACCCCGTGCTTGTCCTGCGCTGAAGAGCATCGCTACTGCTTCGAGTCTGAGCAGGGCGTTTCGTGCGGCGGCTGCCTTCCTGGGCACTTTGAACGGGACGGCACATGCATGCCTTCCGTAGCCTGTGAGGATCTCAATTGTGAGGCCGAGGGCCGGGTTTGTGTTCAGTCTGGAGCGTCCTATTGCGATACGGCATGCACAGAGGGGCGCGTCTGGGATGCAGACGAAGAGCGCTGCCGTCAGCCCCTGAGCTGTGCCGAGGTGACGTCCACCTGCGGCCTTGGCGAAGTTTGCTTGGAAGGCGGAGATGGATTTGATGCGGTTTGCGGGGTGATCTGTGAGACTGGCTTCGCTGGGTCGGTGGGCGCGGACGGGCTGAGCCGCTGCTTTTCTTGCAGCAACTCCGCGTTCGCTACCTCCCTGTGTCGAACGAGCGGGGGACAGCCGATCGCGGGCACGACAGGACGCGCGGTCAACGCCACCGGCTCCAATGGCGGCACGTGCGTCTGCGAGATGATGGACGGGTACTTCCCCAACGCGGAGGGGCTTCCCACCGAGTGCGACATGGATGGAGACGGCTGGGTCAACGCTGAAGTCATCGCATTTTCAGAGAGTTCGAACAGCGGTGAGCAGCAGCAGGCGCGGTGTGATGTTCGCCGCGTACGCCACGTCCGACTTGAAAACGACGATCCCTATGTGGCCGACCCGCTGCGCATCGACCTGATTTCCGACGGGAGTCAGCCCGTGGCCGTTCCGCTGCCGCTCTACGAGCATGCCGGCAACGATCGCACAGACGTTCAGATTCCCCAGGCGGAGCAGCCTGCCTTGCCCCTGTCGGGCGGGAATACCCAGGCGTTGACACCGGCGCAAAAGAACAGCCTCACCAAGGCATGCGCGTTTGCCGCTGCGGACTTCAATCAAAACGGGTTCGCTGACTTTCAAGAGCATCAAACAGACCGGCCCGATCAGACAATGCTTGCAGAGATGCCTCAGCAGGCGGTCGCGTGGTTCGGTCAGTACACGAGGCTCTCGTATTTCATCGAGACGCACGAGGGATGGTTTGAGTCGCCCGAGACCTACGTGATCCGCGAGCGTCCGCGCGACCCTCGCTACATGCCGGGCAGCGAGCGGATCGCCTTTGGTCGCCAGGGCGCGGTGCTGTTGGCACCCGGTGAAGAAAGCGAGCCGACGGGCAGTCGTTACTGGCGTGGTTGCGGTAGGCAGGCGGAGTCGCCCGCCGGTGCCGGCTCCAGCTCGGGGGACTTCAGCACCGAGGCGCTCGAGCTCGGCGCTCTCGAAACCGGAATGTACCACCACAGCCAGTTCCGCTGCGTGCTTCCTCTGGCGGCTGAGGCTGGCTACGGCGGGAACAGCACGGCAGAGACCGACCCAAATCTCGCCGTTTGGGAACGTCCACAGACGGGCGCCGAGCTTATCTGGCGGGAAGAAGCTGGCGAGGCCCTGCAGTCCTTCGCGCAGGGCAACCTCTGCAGACTGAGCGCGGCAAGCCCCTACCGGACCCCGGGCGCCATCGGAGAAGCGACCAATCCATTTTCGGCAGAGTTCAAGTGCGCACCCAGCGCAGATCGCTCGGGCGAGGCGCTGCCGAGCGACCGTCTCGTTTGGGCCGTCATGGATTACTCAGGCGCGGAGGGTCTGTCGGGCGAGCATGCGGATTCCGAAGAGCCACCCTACGACTACCGCCGGGGATGCATCAATGAATGCGCGGTGCTCGGCACCGATCACTGCCCCAACCGGAATCCTGATGCGCCCTCGGCCGGATTTCGTTGCGACCTCGGTCAGACCGATCGGCACGGAGAGATCACGTGTGGCTGCGGGGATCAGTTCTCCGGTCCGGGAACCGGCTGCGCGATGGCCTGTGGTGGAGACTCCGTGTTTTACAGCCCGCAGTTTAGCTTCTTCGACCGCGCGGAGCCGGACTACTGGGATGAGTTGGGCCACCCCGGCTACTGGGTATGTATCGATAGGCGGGCAACCTCGACAGAGGAGGCGGGTCGCTCGGTTCCCACCCTTTGGACCGGAGACTACCAGCTGCGCGGCGCCATTCCGGCCTCCCTCCCCGTCAGCTCCGCCGAGCCGCTCACCGGAGGAGGCTACCGCCTATCCAATCGGATTCGCGCTCAGACACCCACAAACGTACCTTAGTTGCACCCCAATAGAAGAGATGATGATGAAGAATAAAAAGGTCATTGGACTCACGATACTCATCGCGATGTGCGGTACCAGCGCCACCGTGTTGGCTCTGACCGGCTCCGTTTCCGGCAGCGCGCCCCCTAGAATCTTCCCCTACCAGGGATATCTTGAAGACTCTAGCGGAGTTCCCATCAACGGGGAGCGGCTCCTCTACTTTGCAATCGCGGACGATCCAAGCGTTGTGCTCGCTTTTGATGAAGAGTGTACTTCGGCTTCTTGCGCTTGGAAGGAAACGCAGCTCGTCGAGATTCGCAACGGCTACTTCTCGGTAAACCTTCCGAGCGGCGACTCAGGGCAAGAAAGCGCGTTTCCGGTGGGACTCTTCGACAACGACGAACTCTATCTGAGGGTGGGCATCGCGAATGACGACGGCAGTTCCGGCGTGGTGTTGGACGGTGCACAACGCCTGCTGTCCACCCCGTACGCCATCACGGCGCAAGTCGCCCAGAGCTTCCACGTAGGCAACCTAAACGTCGCCGGCAATACGGTGATGAGCGGAGACCTGCAGGTGAGCGGCAACACCACGCTGAGCGGCAGTACGACGCTGAGCGGCAGTACGACGCTGAGCGGCAACGCGCAGGTGGTTGGCAACCTGCAGACGGATGGCAATTTCACCGCGAATGACGTCAGTGCGTCAAACGACGTGTTCATCGCGTCTGGCCTCGAGGTGGGTGATCATCCTGGTATCACGAATCCCGCCACAGCTGACGTTTGGGTTGCTAACGACATACACGTCCAAGATGATGTGTATATCACTTCCGGTCTCGAGGTCGGCGATTTTCCCGGTATCACGAATCGCTCAAATGGTGACGTGCACATCGCTTCTGGTCTCGAGGTGGGTGATCATCCTGTTATCAGTGATCCATTCTCGGGTAACGTGTATGTTTCGCGTGGTCTCGAGGTGGGTGATCATCCTGGTATCACGAATCCCGCCACGGGTGACGCCTGGATCGCTGATGATCTTATCGTTGGTGATGAACTCCACGTTCATGGTCGACTACACCTTTATGATCATATCAACCTTACACACCAAGTGTATAATCTTAATACTCCAAACGATTACGAGAATCTAGGCTCGTCCGCCAATCAAGTATGTATGGTCGCAGGGGTCCATTTTAACGGTGGGCGATGTACGGTGGAAGAGATAAGTGGTGACTGGGTGGCTCGAAGTCAGAACGTAAACGACAGCTGCAGCATCGTCTGTCTTGAGTACTGACCAGTCAAGAACGCGTCTGCGGAACCCTGGCGTTGCTCGGCTGAGTCACGCCAGTCGTTGCCACTAATTTGGGCGGATCAACTACCAGACGCACGAGGGCCCAGCCGGTTCACAACACCAGTCACGCACACGCTGCAGTAAGCGTGACACTGAGCGACTCAGTGGTTCCATCGTAGTCCCAGGCCAAACGCAGATCCGCTCTGCGAGGAGGTCAGTCGCAAGCGCATCGCAGCTAACTCGCTGGCTGGAAAATCGCAGCGCGCTCGTTCTGACCAAGGTCTGCGAGCGCACTGCGAGTCGAGCACCGGTCCTCAAGGCATCGATTCAAGTGGATGCAAAAAAGCAAATCGATGCCCCCTCAAGCCGCCGGCGCAAAGGCCCTGGGGTCGCGCTCAGGGGCCGCGCTCAGAGTCGAACCTGAATCCCGCTATTGAACGCCGCTTGAATGGTGGTGATGCCGAAATCGTCTTCGAGCGATAGATAGCGTCCTACGAACCCTATCTCGGTCCACAGTCCGATCATTTCGGTGACCATGACTTGGGCCCCTGCAAGAACGCCAAAGTTGATACCAAAGGCGGTGTCCTGATTTTCAAAAAACCCAAAAGAAGGGCCCAGCGGGAGTAGCAGGGTGAGCTCCACGGGAAGACGGGTGGCCAGAGGGAGCCGGCCGCCCGCGAGGGTGGTCAAGTCGAGAATCGGCTCTCGGTCGTCGGTACTCGACCCTGAAATCGAGTTGATCGTGGTTTGCCCGCCCACGATTACGTAGTTCCAAAGAGGCATGGTGAATCGGAACCCGGCCCCGAAGGTCGGATCCAAATCGTCTTCGATACCCGTCGAGTCGCCATCGAAGATCAGCTCCGCCTCTCCGCCTACCCCGAGGGCGCCTAGCACACTCAAACGCATCCGGTTGTCGAACGACCGACCCTGCTGCACAGGCTGCGCGACCTGCACAGCTTGCCCGTTCTGCGCCCAGCAAACCGAAGGCAAGAGCGCGATGGCGCCAAAGACGCCAAGAACCCCCGCCAACGCAATGACGGACCGCGAACCACAAGAAGAATCCCGCGAACCACCGGAAGACCCCGAGGGAGTAGAAGGTAAGCCACCGGAAGACCCCGAGGGAGTAGAAGGAGCCAGAGCAGCGAGGTGGAAAGATACGCTTCTACCCCCCGGCCGTCGCAAGGTCTGATGCAGGAGACCTTTTTTGAGAGAAGAAACGCTTTTCAGAAGCCAGTTTGATTTCATGGAGGCCCCCGATACCAGCCTCCGTGTCACCGATCAACCCTGTACCCAGCGAATCTCCCCGATCTCTCCGATCTCTACCCCGAGGGACTTAGTCTGGGTGAAACAATGAAGTGGAAAGATACATTGCCAGTGTGACGTTTCAGTTCGTGGGTGGCTGGGAACCGTCTTGACCGTGTACCGAATTGGGTGAGGTTGGTGGTTTTGGGGTGTGCGTCGAGGGTGGTGAGGGTCTGGGGTTGCAGCTGTGCACTCCTCCGGAGTGGGGCACCCGAGGTTTGGGCCACTCCACTCACGGGAAATTCGAGCTCGAGTCTCTTGGGCCTTAGGTAGGGGCTGGGGCGGTTCGGACCTGGAAGAGCCAGGCCATCTTGTAGGTGCCGAAAGGGAACTCGGCTTGGTGGTCTCCACAGCGGTAGCGATACAGGGCTTGATAGTAGGCAGCGCGAAAGTTGCGGAGTTCCTCCACCGCGCGTCGCAAGGCCTCGATGCCGCCGCCTAGGGTTGCAAACTCCGGGTTCAAACTCCCGAAGACCTCGTAGCTAGTGGCACGATGGAAGGGAGAGATTTGGAGCGCGCGCTTAAGTCCCTGAATCTGCCATCCCTTTTTTCTTAGTTCCGCAATTGCGCTCTTCACGTGTCCGGTGACCCGCTCAATAATGAGTTGTCTGGCGCCTTCTTCGCCATGTTGCTCGACGAGGGTCTGCGGAAGCTCGAAGTGCAAAGTGGTGGATTCCTCGAGCGTGCCATTGGTTCGAAAGTAGCACTTTGGCCTGCAGTGCTCGGTCGACTGCGTTCCGAGGTTTTTTGCAGTGCAGAGTACACCGGGCCACTTCTTAGGTTGGGCGACAGCGCCAGCCGCAACCGGGTTGGCGAGGGTGTAAGCGATCTTATCCACCACTGACTGTGGGGTTTTGAGTCTTACTTGGCTCGGGCGGGGGCTAAAGAGCGGTCCGCGCGTTCCACGATAGGCGCGAACGAACCCGGCGAGAGTAGAGTTGAGGTCGCGAATGAACGCGCTGCGTCGGGCCTTCGTGTCTCTGAGCACTACGTGATAGTGGGTGCTCATAAGGCATGCAGCGTAGAGTACGATGCCGTGTTTTCGGGCGTAGTAGCCGAGCAAAAACGCGAAAGCGGTCCGCATGATGGGATCAGGTCTCAAGAGGTATTGACGGCCGAGCACACGGGAGGTGACCAAGACTTCGTCTTCGGGTTGAACGATGCGAGGTGGATACATAACCTGCCCTAAGGAGCAAGTTGGTTGCCGGACTACACGGTCGTGATTCCAGTAGGTTGGCTCGTCTAAACTGGCGAAACCTCAGCGGCCCGCCAGGCGCCCGCCGCCGCTCGGACGGTTGAGCGTTTGAAAGCTGCATGCGCCTTTGTCCACTCACCTCTTCGCGACCCGGTACCTCCTGCCTTCTTGGGTTCACACGTCTACAAGCGGTGGCTGCACAATTACGTGCGGGAGATCAGCCTCTCTAGCCGACCCCCCACATGTTCGAATCTAGTGTCGCGCCCAAACTGCGGATCTCACTTTTGGCTAGCTAAATGCAACCAGCAGATTCACCGTACTTAACTAGCCTTTATTTGGCGAATCCATCCAGCTTGTGGCTTTGAAGGCTGCGCTCATTTTCGAGAGATCCTCCATCACAGTGTTGCCCGCGCCGTTGACCATGATGACGTTACCGGGGTTGCTCGAGGCGTCGCGAATGGTGTCCCAATGGTTGGTCATCATGAGCATAGACAAGATTATCGACTCGTCGGTCCCGGGCATAGACTGCCTGAGTTTCTCGACCGCATCATGATAGCCCTCAGCAATCGCAAGCCTCTGTGCTGCGATACCCTCACCCTGAAGCCGTTTGCTTGTCTTCTCTGCTTCGGCGATTCCCACCATCCGGATTCGCTGTGCGTCCGCCTCGTTTTCTGCTGCCTCTCGCTCGCGCTGCGCCGCGATGACCCTGTTGAAGGCGCTTTGAACCTCAGGTGACGGTTGCGGCTCATCGACGAGGACATTGGCAATCTCGTAGCCATACTCCTGCATGCGCTGCTGCAGTTCCGCCTTCACCGCGTTTTCCACGTCTTGCTTTGCCGTATAAAGCTGCTCCAGGGTGAGTTTGGCACCCTCCGCACGAACCACGTTGAGTACAAAGCTCACGATTTGCCCTGTCGGATTGTCTAGCTCGTAGAACGCCTCTTTGATGCGGTTCTCCATCACTCGATACTGAACGGCCACGGGGAAGCTCACAAAGGCATTGTCCACCGTTTTGACGGATACAAACTCTTTGAGCTCACAGAGCCGTAAGTTGACCCGTTCGCCACCCGGAGAGCGGCGCTCTAGCGCAATGGGCGCGGGGAATTTGAACCTAAGCCCAGCTCTTTTGACATCGTGGTACTGACCGAATACCTCGATGATAGCGGCAGTTTTCTGCTTCACGATCAGCACTGACGTCGACAGCCAAGCGAGCAATATGATGACTGCGCATATGAGGGTTATGTTATCCATTCTTTTTTCCGTTCAAGTTCATATTGTCTGTTTGAATTTGTGGATGGATCATTCCGGTCGCCCAGCCGGATCAGGAGAGGGACGCATCCCGCGTCTCCAGTGCTGAATAAAGAGCGATGCCTGGGTTCGACTTTTGAAGTCGGATGCGCGTTGATCTAGCAGTTTGGTGGGCACCGGCCGAGACCGTTGAGCGAAGCATTCTACGGGCCTACGCTACTGTAGATCCCCATGAATCGACACTGCTGAGTTTTGCGAAGTGGTCTCTTGCCAAGAGAAGGGATGAGGATGGAACGGCAATACGACGTAAGAGCAATTCGACATCACGACCGAGCCGACTGGGAACCACTGTGGCGCGGCTATCAACTCTTCTATGGTGTTTCAATCGAAGAGTCGGTCTCCGCGACTACCTGGTCCAGACTGCTCGATTCCCAGGAACCCGTTTCAGGCGCGCTCGCTTGGGTCGGCAACGAGGCGATCGGCATGGTGCACTACATCAGGCACCGTTCGTGTTGGACAGTCGAGGACTACTGCTACTTGCAGGATCTCTTCGTCAAGCAAGAGTCAAGACGCCATGGAGCGGGTCGAGCGCTTATCGAATACGTGTGCCGAGCTGCCGAACAACACGGCTGCGCTCGGGTCTACTGGCTTACTCAGGAAGACAATCTCGACGCCATCAAGCTCTACGACAAGGTCGCCGAGCGTTCCGGATTCATTCAGTATCGCCGCCCACTCCCGAGCCTGAAATTCTCCGAGCGCGACCGCAAGCGTTGAACTGAGGCCTCTATCTCAGTGTCACGCCAGACCATCGGTGCTCTTCAATCCGCGACTGCCCGAAAGCATCACCGAACGTGGTCGGCTACCCAAGCATCTTCAGAGGCCTGCAGGCTCGGTCGGAGGCACTCCGCTGCGCGCGTATCGATGTCCCTCTGCCCTGGCGTATCGAGGCCAGAGACAAAGGAAGCAGCGGGGGTCTCGAGCCAGCCGATCATGTCGCCAAGATGGGTCTCCTCCAACCGAGGGGATGTCCGAAGAGGTGGTTGTCCTCGAAGCCGGGAGCCGTGGCAAAGCGAAGGAACCACAAGAGAGAATTCAAACTTGAGGAAGTGAAGCTGCTCGCAGGTCGCGGCGATCGCACAGATGTGGATGTGGTGCAGATCTTGGATATGACGGTGAACCTGTTCTTGTGCTGGCGGAAACGGTTCGGGGGGGAACGCCATGTTGACGGTGACAAAGCGGTTTCGGCGAGACAACAGAGCAGAGGGTCAAGCGCCTTCGACACACGAGTGCCCGACGCACTCCTCGTGAAAAGTGTATCGCACCAATCTACCCCCCGAGCACAGTAGCCGTAGAGTCTTCCCAGGTCTGCCCAGGTTCCAACATTGAGAGACCGCCATCGTGACCGCGAACGGAATTTGCAGTTATGATACGTGTCTGCTCGGACCGATACATTCGTAATCCACGCGGGTGTTCCGCTTTCCCGGAGGTCGGCATACTTCAGCTGTAGTTCCCGAACAGATGAAAACTCGTACCCAACGTCTCTTATGCGAGATGCAACGTTCGTGGTCATTCGCCTTACGACTTCTCGACGTTCGGCGGTGCAAACGGGCGCTCGGCACGGAGAAGGAATTTCTGAGGCCTCGTCCACCAACGTCCGCCAACGCTCGTAAACAGTCCGGGTGATGATATCGCGCGTATCGATACGGTCCTCAAGGCGCTCAAGGACAACTACGGAGCCCAGCCATTGATGTAGTTTCAAGAGCTCGTCTCGAATGGGCGCTATGACGGCTCTCGCCTCCGCACAGGGTTCTAGAGCGCTGAACGACTAAGTCACGCCGCCTTCTGCCGTCGGTCGATGGCGTGGAGGTTCTCGACGGCGGCGACGCGGCGGATATCGAAGGTGTTCTTGCGCGCCGTGCGGTAGCGGGCGCGAGGCCCCTGCCGGCGCCCGACGTG
>JBCCEA010000047.1:0-26724 GCA_039030515.1 Myxococcota bacterium | reverse complement strand
GCGCCCCCGACCAGCGCGTCTCGATGGGCTTGAACGCCCAGCGCCCCGCACGCGCAGACGTGAAGGAGTAGTTTTGCTACTTCGAACGTCGAGCATGGGAGGTAAGCGGGCGTTCAGGTCTAGCGAGGCGTGCTGGAGCGAGGAGGAGGGTACACATTGGTACCTGACGACGACGAGCAAGGCGGCAAGCGGCTTTGTGGCGCCTATGGCCGGCCGCGGTGGTCGAAGCGGAACACGCGAAAACACCCCCTCCCAAAATCACGCGGAACCAGTGCCTGGGTCAGCTCACGAGCGGAGCAGAACGATACCGCGTGCTCTACTTCCGGCAGCTTTTGAAGGTGGGCGCTGAAGAGAAGGGTCCCTCCGGGAGCGAGCAGGTTGCAGCTGCGCTTCAGCAGGTCTGGCAGGTCGCGCATCAGATCGAGGTCTCCCGACATCGCCTTGCTCCGCGAAAAACTCGGAGGCGCCAGCAGAATGAGGTCGAAACGCTCGGAAGTCTCTTCGATGTAGCGCCGGCAGTCCGCCCGATGCAGTCGATGCCGGCTCGAATCGACGCCGTTGAGCTCAAAGTTGTGTTCGGCCCAACGCAGGTAGGTATTCGATAGATCGACGCTCACGCTGCGCTCGGCAGCAGCCGCGTACACCGTGGCCGTGCAGGTGTAGGCAAAGAGATTCAAAAAGCGCTTGCCGGGGGCTTCTTTTTTGATCAGCGCACGCACCCGGCGCTGATCGAGATAAATACCGGTATCCATATATTCGGTGAGATTGACAACAAACCGATGCCCGGACTCCTGAATCACCATTGCGCCCTCCGGTAGGTCGGCCGGCAAAGCAGATGCACTTCGACCTTCAGACTGAGTGCTTGTTGGCGATCGGCGTTCTATCTGACGATGCGGGGCCATCCGGCGCCGAACGCGAAGGTGGATGTGATCCGGAGGCGTCGAGAGCACTTCGCTGATCACCGCCATCACGTCGCGCAAACGCCGATCGGCCATCTCGGTGGCCTTCCCCCGAGGACGAGCGCGTTCATGCACCAAGACGTGCGATCCATAGCGATCTATGGCGACATCATACTCCGGTATGTCTGCATCGTAGATCCGGTATGCCTCGAGCGCCTGAGCCGACGCCCACGGTTCAAGACGGTCGCGATTCTTCCTCAAGCGATTGCGAAAAGGAGCAGCTTGGTCGGAAGCCTTTCGAAACGCGGGTGCCTCTGCTTTGGGTGCAGAGACATGAATCGGAATCTCCAAAAGTCGACACTCGATGCCTCCGCAATACACGACATGCCTCTTATCCGGTTTCAGCCCCAAATGTCGGTAGGGCGCTTCGGTGCTCGCAAGCACCAAGGCTCGGTAGCCGAGAAATCTCCGTCGTAGTACGTCGCCGAGCTCTTGGTAGAGGGGGATTAGCTCCCTCGCATCACCCAATCGTTCACCCCAAGGAGGATTGACCACCACCCATCCCGAGGGACCCTCAGGCGGGCGACACTCCTTCAGAGATCGCTTCTCAAAACGAAAGCAGTGCAGACCCGCGCGGGCGGCGCTTTGCTTGGCATGCTCCAGAGCCTCCCCCGAGGCGTCCGAACCGACCCAGATGCGGTCCCCTAAATCCGCGTTACGTAAAGAAGCCGAAGCCTCCGCTGCAAGTTCGCGAAAGCAAGCCTCATCGTGGTGGGCCCAGGCACGGGTGACGCGCGATGCTGGATCGATCGCCCCGGGGGCGATACCGCCCGCCAAACACGCCGCTTCTATGAGCAGCGTACCAGAGCCACACATCGGATCGATCACCGGAACGTCCTTCGCAAGCGCATCGGGATAACCCGCTTGAAGCAGCAGCGCGGCCGCGAGGTGTTCTCTCAGCGGGGCAGCAGCCTGCCTGGGACGATAGCCGCGACGATGCAGTCCCGTGCCGGAAAGCTCAAGGGATACCGTAACCGAGAAGTCTGCCGACGCACCTTCCAGGTAGACGTGCACGCGAACGTCGGGATCAGAGGTGTCGACCGAGGGACGATCACCACACCGCTCGCGAAAGGCATCGCAGATCGCATCCTTCGTCCGAAGCGCCCAGTAATGGGTGTGGGTGGCGTCGTTCCGAGAAGAAACACACTGCACGGCAAAGGTGCGATCGACGTGAATATGCGTCCACCAGTCGATGGAGTAGACGCCTTCATAGAGACGGTCTTCATCAGGCGCCTCAAACCTGCGGAGAGGGAGCAAGAGACGACCGGCGATCCGCGACCAGAGACACACGCGGTAGGCCACCTCGAGAGTCCCTGAAAATGGGACCACCGAGCCCGATACCTTTGCGTCGATCCCGAGAGAAACGAGTTCATCTGCGAGCAAGGACTCGAAACCGAGCGGCGCGGTAGCTACAAAATCGTAGTTCAATCTCGTTTCAGCCCTGAAGGGAAAGCCCGGACCTCTCGAGCAGAGCGTCTAGACGTGGCTGCCGGCCGAGAAAGTCCTCAAAAAGCGCTATTGGGTCCCGCGAGTCTCCCTTTTTGAGCACCTTTTCATAAAATTCACGGCCGACCTCGGGATTGTAGATCCCCTCCTGCTGAAAACGGGAAAACGCATCTGCATCCAAAACTTCAGCCCATTTGTAGCTGTAGTAGCCAGACGCATAAGCCACTGGACCTGCAAAAAGATGACTAAAACCCGCGATCATCGCGTAGTCCTGCGGCAGCGGAGCTGGAGCAAACTCGGCGAGTACCGAACGGCTAAAAGCGAGCACGTCGCCATCGCGCTCCAGATCAAAGCGCCGGTGAAGAGCAAGGTCTACCGTCGCAAGGCCCAGTTGACGCATCATCGCGTTCGCTGCGCGAAATGTGCGCGCGCGACGCATCTTCTCAAAGAGAATCGGCGGGATGGGCTCATCGGTTTCATGATGGCTTGCAAAAAGATCCAGGGCCTCCCGCTCCCAGCACCAGTTCTCCATGATCTGACTGGGCAGTTCGACAAAATCCCAGGCGACATTGGTGCCGCCAAGACTCCGAACCTCCACGTCGCTGGCGCAGTGGTGCATCAAATGGCCGAATTCGTGAAACAGTGTTTCCACGTTTCGATGCGTCAGCAGTGCGGCCTTGTCGCCTACGGGGGGATCAACATTGGCGCAAAAGAGGCCGAGATGGGCGCCTTCCTTATCGGGCACGGCGGTGATGAGCGGATTCATCCAGGCGCCGCCACGCTTGTTTTCCCGGGGATAGAGGTCCACGTAAAATGCTGCCGTGGTGTTGCCCGAGTCATCGACAAACGCGAAGCTGCGCACCGAGGGTTCCCAAACCGGAAGTTGCCGCTCTTCAATGCGTACTCCGTACAAACGCCGCACCGTCTCGAAAATGCCCCGCAGAACGCGATCGGCAGAAAAGTAAGGCCGCAGCTCCTCTTCATCGAAGTCGAAACGCGCTTTGCGGAGCTTCTCGGCGTAGTAGGCGATATCCCAAGGTTCGAGCGGGGGCGAATCCGAACCTTCCAGCTCTCTGCGAAAAGCGAGCAGCTCTTCGTTTTCTTGCTTTGCAAAGGCCTCGGTCTTTGCGCGAAGGTCGGCAACAAAGGCATCTGCACGCGCTCCGTTTTGAGCCATGCGATCTTCGAGCGCGAGATCTGCAAAGTCCGAGTAACCAAGCAACCGCGCCTTTTCTTTTCGCAACTCGAGAATCCTGGCGATCCGGGGCCGGTTGTCGAGGGGCCCGCGCGTTGCTCGGGTGTTGTAGGCGCGCCAAACCGCTTGGCGAATCGACGCATCGTCCAGGTAGGTGAGTACGGCGTTCACGCTGGGCGCTTGCAGGGTGAATCGATAGCCGCTTTTGCCCTTTTCAGCGGCGCTGTGCCTCGCAAGTTGACGGGCAGAATCCGGCAAACCGGCCAAGCGTGCTTCGTCCTCGATGAGCAGCTCGAAGGCGTTGGTGGCGTCGAGGAGGCTTTGCGAGAACTGGGTGGTCAGGCTTGTGAGCTCGACGTCGAGCGCCTTCAGCTGTTCTTTACCGGATTCCGAAAGCTCCGCGCCGTGCCGCCGAAAATCATCTAGGGTTTTCTGAAGGTAGCGAGTCTTGGTGGGCGAAAGTGTGCTGGCCTCGTCTGTCGCGGCAAACGCCTTGACCGCGTTCCAAAGGGCGGCGTTGGTCGGTATGGAGGAATAAAATGCGCTCACCTTGGGACGGCTTTCGTTGTAGGCCTCACGCAGTTCCGGAGTCGTCACCACGCTCTCCAGGTGGCCGATCACGGTCATCGCCAGCTCGAGTTGTTCTGTGGCAGCCTCGAGCGCCTGCATGGTGTTTTCGTATGTACGCGGGGCGGATAAATCGCCGATCGCGTCGATGCGCTTTTGAGCTTCTGCCGTCAATCGATCGACGGCCGGAACGACATCCTGAGCGCGGATGCGATCGAAGGGGATCTCAAAGCTGAGTTGAAGGAGCGGATTGTCCGTAGCGTGTTCTGACATACCTCAGGCCACTGTAGTGCATCGGCGCCAGAACCACACCTGAATGACAGCCTCCCGAGTCGCAAGCCCTACGGGATTCGCTCTTTCGCGACAAGACCGACCGTTTTTGCGAAGGGACCGGCTGAGGCGTCGTGCGCTTCTCCGGGAGGCTGGGTATTCAGAGTGCCGAGTATTCAGAGTGCCGGGTGTTCTACCATCTACCGTCGCTAGGAAGCCCGGGCCTGGGCATTGATCGAGACCGTGATCTCATTGGAGACTTTGGCCCGAGCCGGCGGCAGGATGGAGACGTTGAAGTCGCTCAGTTGAACCTTGAAATCCGCGCGTACCCGGACCGAATCGCCCGTCCACAACACGCGCCCCGATGCACGCACCGGCTTTTCTTCGCCGTGGATCTTCAGCACGCCAACAAGCGTCACATCGGCTGCGGTTCCCTGGGTGAGTGAGCTGGCACCGAGGACCTCGGTCAGTCGAAACTCGATATTGGGATAGCGCTCCGAATCGAGCCAGTCAGCCCCCGCGAGATGCTCGTCGCGGGTGGGCTCTCCAGTACGGATCGAGCGAACCGGTACGATCAACCTACCCCGAGCGGCGGCAAGACGGTTGGGATCCACGATCACCTCACCGTCGATCGCGTTGGAGGTCCCTTCGATCGTCTCAAGTGGCGCTTCGGAGCGAAAACGGACGCCCCCATTGCCGGTTCCACCGAACTCAAAAGTCCGCGGTTGAGCGTCTACCGCAAGGGGAACAAGCCCTAGGACTATCGAGGCTAGCGCAGAGTTCATGAAATAACGCATCAGCATATCTTCCTTTTCATTCTCGAACGTTTTCTCTCAGGTTCTGGGTCTTCCGGCGCGGCTTTGCAACGATGTCTCTGACGTGGAGCAGGCCGACGAGATTCATCGAAACCGAGAAGCCATGAGCTCATTGAAGCGCCGTTCTCTTGTGTTGGGGTGAAACGGGCGAGCGTTACGGGCCAAGCCGACATAAGTCGTGGCCGGCCAACCTAGGACGGCAGAGGACTTGCCCGGGCCAAGTGCCGAGGGTTTTCCCGGCTCAAGTGCTATCCGTTTTCAACCCGAATGGGGGCGGTCTCGTGAAATACCCAGTCCCGATTGGCGTCCACCACGCGCGTAAGCTCCCAGTGATCCCGCAAAAGAGCGACGAGCTGACCGTGCTGATCATGGACGGCCATGGGGACCCGAGCCCTCTCAAGCTCCTTGGGATCTGAGGGACCTTCGACCCAGCGCGCAAACTGGAACGGCAGCACGTCGAGACGCATTTTCGCACCGTACTCGTGTTCAAGACGAAACTGCAGCACATCGAACTGGAGCTTCCCGACAACGCCGCAGATGAGATCCTTTTCGCGTCCAGGCTGCACAAACACCTGGATCGTGCCCTCTTCTGCGAGTTCTTGAATCCCCTTTTGCATCTGTTTGCGACGCATGGGGTCGGTCAACTCGGCGCGCGCAAAGTGCTCTGGCGAAAAGCGAGGTACCGCGTCGAATCGAATAGGTCCCCGAGTGCTGAGGGTATCTCCAATCCGAAACAAACCGGGATCGTAGAGACCGACGATATCTCCCGCCCAGGCTTCACGAACGGTCTCTCGCTCTTGCGCAAAGAACTGTTCAGCTCGATTGAGGCGGATTTCCTTGCCCAAACGATAGTGGTGCACCCGCATTCCCCCCTCGAATCGACCGGAGCAGATCCGCACAAACGCGACGCGGTCCCGATGGGAAGGGTCCATATTTGCCTGAACCTTGAATACAAAAGCGCTGAAGCGCTCGTCATCGGGCACGATCTCGTCGCCGTCGGCCGACAGGCGCATCGACGGGCGCGGGCAAAGGTCCTCGAACGACTCGAGAAAAGGTTCCACCCCAAAATTGGTGAGGGCACTACCGAAAAAGACAGGGGTCATCCCGCCGGTCAGAAACCTCTGTAGGTCGAACACTTCACCGGCGCCGTCGAGCAGTGCGACCTCGTCACGCAGGGTCTGCGCGGGCTCTTCGCGCAGCAAGGACTCCAGCTCGGGATCGTCGATACCGCGAACCTGAACTTCTGCCCGTTTGGCGTTGCCGACCGTTTTTTCGAAACGCAGCACCTTACGTAACTGACGATCGTAGACGCCCTGAAAAAGGTCTCCGCTCCCTACGGGCCAGGTGAAGGGAACCGTATCGATTCCGAGCACCTCTTCGACCTCGCTCATCAGATCAAAAGCGTCGCGCGCAGGCCTGTCGAGCTTGTTGACGAACGTCACGATCGGAGTGCCGCGCATACGGCACACGTGAAACAGCTTGCGGGTTTGCGGCTCCACGCCCTTGGCGGCATCGATGAGCATGATCGCGCAGTCCGCCGCAGTGAGCGTACGGTAGGTGTCTTCACTGAAGTCTTGGTGTCCGGGAGTGTCGAGCAGGTTCCAGCGGATTCCGTCGTAGTTAAACTGCAGAACAGAGGAAGTTACCGAAATACCTCGGTCTTTTTCCATCTTCATCCAGTCGCTCACCGCAGAGCGTTTGGACTTACGAGACTTCACCGCGCCCGCCGTATGGATGGCTCCTCCGTAAAGCAGCAGCTTTTCCGTCAGCGTGGTTTTGCCGGCATCCGGATGAGAAATGATGGCGAAAGTTCGCCGACGTTCGTACTCGTGCACAGCGTGCCGGCTCTACGTCAGCTGTGCGAGTCGGGCAAGCCGGTTCGGTCTCCGCGGGCGCACGCCCGATAACTCATCTAACCAAAACTGCGACTCACCTGGCCAAAACTGCGCGGACGGGCGCAAAGCTCCTCCGATGCTCTGGACAAGCGCCAAAACGTCGCAGCGCGTTGACGTGTGCAGCTACCGGATAACCTTTGTGTTTCGCGAATCCGTATTCTGGAAACCTCTCATCGAGAGCGCACATGAGAGCGTCTCGGTTTGTTTTTGCAAGAATCGATGCTGCAGCGATAGAGAAGGATTCTTGATCTCCCTTAACGATCGACTCCTGGCGCAGCGGAACGGCCTTGAGGGGACGGGCATCGATGAGCAGGGCGTCCGGTTGCGGGTCGAGCCCTTCGGCGGCGCGGCGCATCGCAAGGAGGCCTGCGTGGTAGATATTGATCTCATCGATTTCAGAGGGGAGCGCTGAGCCGATGGCCCAGGCAAGCGCATGTTTTTTCAGCTCTATAGCAAGATACTCTCGCTTCGACGCACTGAGCTTCTTACTGTCGTCAACCCCCGCCAAACGGTAGTCCTTGGGGAGGATAATAGCGGCTGCGACCACCGGACCCGCCAAAGGGCTCATTCCGGCTTCGTCGATGCCGGCTACCAAAGAATAGCCATCGGACCAAAGCCGCTGTTCGTGACGTAACATAAGCTCCAAGCGCAGCTGCTCGCGCCTATTCTGCTCTCGACGTGCACGAATCACGCGCAGTACCGCCTGGGCTCCGGTACGCGGGTCTAGCGAAAGAGCTCGCTCTTCCTCGGGTCCCATCGGATGCTGCTCGTCGAGATACATCCGTCGCAGTTCGACGATGCTTCGTCGGCCTTTCCTCATCCGCGCGCACGCTAGCAGACACGAGCCGGAGCGAACACTTGAGCAGAAGACGAGGCGCTACACGGCAGGCTGCGTTTGCCTTGAGCGCTGCATGCCGTCGGGAACTGCACATTCCCTATCAAGCGAACTCTGAACGGCTTCTGACCTCCCCTTTTCGGGTAGGTGTTGCCGAACCCCAAAGCGACTCACCCGACGCCATCCCCCCAACGTCGACGCGGTGTCAGACTCAGAACCTCCCCCGCCTGAGACATGCGCATCGGACAGCCAGCTCGAACGAAGCAGGACATCGTACTCGTTCAAGCAACGGCATCGACCGGGGGATCCACCGCCGCAGGAAGATCCTTCGCAGCAAAGAGCGAGAAGGCCGGGCCAAGCTGTGTCGTCTTCATCGTGGTGATCGTAAAAACCAGACACGTCGATGAGTGAGTGGGCAAAGAGGTCAAAGTCCATCAGGTGGGTGGTTCCGTCCGCATCCAGCAACTCGACTGCGGCACTCTGCTCTGGGGTGGAGCGACGAACCAATCGAAGACCGGACCGAGACGGATTCTCCAGAGACATTCGATAAACGCCGACCACCACCTGCATCCTAATGCGTCCACGGTGGTCCAAACGCACCGCCGCGAAAGGCCCCCATCGATGCAGGCACTCCAGCCATCCCTCGGCAGTGGGCTCGACAGGAACGCGCCACAACACGGAACGGGGTTCAGATCGAGAACGATCAAATTCGGGGCGCTCGAGCTCCGAAAGCGCTGCGGCAAAAGCCGGAACCTCATCTGCAGGGATAGGCGCTTCGCACCCAACCCGACTTCCCTCTCGGGCGAGCGACCTACCGCCAATCCGATCTCGAGCACGTCTCGGTGCAAAGGGCAGTCGATGCTGCGAAGAACGCCACCGATCGTCTGGGCGAACACGAGAGGGGCGAACACTGGAGGGATGAACACGCGGAGTGCGAAAAGAGCGGAGCTGCTTGAGCACCAGTGCATCATCCGGAACCTCGTCGACAGACCGACCCTGGCTCTTGCGTTCGTCGAACCTGCCGTCGTCAGCCGGGCGGGGCCTCCGGCACACGACGGAGACTTCAAAAGCATCCTCCGGCTCAGAAGGAGTGGGTGTGCGAAGCCGACTCGGCGCGCGAGGTATCGTCTCGGGGACCGGGTATCGGATCGCATCGATTGCGCGAGGGCAAAAATCGTTCTGATTGTCGGCGATTTGTGAACCCCGCAAGCCTCCCCACCCGGGAAGCGTCTTGCGGCCGTCTTGCGAACTCTCTACCGGATCCATAACTCCCCCCCGAACTAAATGAGATCAAACGTGCCGGGACTACCATTTCGTTCTCCACCCCGAAATAGGTACTGCGGCCGCGTTCCACCGTGAGCTGAATTTGAGTTGATTGAACCTGAGCGAACTAGGTTTGGGCGATCAATGCTGGGCCATCTAAACTTGTTAGGCTGCCTGCTTTGATGTGTCGCCTGAGAACTGAGTGCGACCTAACTCTTGGCCGCTAATGTGCTTTAGCCTAGCACCAATATCTGAATGCCAAATGCATTTTTGCTCGCTCCATCGAGAATCGACCATAGGCTGATAGTATACGTCACATACCTGTGGTTTTTAGGGTTGTTTCGTCACGCGTTGTCACACCACACGTCACATTCGACACCTCGGCACTTAGTTATCTCTATCTTTTGGCTACCCGTGCGCTTCCGTTCAGCATGAAAAACCTGAGTCTCGGGCCCTAAAATAGAGATTTACAACCTCCCATCGCACATCGGATCAATAAGTGTGCTTTTTGTTCCTGTGTGCTTCTTCTCTCACATCCAGGGCGATGTCGAAAGCTGGCAAGGGAAGCTGGCAAAGGAAGAAAGCATCTCCGTACTTCGTAATCCGTCGTAATGACCATTGATCGAACAGTACTTCGAACTGATTCCTCCGATTATCACGGAATCCCCCCAGTCTCCGTGACCGAGCGCAAAGCCGGAGGACATCGCTCAAAGACAGTTCGAGTTCCGAGCAAAGAGCACCTTGAAACCACAGGGATAAGCCTCAAAGGGAAGCGGAGGCGCCCGGTCGCGACGCGCCCCACCACGGTCCACGCGAAAGACCGCCGAAACGCCGCAGCCTCCCCATGTGCCGATCCAGCAGCGACCAAAGACAGTCAGGCTGAGCACAGGCAGACCGAGAACAGGCAGACCAAGCACAGGCAGGTTGACGACAGGCAGACCGAGGACGACCAGGCTGAGCACAGTCGGGCCGAGCACAGGCAGGTTGACGACAGGCAGACCGAGGACGACCAGGCTGAGCACAGTCGGGCCGAGCACAGGCAGGTTGACGACAGGCAGACCGAGGACGACCAGGCTGAGCACAGTCGGGCCGAGCACAGTCGGGCCGAGCACAGGCAATCCGGAGCTGACTGGACTAGCGACCAGGGCTCCACCAACCGCTGCGGCTACGCGGACAAAAACGCCAGCCCCTCGAAGGACGCGCCGCGTACCCCACCACCCTTCGCATATGCCTTGGCTGCAACTCCGACTCGATTCGGTTCGCGGCAGGTCGACTCAAACAAGCAGGTCCCTCACGCCTCGAAAGCAGCCCGATCTTGCTTCGCTACCCCGGCGACGCCTTCATCCTCCTCTGCCGGTCCGCCGTCGAACTCTGGATTTGCGGCCGCTGCCGAAGCGAGTTTCGGTCCTCGGAGCCTGGCGTTTTCATTCGAGTCCGATGCCTATCCGGATGAGCGGATTCGGGTGCCCACTCTTGAACTCGAAGAGGAGCTCAATCGCATCTATCGGGCCGAGTTCGAGGTGCTCATCGAGGAAGATCTCCTGTGCCTGCCGAACCTCATCGGAGAATCTGCCCGACTGACGGCGGATACCGGCTACTCCAAATTGTCAGATTCCTTCGAGCGAGTCGTGCACGGCGTCGTCACCGGAGTCACTCATCTAGGGCAGGCGTACGGGTACAGTAAGGTGCGCATCGAGTTGGTCCCGGCGCTTGCAGCTCTGGACCAACAGCGAAGCAGCCGGGTGTTCCAGGACAAAACCGCGGTTGAGATCGTCAAAGAGGTGGTGGAGGCCGGCCTCAAGCCCTTTGGGCGGGACATCAAGCTGGAGCTTCGAGAAGAGTACTTTAAGCGCGAGTATTGCGTTCAGTATCAGGAAACCGATCTGTCGTTTGTCATGCGGCTTCTCGAGGACGAGGGGATCGCGTTCCGATTTGAACAAGGCGAGTCTTACGAGACTGTCGTGTTGAGCGACAACAACAGCGCGTTCCCGGAGCTTCCCACCCAGAGTGAGTCTGTGAGAATCAGAGCGATGGGAGGATTCCACGACGAGGAGTCTATTCATGAATTCGCCCTTTCGCGGCAGCTCACCGCGAACAAGACCATTTCCTACACCTACGACTGGTCGAGGCCAAAGGCGCAAATCGAGGCTGAAGCAAAGGTTGCAACGCACGGCAAAGGTCTGGAGTGCGCAAAGGTGGTGCACGACGAGCCTCGCGCCTCCTGCTGGAACGGAGACTCCTATCGAAACGACGACACCGATGCGCGTGCCCAGCGGGAGGCTGCAAGGACCCGATTGAGGGGCGAGTTCGGAGAGGGCAAGAGCGACTTGGTCGGCCTCACGCCCGGCACCGTTCTTTCACTTGAAGGCCATGCAGATCCCGATGTGGACGGCTGCTACCTCGTCGTCTCCGCCGTTCACGAGGTTCAACTCCAAACGAAGGGCAAGCGATCTGAGAGCGGCCCCTATCGAAATAGATTCCGCTGCGTCCCCCTCACAGTCCGCTACGTTCCCGAGCAGCGCACCACCAAACCTCGCTCCTTAGGCATGCAAACAGCCACGGTCGTCGGCCCAAATGCCGAAGAGCCCTACGTCGACGCATACGGCAGAATCCGCATCCAGTTTCACTGGGATTTTGACGACGCCGCCCCCGAACGATGCGGCTGCTGGGTGCGGATGATGCAGAGCTGGGCGGGGGCTGGCTTCGGTTCCATGGTGCTGCCGCGGGCGGGTATGGAGGTCCTGATCGACTTTGAGCTCGGCGATCTAGACCGCCCCTTTGCGGTCGGTTGCGTCTACAACGGGGCCAACAGGCCCCCCTACGCCCTGCCGGAAGACAGTACAAAAACAGCACTGAGAACCCGCTCCTGTCCCGACACGGGTGGCTACAACGAGATCTGCTTTGAAGATGAGGCCGGCAAAGAAGAAATACTTCTACGCGGAGAACGCAATATCCGAACGACTACCAAGGCCGATGCATTTCTCAACGTCGGTCAAGATCAGAAAATCGAGGTGGAGCGAAATCGAAGCGTATGCGTAAACGGCTGCTTGACGGACATCGTGAAAAAAAACGCCACGTACGAAGTGTGGGAAAACCACGAATTTTCGGTCTGGGGAGACCAAACGCAGACTATGTGGGGAAACAAGGTGGCCACCGTCGAATGGGACCTTACGCACACTACCAGGGGAAACAAGGTGACCAGCGTCGAAGGGAATCTTACGCAGACCACCAAAGGCGACAAGGAGACTACCGTCGAAAAAAATCTTACGCAGACCACCAAAGGCGAGCACAAGCAAGAGAATAAAAAAGACCTTCATATAGACACAGACGGAAGCACAGTTATTAAGTCTAAAAAAGACACTAAGATCAAATCCGACGGAGGCATAAAAATCATATCATCCGGTGGAGAGATCAGAATCTTCTCACCCAAAAAGATCACCATCGAGTCCCCAGAGGGAGTAGACGTTGTTGGCCTGAATCAAAGTCATTATCAACACATGTCGTTTTCGAATTCTATAACTTCGGAATCAGCTTCTGTCATTTCGGGCTCTGAATCGGGTTTTTGTCAAAGCTTGACAGGTATTAAGCTAGATCATGTCGGCGTTGCCTACGGCAAAACTGGACTGGACGCTACCAAGCCAGGAAAAAAAGTACAGTATAGCGACCTCTGGAATTTGCAAGCAGGCATAACATTGATTGGTTAGGCAACAACCCTCGTATCGCAAAGCGTTCCGGATTTTATGGAGGTACCAATACACTCGTACTTATTCCGATGGGTCACAGGCATGCTTTTCTTTGCTGCGGCTCTTTTGGCTGGAGCCTTTGTCGTTTGGCGGCAGAGGAACGATAAAAGACAAAAGACCAAATTTAGGTCTCTAATTCTAGCGCAAATACAGGCTTCGGCAGCGCAGCTCGGCGGCAGCGGAGCCACACTTTGGACGTTGGAGCTGGACATTCATCGCCGCGGTATCCCCATCTATCGCGTCGCACGTGCCTTGTGGCTCGACGATGCCGACAGCTGGCTGACCCAGCCCCAGAGCTGGATTCAGTGCCGGGTTGACCCGCTCAATCCCACCTATCTCCAGGTTGATGTGGAGGCCTCCAAAGCACTCCGCATGCGGGCCCAGCCGCTTTCTTTGTGGGCGGAGACTTCGACGCATGAGGCGCATCACTCGGAGATCACCGAGATATCGCCCTCGGTGCACGGAGCCGCCCAGCGCCGTCGAGCAGAACTCTCGAGCAAAAAAGACGCGTTCTCGAGAAACAAGGCGGATCCCGCAGTGGTCGACTCCTTCTCCTCCGCACCCTGCGCCGCACATCGCATGCAGCGTCTCACCCCGGTGGGCGCCATCGGTTCCATCGATCACGATCGACACCTCAAGACCCCGATCGAGCACCCGAAAGCGCATCTGCAGTCTCGGTCGACTGCAGAATTTGAAAAAAACGCGATAGGCGAGAAGACCCCGGTAAGCGAACACCCGCCACGAACCAAAAGGACGGCCGGACTCGAGCCGAGAGCAAAAACACGCAACGTCTCCTACCGGGCGATTCAGGAGCAGCATCGACAAGCCCGGGTGCCTCCCAGTCCAGACCATCACTTGAAGTCGACCAAAACTCAGCCGATACACATCAGCATGGAGAAACCGGCCTCTCCTGCCGCCGTTCCGAACCGCGAGCTGAATCGAGCGCGTCCTCCCACCATTCCTGTTCGTCAGCCAAAACGTGCATGCCCTCACTCGATTCCTCAGCACGAAGTGAGTGCCGACCGTCGACCCACGATACCGTTTGCGGCAGCAATTCAAAAAAGCCCACCCGTCCGCAACAAACGCGCCGTCTCCAGTCACCGCCTCCCCCTTGGAGCAAACGCGCCCACTGCGCAGCATCCACTAAGCGATGTGCCCACACGCCAGGTGGACTTGAGCCGGCAAAGCGGTCCTGGGCTACGAACCCCCAGAACTATCGATCACATATCCAGCGACCCATCCACAGTGGACCCGTCGCTCAAAAAAGCACGCGAGGCGTTTATCGAAACAGTCGGAGAGCTCGAAGAGACGACGGTGACTCCTGAGAATACTTGACAAGAATTCAGATCGCGAATACTGAACAAAGTAACAGCATCACATGCCCCTCGATCGATAGGCACGGCCATCTCGACTTGGAAGCGGCCGTGCCTTGAGAGCGCAAGCGTGAGGATGAATGCAACAACCCGTCGTTCAGAAGATCCAGAGTTCAGTCCCACTCAGAGCACACCCTTGCTTGGTAAAGTAGCATCCACCATGAATGAAACACTAGAGACTCAAACCTTTGAGCACCTCACAACCTCAATGCCTACGCCTCAACTATATGCACAACAAACGCATATAACTCAGCCGAACGGCAAGACCGATACCCACAAGACAGACAGGTACCGATCAGACTCGGCTCAGACAGTCGCAGCTCCTCTCTATGCCGCCCAGCCACATGCCACTCAGCCACATGCCGCCCAGCAAGACACCGACCGTCCGTCAGAATCGGATAGTCCGCACTCGGAGGCACCGATCCCCAAGGCCATTCAGGAGGTGATCGATCTCTTTCAGAACCAGCTGCAGAGCGTGCCGTTTCCGGACGTTTCGGTGACGAGCTTGCTGCAGCATCAGGAAGAAGTAAGGAGCCGTTGCCTTGAGGTTCGCTCGGCACAGCAAACTCTCGACAGAGCGCGAGCCACGCTGGCCGACGCCCAGCATGCCATGAAAGACCACGCTCAAAGGGCGGCGGACTATCTCAAAGTCTATGCAACCGGCAATGAAGCCCTATCTTCAAAAGTGTCGGCGCTACAGCTGGGAAAAGCCTCGAAACCGAATTCCACCCGCAAACGCCGTCGCAAAAAAGAACCGCTCAGCGACGCTACCCCTGAGAGCCGAACCAAATCGCTTCCCTTTGACGAACAGTCTGCCGGAACCCAGAGCTCCGTGGACGAGCTCCAGTAAGCGGCACACCTCGGTACACCTGATCGGGTACGGTGATCGGCTCATCGGGTACGAAGACACCTGATCGGCTCACCTAACCGGGTACGGCTCACCTGACCGGGTACGGCGCGGAAGCGATGCAGAACGCATCGCGCTTCCTCCAAATCTGGTTTGTTTCTCTGAGGCGTGACTCACCTGAAACCTGACCGGGTACGGTACACCTGACCGATCGGCTCACCTGAAACCTGACCGGGTACGGTACACCTGACCGGGTACGGTGATCGGCTGACCGGGTACAGATCGGCTCACTTGACCGGGTACGGCATACCTGACCGGGTACGGTGATCGGCTCACCTGACCGGGTACGGCATACCTGACCGATCGGCTCACCTGAAACCTGACCGGGTACGGCATACCTGACCGGGTACGGCATACCTGACCGGGTACGGCATACCTGACCGGGTACGGTGATCGGCTCACCAGAAACCTGACCGGGTACGGTACACCTGACCGGGTACGGTGATCGGCTGACCGGGTACAGATCGGCTCACTTGACCGGGTACGGCATACCTGACCGGGTACGGCATACCTGACCGGGTGCGGCATACCTGACCGGGTACGGCATACCTGACCGGGTACGGTGATCGGCTCACCAGAAACCTGACCGGGTACGGCATACCTGACCGGGTACGGCATACCTGACCGGGTACGGCATACCTGACCGGGTACGGTGATCGGCTCGCGCTTCGTCCAAAACTGGTTTGTTCCTCTGAGGCGTGTCTTCTCTGCTAGGGCAGTTTAGACGCTTTTCTCAGAGAGCTGCCTCTCGGGTTCTGCTCGATGCTCTTCGTCTGCTCGGTACTCTTCGAAGGGCCCTTCGATCATCAGAGTCAGTCCGTCTCCCTGAATATTCGCAAAGAGCGCAGCTCCGTCCGGAGAGAAACACACTCCAGCAAATTCACTTCGACTGATGGCGTTTCGGGCCAAAGGTCGGAGTCTACCGTCCATAGAGAGCAAGCGTAGAAACTGATGTCCGTGCCCATCTTCTGCCAGCACCAAGTCCCCGTAAGGCGAGACTGTAAGATTATCCGGCATGTCGAGTGCTTCAGAGGCTTCTGATTGCGCGATAAGTTCGAGTCGATCTTCCGCGCGGTCATCGTCACCAAGTCTGAGGCGAAAGACCTGACCCAGTGCGTTCGGTCCCCCCGAAGTAGCGGTAAAAAACACCTGCCCGTTCAAATACCAAATTCCTTCCCCGCGATGTACGACTGCGGCTCCGAGTTCTTGTGCACGATGACGGAGATCGTCGTGTTCTGAATCCTGCCCTGCAACATCCACCCATCGGACCGGCAAGGAGGCCCTTCGGGGAAACGCGCCGGTATCAAACTTCGTCTCACCATCCACTGCCATAGCTTGAAACCTCCCCTCAAAAGGACGGTCTGACGTGTGTGGGATAAAACGATAAAAACTACTGTCCTCTCGGTCCTCAGTGAGATAGGCGATCTTTCTAGTAGACTCGACTGCAACAGCCTCATGATTAAAGCGCCCGTAAGCGGGAATTGGTCGTGGTCTTTGCAGTCGGTCTGCGGAAGTCGAGCATAAAAAAACGTAGCCGTGACCCGGCGCTGTATCCTCTTCACAAGACAACCAACCCCAGGGGCTAGGACCTCCGGCGCAGTTCCTATTGGTGCCGGTAAGAACCAGATTGCTCGAAACCACTGAACCGCTCCGCGGATCGATCACCATTCGACTCACGCCTCCGATAGAGCGCCTGTCGAAAGACTGCTCGGGCTCTTCTCCACTGCGAAACGCCGCTAACGGAAAGGCTCTCGGAGGAAGCTCGTGATTCCTCATCAAAACCCATCGATTCTGCTCGTCTTGAAAACAGGCCATACCATCCGGCATCCCCGGCGTTCGAAAACCGTCGGACATCAAATCGCCCCGCTGACTGAGTATGCGATAGGAAAAACCGGGCGGAAGATCGATAACGCCTGCCGGATCTATCTGCAGGGCCGCGGAGGATATGGGCTCTCGCCGGAAGAGAGAGGCAAACGTGGCTACGGATACTCCTACGGTGGCCATGCCGCCCATCAACCAAGCTCGTCTGCGCATAGGCCCACCGTAGCAGGCCGAAGCTTGCTAGGCCGGATACACTGGCATGTTCCTCAACCGCAACCTTCCTCGGCTCAAGCGTAATTGTGCATTCATTCCGAGTCTTTGAGCACAGCGAGTCTTTTGCGATGGATAGCCTGTGCAGCGTCGTATTCTTGCTGCGTAAGACCCATCGCCGTAGTGAGCCTTCTGAGGTTGTTGGTCTCAGTGACGGTGAGCACATCGTCTACAGCGGCCAAATCCACGAGAATTTCAAGAACTTCAACACGCTGTTCGCGAACGCATCGTTCCTTCAGCTCTCGAGCGAAGAACTGATCTCCCGACGAAAACAAGGCCTCCGCATGCTCACGAAGTATACCGGCAACCGCCTCAACTCCGGCAGCGGGTAGCCCCTGAACGCGCGCCAACTCGCTTTTGATTCGTGCATACTCCGCGTCGCTCAAGATCCGGTCTTCGAAAGCAACGCAGGCCAATAGACCGGCGACCGCAACAACGATGGCCTGAAGATCCTCGTCCGCCTCGGGCAGGTGCAACGCCACGGTCTGTCGAAGGCTTTGGAGCGCCGGTGGGGTTGTGCCGTCTTTCTTACGCTGGAACCACATCAAGGCAGAATAACATCCTAGCGTTGACGCAGCTCGGTCAAGCCACCATCGTTTTAGAGTGGAAAGCGATTTCGACCGTATCGGCGGCATGCCGACCTTAGGAATCATTATTGAATCATTTGTCGAACGCTGCTTCTCAGATCCGATGATCGGCTTCTTTTTTCGAAAGGCCTCGATCGCTCGGGTGAAGCATTTCGAGCTCCAGCACGCGGCCGAACATCTTGGGGGGCCTATGACCTACGAGGGCCGCCCCCTTCGGATCGCACACCAGAGCCATTCGATCATGGGCGGACAATTCATGCGACGGCTGAAGATTCTCCAGGAAGTCCTCCAGGAGCACGGAGTCCCCCAAGAAATACAGGATCGATGGCTTGCCTACCATGAAACCCTACGCAGCGAAGTGACCAAGGATCTCCGCTCGCAATGTGCGCTGTCGGTTGAAGGATCTCATGAATACGACTCCGAAGAGGTCGGTTCCGAAAGTCGGTCACAGTCTGAAGTCGTAAACAGATGCGACAAAGCCTGAGAGCAGCACAACTTTGGCAAACATCGGTTACATCCAAGTCGTAAGGCACTGCAATCATCTCTGCGGTTTCTGCTCCAATCCAACGACACCCTACACGCATGACTTCGATTCAATGCGAGTCCTAGTCGATGACTTCGTAGCGCGCGGCTATTTCGGGGTAATTCTCACTGGAGGGGAACCTTCACTGCATCCCGAGCTACCCCGCATCTGCCACTACGCGAGAACTCAAGGGCTTCACGTCCGCATGATCAGCAACGGTCATCGCCTCGCCGAATCGAGCTTCGCCCAAGAGATGGCGGACGCGGGTCTCCAGCTGGCCCATATCTCTATCTATTCCGTGCGGGAATCCGTCGAGTCACAACTCCGAGGGACTGAGGGTACCCTCGAGCGAGCATTCCGTGCCCTGGACGCCTGTCACGCTGCAGGCATAGAACTCAACGTGAATTGCGTCATTAACCGATTCAACGCAGATCACCTCGACGAAAACGTTGCAGTCCTTACATCTCGTTTTCCATTCATCAAACACTTTGTCTGGAACAATCTCGATCCTTCGATGGGCAGGGCGGAAACGAATCAGTCGCTGTACACTCCGCGACTTGCGGATTTCGAGTTGTCTCTCCGAAATGCAATGCGCCGACTGCAACGATCAGGTCGAACCTTTCGAGTCGAAAAGGTGCCTCTTTGCTATATGACAGAGTTTGCCTGGGCAAGTACGGAGACCCGTAAGATCGTCAAAGGTGAAGAGCGTATCGTCTGTTTCCTAGATGAGAAACAGTCGGTACGTCAGACCGACTGGGAACACATTTATGCAGAGTCCTGCAGCGTATGCACGCTACGAACGATCTGCGGCGGACTCTTCGATCGCGGTGGCGGATACGATCCCGCAGAACTGGCTCCAGTGTTCATAAGCCGCGAAAAGATTGTGCGTCATATCCTCGAGGATGAAACCGACCCAAGCTTCTTATTCCGAGGGTACGAAGAATGGGAACGCGATTTCGAACGGCGCGTACAGGAAGCGCAAAGCCTTCACAAAGCATCGAGAGACCAGGAGAAGAGCGGAGTTGAGACGACGGATGGGGTGAGCCAGACAAGCAGCATCCACTCTGAAATTCCTGTGGGAAAGATCAGTGAAAAAGGCATGCGACTCTACCGTTCAAAACGAAAACAAGAAGCTCGCCGGGCAGCAAACTATGGATTCCGCCCGGAACAGCCTCTCTCAGATATGGATTCAGACGACGACAATACGACGCCGACGAACACCGTGCACACGAAGAAGGCTTGATGAACCGCACGTATCTGGAGGCAGAGGACGAGGGTCGTGTAGTGGCGAGCCAAGGTGGGTTCTTTGACGTTCAGACCCCAGCAGGCATCTTTCGATGCCGACTTCGCGGCCGTTTCAAACAAGGCAAAGCAAAAACTGACCTTTGTGTTGTAGGTGATTGGGTGCGGATTCAAAGGAGCATTGGTGGGAACAGTTCAAGCACACACAGCACAATTGAAGAAGTCACGCCTCGTAAAACTCGGCTTTCACGAAGAAGACCCGGCAAGGGTGGCAAGTGGCGTGAAGACATACTCGTCGCCAATATAGATCGCATTTTCGTAGTATTTTGTTTCGGCGACCCAGCCTTTCATCCACGGATGCTCGATCGGTTCCTGGTCATAGCAGAGCACCAAAAACTTCAAACGATCATAGTGATGAACAAGGGAGATCTCGCGGATGAGGCCACTCGGGAGCTCTTCTCCCCTCACAAAAATGCGGGCTACCAGGTCCTCGAAACATCCGTCAGTACCGGTCAGGGAATGAACTCGTTTTTCGAAGCCACTTCTACCGGGATCTCCGGGCTTGCCGGCCCATCCGGAGTGGGCAAAAGCAGCCTAATCAACATGCTTTCTCCTGACTTGCAGAGAGAAACCAACTCGGTGAGTGACAGTCATGGCAAAGGAAAACATACAACCCGGTCTGCTGCACTCCTTCCCTTGCCGAGCGGTGGATTGATCATCGATACGCCGGGCATCCGAGAGCTCGGCATCTTCAACATCGAGCGAGCGCATCTCGCCGAATATTTTGTCGAATTCCGCCCTTTCCTGGGTCAGTGTGGCTTTGGCGACTGCGCCCATCTTGACGAACCATATTGCGCTTTGAAGCAAGCTGTCGATGCGGGAACCATCGCAAAATCTCGATTTGATAGCTATCAACGCATGATGCGGGAAGACGGCTGAGTTGATAAACGACAGCGACGATCACCCGAAGCGACTACATCCAAGGCAAGGCACAACTGCAACGCTTTTTGGCGGTGTCGCAGCGGCGATGCTAAGCAGCCTATCGACTTTTATCGCTATAAACGTCTTACATGGTTTATGGCCTAAGATAAGCAAAGAGGAACTCGCACTAAATCCGAGCGTGATCGCCACAGGAGCCATCGTCACCAGCCTTGCGATGACCACAACCGCTCTGATGACACCGATCGTGTGCGACGTACCCGTCCGCAACGCACTCGGCCTTAATAGGATCGATCCAAGACTCATACCTCTTGCTTTGATCGGTGCTTTGGGAATAGCCCCGCTGGGAGATTGGACCAGGCACTGGCTGAAAGAGATCGCTCCCGAACTCAGCGTGGGCAACCTAGACTTTCTCGAGCAGGCACTCTCCAACTTCCCCTTACCACTTGGTCTTTTCTGCATTTCGCTGTTGCCGGGTATTGCTGAAGAACTTTTTTTTCGAGGTATGCTTCAACGCAGTCTACCTGTCGGAACCATCGGGATATCGATCACCGGATGTTTCTTTGCACTGTTCCACATCGATCCACCACATATTGCAGGAGTATTGCCTTTAGGACTCTATCTGAGTTGGCTCTTGCACCGCACAGATTCAGTTTGGATTCCTATGCTGTGTCACATAACTAACAATGCACTTGCATTACTCATGCTATCTAATTCGAACATCGAGGCTACGAGTACACCGGTGCCACTGCCCTATTTATCTTTCGGGTTGATCACATCTCTTCTTTGCAGTCTCTGGATCGTCAAGATGACCGCCGTGCGATTCGGAACCACGAGACAAGGAACCAAAGCGAGTTAACTGCTCAGGCGCTGTGGGCGCATAGATTCTGCACGACCAGCAAGTCGTCGCGCTAAGGCGATTAGGGCGTAGGGGTCGATCGGTTTTACCAAAAAGCCGTCTGCACCGAGATTCGACAGCAAACGCCAATCGGATCCTCCTCCGAACGCCGTGACAACGACGATGCTCAGATCTTGCTTCGCTGATGCGCCAGCTCGAAGTGCTGCCGTAAGTTCGATTCCGTTGAGACCCGGCATGTCGAGATCGAGCACCACAAGGTCTGGCGCGGCCCGATCCACCGCGTGCAGCGCCTCTGTGCCGTCCTCGACCGAGATGATGGAGGCTTCAGGCAGGGCAAATCTCAGAGTCTCCTCGGCGAGCGCTCGGAAATTCTCGTCATCGTCGGCGAGAACGATACAAAACTGCGTGCATAGACTCGCCTTGGACCGAGCGTCGATAAGCGCACGTCGGTAGAAATCTACGCTCTCGATCCGCGCGCGAGGCTCAGGCGCGAGCGCCTGCATTACGACGGAGCTCACCGGCTCGGGAATATCGTCTCGAAGATCCCTAGGCGAGGGAAACGGATATCGGGCGGAATGTACGGAGATCAATTCCGCCGCAGAATCGATATCAAAGGGAACGGTGCCGGTGAGAAGCTCATAAGAAGTAACCCCAAGAGAGTATACGTCCGACAGCGGGCCCAAGTGATTCGCTCCACCTTTTGCAAGCGCAAGCTCAGGGGCGATGTAGGCGGGAGTACCCACAAGGTCATCCTTATCGCTCTGCTGAGAAAGAATTCGCATCAGGCCAAAATCGGCCACCGCGATCCGGAAAGCAGGACCGATGAGAATGTTGCCCGGTTTGAGATCGCCGTGAATGATACCGGCGCGATGCACGGCGGACACTCCGCGACAAACCTGATCGATGATCGCCAAAACGTCGTCAAGGGGAGAGGGACGCTCTGGAGCAAAGCCATCGAGCCAATCCGCAGCGCTTGTCCCTTCGATAAGCTCCATGACGAAAAACGGAAGGCTCTGAAAATCTCCAAAACTGTATATTTGTACGATGTTTTCGTGACGCACACCGGCCATAGCGCGCGCTTCAGCGACAAAACGCGCTCGCGCACTCGGGCTCTGGGCGTACTCTGGATCGATAAGCTTTAGCGCGACTTCCCGCTCCAGATTTCGGTCGAACGCACGTAACACCACCCCCATACCCCCGCGACCGACAAGGTTCCGGACGACGTATGCGTTTGCGAGCACATCGCCAGGTTCTGGAATCAAATGCGATTCTCGGGCCGGATGTGGGGTGCTCTGGAGCGTGCCAAGCCGATCTGATTCGTCTGCTGGGCCGCTCACCGATGGTTTGTCCTCGACAGACATGTCGCTTGCCAGGGCCTGATCGTGCAACACTAAAGAGACAGTGTCGACAGCGAAACTCGACGAACTAGACGCCCGCTTGAGACAACTTGCGAGTCAAGTAATGAGAGGTTTGCCCGTCAGGGCAGCGGCGATCAGAGCACAAGCAGACGCGATAGATGGAGGCGATGACGACGCGTTTCAATTGCTGCTCAGGTCTGTACACCGACTGCGAGGAGTCGCTGGCAACCTAGGTAATGGTGTTGTCGGAGAGCTCGCATCGCGGGTAGAGGCAGCATGTGAACACGAACTCGGCAACGAAGCTTCGACATTTGCGAGAAAGCTTGCATCCGTCGTAGAGCAGGTCGCATCTCAGGGCCAGAACTCTTCAACCTCGGTGATGAACCATCTCCTGGGAAACGGTCTTACTTTCGAGACGCGTCAAGAAGGGTCACAGGACCTCCTAGAATCGTCTCGAGATTGGAATTCAATCGCAGCACGGCTGAACAATAAACGAGACCGACCTGATCAATGCGATCGAGACACAAGAAACTTCATTGAGCAGACACCTACTTACGTCGCATCACAGATCCTAGTTCTGACTGACGACGAATACACTCTGCGCATCGCAAAGTTCGCATTTCAAACAGTCTCAAGCTATGCGGTGTACTTCGCAAATGATCTTCAGCATGCAAGGCAGCAAGTCGGTCAAAACCAGATTGACTTAATCTTGGTAGGCATGGCGATGGAGGGCAGCGAAGATGAACGTCCCTATGACTGGGTCAATCCAAGTCACCAACGGTCGAATCTCGCGCCTCCTGTGATACTGGCTTTGGCATTGGACTCAACGCAGGACTGCTTGGAGAACATCGCGCAAATGCCTAGACCTAAAACACGCGTTCAGCCAGACGCATGGTTGCATATGCCGGTCTCCCCGGAACAGTTGCTTCGGGTCTCCAAGGTATTGCTTCGCCGTCGATCTCAGGCGGTAAAAAAAGCCAGAAAAAAGCATGCAACTTCTGGCTTAGTCGGGTAGCGGGCGCATTAACGCCGCAGGGTGAAATACTGTTTAGCGAATGCGATCCAGACGCGCGAGATCTCTCGACATATTTTTTTGATGCGCTTCGTTTGTACCCCCGCCGATTTCGAGCAGTTTGGCATCTCGCCACAGCCTCTCAACGTGATATTCAGCGGTGTAACCGTAACCTCCGAGTACTTGAATCGCTCGATCCGCTACCCGCTTTGCCATAGTCGCGCAAAAGAGCTTTACGCCGTCTGAATCAAGACGTTGCCCCGGTTTGCGAAGATCCATGCGCGCAGCGGTGCCGTACACGTAGTGCCTACCGGCCATATACTCGGCATAGGATGTCGCGATATGGTCCTGAATCTGCCCGTGCCTGCGGATCGGTTCTCCGAAAGAGCGACGCTCACTTGCATAAGCGTTCATGATTTCGATGCAGCGTCGAGCGATGCCCAAGGCCATAGCCGAAAGCCCCAGACGCTCTATCTCTAGATTTTGCATCATGTGCAGCGTCGCTGCACCTTCATCACCAACGCGATTCTCTTGGGGTACGTGGCAGTCCTCAAAGACTAGTTCCGCCGTTTGCGATGCACGCATTCCTAGCTTTCCGTGGATTCGTTGGCCAAGTCGAAATCCACGCATGCCTTTCTCAACCAGGAACATCGTAAGTTCCGACCGGGCATCAGCTTCGAGCCGAGCGTAGACTAGAAATGCGTCTCCGAGTGAGCTCTCATCCAAAGCGCCGTTGGTGATCCACATCTTTGCGCCGTTGAGCACATATCCCGCTCCTGCCCGCCGAGCAGTCGTGGAAAGGGCCAGCACATCGGTGCCCGACTCGGGTTCGCTCATCCCCATTCCGCAAATCAAGGAGCCGCTACACACCTGAGGCAGAAGACGGAGGCATTGAGCCTCCGAGCCATGCAGGTTGAGGTTGTTGGCGAAGAGCAGGGAGTGGGCGAGGTAGGCAAGCGTAAAACCTGGATCTGAGGCGGACAGCTCCTCGTGTACGATCGCAACGGCGACTGGATCCATTCCGGCACCGCCATAAGTTTCATCCACGGTCAACCCGAGCAGTCCTAACTCCCCTAGCTGGCGAAAAAGCGTCTGATTGAAGCGTTCGTCCCGATCGTGAGCGATCGCCTGAGGAGCCACATCTCTTTCTGAGAAAGTTCGCACCATAGCTCGGAGGGCGTGATGCTCCGACGTAGGATTGAACAGTTCACCTGTATCTCGTCGCATTCTTGGGTCCTTCATGGAAGCCACGTCCCAAATAGGTGACTCCCGAATCAACCTTGCTCAGTTTTAACCGCCCGGCAACCACGACCTTCCGCAATCGAAAACGGTCGCAGACTTTGATTTCTAAGCAGTGGTGCGTCGCAAACAAGCAAGTCTGAGTCATGTTCGCTATGAGTGAGTCTAAGCTCGGACCTGGAATAACGATGTACGAAAATGAAACCTTCTCAAACGAGTCTACTTCTGGGTATCAAACGGCCGTCGCATTGAAAGATGGTTGGTATGTGCTTTGCAGTTCGGAAGAACTCGGCAGTCAACCCATTAGGCGTTTTCTTCACGGCGAACCACTCGTACTCTTTAGAGACAGTCATGGACAGCCGGGAGTGCTTCTGGATCGCTGTCCTCATCGGAATGTTCCGTTATCACGCGGCCGAATACGCGGCGGCGACTTAGAATGCGCCTATCATGGATGGCGGTTCGACAAGCAGGGTCGGTGTAGGGAAATCCCCTGCTTACAAAGGGATTCCTCGGACGCTGAAGATAAGCTGCGCGCCGCGCCTTGCTTTCAATCATGCGAGAAAGATGGCTACATATGGGCATATGCGGCCATCGATACCAAACCGGACCACGAACCGCCTAAGCTCGCATACACGCAAGATTCCGACTATTCCGTCCTCCGTACTCATCGAACGATGGAGTGCAGCATTCATGCTGCTGTCGAAAATGCCCTAGATGTACCCCATACACGCTTTGTGCATGGAGGCCTTTTCCGCAGTGGGTCAAGGCGCATGGTCGAAGTGATCGTACGACGCTGGTACGATCGCGTGGAAGCTGAGTATGTGGGTGAATCCTGCCCCAAGGGTTTACTCGGACGCCTCATCGCCCCCGGTGGTGGAGTTGTCAGGCACTTCGATCGTTTTATATTGCCATGCATAGCGCAGGTTGAATACATCCTCGGTGCGTCGACACATTTGGTGGCAACGGTAGCTTTTACACCTCGTGCCGACTTTAGAACGTCGATGTTTGGAACCGTGGCGTTACGAACCCGCCTCAGCCAGCTCCCCTGGCCTCTAAATCAAAGCAATTGTGTCCTCGGAAACGTACTCAAACCCCTGGGCCTTGCGATCCTGAATCAAGATAGAGATATCCTGTACGCTCAGCGCGAGAATATTCATCAGTTCAAGAGCGAAGAGTACTGCTCTACGGAACTCGATACTCTCGGTTGTGCAGCCCTACAGCTATTACGTAGTGCGGCAAACGGCAAACTTAACCCTGACATGGAGCCGAGAACTCAGCGGTTTCGTATGCATGCCTAAACAGCTGATGAGCAGAATCGATAGGTTCTGGCCCCTCCCCGCGCCTGACCGGGTACGGCGCTGCAGCCTCTCCACGCCTGACCAGGTACGGTGCTGCTGCCTCCTAACGCCTGACCAGGTACGGTGCTGCTGCCTCCTAACGCCTGACCAGGTACGGTGCTGCAGGGTCTCCCCACGCCTGACCAGGTACGGCACATCGCTGTATACGTCCAGCTGCACTGCAGCCTCAAACCGGACCGGGTACGGTTTCAGGCTGGCGGATTTGGCGGGCTGCTCCGCCATTTGGCGGCGCTCGCCAGCTTTTGCCT
>JBCCEA010000046.1:0-26949 GCA_039030515.1 Myxococcota bacterium | reverse complement strand
GCAAGCAGGCGTTCAGGCCTAGTGACCACCACCCCCCAGCGGGCCTAGGTTGGCTCAAACAGCGAGCGCCCCGGAAGCGCAGGAACGAAGGCGTACTTTGAGTACGTTGAGCGACGAGCATGGGAGGCAAGCAGGCGTTCAGGCCTAGTGACCACCACCCCCCAGCGGGCCTAGGTTGGCTCAAACAGCCAGCGCCCCGGAAGCGCAGGAACGAAGGCGTACTTTGAGTACGTTGAGCGACGAGCATCGGAGGTAAGCAGCTGTTTGGGCCGACATAGGCCCGCTGGGAGGAAAGCAGCTGTTTGGGCCGACATAGGCCCGCTGGGAGGAAAGCAGCTGTTTGGGCCGACATAGGCCCGCTGGAGGGAGTCTGAGATGAAATCGGCTGCAAGTTCATGTAGGCGAATAGAGTGCTATGTTTTTCGCGCTGAAGCTAAGGATGATGAAACGAAGACAGCGGCACGTCTGTCGGAATCCGTTGCTGGCGCGTTTTTGAACTCGATAGGCAATCTTGCAGAACACAGACACATGAGTCGGCGTTGTTCTGTAGCTGTGTCCGTGCTCAAAAAAAAATGGACTATTTATAGTCCAGCGCGATCGGTTTCGCAGCGTATCGATTTTGGTTAAAACATACTCAGTGGGTCGTAAAGAAACGATTTTGAAGACTCGAGCTCAAAGAGCACCTTGACTAAAGCTATCTAAAATTAGTTTGTAAAACGAATACACTCCAACAAAAAGATCGTTTATGTTTTCAAGATTCAAGCCGCCTTGGCTGCCCGCGAACCCAGTCTCCAAATCCACCGAAACTACTCCATTGCTGCTGCGGCCGGGGGGGGCACGCGATCCTGTCGGAACAGCGCCATTCTCCTCGTCGCCATACAGACCACCGGCACCCGTGGGACACCCGCCAACAAGTCCCCCGCGACCTGTTCGCCGTTATTTAGGCATAGGATCGGTGGTGAGCAGTATTGACCCTCCTAAGGCTGGACCCTCTAGCATTGAATGCACTGATGCGGCGATTTACCAAGGACCGTATTCAGCGAGCTCCGTTGTCGTACGTGTCTTCAGCAAAGATGACAGGAATTCTTACTTGTTGATCGTGCAGGTGGATCCTCCAAGGGTTAAAACTATTTATCAAAGTGATCATAAAGCAGATAAGATATTGGCACTGCAGTTTGAACCTAATGGACGCCTGTTGGCTCTCGCGCTGCAGTCTCATACTTTAGGCAAATTCGAACTGCAGATCCTTAGCACCATGGGCGAAAAAATAAAGGGCATACCGCTCTCGTTTCGCCGACCATTGCCTGGAGAGTCTACGGAAGTCTCAGACACGGCCTCTGTCTTGGCGGTTGCTGAAGATGGCTCAAGAATTGCAGTTTCTAGAGGTAGACAAGTGGTTCTTATTAGACAAGAGTCTTTTGAGCGATTTACTCAAGATATGTCTATTGACAATCCTGCCAGAGTTACAGCGATGTGTTTCAGTCCTTTGGGAGATCAACTGTTTATCGGCGGTTCGGACGGTTCCGTGATTGCATATGGAATACAGAACTCGAGACTTACGTCTTTTTACACGTTGAGGCAAATCAGCCGTCACGCTCCTTCGCCACCAGTGGTAGAACTCATGTACTCTAGGAATGGAAATGGAAACAGTATCGTTGCCGTGATCCAGAGCAGTCCTCTCGCAAATCCCCCAAACTCACGATTGTGCATCTGGACCGATTTTAATCCTGATTGTTACGAGAAGGAGCTTGAAAATACGCATGCATCTGACTCGGGAGCCGTTGCTGAGATGAAATGCGCAGCGCTTTGGAGTCCGGCGCCTCCCCGCGCATCAACGCCTTCGAGCGATGTGTTCTTAAACGGTGGGTTCATGGTATGTGGAGACACTTCCGGGGGTAGAATTCATTTCGTCTCCCACGATGGAAAAGAGTTAATCGACACTGCTTTCGCACTTAAAGACACAAAAGCCGCAGGTTCTATACGCAAATTGTTTTTGTCCGATCCGTCGATGCAGGATCCAGAGCTTCGCATTCTTTACCGCAACGGTCGTATTGACTCTCGACGGATTCTCTCCTGATGGCGATCTCGCGATGTGCATCGGCTACGAATGGAAAGAGGTTCATGGAGAGTATAGATATCTGAAGTACCCGGGGTTCGAAATCACCCAGTTCATCCGGTTTTTGAATCGTTCTTTGTCGAAATAGATTCTTTGGATAAGCAAGATGACCTTAGCAAGGCACTTAGAATTTACGGGCGTCTTCCCGCAGAGCTACAGGCCGAAGTCCGAGGCTACTCAGCGGGCGTCCATATCGGTGCTCCCACGATCCTGCCGCCCCTCATGGCCTCGATTGGCCTCTCGCAGATTCGCTGTACCGCCGCCTGTGCCTCTCCTTCCGGCAAACTGATCGCGCTTGCGACTACAACGAACACATCCCGTGGATGCTCTCGTTCCGTTCAAAAGGTTATTTACATAAGGGAACTAGATACCGGTAGAGAGCGCCATATCTTATTGGTTGATTCATGCAGAGCTGAAGCGATTGCCGAGTTCTCCAGTGTCGCATTTGCATCAGAGTCCGTGGTTCTGGCTACTACCAAAACCAAACTGTACGCCTGGGATCTGCGCGGTCCAGCAGCGGCCATCGATCTACTGGCCCGCACAGCGCAGACTCAACATCTTCAGAGGTGGGACGGGCCACATGAACTGCACGGCATTTATATACCGGCACAACCTTCTGCATCAGGTGCGCCAATAACCGTAGCATTGTGTACAGCCATAAACTGGACTGTGATTCGGTTTTCCGGCACGCGAATGGTTTCAGAATTCGCTATTCCTCTTACTGAGAGGTTACAGCATGAGGAGATAGAGCACATGGCGATAGACCCCACCGGAAACTATCTTGCGGTAAGCTGTGCTTCAGGATTGCTCATGGAGATCAACCTGAGCAATGGAGCTATCTCAACTCGAATCGATCCCCATAGTCGCTACGCTAGGTTTAACAATCGAGTGATAAGGGCCCTGTGCTACGGCTACGCACCTGGCGATCTATTCGCCGGAACCGAAGGCACGTGGGCGTGGGAGCGAAATGCTCAAATTGAAATGTGGAATAGAGCAGGACAAAAAAAAATTATCGACCTGAGTCAAAAAAGCTTAGTCGACATCGCTTGCTTGTCCTCCGGTAAAGCGCTGATCGCTCTTTGCAGTCCGCGACAGCTCTGCATCCTGAACGGAAATTCTACGAGAAGAATAGCAAGTAGATCTTGGTGGCAAAGTCCTTTTGAAGGTGTCTTCTTTTGTCGATCTCCCTACGGTGGCGGCAATACAGAGGCTCAGCTTGTCGCGAGGGATGCGGCCGGCGGTATTGTTCGCATCTCTCTGAGTGACCCCTTAGGCGATGATAATATTACCGGCCAGGGATCATGTTGATTGGCCATCGGTGATGCATCCAGAACTGATGAAACACTCAGGATTTCGTCCCCTTGAACTTCAAAAGGATTGCCTTTGCGTCCTGCATAGAGGCTTGCAGGGGCCAAGCACATCAACTCAGGATGCATGCTGTCGGGGCTCGCGAATACATCGCATGTCGCATAAGCGTCATAACAAGCTCTGTAAAGACCCAGGCAATGATCGGGACGTGTCGATCCCCTCGAAGACTCGCAGGAACCCCCGGAATGGGCCGCCCTGCACAAAAGGCACGGCGAAGAAGCCGTCTGATTTGCCGAAATCTGCGTCTCAGGACACAATGTATCTCGCGACAGCGACGGGCTCTCCTTATTTCATAAGTCGGTTGCGCAAGGAGCTTTAGATTTGAGTGTATTAGGAAAGTTGTTTGGCGATTGCTTTCCTAGACGCCCGAAAAGACAACCGGTTAAGACGGATGCGCCTGTCGAGTCTAGTTTGCCGGCTAAACAAGCCCCTGGACCCGCGCAGTTCGCGACTTATGATGAAAAGCTGGTTTCAGGTCTTAGAAAGCTTCCTTTAGAGCTGCGACGCCATATTGAGGCGTATTGTGGAGTTGATGTTAGACATCAAAGGCAGCTGGTATATGCCATAGGGCAGGTGTTAGTTTCAGAAACATATTGTGCAGAGATGGCGTGTTCGCCTGATGGGCGTCTGTTGGCGGTGCCCCAATACGAACCAGGGCCCGGAGAGCCTCGATATACATGTTCGACAGGGAGAAGAAAACTTCTAATTCGATACGTTAAATCAGGAAAACCGCTGACGGAGCTATCCAATGCCTCAAACAGTTCCGGTATTCCGTTCCCTCCAACCATCGACGGCATGGCTTTCGTCGACCCTTTCTATGTGGGTGATCGGCAGCTTCTGCTGATTATTTCATGGTTAGACTCCGCTCTGTGGGTGTTCGACCTTGAACTCAAAACCCTCACAAAACAAAATCCTCAATACACATACAGCCAGACTACGATGGTGAGAGCATCCAAGAGCCAAGTTGCTATCGCTCAGCAGTGTCAAGTGACTCTGGGTTATATGTGTGGCCATCGATTTTGCCCGAGGCATACATACCCCATCAATAGCGCCTCGTTCGCGATGGAGTTCAGTCCTGACGGCTGCAGACTTGCTGTCGGCTGCTATGATGGAAGCATCATACAGATATGTTGCCGCACAGGTCAGGTGCTGGATCGTTTTTCTATAGATTCGGGTTCGGCTAACGTTACAAAAAAAAATATCGGTGCTTTGGCCTATGCAGCGACACCTGGACACAAGCTGTTTGCTGTGGTTCGTCTTGATATTGGTGAGAGTTGTTTTGAGCGCAACGTCTACGCATGCTCCGAGAAGCGTCAGTGGGTGAAGGCTGCCGGTCTCGGCATCGAGTTGACTGCGCAAGTACAGGCCATGTGTTGCTCTAAAAAGTTTCCAGGATTGATTTTTCTTGGTTGCTACGATGGTTCCGTGAGAATCATGCGTGGCACATCGGACAACACGGTTCTAGAAGTTGGAATTGTAGGGCAGGCGGGCCTTCCGGTTTGGAGGATTTTTACTCACTTCGATGGAAGACGGGAACATGTTTTCTACAGCACGATGTCCGGAGCAGTGTTCTACTTTTCGATCTGAGAGGACCGCTTGGGCATGCTCAGTGTGCGTTGAGCAACAAAGACGCATACTGCATTTCCCAGCCAAGGGTAAATTGGGAGTTAACGTAAAACACTCGTTAGATGAGTGCTTGATCTAGAGACTATTTGAGTCACCTTAGACCTCACCTATCGATGCATCGAATATATATTTGTCCGCTCGAGAGGCTTGAATCATGGGCTTGAGATCTTTGCACAGGCGTTTTCCAGGAGGCGGAACCTCTGGAAGAGGGCTGCGCACTCCACTTCTATCTGGACATGGGACCGATCTCGACGTCACGTCATCTATGGGCTCTCCGACGGTCCAGATTCCTGGGCTGCGAATTGAAATCTGCCAGGGAATGCAATGCCTCGGGATCGCAGGAACCACGGCCGATGGAGCGATCGTTCGTAGTTGGAGCTCGAGTGCCAACGGACTTGGTCCGAAAGGTAGTGTTCTTTCGAGTGTAGCGTGGCCAGACTCTTGGTTTACGCGGCGACACGAGTCATTTCAATTGCCTGGTATATCGATTTTATCGTCAGCTGTCTTGTGCGATGGAGTTAACTTAGTAGCGCTCGTTCGGTTAAAAAAGAACCCTCAAGCGCTTTATTTGATGACGCTTCAAATAAAGATTCAAGTTCATGTCTTCACTCCATTAGATAGTATTTTCGTACAGTCATCAATCGGCTGCCAGCCTTCCATAGATTGTATACTATGCTCGTCTCAGCAGGTTCCTCGAGTTGCTGTGTCACAGGGGACAAAGGTGCTAATCAGCAAACGGGGAACACTTTCTGAATTTCCTTCCAGCGCCGTGCTCTGTTTTGAAACTGTGGTCACCGCAATGTGCTTCAGTCCCGATGGACGTATTCTTTTCATTGGTGGTAAGAATGGTCTTGTTCGTCGCTATGATCTTTCAGACCCAGCCAATGTAGGCGTTGTAGAACTCAATCCCGCTTCTGTCAGCCCATCGATGTCGATCACATCTCTGCACTACTCAAGCGACGGAGAACGGATTGTGGCGTTAGCTCAACCCGACTCACCTCAAACAACACCTCCGAAACTCTTTTCGTGGGTAGAAAAGCATTCGGTATCGACCTTAGCAGTTCCTTCGCTACACTCACTCATGCTGCGGTCATCAGCGCGCATCGTGTGCACGGCGCTTTCTCCGCCTCTCTCCCGGCATGCTGCATCCGGTCGCATCTCATCCCGTCACCGCCCGCAATTCTTTGCCTACGGTACGGACGATCAAGAAATCTACGTCACTGATCTCAACGGAGATGGTGCCCAATTCAAAACGATTGCGTTGCCGCAAGATTGTACTTCGCTGCGTTCGATCCACATTCTTCGAGATCGAGCAGATGCTCAGCGCTTGTTCGTATGTGACTCGCGTGGCGAAGTCCTGGTGTGGAAGCTATGGCCCTGATTTGGATCCTATGCGACGTTTGAACTTCTTCTTGTCTAAAGGTTCGCGCTCTGACGAATATCGATGAACCGTAGCTCCAAAGAACCGGACCAAGCGTCTCTCTGGCGTGGCCTAGCGAGGCTCGATCTGTCAAGCACCCAAGGCCACGCACTACAGTTCTTGGCGGTTCGAGGGCTAGAGCCGCGAGCTCAACGTCTGTCAGCGCCTTTCGTAGTCGATTCAAATGCCGGGTACCTCTGTCGCCGAATGAGAATCTCTCCCTGTGGACGTCTTGCGGTATTCATCCTTCGGCGACAGACGACGCGAGGAGAAGAATCCTTTGTTTGGAACTCGCACGTGAAGAAGTCGCGACGCTTTGCTTGGGCAGATGGTTACGCGTCGACAGATGTGCTCTTGGTGCGGTGGCTTCATAATGGCGCTCAAAACACGGTACTAAGGGCACCCGCACAAGGGTTTCTGACACCAGATGTCGATCGCTTGCTGTTTCATGATGTCGCCTTCTCATCTGATGGGCGTTACGTTCTCGGGCTCTCTAGCGATCCAGTTCGGCTCCTCGTGTGGCATCGGTCTTCTTCAAAGTTTGAAGGCATTTATGAAATCGGAGCCCCGCGCCAATCTTCAAAAGTCGATATGCCATTGCTTCGCGTGTCCTCAAAAAAGTCGCGTGTTTTGATCACTTGCGGCAAACATATATGGCTCGGCAGGCTTGAGAAAGGCATATATCTTGTAGAAGGCGAAATCGAGAGCGACCATTCGATATCAGCGATAGATCTTAGTTATAACGGTAGATACGCTGCCTTTGGTTCCGACCAAGGACATCTTATCGAGATGGATCTCGCTAATCCTAGAAAGACACAGTTGTGTTTCTCTCTCGCTCATCGGCGCGCAAGGCGTGTCGCAGCGGTTTCCTACTCCAGAGAAGCAGATGCACTGATTGCGGCATTCCAGATTCTGAGCAAGCGTTCCCCTGGAACGGTGCTCAAGAGATGGTGTCGTGATGGAGATGACTTATTGAAAAAGGCAGATCCTATGGCTACAGCTCATACAGATCACGCGTTGCAAGCGGATTCGCGGCATCCTCGCTTGGTTTTGCCACAGATTCTACATCCGACCGAACTGACGCTACTCGATGCAACTCGGATCGCATTCCTAGATGCCTCACACGCTGTGCAGTGTTATTCTCTGAAGTCGAACGATCGTGTTTCGCAATCTTTGATGCGAAGCGCGCGGAATGCGCCAAAGCATACAATGCATTCCATAGCGGTTTATTGGTCCGGGATACAAGCGTTCCTGCTGGGTTGCGATCGACAAGGGGTTGTCTTTCGCTGGCCCCTAGTGTACGGATTTGGTTGATTCAAGTAGTTCTAAGGGTTGCTTCTTCGACGTTAAGGCCTCTGTCATCTGCGACTACGACCCATTTGAAATCAACATGCCCTTAGAATACCCTTCTCTGGAAAAGTACGGCGTGCGTGTACAGGTGCTCTCTGGAATCTCGCCGCCAATAAGGAAATTACCGCAATGATCTGGCCCTTTGGTCCTTGGCGATATTGTAGTGGACTTGACGGAGATGCTCAGCGAAGTGCGCGCTGCGGCTGCCCAAAATGCGTGGCGTACCGTGCTGAACGATTCAAAGCACTGCCACCTGAAGTCGCAGGTCGCATATGCAGTTTTGACCCAAGGGTAGGTAGGCCTCAGCAACTAAAACAGTGGCGGAGCGACGCCGATGTTCACGCCGGTATACGAGTAGAGTGCACGAAGATGAAGCTCTCACCTGATGCAAGGGTAGCAGTCTTCATGTTCAAGGAAATGGTTACTGAGCGTCGAAGCCCGAATGTTCCCAGCCACTGTACGATAAAGTTCGTTTCTGTGCTTGATGGAAGGTGTTTGGCCCGTAACTCGATCTTACAGTCGCCACTTGCTGATTTCGATTTTTCTGCTTGTGGAGCGTACCTGCTTGGCATTTCTAATAGCGGTACTCAACTGTATGCTTGGGACTTTTCTACGGCTAAGACTTCAGGTTACACGCTCCCGACTCCAACAGTTTACCCACTCGATGACCTGCCTAGAGCGAATCCATCAAGACAAGATCGACGAGGTAGTCAAGATGGTGCGTTTTTTCATACGATGAAAGAAGAAAAAGCTACGCGTGTCTTCATAGGAACGTCTGAGCGACTGATTATCGGAAGCTTCAATCCGAATATTGACAAGTTGTGCGTTGAAGCGACTGCCTTCTCTCAAACACACTCGCTTCTATTGCGGAATAGTAACGTTGGAGGTCATACGATTCCGGATAGTCGTAGTCTCACCTCAATGGCAGTTCGTCCTGATGGTAATCGTGTCGCATTGGGTTTTTCATGTGGAAGCCTGATTGAGATGGACCTGACAACAAAGCAGTGTGAATCATTGATTGATGTACCTAGTGCAGATGGTTTGAGTCCCACTTCCTATCTTCCGCTGAGGTTGATCGCCTACTCTGCAGACTCGAGAACGCTGGTTGCGATAAGAAATACCTCTTCTAATGTAAATGAAGGATTTCGCACGACGGTGCTTACATCAAGGCGCTTAATGTGGAAAGACAGCGAGCCTTTCAGCTTTGACCTTCAGGCTCTTGGATTTTCTTCTATAGCGTTTTCATCCGAGAATTCAGGGTTGTTGGCGCTCGGGACGGACGGAGGTCGAATAGATTTTTTGCACAGAAGCAGCGCCGACATAACCACCAAAACATTTCCTGCAGACAAATCAATGTATTTTAAAAAGAGCGCTGTTATCATTGACCTCTTTTTTTGTGTTATCGATAAATGCGAGTTTCTTGTCGCTTGTGATGCTATCGGGAACGTGTGTAGATGGCTGATTGGGACAAGAAGGCTGACCCCCCCTACTTCAACCGAGAAACCTCCGCCGCCAAGCGGTGCCCCTCCGCCAAGAGAAGCTACGCCATGCGCTTTCTGGCCTTTCTCTGGCTGAGCGACACGGACGGGCCGGTTTGCTGCTGAGATAGCTTGCCACCGAGAAGGCTTGCTATCGAGACTGCTTGCCACAGAGTCCCTCGCTGCGGTCTCCACGCGAAGACGAGTCCAGTTCAATTGGCGTGAGCCCATTTCGAGATCGCATGGGCACCCACCGATCGTTTAGCGACAGTCGGCCCGACTGAGTTGTAAAGTAGCTGTAGCTATGCCTCGTTTTGAACGTACCAACGCTGCCATTTTCGTCTACACGTACAAAGAAGGTCCTCTTGCGGGGCTCGGGCACGATCTGCGTCTTCGAGTAACGCGATGTCTTATCGAGATCAGCGAAGATCTGAGTGAGATTCGCGCCGAAGTTGAGCCATCTCTGGAGGTCGACGCGGCATGGAGCCGGCAGGGCCGGTTTCACCAGTTGAGTCCGAAGGAGAAACGCGCGATCGAACAGGCGATCCGCACTGAGGTTTTGGTGTTCAGAGAACCGATCTCTTTTGCGTCCTCGTCGATCTTGATCGAGGGAGGCTCCGCCCGTATCGAAGGCACGCTCACACTGGCAGGGGTTACGAGCTCGATTGCGCTTTCTGCGCAAAAAGAAGTGGCTGCTCAGGGCCTAGAGAGATCGCTAGATCGTTGGCAAGCTCGATTTCCTCTCCTGCTTACCGACTTCGGTCTGCGTCCATACCGAGCTGCCCTTGGGGCGCTACGGGTCAAGAATCAAATCGAGATCGAAGTCAAAGTCTGATTCGGCAATTGCGACACCGATACAAATAAGACACATCCGCGTTACACGAGCTTGCGACCGTTCTACCGAAGTGAACATGCAGAATATCTTAATCGTCGATCGAGACGCGGCAGGCCAAGCGCAGATCGTCTCTCGCCTAGAGGAGCACGGCTTTTCAGTCACGATTCTCGAAAGTGGGGCCCAGGCACTCGAAGAAGTCATCCGTCTCAAGCCTGCTCTGATGCTGCTGGACCTCTCGCTCTCCGACGTGCCCGGAACCGAGGTGCTGAAACGTGTTCGCGAAGACCCTCAAACCCGACAGCTTCCGGTGGTGCTGGTTACCGAGCGCGGTGAAGAGATCGATCGCGTGATCGGTTTTGAGCTCGGCGCAGACGACTACGTGACCAAACCCTACAGCCCGAGAGAACTGATGCTTCGAGTGCTTGCCGTGCTTCGCCGCGCCAAAGTACCGATCGTCAACGCCAAGGATATTCTTGCGGCAGGCCCGATGCGCATCCACATCGGCCGACATGAAGTGGTCATCAACGACGATGAAGTTCCCCTCACCGCACTCGAGTTTCGTTTGCTCATCGACCTTGCGGAGCGCAAAGGGCGTGTCCAGCGGCGCGACGAGCTACTCGAACGGGTTTGGCAGTATCCAAGCGGCCTCGATACCCGCACGGTCGATACGCACGTTAAGCGGCTGCGAGAAAAGCTCGGTGATGCCGGCCGCTGGATCGAAACCGTGCGTGGCGTCGGCTATCGAATGCGAGAGTGAAGCGCATCCGCCAGTACGTTTTGCAACTAAACTGCGCGCCAGGTCGGCAGAGTTTCCTGAGGGTCTGAATCCACCTGCCACTCCGGAAAGCGAATCGAAAACACCGTGCCTACGCCGAGCTCACTCGTCACATCGATCTGAGCGTCGATCGCTGCACACAGGTGTTTCACGATGGCGAGTCCGAGGCCTGTCCCGCCAAATTCGCGCGATCTTCCCTCGTCGATGCGGTAAAAGCGTTCGAAAATCCGCTCTAGGTGATGCTCTTCGATGCCCTGACCGGTATTTGAGACCTGTAAAACCACGTTGGGGCGCTCGTAGCGAATGCGCACGGTGACCCGACCTCCCTCGTCGGTGTACTTGATCGCGTTGTCGATGAGGTTGACCAGGATCTGATCGAGGGCCTTATCGCTGGTGCGTGCGGGTGGGCAGGGGTCCTCAGCGTCGAGATCGACCTGTACTTTCTTTTTCTTCGATTGGGACTCGAGTCCCGAGATCACGTCTATCGCAAAAGGCGCGACCGACACGGCTTCCAGCTCGTACCGCTGCTCGGGGGACTCTGCTCGAGACAATACGACGAGATCGCCCACCAATCGCTGCAATCGCCTCGCGTTCATCAGGATCTTCTGCAGAAAACGACCCGCTACATCCGGGTTGTGGAGTGCACCATCGCGAAGGGTTTCGGCGAAGCCGCGGATGGCGGTTAGCGGAGTTCGCAACTCGTGACTGGCGTTGGCGACAAAATCTCGGCGAATTCGGTCGGACATCTTCATCTCTGTGACGTCGTGGAGTACCGCGACCACCCCTGCTTGATCGGGTAGGGGCGCTACTTGGGCGGCAAGCTCTCGGCTTTCGTCTGCGACTTGAACGGTGAAGTCGACCGAGCTTGTCGTGCCCCGACGAGCAAGCCGTACCGCGTCCTGCAGATCTGGGCTGCGGATCGCTTCCACGGCGGTTCGTCCGGTGACATTGGTTCCGACGAAGCGATCGAGTGCCGCATTGGTCATGACGATCCGGCCCCGTTCATCAGCCACGAACACCGACTCCACCATCGCATCGAGCACCGTTTGAAGCCGGGCTCGCTCTGCGCCCAGGGTTTCCAATCGTTCCTGGAGCTGGTCGGCCATGCGATCGAGTGAGCGACCGAGCCTGCCGAGCTCATCGTTGCGGCTGCTGCGCATTCGCCGGGAAAGGTCGCCGGTGGCAAAGGCATCAGCTGCTTCGGTAAGCGCCGCCATCGGACGCACCATCGTTCGAGAGAGGACCGCTGCGAGAATGCCTGAAAAAAGAATCGCCAGAAAACCAGCGACAACCACCAGCTCTCGCATCGTTTCCTGAGAAGACTGAATGGCGGCAAGAGTCGTTTTGACCTGTACCACCCAGGTTGTGCCCGTCGGGCCCGTCCCTGCTCGAGCCACCCGCACTTGACGTGCGCCAACCCGCTCTACCCGAAATGCTTCCCCGTTTCTGCGGGCTTCCTCGATCAGCTCCGTACCCGCCTCGGCCTTTGCCGCAAGATCGACCCCATCCCAAGCCGTATCGCCGCGCACCCGTCCTTCAGAATCGACGATGGTGATGTGGCTCCCCGTCTCTGCGCCCACGAGATCGGCCAGCTGATCGATTTCATCGACCGCTTCCCACTCTGCGACGATCCGCTCCGCCGTGTCGACGAGTTCTCGGCGTACACGTTCGGTTTCGCGAAACTCGATCAAAGGGTCTTCGATCAGCATCAACGTGAGCACCAAAGCTCCAGTGGAGGTCACGATTGCGCCGATCAAGTTGGAGCGAAGCCCGCCCACCGCGAAGGTAGTCATCTTTTCCGATACGGTCCCCATTGCCGTGACGGCCCCCTTAGCGGTCTCCGCGAGGAACTTGGGTGAAGCAGATCCTCCGGAGGCGCTCGATAACCTATGCCATCGTTTGAACACTGTCGCGGAGTCGGTACCCTACGCCTCGAACGGTCTCCACATAGATGGCGGCCTCCCCGAGCTTTTCGCGTAGCCGCTTCACATGCGTATCCACCGTTCGCGTTTCGACGCCGGGCGCATAGCCCCACACCCGCTCTAGAAGGGCCTCCCGTGGCTGAACCCTGCCTTTACGGCTCGCAAGATCGAGGAGCAGTCTGAACTCCAGCGCCGTCAGTCCTGCGTCGGTACCGCACACGGTCGCTCGATGGGCGGGCACGTCGATCGTCAGATCGCCGCATACGATCAGGTCTCGCTCGACGTGTTCCTCCTCGGTCATCGATCGGCGCAAAATCGCTTCCACGCGCAGCACCAGCTCTCGCGGGCTAAACGGTTTCAGCACGTAGTCGTCTGCCCCAACCTCAAAGCCGACCACCCGATCGACTTCTTCGCCGCGCGCGGTGAGCATCAAGATAGGCACGTCTCTGGTCTCTTGATCGCGGCGAAAGCGCCGACACACCTCGATGCCGCTGATATCCGGCAGCATGATGTCGAGCACGACGAGATCGGGACGCTTTCGCTTGGCTTCTCCGTGTGCAGAAGCACCGTCTGCGACCGTCACTACCGTATGGTTGGCGTCGCGTAGATTGAACGCGACCAGCTCCGCAAGGTCCGCTTCGTCTTCAACGACAAGGATGTGGGCGCTCATTCGATCGGGCTCACCATGTCTGCAGTGCGTGACTTGTAAGTGACGCATCCGCATCGCACGCGCAAACGCTTCCTGCTATCCCGCCACCGCGTTTCTCCAAGTCTGCGAGGTGTGTTGTGGGTCTATCCGTAGGAATCGTTGGTTTACCGAACGTCGGTAAGTCTACTCTGTTCAACGCGCTCAGCAGCAAGCAAGCGGAAGCGGCCAACTATGCGTTTTGCACGATAGACCCCAACGTGGGCGTCGTCCCGGTCCCGGATCGCCGCTTTGATGCGCTACTGGAACATTTTGAACCCGCGAAAACGGTGCCCGCCACCGTCGATTTTGTCGATATCGCCGGTCTAGTTCGCGGCGCCAACAAAGGCGAAGGCCGCGGCAACGCGTTTCTCAGCCACATTCGGGATGTAGACGCCATCGCCCATGTGGTCCGCTGTTTCGAAGACGAAAATATCCTCCACGTAGACAACCGAGTCGACCCGCTGGCCGATATAGAGACCATCGAAACCGAACTCATTCTCACCGACCTTGACGCGGTTCAGAGACGTCTCGAAAAAGCCAAGAAGGCGGCCAAGGGCAAGGACGCACTCGAACGGAAGGCCCTGCCTTTTTGTGAGCGTCTGGTGGCGCTGCTCGATTCCGGAGCCCCGGCATCACAGATCGACGTGCAGGACGATGATGAAGAACGGGTGCTGCGAGACTTATTTCTCCTCACCGCCAAGCCGATGTTCTTTGTCGCCAACGTGAAGGAAGATCAGCTCGGTACACTGGATGGTGACCCCCTCGTATCGAAGGTGCGGGCCTTGGTGGAGGGTCGAGGGAGCTCGCTGTGCGTGATCTGCGCGGCGATTGAAGCCGAGATCATGCAGCTGCCCGAGTCGGATCGCGGAGAATTTCTAGATTCGGTCGGTTTGCAGGAGCCGGGTCTGCATCACGTGATCCGAACCGGCTACGAAACGCTGCGGCTCATCACCTACTTCACCGCGGGTAAGCCGGAGGTGCATGCCTGGACCGTTCAAAAAGGCACAAAGGCCCCCCAAGCTGCCGGTAAGATTCATTCCGATTTTGAACGGGGATTCATCCGCGCCGAGGTAATGCACTACAGTGACCTCGTCGCGCTAGGGTCTGAGGCGGCGGTGAAAGCTGCCGGCAAGATGTCCGTCGAGGGCAAAGACTACGAAGTGCGCGACGGAGACGTCATGCACTTTCGCTACAACGTGTGAACTCGCCCATCGTGCGGTATCGCCAAGCCTGCGTCTATCTTGCGGAAGAACCCGGCCAGCACATAGGTTGTCCCCCCGTGACCCCGTACCCAATGCACGTTACCGCGCTTGCGCCTCGCGGGATCCGAGCGCTCATCCCGAAAAAGTCGCTCCTCTTCGGATGGCTGCTTTGGACGCTTATGCCTCACGGGTCTTTGCTCTGGGGGGCGCCACCGATTCAGCGCGCGCGCGCCCAGGAAACGGAAGCTGAGGCAGAGCCGGTTCTCGTGCCCCCGAGCCTGGTTCAGTTTGCGAGCGCGACCTATCCGGAGGCTGCCGCCGAATATGGCCTTGAAGGCACGGTAGAACTCGAGCTCACCATCGACGCCGAAGGAAGAGTGACCGATGCGATCGTGGTGACTCCGGCCGGGTCTGGATTTGATGAGGCTGCTGCCGAGGCCGCCCGGCGTTTTTTATTCGAACCCGCCACCCGTGATGCCGAGCCGATCCCTTCGATCATCAGGTATCGCTACGTGTTTGAGCTCACGCAGGAGCCAGAAGTCGAGGAGGTAGAAGACGAAGCACCGCCCCCCGGTCTTCTAGAAGGTCAGGTGCTCGATGCCGGAGACGACGCCCCGATCGTCGACGCAGCGATTTCCGTTCAAATGCCTGGCGAGACGACGCAAACGCCTGGCGAGACGACGCAAATGGTGGGTGAGGGATCGGTGGCTGTCGTCTCCGATGCCGACGGCCGGTTTTCTGTCGGTTCGCTTGCTCCGGGGAGTTACGAAGTGCGCATCGCGGCCGAGGGTTTTGAAGCCTACGTCTCCTCTGAAGAAGTGGCTTCGGGCGAGGCGACCTCGATCGTCTACCGCATGCTCCGCTCCGATGCGTCCGCCAGCAGCGACACCTTCTCCGCAACCGCGGTCGCCGATCCGCCCCCTCGTGAGGTGGTTCGACGATCGATTCAGCGGGAGCAGCTCACCCGTATTCCGGGCACTCGAGGGGATGCACTGCGCGCGGTGGAGATTCTCCCCGGGGTAGGGCGGCCAGCCTTTGGAGCCGGAGCGCTGATCATCCGCGGTAGCGCGCCTGAAGATAGCACCATCCGTTTTCACGGTGTCGAAGTGCCGCTGCTCTACCACTTCGGCGGACTCACGAGCTTTTACAATTCAAGGCTCTTAGAGCAGATCGACTTTTACCCGGGTAACTTCTCAGCCCGCTATGGGCGCAAGACCGGAGGCGTGCTCGAAGTAAGCTCTCGCGATCCCGCAAGCGATCGGCTTCACGGAGTGATCGAAACGAGTTTTATCGACGTCTCGCTGATGCTCGAGTTTCCTATTACCGACGAGCTCTCGATGGCGATCGCCGCCCGCAGAAGTGTGCTCGACTTCTTCATCGAGACTTTGATTCCCGACGATACCTTAGACATCGTCACCGCCCCCGTATACGAAGACTACCAGTTGATCTTGAGCTGGCGTCCCACCCCAAACGACCGCTTCCGATTTCAGCTCTACGGCGTAAGAGACACCTTCAAAATACTGCTCAGTGACGGTTTTGCTGAGGACGATCCCTCCGTCCGCGGCAACGCGAATCTGGACACCCAGTTTCATTTTGGGCACCTATCGTGGGATCATACCTACGCTCCAGGATTTGAGCAGGAGACCAACCTTCGCGTCGGCCCGACCAACCTGGACTTCGGATTGGGTGACGAGTTCAGTTTTCAAGGGCGCTTTCTCGAGATCACGCTTCGAACCGAATGGCGGGCACGCCTTGCTGAATGGGCGCGCGTCATCGTCGGAACGGATCTCGACATCACCCCCTTCAGCATCGACTACGTCGGTCCCCAGCCTCGACAGATCGAAGGCACCGGTCAGGACGAGCCGCTTTCCACTCAGGAGCAGGTCATCGCGCAACCGGTCGATCAGGTATACCGCCCGGGTTTCTACGTAGAGACCGAACTGCGTCCGGTGGAGCCCCTCTTGCTCAATCTAGGATTTCGGGCCGACTACTACAGCGAAATCGATAAGTGGTCTTTCGATCCGAGAAGCGTCGCCGTTTACAGCGTGACCGACCAAACGCGCATCAAAGGCGGCGTGGGTCTGTACAGTCAGCCGCCTGAGTTTCAGGAAAGCATTGAAGAAATCGGCAATCCCAACCTCGACCCGTTCCACTCAGTGCACGTGGGGCTCGGCGTGGAGCATGACTTCACCGAAACGATCGAAGTCGGGGTCGAGGGCTTTTATAAGTGGCTTTGGGATCGCGTGGTCGAAACAGAAAACGGTGAGGCGCCTTTCTTTAGAAACAAGGGTGTGGGTCGCATCTACGGCATGGAAATCTCCGCGCAGGTAAGGCCGACCAAGGGATTTTTTGGCTACCTCAGCTACACGCTTTCTCGGAGCGAGCGACGCGACGCGCCGGGTGAATCATTCCGCCCCTTCGACTTCGACCAAACCCATATTTTCAACTTAGCTGCAGTCTATCAACTGCCCAAGGGCTGGGAGGTAGGCACCACGCTTCGCCTTGTATCCGGCAATCCCGACACCCCTGTTGCTGGTTCCAGCTACGACGCCAACAACGACGTCTACCTCGCGGTCAATGGGGATATCAACTCAGGTCGAGCCCCGTTGTTCCATCGACTCGACGTACGCATCGAAAAGAAATGGGCTTTCGATCTATGGAAGTTTGCGATCTTCCTCGACGTGCAAAACGTTTACAACGCAACCAATTCCGAAGGCACTATCTACAACTTCGACTACACGGAATCGACTGCACTGAACGGGCTACCGATCATACCGGCGCTTGGAATGCGAGGCGAACTATGAATCGAAGCATAGGTCTAGCGTTCGTGTCCCTCTCGCTTGCCGCTTGGTCCGGTTGTTCGGACGGTCTCTCCTCCGGCAGCGATCTCGAAGGAACTCGGGTACTCGGCGCGCGCACCCGGATTGAAGGCGACCCCCAACGCGCTTGGCCTGCCCACGGTGAATCGGTCGAAGTCGAGTTCTTGGTGTTGGGGCCAGAGCTCACCCCTTACGAATGGGTGGTCGGCGTGTGTCCCCGAGCAGAGACGGGATTTGGGATCGACATTTGCAGCGATTCAGGCCTTTTTGCTATCAACCAGGGGAGCGTCTCGTCGCCAGACGATCTTCCTCCTTCGATCGCCTTCGAAGTACCGAGCGCAGAGGCCCTCGAGAACGCAGAAACGCTGCTGCTTTCGGGTACTATTTGCATCGAAGGAAGCGTCTCGCTCGAAAGCGACACCCTCTGTCAGGGCGCGGGCGTCGAAGCACGTGCCTTTAGTTTTGTGCTCACCGTCTGGGACGAAGCGGTGGAACCGGCCAATCGGCATCCGATCCTCGGTGCGATCACCCTCGATGGACAGCCTTGGATCCAAGACGTCGAAGATAAGTCGGTTCGTGAAGGCTGTGCGGGTAGCGACCTTCCCCAGTTGGAGGCGTCTTTAGACGAAGGCCCTAAGACTGACTACGTGCTGACCCTCGCCGATGGCGACTACGAAGAGCCGAATGGGGCCGTTGGAAGCCGAGAACCCTTCGTCAACATAGAAAACGATATGGTTCTCGAAGAACTACAGGTTTCCCACATCGCAACGCTGCCCGACATAGAGCGGCAGTTCACCTTCATCGACGACGACACCAATCCCCTCGAAGTAGAATGGACCGCGCCCCGATCCTCAGAAATCGCTCCGGAGGGCAGCGTGGTTCGGGTGGTTTTCGTGATGCGGGATCTACGCGACGGCATGGACTGGGCGACGCGTGCTGCATGCGTGATTCGCACTCCATAACCCAGACAAGCCACAGTGTGAGAAGCCAATAGTTATCAACGGCAAATGGCTTCTTATCGTTTCGGAAAAACTTGGTTTATCCATCCAGACACAGCAGGCCTTCCTAGACTGGATAGATAGCCTTCCTTTTGGAGTTGGCTGACTACCCAAGTTGGCGAGATACGTTTCCGGCATTTCAACCCCCGGGCTGCGAGGCTTACAACGCGTACTCTCGCAGCGACTTCCTCTGCTAGGCTCTCGAAATATTCGTTTTTAGTGAAAGAACACTGAGGCGCACGTCTCATTCTGCCCAGCGTTGTTGCAAAGTCTTCTGCTTGAGCTTGTGTGCAGGGATAGCCGCCCAGCCGCGCCGTCGTACGAACAGCGTTTGGCTGTATCCTCATATCAGGAAGGTGCTGGCGGAGAATACAGCGCACCGCCTCTAGGTTGAGGCCAAGACCGAGTTCCCCTAGCTCGTCCTCAGTTAGTTTTACCTACGTTTGGTTTGACGTTGTGTGCACAACTCCAACCCCGCACCCGGATGCGTATTTATCCATTCCCACAAAGTACCATTCGCAAAGTCTCCATAGCCCTTCTCTTGAAGCACCCATCTTGCCAAATCCGCAGAGAACGTAATCTCGGTGCCCCGTTCTTGAGCAGCTTCTTGCACAGCGTCAAGTATGTAGTTGAGGTAGAGTTTTGCGGCGAGGCGCCTCGACCACTCCACAGTATCTCTAGTCCCGAGTCCCGTTTCTGCGAGGTGCACGCACCTCACGGCCATTTTTCATTTCTTCGAAGTAAGACTTTACTTGGCCTACCGTGCAGTGATGACCTTCCCGCTGCATTTGTGAGGTTACCTGCTCAGGGCACGCATTATAGTTATGAGGATAGCTTCGGGAAAGCTGCCTCACCGCCGCGGGGGTGAGGCCAGGGTCGAGGTCGTCTAACAGCCTCTCAAGTTGAGCCCACTGGTCGCCTAATCGTCGGTCGTCTAGTGGTCTTCCATGGATAACAGGCTTCGGTACTGTGGCGTCTGCTGGTCTAGGCGGCACAGGTCGAACCCGGTTGTGTGGGCTATCTGGGATTGAAGACGCCATTGGCCCGTTTGGCTGGTGTGTGCTCTTCTCCAACAAGCGACGTAGCTGACGCAGGGCAAAGTCTGCACATTGCTCGTCACTCCAAGTGTCCGGTTTATCAAAGTGAGGTTGCGACGATGGAAAAGCCGACGTTGCAGAAGTCGGCGGTGGTGTCCGACGCTCAAGCCGTGTGTCGGCCCAGGGAAATTGGCTGGAATTCTGGCTGTCGTCTAGCCCGCTAGAAACTGGTAGCCCCGTAGGCATACCGGGGAATGACCCCGTAGAAACCCGGTGCACCGTAGACCCACTGTGTGGGTTACCGGGTAGATCGCCTTTGCTTTTGTGGAGTAACTCCCATCGCCTCGCCTGATTCGCAACCCGCATCGCATCGTTTCGTCTTAACCCCTGGCTGCGAAGGTGGTTGCCCCTTCGAAGCAGGACCATCAGAATCTGCACTTGGGGTGTAGTTTAGTTGAATCCCCAGCTTCGCAGATAGGCGCTTAGAGCCTCAGCGAGATCCCGAGGAGTCCGAGGGCAGTTCGCCGAATCGCCAGTCGCTCCGATATTTAGGTATGCCCCCGCTTGAGCCTCGATCAAAAATCGGTGTGCGTAAATCACTGCCTCGTCTGTGAACGGCGGTGAATCCAAGAACGGCATTGAATACAACGTGACCGTATCCACTTGGTTGTCAACGCGACTGAAAGTTGGTTGGGTTTTATGCCATTGTTGGCCCTGCCCGGAGTGCGTCTTAAGACCTCTATCAGAACGAAAGCGCCTTGAGAACAAGCGGCGGCGCAGGACCCATGGCCCGCTAGAATGCAAAAAAACAGCGACGCTCGATGGTCGAGATAGGCGCACGAGTTTCATTGCCTGGTGTTGATGTGAGGTAGGCCCCCATTCGCTGCCGTTTCTTCATTGAACCGCGCGCTCGCCTATTTCACCGGAGGTGCAGTTCTTAGGTGGAGGTAGCATGGCCGGTGACCCAATGAAGGGAGCGCCTCGCCTGAAATGAAATCGGCTGCGAGGCAAATTGGGCGAGTGAAGTGCTACCGTGCAAGCAGTCAATAGGCGTCGACGGTAAACGTTTTTGGAGGAATCGTTCAGATCGCCTAATGCAGTGCTCTATGAATCGACTACGAGATGCTCTTCGGCGAAGATTATGACTCTGGCTCAAGACATTGTGGGCTATGTTTCCCCTTTTTCTTCCCGATACAGACTCCCAAGGACGCCCGTTCCCTCAGCCTGGAGCGATACGCTGTATACATACCCAGGCGGCAAGATCTTTTTCACAGGAATCGATCAAGCAACCGTTCGCGATATCTCCCGCCAATCAACTGATCGCGGTAGCCGATGGCGATTCGAGTATAGCGGTATACAGTGCACAGACGGGAGCGCATAAGTTCAGCATAGACCTGACCAGACGGACGGAGCGGAGACCTTGCATCCGCTGTCTCGCGTTTTCTGGCCCCGTAGATGGTACTAAGACACAGTACCTTTTCATCGGTTGCGACAGCCCCAGCAGGATTTTTGTAATTGACCTTCGAACTAAACACGTAACGCAGCAATGTTTCGAGACAATACCTGGTGGTCCCGTGGCGAACAGAGTACACAGTATTTTCTGTTTCAATGGTATAGTCGTTATCGTTCAACACGGTAGGGTGCATTGCGGTCGAATCATTGGACTTCGGTTTGAGTCGGCTGCTTCCCACGAATTGCCGAAACGCATTCACCTGCAACAGCACAATGAATTTCATGTATCGTTTAGTAGCTGTGGCCGTAGCGCGCAGTTGTCAATTCTCAGTTACAGCACAGTTTACCTATTTGAATTATCCAGCGAATCTAAAGCAATTCTGATAAATCATGAACGACAAGAGGTGGGTTCGTCTGTCACTCGTTTGGCGCGCAGTCCTTCGGATGCTGCGCTTTTTCTTTTGAAGTTTACTAACAATAGTGGTGCAGGATTAGGGGAGCAAGCAATAGTGTGAGGCCAGTCCAGACAAGTTATTCATTATCACTTTAGGCAAGCTCCCATCACCGCTTTCTGTTTTTCAAAAAATCATAAAGGCGTATTTGTTTTCGGATGTGCCGATGGATCTGTATTTGTCTGCAACGCAAGTATCAGAGAGCGACCTCGGGTAGTATTTGATGGCGGGCGGCTCAAATCACCGATTCAGGAAATCTGCACCTACGTTTATCGTTCTATCGAACGTATAGTTTTCAGCACCAAGAGCGGATATGTTTACCGAGCTCCCGTTCGGACATCTTGCATGGCGAGTGCGTCGTGCAGATCCTCTCGAAGGCACGCGATTGCGCATAGAACCAGGGTTAGCTGGAGGCTAATGGTCTGAATACCGTTAGACGCATAGAAGTGTCGAGCAGTCGGGTCCTAGACTTTTCAGAAGCGTAAACGCCTTTTGCCAAGGCAACGTTCCGCAAGACGAAGCTGTTGAAGTGCGTTCTCTTTGCGAACGAAGGGCACTAGGTCGCTGGCTTCTGTCGATCTGAATCGCCGCTTGTGGGAAGTGCTCTCAGCCTGAACGGTCGGATACCCGTCTGTGCTTGTGCGACTTCAGTGGAACAAGACAGCGGATACTGTCAAACCATTTGCAATTGCTGCAGATTTCGTTGACCATAGACGCGCTTTCGTAGTCTGATGAACGCATCGATGGTAGATAGAATTGGCAACTGTCGGGTCTTGGGAGAGATCGGCAGCGGCGGCATGGCTGTCGTTTACAAGGCGATCCAGGAGCCTTTAGGTCGCGTCGTGGCGATCAAGGCGCTCAAGGCGTCGATCGCGGTGGACAGCCAGTTTGCCAAGCGTTTTGAGCGCGAAGCGCATTTCATGGCTTCTCTCCAGCACGAGAACATCCTCCATGTCCACGACCTCGTCAAAGACGGTCAGTCGATGTACATCCTCATGGAGTACGTGCAGGGCATCGATCTGTACGATCTGCTCGAGACTTCTTCTCGTCTCCCCATCGAGGTTGCTGGAATCATCGCTCTGCAGGTGGCGAGAGCGCTCGACTACGCTCATTTCCGGGGCGTGATCCATCGGGATATCAAGCCGGCAAATATCATGGTGAGCAAACAGGGCGAAGTGAAACTGATGGACTTCGGTATCGCCCGAGACGACAAGCTCAGCGATCTCACCGAAACCGGCACCGGCCTCGGCACACCCAGCTATATGAGTCCCGAACAAATACTTGGGGACAAACTCGATTTCCGAAGCGACATTTTTTCTTTGGGTATCGTCCTCTACCAGATGATCACCGGCCACAAACCCTTCGTGGAAGACGACGCCCGCACGGTGATGCAGAAGATCCGTTTGGACCGCTACGTTTCGCCGCGAAAAACCAATTCCAAGGTGCCGCGACAGCTTGAGAGAATTCTTGCGCGATGCATGGAAAAAATGCCGGCGAATCGCTATCCCACCACTCAAGCCTTGATCGACGACCTGATGGAGTTTCTGAGTCCTCGGGTACCGATGAACTACAACGGTCGGGTGGTGATGTACCTGCGCGAGGTCAACGTGCTCTCGAACGACGAAGCCGAGTCGATTCTTGAGGCCGGGGCACCGCGACCTATTCGGCGAGGACCGATGGATCGCCGTGTGCTTCGCCATATCGGAATCGTGATGACGGCGCTGTTTGCCTGCATTGTGCTCACCGGAAGCGCCATCCAAGCCGCCCATGGGCGCTTCGAAGAGTTCGCCGAAGATCGTGAAGCCGAACCGGCAGCCTCTGCAGACCGAGAACGTTCTGGCTACGTTCGGGTGGTCGCGATCCCCTGGGCGGAGGTCTACGTGGATGGTCGGCACGTGGTGACCACGCCTGCGGCCGAGAGAATTCAACTGGCTCCCGGGCGTCACTGGCTGCAGTTTCGCAACCCGTTCTTCGAGGAAGCGATGCGCGAGGTCCGCGTTTTTTCAGGCAGTGAAGAGCGAATCGTCATCGAACTTGAGCCGCTACAAAGAGCCGATGCGGAGGCCGCGGCGGTTCGGGGCGGTTCTTGAGTCCGCCTTCTCAAGGTTTCCGCAGGGAATGTATGCTTAGGCCGAACGGCCTCGGGGCGCTCTCAGGCGCGTTTCGGAGACTCGGCGGTGCCTTGATCGTGCTGATACTGCAGGGGCTCCTCGGTGATTGGCGCTCCCATGAGGGCACCGAAGTACACTGGTTGGGGCAGAGCCGAGCCCTGGCTCAAGTTCATCAGTCCGTGATCCACACCGTGAGGCCGGGTGATACCTTGGCGTCTATTGCGCAGCTGTATTACGGAGACCCCCGTCGAGAGAGCGTACTCGTTTCCGAAAACGGGCTAAATGCTCAGGGCGGAGCCGCCATCGTCGTCGGTCTGCGGCTCATCATCCCCTGGACCGCGTATCATCGTGTGCAGCCCGGCGAAACCTGGACCGAACTGGCAAATCGTTTTTATGGAGATCCTCGGCGCGCCAACGTCCTTATCGAGGCCAACGGGGCAGTCGCTGGCGAACAGCCCGACGTGGGCGCCGAACTTCGCGTGCCCTATCCGCTTCGGTATATCGCTGGCCAGGGAGAAACACTTTCCAAAGTAGCTGCTCCGTATTTTCGCGATTCCCGAGACGGAGCACGTCGTCTTCGTCGCTTCAATCACCTGCGAGGATCACGTGTATCGCGCGGACAGATCGTGCTGGTGCCGATTGTGGATCTGCTTCTCTCAGAGGATGGACGGAGGGTTGTCGCGGAGCGCACGGGCCTGGTGCCGCCAACCGGAGAGACGCGCGAGGCCCAGGCGCATATCGATGGGCAGCTTCCTGCGCTCGCCGAGCAGATGCGTTCCGGTCGCTACACCGAAGCGATCGCCTTGGCGAATCGATTGCTCGGTACCGGGCAGCTCACGGGCAACCAGCTGGTGACCATCCAGCGTCACGCTGCAACCGCCTATGTCGCGCTGCGCGAAGAAGAGTTGGCGGTAGACGCCTTTGTCGAGGCTCTCAAACGACAACCCCATCTGGAACTCGACACCATATCGACTTCACCATCAGTGATGCGACAGCTCGAACGGGCCCGAGCTCGACTTGCGCCCGATGAGTCGGACGCCCCCCTCGACGGCGCGGCAGAAGCGACCGCCGATTAAGTGAACGCCTCTCGGGTCGATCGCGGTACTCGGGTCGATCGAGCCACCTGACCACGAGGCGCAAACAGTTGTGCGCACGGCACTCGCAGTCGCTTGACGATACGGAACACCCAGGTACCTTGCGACCCGTTTCCGCTAGCGAAAGGCCTCGCCATGGCGCGCTTCATCGATGAACTCAAGCGAACCCACAGCTGTAATGAATTAAGGATCTCGGACGTGGGTGCTGAGGTCGTCCTATTCGGCTGGGTCAATAGCCGAAGGGAGCATCCCGCCGGGGTCTTTGTCGACCTGCGCGATCGAGAAGGGGTCACTCAGGTTTTTTTTCCCAAGGACCATCCCACCTTTGAGATCGGCAAGGCTGCTCGCGGGGAGTGGTGCCTCGGAGTCAAAGGCACCGTCAAAGATCGAGGTGCCGATCGGCGCAACGACCGTCTAGAGACCGGAGCGATCGAGGTGCACGTGGACGAGTCGACGGTGTTCAATCGAGCGAAGACGACTCCCTTTCAGATCGACGGCAGCGTTGAAACCAACGAGGACAAGCGTCTCGAGCATCGCTATCTAGATTTGCGGCGGGCGAACCTACAGAAAAACCTTACCCGCCGAGCTCACATTAATCACATCACCCGCAATTTTCTCACCAGCGAAGGCTTCACCGAGGTCGAAACCCCGTTCTTGGTCAAGTACACCCCGGGCGGGGCCCGAAACTTCTTGGTACCCTCGCGGCTGAATCCCGGTTCGTTCTACGCGCTCGCGGAGAGCCCTCAGCTATACAAGCAGCTGCTGATGTGTGCGGGTTACGAGCGTTACTTTCAGATCGTCCGGTGCTTTCGTGATGAAGACCTTCGGATCGACCGACAGCCTGAGTTTACCCAAATCGATATCGAGATGAGCTTCATCAATCAAGATGATCTCTTTCGAGTCATCGAAGGTCTGGTCTTTGCCGTTTGGCAGGGGGCCTTGGGTATCGATCTGAATGAACGCTATCCCGAAGGTCGGTTTCCTAGACTGAACTTCGAGGAATCGATGCGTCGCTACGGCAACGACAAGCCCGATACCCGCTTTGCCATGGAGCATATCGATCTTACCGCCCTGACCGTGCAGCACAGTGGCGGCGGTATTCCACTGCTTCAGGAGATCGCGGGCAAGTTCCAAGAAGGCACCTATCGTCTCGACCTACCTCAGGAAATCGTCAAAGCGATGGTGATTCCGGCCAGTGCAGGGCTGAGCCGGGCCGACCTCGACAAACTCGAGGGTTTTGTGCGTCAGATGGGCAGCAAGGGTTTGGCGCGAGCCCGAGTTGCTGAGGATGGCACCTGGACCCAAAGCCCGTTTGCCAAAACGATCACTGGCGAGTTCCGCGAGGCGGTTAACGAAGCCACGGGAGCGGCACCCGGAGATATCGTGGTGTTTCAGTTTGGGCCTGAGCAGCGCGTCCACACGATCTTGGCCAACCTGCGGGTGCATCTCGCCAAGAAGCTGGGCCTGATTCCGGCCGCCGGCACCCAAGATCAATGGAACTTTTTGTGGGTGGTTGAGCCACCGCTGTTTGAGCGCAACTACGAGGCGAATCGTTGGGATGCGGCCCACCACGTATTTACTCGCCCCCATGACGAATGCATCGAGCTGCTCGAGCAGGACCCGGGTAAGGTGCTCTGCTACCGATACGACCTGGTGCTGAACGGGTTCGAGATCGCAGGAGGCTCGATTCGACTGCACGACCCTGAAGTCCAGCGTAAGGTCTTCGAGGTGATCGGCCTGAGCGAAGAAGAGGGCCGGGATAAATTCGGTTTCCTGCTGGACGCACTAGAGTACGGAGCGCCGCCTCACGGGGGAATCGCCTTTGGCATGGACCGCCTGGTCATGCTGGCCTGCGAAACAGAGTCGATTCGGGACGTGATCGCTTTTCCGAAGACCCAGCGGGCAAACGATCTGATGACCGGAGCGCCTGGGCAGGTCGCGCCCGAACAGCTCGCCGAGTTGAGGCTGAGGACCGTCGAGTCGGGCTGAGTAGTTCGAACCGGGCTGAGTAGTTCGAACCGGGCTGAGTAGTTCGAACCGGGCTGAGTAGTTCGAACCGGGCTGAGTAGTTCGAACCGGGCTGAGGACCGTCGAGTCGGGCTGAGTAGTTCGAACCGGGCTGAGTAGTTCGAACCGGGCTGAGGACCGTCGAGTCGGGCTGAGTAGTTCGAACCGGGCTGAGTAGTTCGAACCGGGCTGAGTAGTT
>JBCCEA010000045.1:0-29459 GCA_039030515.1 Myxococcota bacterium | reverse complement strand
TCGCTCCTGCGCTTCGTGGGCGCTGGCTGTTTGAACCAACCTAGGCCCCCTGGGTGTGGTTGCTGAGTCGGCCCAAACAGCGGCTTGCCGAAGGTGCTCGTCGCTCAACGTACCTAGAGTACGCCTTCGCTCCTGCGCTTCGTGGGCGCTGGCTGTTTGAACCAACCTAGGCCCGCTGGAGCGCGTCTTGATGGGTGTGAACGCTTAGCGCCCCGGAAGCACAGGAGCGCAGGAGTATTAACGATACTTCGAACGTCGAGCATGGGCGGAAAGCAGGCGTTCAGGCCCATCGAGGCGTGCTGGGGGGAGCTGGCTGTTTGGGCCGACATAGACCCGCTGGAGTGTGTTCTAAAGTTTTTTGCGTTACCGTCGATACTCCGAGGTAGGACTTCTACGTTCTTATCGTCAAGTCAATGAAGACACCCGGTTCCGGGGTAGGTAGGGAGCGCCATGACGATTACATCCACTGCAGCGTCGATGCTGCGGCTAGAAACTGCGATCTCGTCCGCTCGGGCGCAGCTGACATTGGATCTGAATCAAACGAGCAGCGGCAATCGCCTTGTGAGCGCCAGTGTCGATGCTGCCGGTCTCAGCATCTCGGACAAGCTGGAAGCGGCGGTTCGCAGTCTGGGCCAGGCCGAGCGCAACACGCATTCCGGGGCAAGCCTGATCCAAACAGCGGATGGGGGACTGTCCAATATTTCTTCGACGCTGACTCGCATGAGAGAGCTCGCTCTTCAATCAGCAAACGGTACGCTGGGCCCTTCGGAACGAAGCTTCCTTCAGTCGGAGCTTGAGGGGCTCCGCGACTCGATCTCGGACATCGCTAAAAACACGACGTTTTCCGCCACCGCTCTCCTCGATGGAGGGATGCCGGAGTCCCTTACCTTCCAGGTCGGAGAGGGTTCGGATCCAGAAGATCGAATCGAAGTGACGCTTCCAGACGCAAGGCCAGGCTCTCTCGGCACTGGAGTGGACCCTGCCGGTCTGGATGGAGTCGATATCTCGAATCAATCTTCGGCTCAGCAAGCGCTGGAAACTCTTGACGCTGCGATCGAGGACGTCTCCACCCAGCGGTCCGATCTTGGGGCTACTTTGACCAACTTGGAAAGTAGCGTCTCTCAGCTCTCCACTCGAAGAAGCGCGCTCATCGAATCGACATCCAGAATACGCGATGTGGATGTCGCTCGAGTTTCCTCGGATAAGGCGAAGAATCGGATCTTGCTTCAGTCCAGTATCGCCGCGCTAGCTCATCGAAATGATGCAGCCTCTCATCAGCTGGCCCTGTTCGATAGCTAGCGAGTCACACCAGCTGAGGACGACGAGCGGCACAAGCTCCTCGACCACTCGAATCAACGGAGAGGAAATTCTTCGGCGCTTAGGTGAGGGACCTTTTGCTCCATCGCTTCGTTCCAGGAGCTGCCTTGAATCACTCGAAGTGCTCGAACCACTCCAGCATGCGCCACCAGGAGTTGATGGGCGCTCCGGTCGAGAGAGTTCCACCAGTCTTGAACCCGCTCGACAAGATCTTCCGTGCTCTCGCCTTGAGGTGGTCTTTGCCGCTCCCAATCATTCATCCACTGCGAGAGTCGTACGCCATCTGAATGCGTGAGTTCGTCCCACGCCTGGCCTTCCCAAACCCCGAAAGACATCTCGAGAATCCGTTCGTCGACGCACACCGGGGCCCCTACTCTAGCCGATAGACAGTTCGCCAACTGCGCACATCGAGAGAGGGGCGAAGTCCATATCACAGCGCAGGCTCGTCCGGATAAGCTTTGATGTACCCGATCTACGCACTCTTCCGGCGCGACGGATACGGGAACATCAGACTGCCCGAAACAAAGACCCTCGGCCACGACTGGCGGATGTCGCACTGCGGTTAAGAAAAACAAGCCTTGCATGTACATCGCCTTACGTCCCTAGTGGCATCAAGACAAACTTCAGGGCCAAGACAAACTTCAAGGCCAAGACAAACTTCAAGGCCAAGACAAACTTCAAGGCCAAGACAAACTTCAAGGCCAAGACAAACTTCAAGGCCAAGACAAACTTCAAGGCCAAGACAAACTTCAAGGCCAAGACAAAGCCGCCAAGACCAGGCATTCGGCACACTGCTGAGTGGCACCGAGAAAGTCTCCGGTCCAGCCTCCTGCGCGAACGCGAAAGCGCCAAGCGAGAAACAGGCTCAATCCAGGTAGACCGAGGCAAATACAGAGCAATTCATGCACGGAGATTCCACCCCAACGCCAGCCTGCCCCGAGCACAAGCACCCCGAGACCGGTTGCAATCGCGTTTTCTAGAGGGCCAGCTGCGGCTACCACCGAGCTTTTGGCGTTCGTTCGGGGAGTCACGTACGGCAAAAAAGACATCAGCCATACCGGAGCAACCCGAGTCAAAGTCGCCGACAGGAGCAGCGCTGTCGGCGCTCGAGCGTCTAAAGAGGCGATCATCGTCACTCGAAAACCGAGTACGAGAACCAGCGTGAGCACCCCGAAGCTTCCGAGTCGGCTGTCCTTCAGAATAGAAAAAAGCTTGTCTCTATCGAACGACCCAAAGAGCGCATCGGCTGTATCTGCAAGCCCGTCTTCATGAAGCCCCCCTGTACAAAGCGTCATGACCGCCACCGAGATCAGAGCGGCGCCGACTTCACCTAAAGGCAGCGAAACCTGAAAGGCCAGGGCTCCTGCACCTCCAACAACCGATCCGACTAGGGGAAAGTACCTCGAGGCAGCGCGGTACTCTTCTGGTTGGTAGGGAAACCCTCCGAGCGGAACCCGAGAAAGCGTCAGGAAAGAAGCCGCCAAACTTCTCCGCTGAACGCGCATCGCCGCCCATATTCTACTTAGTGGCCGAGCACGCACCGCTATCCTAAGCCGGCCCTCCAGCCGTGGGCACCGAGGCTGACTCAAAGGTGGCCATATCACGGTGCAGACGGCAGGCCATTTCGAGCAAGGGAAAAGCGGTGAGCGCACCACTACCCTCCCCTAGGGCCAACCCCATATCCATCAGTGGTTCAGCGGAAAGCGCCTTTAGAACAGGACCGTGACCTGGCTCTCGAGAACGATGGGCGAAAAACAGATAAGGACGCACTTTTGGATCGAGCTGTACCGCCGCGAGCATGGCTGCCGATACGATAAAGCCGTCGACCAGTACCGCGATCGAACGTTCGGCCGCACGCTGAGCAGCTCCCACGAGCGCTGCGACCTCGCGACCACCGACCGCGCGTAGAATCTCGGTGGTATCGCAGCCTTTGGTGCCTTGGACTGCCGCCCGCACCACGGATTTCTTACGGTCGAGCATCGCTCCTGACGCGCCCGTCCCCGGACCGACCATCAGGTCAGGGTCGAAACCCATCAAAGCCGACGAAAGCGCTGCAGCCACAGTGGAGTTACCGATGCCCATTTCACCGAGGATCAACAGCCGGGTGTCGTCTCCACAACGGTCGACCGCGTCGCGCCCCGCACTGAGCGACTGAGGCAGGGCATCTCCAGGTAGCGCTTGCCCGAGACTCAGATCTCCCGCCTGGATGTTCGGTACCCGCACGATGCAAGCTGCATCCCCGCCGGACTCGACAGGAGCTTGAACGCCCACATCGATCACGTGCAGTGGAACACCTAGCTGCCGGCACAACACGCTTGCCGCAGCGCCGCCTGAAGCAAAGTTGCGTACCATGGCCGCCGTCACCTCTGAGGGAAAGGGAGCCACGCCGTGAGCGCATACGGGGTGATCTGCTGCAAAGATCAGAGCCTCTGCCGGACGAACCTCGGGAAACCTCGTCCCTTGAACTGCCGCAAGGTCCTCAACCACCGACTCCAATCGACCGAGACTTCCTTTTGGCTTGGTTAAAGACGCTTGGTGTGCTTTCGCTGCTCGGCGAGAACGGTCGCAAGGTACGGGTATGGGCGGCATGGCGGCGTGGTAGCAGGCGCGGACGGCGCGGCAACTCAGCCTCGTGGCGCGCTCGAACAGCGCGCGACAAACCCAAACACGTCTTCGAATCGGGAATCCACGGGGCTATCTCCCAACCTCTGCACTGCGGACCCGTAGCTGACGCACGCTTCTTCGAATCGGCCGAGTGTCTGCTGCAGCAAAGCCAGGTTGAGCCACGGGTTGGGATCCTCGGAGTCACACACTGCCGCCCGTCTGAAACTCGGCTCGGCAAGCACATACTGCCCCAAACGCATTCTCGCCGCGCCGAGACCATTGTGCGCTGCGCCCAGCTCAGGCTGGATACGCAGTGCGGATTCGAACGCCGAGATCGCTGGTTCAAGCTCCCCAAGCTCCACTTGAACGTTGCCCAGCCGGACCCAAGCGGTGGGTTCACTTCGTTCGTGCTCTAAGGCGTTTTGATAAAGTTTGACCGCCGCCCGCAGATGACCCTGCGCCCGCTTGACATCCGCGCGGCCAATCCATGGGTCGGCATCGAATCGAGCGAGCTCGGAAGCTTTACGAAAGTCCAGCTCGGCCTTTTCGTAGGCTCCGATATGAAAGAAGGCCGAGCCACGACCGAGCCAGGCATCCACCGCATTCTCATCATACTCGAGAGCACGGCTGAAACTGGCTTGTGCAGATGGATAGTGACCGCGGCTGTGCTGGACTCGTCCGAGGTGAATCCAGGCGGAAACAAGTCTTGAATCGCGTTCAAGCGCTTGTCGCAAGGCGATCTCGGCCTCCGCCTCTCGATGTTCCTGTTCGAGGGCGAGTCCCATCGATTGGTGGAGCAAAGAAACATCCGGATAATCGCGAAGCAACGAACGAAGCAGGGACCGCGCTTTTTCGGCGGCTCCGCCGTCCAAGTAGTGCTCGGCTAGTGCAAATTGTAGGCGAGAGGAGGTTGGTTTTTTGGAGCTAGAATACTGGCCAGGATCCCCAGGGCGGTTGACGCCTGAAGCACGCTTAGGGTCCACAGCGTCGAGCGGATGATTGGACTGCTCTGAATCCCAAGCCAGATGACGTGCCACGTTTTCTGCAGCGAGCAGACGATCCCCGCGCCGGCGGACCAACTCAAATTCAAGAAGCAAGACATCCTCAGTCGTCAAAACCTTGCGCGCGCGCTCAAGTTCCCGTTGCGCCGAGCTAAGATCCTCTTGAACTAACGCCTGTATGGCTTTTGCGTAGTGCAACCAGCCAGTCCATGTCTCTGCGCCTCTATCCGCGGTGGGCTCGGTACCGATGGAGTGCAGTCGATTCAAGAAACCCGTATTCCATAGACTAGAGTTCAACGCGGTAGAGAACGCATCCTCCTCGACTTCGGAGCGGGTTGTTGGCGTGACGGGTCGATCGAGTAGAGCGAGGGCCTCAGACACTGCGATGTCTGTAATCCTGGGAGCCTCTTGAAACGGTGGGTTGAGCAGCGCTTTCGCCTCTTCCACCTTGGAGCGCGACTGCTGCGCATAAAACGCAACCACCAGAGCCGAAAAAGTGCCGCATAAAACGATAGCAAAGACTGCAATGTGCAGGACGCGCGAACGCATAGGGCTAAGTAGCAGAGGTTAAACCAGCTACGTCAATTTTCGGGCGGGTCCCCAAAATCGTATCGAGCAAACAACAGCACCTAGCGGCCAGCGAAAGAGCTAGGGAGCCGCGGTAGAACGCTTAGCGACAAGCCCGAAAACGATCGAAGGCGCGAGAGGCCAGTTGCCCCTTTGGTGCTGCCCGCCGATAGGTCTGCACCATAGCGCAACGTTGCGGAGTAGGCTCTCCTTCAAGTCCCAGTCGAGCGTAGGCCACGATGGGAGGATAATAGCCTTCGAGTGACGACTCGAGCGCCGGTCGCGGATCGCGGTCGACCGCCACCATATAGTCCGCCAAAACCCAATGGGCCTCGGCACATCGTGGGTCTAAGGCGATCGCCTGTCGCGCTAGAATCACCGCCCTCGCTCGATTGCGATTCGCTAACTGAACCCGAGCGCGGGCGGCTAGCAAAAGTGCCTTTACCCCGACATCCAGTGCGTTCACTTCCAAGTCATCGACAATCGCTTCCATCTTTCGCTCCGCAGGCCCCGCAAGGCGGCCGAGAGCCTGAGCGATGACCGAGCGCAGACGGGCCTCGAGCGCCAAGGTTTGATTTGATTTCGCTCGTTCAAATGCCTGTGAGGCATCTAAATACTCTTCGGACTGCATCTTGAGATGACCCAGCCAAAACCAAAGTTCTGGCTTTCTTGCCAGCCGAAAAGAGCTTCGAATAGCGAGCGCTCCACGATGTCCTTGCAGATCCAAGACCAGGGTTCTCGCTCGAAGTATCTCGGAGCGAACGGTACGGATCCCGGCAGCACGCAGCCGTTCGAGAGTTTCCTTGGCTTGATCGACCTCTTCTAGGTGGAGCTGCAGCTCGAGTAAACCGAGCAGCGCATCGGACTGTCGAGCGTCGACCTCGAGTGAAGCGAGGTAGGCCTGTCGGGCATCATCATATTTGCCCAACTGCCAAGCCACGTCGCCTCGGGTCGCCTGTAACCCCGCATCGGCCGCATCGATTTGCAACGCCTGCTGCAGCGACGCGAGTGCATCGATCCACTGTCCACGTCGGATTTGAACTTGAGCGCGGGCTCCAAGTAAGAGCTGACTTTCGGGATAGGCCTCGAGAGACGTGCGAACGAGTTCTTCTGCTGCATCCAGTTCATCACGTTCAAAATGCGCGCGAACCAGAGCTTCGACCACCACGGGATGGCAAGGATCGATCTCGAGGGCCCGGCTCAGTTGGGCGATGGCTGCTTGGGGATCGCCTCGCTGAAGCTCCAGAAGCCCTAGACCGACGCTCGCGTAAAGCGCGGTTGAATCGGTCCCCTGAGCAGCACGGTAGAGCTCCGCCGCGGCTTCAAGCTGACCGGTGCTGTGGGCGAGGTCTGCGCGAACAAGTCGGGTTCGTGCATTGTCGGCAGCCGCCTCGAGCACCTCACGAGCTTCTGAAAAACGTCCCTGAGCGGAAAAGATCATCGCTCGGATTTGAGCTTCGCGTGTCGGATCGGTCGAGATCTCAATTTGCAGTTCGGCCATCACCTCTGAAGCCTGCGAGGGTGCCCGGCTCCTCATTAGCGTTTCGGCAAGCATGATCCCAAAAGCTTCTCGGTCCTGCCCCGAGCGTTCGGTAGGCGACTTGTCGTTAGGCTGCTCTTTGACCAGCGTCAGCGCCTTTGCACGTGCTTTTGCCACCTGACCCCGCTCCGCCAAAAGACGTGCCTCAAGCAGCAACGCCCAGCGCTGCTGCGCAGGACTGGGATCGGCAAGCGCAACCGATCGAAGCTCTGTGGAGACCCGGTTCAATTCGCTGCGCGCGTCGAGGCGAATACGGGCTCGGGCTAGATGCACTGCCGTAGCGGGGCTAGCCCCTGCGAGCAACGCAAGACCCTGGTCGATCGAGCCCTGCATGGCCAAAAGCAGCGCGTAGAAGGCAGCATATCGAGGAGCCGACGGGCGATTTTCGTGGGCAAGTCGGGCGGACGCCAAGGCCAGCTCGGTGTTGCCCAAAGAAAACGCGGCAACGGCACGGGCATAAGCGATCTCGGCAGTGTAGGTACCCGCCGCTCGAAGTCGCGAGGCATGCTCTGCCGCGTCCTGGACGCGCCCTTCATCGAGCGCACGATAGACCTCGGCGATATGCATTTCGTGGGCTGCCCGCTCAGGATGAATCTCGTCAAGCCACTGAGCGGCTTTTTCGGCGTATTTCTCATACCCTTCGATCGCCAGAATCGTTGCAATTCTTGCGCGCATGGCGACAGCCTCATCCGAGTCATCGCCCGCCAAGAGCTCAAGGGCATCAAGGCAGTCGGATTTATGACCGGTATCTCCGGCCCGCAGCGTTGATTGCTCGACGGAGTAGTCATGGATCGCTCGGATACCAAAGAAGACCAGCAACGCAACAGAGGAGACGCCGAGGAACAAAAAGACGATTCTGCGTATGCGACGCTGGCGAAGTTCCGCTCGCGTCAGGGGAATCTCGGTCAATCGAGGGATTTCGGAACCCGGAGGCGGAAGCGGGGTCACCCCGAACAGATCCGCATCGGCGTCCTCGCGCGAGTCAGAGCTCAAACTAGGGTTGTTGTTGTCGTCCTTCATAGACTGCCGGATATCCGACAATGATGCGAAAACGCGGCGGATTTAGCCAGAACAAGGAGCACCAACTCCCCGCGGATATATGCCTCTGAAACCCCAGCCTACCGGAAGCTTGATTTTATTCGTATAGTTAGGAGTTAGAGGAGGAACCGACTACGGACTGTCGAGAGGCCTCGATGCGTCACCAATCTAGGGTAGCGGGGTCGACATTCACCGACCTCAGCTGAGACTCATACGACGTATCCCGAAGACGCTGCACTTCACGGATAATGCAGTTTGCTACCCTATCCATCTGAGACTCGGTGTTGAAACGACCCAGTCCAAAGCGAATGGAGCCGCGACAACGTTCGGAAGATAGCCCCATCGCAGTGAGCACATGGCTTGGTTTGGCGTCAGCGCTTGAGCAGGCGGAGCCTGTCGATATCGCCACCGTGGGCTGAACCGCAAGGAGTAACGATTGGGCATCGATCGCATCGAAAGATAGATTCAGATTGCCGGGGTGATTGTTCGTTGTCGGTCCATTTCGATGCACACCGTCGAGCGCCGTGGACAGTCGGTGAAAAAACTTGTCGCGCAACACCCGGACTCGATACGCATCATGGACCCCGTCTTTGCGCATCAACTCACAAGCGCTTCCCAGTCCCACGATTCCGGGCACGTTAAGTGTTCCCGGGCGCACGCGCTGCTCCTGAGAACCGCCGTCAAGAAATGAAGCGAGGGCAGTTCGCTTCGGATAACGACGCACGTAAAGCGCCCCGATTCCCTTAGGGCCGTAAATTTTATGTGCGGTCAGACTTACGAGGTCGACATTCATCGCATCGACATCAAAGGGAACTCGACCGACGCCCTGCACTGCATCCACGTGAAAAAGAACCCCGCAACTCCGGGTGATCCTACCGATCTCCGCAATGGGCTGAACGGTACCGACCTCGTTGTTGCAGAGCATGACCGAAACGAGCACGGTCCGATCTTCGATCGCTTCGGCAACCGCTTGTGGGTCGACGCGACCTTCCGAGTCTACGGGCAAAACGGTCACCCGGAATCCCTCCGATCGAAGACTGAGGCAGCTGTCCAGCACTGCCTTATGCTCTGTCGCGACCGTCACTAGGTGATCGCCCCGCTCCTTGAGCGCTCGAGCGACTCCTTTTATGGCGAGGTTGTTGCTCTCCGTCGCTCCGCTGGTGAATAGGATCTCCTTTGATGGACTTCGGCAGCCTATCAACGTGGCCACCTGTTCCCGCGCGAGATCGACCCCGTCCGCCGCCTTCCAACCGAATCGATGCGTGCTGCTCGATGCGTTCCCGAAGTGATCGGTGAAGTAGGGGAGCATGCAGTCTAGGACGCGAGGGTCTACTGCAGTTGTGGCGTGATTGTCGAGATACACCATGGGTTTGCCGAGCAGCATCGAACGTCCGCTTTTCGGCAGCTTCCTCAAAGCACCGTCGTTTGCTTCTCGGGTCATCGCCTTACCTCGTACATGATCCGCCTCGTACATCTTTTGATTTTCCGGTCGTGGGCCATGGATTCCGGTGAGTTTATCCGCGCGGAACTCGGCTCCTGCTTGACTGACCTCAGTAGCAGGGCATGCGCTAGATCTTCTTTGAGGGCAAGCGCAACGCATGCGCCAACGCAGAGAGATGTCATCCTGCAGACATGGGATCCGAGTCCATCAAGCAAAAGCTGGAGGCCCTGCGTCAGCGCTATCTGCGGCAACTGCCTTCAAGAGTGCTTGAACTGGAAGGACTGGCCCGAACGGGCAGTAGCGGCGACCGGGAGTGCCTGAAGCGTCAGGCCCATAGGTTAAGAGGCACGGCGGGATCCCACGGACTCAGTGCATTTGGCGAGCTCATGGCGGACCTTGAGACACTGCTCGAACGAGGAGAAGCATCCCAAAGCCAGATCGAGGCTATTTTGGAACAAGCCAACCGGGAAATTCCTCCTGAGGCACCACGCCCTTCGGGCACAGTGGTCGTCCTGAGAAGAGACGGTAGGGCCTTGCTGCTGCGTCGGGCAGCTGGGCTGGAGTTTCTAGGCGGAACATGGGTTTTTCCCGGAGGGAGCGTGGAGTCCGAGGATATTCGGCAGAGCGAGATCATGACCGCTCGACTGGCGGCCGTACGAGAGGCACGTGAGGAGGCAGCTTTGAGGCTGTCGCCGAACGAACTGCTGCCTGTCTCCCACTGGACAACCCCTCGGGGACAACCGCGTCGCTTTGCAACCTGGATATTCCTCTCCGTAACCGACGCCCAAGAGGTTCAAGTCGACGGAAATGAAATCGAAGAACATCGTTGGATGACCCCCACTCAAGCCATCGAGTCACACGACAAGGACGCCATCCGACTTCCGCCGCCGACGTACGTGACGCTCGTTCAGCTCTCTCGATGGAGGCTCTCAGGTATGAACTCGGATGCGCTTCGGGAATACGTCGCCAGGCGCCGTCCCCAAGTCTTCGTGCCCAAGCCCGTCACCGTCTCGAACGGCATCATTTCACTCTACGAACCGGACTGTGCCTACGAAGACCAGCAACTAGATCGGGAGGGTGTCCAACATCGGCTGGAGATGTTCCGAGAGGGTTGGCGCTATGTCAGTCCGGAACCCGAGACAGCTGCGGGTCCCGCGGGTACCAAAGCACACCCCTAAACGAAGCAGCACACCCCTAAACTGGGTAGATCTTCAAAAGCGTGGTCCATACGCGATTATCCGGCCGAGCACGCGTACCTCAGACCCATTCGGTGTCTCTGATCCGTTCAGCGCAGCAACCTCCGATCCGACCGCTGCCGAAGCTTCTTCAGCAGGAGCGTCCGCAGCAAGTGATTCGGTCGTGAGAGACTCTGCCTGCGACAGGGCTGTCGTGAATGGACCTGTCGTAAACGGACCCAGTACTCCGTCATCAGTTTCCACGACCACGGAAACCGTCGTGAGCTCATCCGAACCGCAGGCCGGGTTCGCGTAAAGCACCAACTCGTAGATGCCGGGCACCTCGGGCCTCGGAAGACGGAGCACATGCGGGTCGGCGCGGCAATCGAAAGGGGGCAGATTCTCTGAGCTGCCGTCCTTGCGAAAAACAAGTCCGAACGATGCACTTGAATTCCACGCTACATGAACGATCGAGTCGAGATCTGCCTCCGGTAGCGACCCCGCAACCGTATCCACCCCGGAGCAACCTTCATCGACGCGGCCATCGCAATCATCATCCAGAGCAGAACAGTACTCCCTAGGGAGGCAGTCAACCGGGACGCGCCGAAGCGAGGAGCTGGGCTCGAAGGTCAACCTTCCTACTGAAATCGACGCGGGAGTCACCCGGCTACTGCCGCATGAGATCGAGAACAACCCAACCATTATCGACAAGAGAACTCGGTGCATTTGGGTCACCAGAGCTCTTTGGCATCCGCCTACTCCTTTGCCAAAGACGGCCACCGGCCAATGCACATTTGGGCCGGCTGAATTGATCGATATTCGGGGAAGCCGCTGAACTTCAGATTTCCAAACCGATGCGATAGGGTGCATCGGTCAACCTTAGCGTCGAATCCTCCGTGCACCAGAGGCCACACGCCTCGCTCAGAAGCGCGTCTCGAGGGGTCTGCTAGTCTGGATGCCGACGCCATGAGAACGTGGGACCTCAGACCGGGTCATTCCGAACACTGCGTCCTAAAATTGCCATGCCACACCACTTCGTCACCCAGCAACGCGAGTTTGAGGACATCGTCGAGGACGTCGCTGCCGAATCGAGGTTCGGACTTGATACAGAGTTCGAAACCGAACGGAGTTACTTCCCAAAGCTCGCGCTGATTCAGATTGCGTGGCGCCAGCAGGTGGCGCTGATCGACCCGCTTGCCGTGGACTGCCGCCCACTTCGAAAAGTGCTGCAAAGCGAGGCGCTAGCGGTGATTCATGCAGCAAGCCAGGATCTGGTGGTTCTTACGCGGGCATGTGGCTGCGTTCCCACCAAGCTCTTCGACCCGCAGCTCTGCGCCTCATTTCTCGGATACAGTCAGCCGGGCTTGAGTCTGTTGGTTAAAGACTTTCTAGGCATTCAGCTCGATAAAGGCGATCAACTTGCCAACTGGAGTCGTCGCCCCCTGAGCACCCGGGAGCAAAATTACGCCACTGCGGACGTGGTTCATCTTCTCGAGCTTCAGGAGAAGATCGTTGCGGCACTCAGGCGCAAGCATCGTGAACAGTGGGCTCTGGAAGAAAATGAGGTTCTCCGCTGTAAGTCCTATGGCCCTACCGACCCAGAGACAGCCTGGTGGAAGATCCGGGGCAAGGGCAAGGTTCCCCGCAAAAACTATGGGGTCGCCCAAGCCGTATTTTCCTGGCGCGAAACCACAGCGCAGGAACGAAACCGACCCATTCGGTCGGTCCTGCCCGACTTGCCTCTGCAAAGCATCGTGCAGCGCCCTCCCTTGAATCGTGGCCAGCTGGATCGGGTCCGAGGCATGGACCGACGAATGCACGGCGATGCCGAACATATTTTGGCGGCAGTGCAGCGAGGTCTACGCATGGAGCCTGAAGAACTTCGACTCCCTCCCGAGCAACCTCGCGATGAACGGCGAGACGAACAGCTGGTCGCTCTGTGCTTGGCTTGGACCGGGCAAGTTGGCGATGCGTTGGAACTGGATAAGCGGATACTCGGTACCCGCGACGACGTCAAAACCTTCCTTGGGAATCGTCCGAGCCGCCTGGATCGTGGTTGGAGAAGAGAGCTATTGGGTAACAGCCTACAAGAAATCCGGGAGGGAGAAGTCGGCGTCATCTATCGCGAAGGAAAGCTTCAACTGGTGAAGCTCGGTGCCAACTCCTGAAATCCACGATGTTCCAAGGTAGGCAAGTGAAGTCGACTGTCGTGTTGTGTATCAACTGCACCGTGAATTAACTGCACTGTGCATTAGCTACACCATTTTAAATCACTATCGCAGAATCTCATGATGTGATGTGATGAGTGTATCCGTGGCTCAAACACACGACGCTAAGATACACGCTTCGACTAAGAGACAGCGACCCATCTTGGTCATCGATGACGACCCAGACTTATGCAGCATGTTGCGCCGGGCTCTGGAACACGATGGGCATCCGGTCGTCACTGCATCGAACGGCATGGAGGGACTGCGAGCCTATGAGCTCAATCGACCCAATCTGCTCTTCGTCGACCTGATGATGCCGACCCTCGATGGCGAAGAATTTCTAAGAATGCTCGGGGACCCACGCCCGCCAGTAGTGCTACTTACCGCGAGCGTACGCATCAACGAAGTGGCCGATCGATTTGGCGTAGAGGCTGCGCTTGAAAAGCCGTTTAATATTAGAGAGATACGTTCACTTGCGGAGCGATACGCCGTTGGCGACGGGCTGCCGAGTTAGGACTAGTCCACCAGCCAGTCGAGGCTTGAAGTCGCGAGTCCTGCATCTCGCTTGAGGTTGCGAATCAACGCTGTGCGCTCATGCTTTGTTTCTCGGGTCCAGCGAAAGCGATGGGCAGGGCGAGGGGCGCGGTCGTGCCAGAACTGCCCGGTGCTCCGAGCGGGCTCTGACGTCGCCAACAAAAAGAGCACCGTGTCTGCACCCTCCTCTGCGGTCCGCAACAGAGGGCGTGTGATCTTGTGGAAGGTAGGTAGCGAGCGACGCACGCCCTGAGTGTCCGCCCACCCTGGGTGCATGCTGTGCACGGATACACCTCGGTGTTTCCAGGATTCAGCCCACATTTCGGCAAGGATCACCTGAGCTCGCTTGGTTCGCGCGTACACTCGAGCGCCTTCATAGGACCGAAATCGACTCTGCAAATCGTCAGGATCGATACGCTCCGCATACATCCCGCCCGAGGAGACGTGAACGACCACCCCAGAGCCCGAACGCTCCAGTTCCGGTATCAGGCGCTCAGTCAAGAGGAAGTGACTGAGCAAGTTGGTCGCGTACGCAATCTCATGGCCCTCATCGGTCTCTTCCCGCCGATCGAGCAGCACGCCAGCATTGTTGACCAACCCATGAATCGGAACAGAGAGCGCGAGCAGTCGCTGCGCCAAAGCTCGAACCTCAGCAATCCGACTCATGTCGGCAAGCTCCACGCGATGGTGCACGGAAGATCCCGCCTCGGCGGCCTGAACCGCTTGAATCTGAGCACACACTCGCTCTGCCTTTTCACGATTTCTGGCGACGAGGATCACCTCCGCTCCGAGTTCGGCAAGTCCTTGAACCGTTGCCTTGCCGATGCCGGAAGTTGCACCGGTCACGACTATTCTCTTGCCATCCATTCTCGGTAAAGCACCGAAGTGTTTGCGCCGGGCCTTGAAACCGACCTTGGTATATCCGAGCAAAGAGGCGTCTAAAACGCGATCCAAAAGGTTCCAAAGATAGCTCATCAAAGACCTCGAACACGACCATGTGGGGTTCCCTCGCCGTATCCCCCTGAAGTCTGAACACCGACGAGAACTTTTTGTCGAAACTCGGCAAGATCCGCTGCACCCACATAGGTAAATGCACTTCTTATTCCGGAAATCATATCGATGAGGATATCACCGACACTTTCAAAACCTTCGCGCAGGTAGATCCGTGAGTTCGAGATTCCTTCACGGAACACTCCCTTTTTTGCTCGATCAAAAGCATCTTCTCGTTCGTTACGTTCTTCCACAGCACGTGCACTGGCCATGCCGTAATTTTCTTTGTACCACCGGCCGGAAGCGTCTTCGCGCATGTCTTGGGGGCTTTCAAAAGTTCCCGCGAGCATGGTGCCGACCATCACGCGAGAGGCTCCTGCAGCGAGATATAGGACCACATCGCGCGGATGACGAACGCCGCCGTCGGCCCAGACGTGGGCTCCGCACAAGTGGGCTTCACGTGCACAGGCCCGAACAGAGGAAAAACTCGGACGACCGACAGCGGTCTGCATACGCGTCGTGCACATCGCTCCGGGGCCTACGTTGACCTTGACCACGTCTGCTCCAGCTTCGATCAAGGCTCGAGTCCCTTCCGCAGTGCATACGTTACCGGCGATCACGGCAACGCTGTTCCCGACTTCCTGACGAACACTTCGAATAGCCTCGAGCATACGGCGTTGATGACCGTGAGCCGTATCGATCACCAGCGCGCCAACCCCAGCTTCGACAAGCGCCGCAGCGGTGGCCGCAGCTTTGGAGGAAATACCGAGCGCGGCCGCTACCATCAATCGCCCCGAAGCATTGAGAGTGGGGCGGATCAGGTCCATTCGAACCGCATCGCTCTTCGTGAGGACCCCGACCAGCTGACCATGCCGATTCACTACGGGCGCGGCGTTCACGTGGTGCAGCTCCATCTGATCGAACGCTTCTCGGTACGTGCAATCCTCGAGCAGCGTCTCTGGATTGACGGACATGAGACGATGCGCGGACGTATACTGATCGCGATTTCGAAGATCGCTTGCAGTGATGGTTCCAAGCGGTTTCTCGTCCTCGACGACGACGACCAAGTCGTGATTTCTCTTGTGCAGGATACCGGCAACCTCTCGCAAAGGAGCATTGGGGTGCACCGTGAGAGGGGTATCGAATCGACTATGGGCCGCCTGGATGTGGGATACTATTTTGTAGACGGTTTCGACCGACATATCTTGCGGCAGCACCCCCAGCCCGCCCAGCCTGGCCATCGTTTCAGCCATACGCTTGCCGGTCACCGCGTTCATGTTGGCGGAAACGACAGGATGGCAACCTCCACCGAAGTCGTCGGGGACCAGGCTTACCTCGAGTCGGCTCTGACCGTCAAAGTACCCAGGAACGATAAAGACATCTTCGAGAGCAAGCTCCAGCTGCTCGTCACGCTCAGGATGTAGCAAGCGCATCGAGCAGTTGATAGCTGATAAACCAGACGAAGCTCAACCTGGGAATCAGCTTGGAGCTACAGAATCTCGTTGGCGCTACAGCAGACCAAGTTCGAGCAAGGCTTCTTCGGTCATGCGATCGCGAGTCCACGGCGGGTCCCAAACCAGCCGTACGCGGCTGCGACGAACGCCTTCCACGTCTCCTACCTTGTGCGCGACATCCCGCACCATCTGCCCTGCAACCGGGCACGCTGGCGCGGTTAGGGTCATCGCTAGGTCGACATCTCCATGTTCGGAAATTTCAAATCCATAGATCAATCCGAGATCGTATAGATTCACGGGTATCTCGGGATCGTAGATTTCCTTCAGTGCGGCCACGATCTGTCCACGCAGGGCTTCTCGCTCGTCGGAGCGCAACGGTTGATCCCGCGCCGGACCTCCGACACCTCCGAGCGCTTCTCCGACGTCCTCTACGGGCGGCGCTCCCAGCTGGGGAAGATACACCCGGCCCTCTCGCGACCGTGGAGCGATGCGATGGGTCTTCAAGTCGTCTAGTTCGTCAGTCATCTAGCTAATTTTCGTAAGAGCAAATCGCGCTGGGTTTTGTCACGGAGCGAAGAGCTCGTGAACCACGTGTAAGCCTTGAGCAAGCGCGTCTATATCTGCTTTGGTGTTGTAGATTCCAAGAGAGGCCCTGGCTGTAGCGGGAACCTTGAAACGTTCCATGAGCGGCTGCGCGCAGTGGTGTCCGGTGCGAATGGCTATGCCTTGCTTGTCGAGCACCGTACCGATGTCTTGAGGGTGAGCGTCCTCCATCACAAAGGACAAGACTCCAGTTTTTCTAGGAGCAGTCCCGATAAGCCGCAGTCCTGGAATCTCGGAGAGCAGCTTTGTGCCGTACTCCAAAAGCGATGCTTCGTGCGCCTGCAATGCATTCCAGTCGAACTGTCTGAGCCATCGAAGGGCTTCACCGAGTCCGATCGCTGCCGCGATACTGGGAGTGCCCGCCTCAAACTTGTACGGGAGCTCATTGAAGGTCGTTCCCTCGATCCGCACGAGGTCGATCATGTCCCCACCGCCTTGGTAAGGAACCATCGACTCCAAAATATCACGCCGGCCGTAAAGCACTCCTATGCCGCTTGGGCCGTACACTTTGTGTCCGCTGAATGCGTAAAAATCACATTCCAAAGCTGCCACGTCGACCTTCGAGTGAACGATACCCTGAGCGCCATCGATGACAACACGTGCGCCCCATCGGTGCGCGAGGCGCGCCATATCGCGAACTGGCAAAATGGTGCCGAGCGCGTTGGAGATGTGCGCGATCGAGACGATGCGCGTTCGTTCGGAGAGGTGACGCTGGAATTCCTGCAGGTCCACCTGACCGTCATCCTCCACCGGTACGACAACGAATTTTGCGCCTTTTCGTTCACACATCATCTGCCAAGGAACGAAGTTGCTGTGGTGCTCAAGCTCGGTGACCACAACCTCGTCACCCGGCTGCAGCTCTGCCCCGAGGCTCGACGCAAGTAGATTCATTGCATCGGTAGTGCCACGTACGAAGATGATCTCTTCGCGGTGCTGAGCTCCGATGAAGTCGCGCACTTCATCACGGGCACTCTCGTAGGACTCGGTTGCGCGTTGAGACAAAGCGTGCACCGCACGATGCACGTTCGCGCAGTCCCTCTGGTATACGTCTACTACCGTATCGACCACCGACTTTGGCTTGAGCGCAGTCGCTGCACTGTCGAGATAGACTAGCGGTTTGTCGTTGACTCGCTGGTGGAGGGCCGGAAACTCCTCTCGCAGACGCGCCACATTTAGAGGTGCGGCCTCTAAAGATTCGGCATTGCGAGCGTTCAAGTCTGCACCAGAAGTGGACTTCATGATGTCTCCTCAAAGGTCATCGTCATCAATCCCATGGATTTCTGCATGCGATCAGCAACCCAAAGCCGAACATCCTCGAATGGAATATGTTCAACCTGTTCGTGTACAAAGGCCTGAGTCAACAGAGCTCGCGCTTGATCGTCCGGCAGACCTCGAGAGCGCAGATAAAAAAGCTGCTCGTCGTCCATTGAGCCGACAGTAGCACCGTGACTGCAGCGAACATCGTCAGCATCGATCTCGAGGTGTGGTTTGGTATGGACAACCGCTCGATCTGAGCGGAGCAAATTACGATTGTCTTGGTGCGCCTCTGTTCGTTGAGCATCGCGATGCACGCGAGCCGTTCCGTTGAAAACTACATGCCCATTGCCGTCAACCACACTCCGGTATTCTTCTCTGCTCGTGCAGTCCGATGCGGCGTGATCCACCTCGCAGTAGCAAGCGACATGGTCTCCATCCGCAGCATGCATCGTGCCTTTGAGAACACACTCTGCCCCTTTGCCTGCAAGCACCACGTCCAAATCCAATCGATTCAGCCGGCCTCCAAGCGCCAGTGCTGTGTTTTGATATTTGGAGTCACGCTCCTGTCGAACCGAGATATGGCTCAGCACACGAACGCGGTCGTCGTTCGAAGCATCGGTCTGCGATGCCGGCGCTTTGATCGAAATATGCGTCATGTGCGCACCAGGACCGAGGAATACCTCAGAAACTGAATTGGCGATCGAGTCTAGCCCGCTCGCATCAGAGGTTTCCTGCACCAAAGTCTCGACGAGTGAGAATTGGGAGCTCGCGCCGGCGACAACGAGGAGTCTAGGGTACGCCAGCGTGGGCCGCGAAGAAACGATCTGATGCTGCACGAAAAGCGGCTTTTCGAGCACAGCGCGCTCTTCCACAAGGACCACCCAGGCGTCTACAAACCGGGCCGAGTTGAGTGCAGCAAAGTGTTCTCTGCGCGCTGCGTGTGAAAAGCAACTGGAGAGAACATCTCCCGTACCGAAACCGAAAGAACTCGATGGCGGCAACCTATCTTCTTGCAGGGCTTCCGAAAGCTTCAAGACACGCACCCCGGGCAGGAGTACGCTCGCTGTGGTAGGAATGCCGTCCACCGTATGCAGCCACGACGACTGTTCCGAGGGAACGGAGGACGCCACGGCTACTTCGCTTGCAACTTGGGCCTCTTGAATCGGCTCCGCAAAGAGATCCTTGAGCGGGGTGAGCCTCCAACGTTCGCTTTTGCGGGTCGGCAGTCCGTGAACCTTGAGCGCGGCTCCCGCCTGCTCGCGAACTTCCTTGAGCCAGCCTGGTTCTCGAGACTCTACCGCGGGAGATTCAGCCCAAACGGTCAGGTGCTTCGGCTGGCCATTGAGGGAACCAGCAGCGCGATCGAGCCCATCAAGCTTGTTCGCACCTCGGCGATCTTCGACATGATTCATGAAAATTTCCTCAGCCCGCCGCCGCTGTAAGCTGTGCATATCCGTCACGCTCAAGCTGCTGCGCTAAGCTCTTATCACCTGATTTGATGATCCGACCGTCGTGCAGAACATGAACAAAGTCTGGCACCACGTGATCGAGCAGTCTTTGATAGTGAGTGATGAGTAAAATGGAACGTTCATCATTTCGAAGAGCGTTGACTCCCTGGCTCACGGTCTTGAGGGCATCGATATCGAGTCCAGAATCGGTCTCATCCAGGATGGCAAGCTTCGGTTCGAGCAGGGCCATCTGAAAAATCTCGTTGCGTTTTTTTTCACCACCCGAAAAACCGTCATTCACCGCACGCTTCATCAGCGTATCGCTCATCTCCACCAGTTTCGCTTTCTCTCGGGCAAGCTTCATGAATCCCACAGCGTCGAGTTCTGACTCCCCTCGAGCCACTCTTTGGGCATTCAAAGCCGCCTTGAGAAAGTAGATATTGCTGACGCCGGGTATCGCTACTGGATATTGGAACGAGAGAAACACGCCGCTTGCGGCTCGCGATTCGGCACTCTTTTCAAGTAGATCTTCGTCACAAAAACGCACACTGCCGCCGGTCACCTCGTAACCTTCTTTGCCGGCAAGCACGTAGGAGAGTGTACTTTTGCCAGAACCGTTCGGACCCATGATCGCATGCACTTCACCAAGTCCGATAGACAGCGAGACACCCTTTAATATCGCTTTTCCGCCTACCGAGACGTGTAAGTTTTTAATTTCTAACATGTATTGTTTCCTGACTCGTTGCGTCTACACCCTTTGAAACGCTGTGGGTTCAACGCGAATATTTCCACCCATCGGTCAGCCGACGGCACCTTCCAAGCTCACGCCCAAAAGCTTCTGCGCCTCAACGGCAAATTCCATGGGCAACTCTTTGAGCACTTCTTTGCAAAACCCATTGACTATAAGGCTGACCGCATCTTCTTCACTCAGACCACGCTGTCTGCAATAAAACAGCTGATCTTCTCCGATGCGAGAGGTGGTTGCCTCGTGCTCTAGTTTTGCGGTCGCGTTGCGCACCTCGACATAAGGAACTGTATGTGCACCACAGCGATCGCCGATGAGGAGCGAATCGCACTGAGTGTAGTTGCGGGCTCGGTCGGCCCCCCTACCCATGCGTACGAGGCCGCGGTATGTCTGCTGTCCGTGTCCAGCACTGATCCCTTTGCTGATGATCGTGGACCGGGTCCTCGCACCGAGATGCACCATCTTGGTGCCGGTATCCGCCTGCTGCCGGTGGTTTGAAAGCGCCACCGAGTAAAATTCACCAACCGAGTCGTCGCCTTTGAGTACACAGCTTGGATATTTCCAAGTGATCGCGGATCCGGTCTCTACTTGAGTCCAGCTGATCTTGGATCGATCTCCCTCACAAAGACCTCGTTTCGTCACAAAGTTATAGATGCCGCCTACGCCGTTCTCGTCGCCGGGATACCAGTTCTGAACGGTCGAATATTTGATCTCTGCGTCCTTGAGCGCGACCAGCTCCACTACCGCCGCATGGAGTTGATTCTCGTCGCGCATCGGGGCGGTGCAACCTTCCAGATAGCTCACGTAGCTCCCTTCATCAGCGATGATAAGCGTCCGCTCGAACTGACCAGTATTTGCGGCATTGATGCGAAAATAGGTGCTCAGCTCCATCGGACAGCGAACCCCCTTGGGGATGTAGACAAAGGATCCGTCGGTGAACACCGCGCTATTTAGAGTGGCGTAGAAGTTATCGGTGTAGGGAACCACGCTTCCCAGATAACGCTGTACCAACTCAGGATGCGAATGTACCGCTTCGCTGATCGAGCAAAACAGGATGCCCTGAGCCGCCAACTGTTCGCGAAAAGTGGTCGCAACGGAGACGCTGTCGAAGACCGCGTCCACTGCAACTCCGGCAAGCACTTCACGCTCGTGTAGTGGAATACCCAGCTTTTCGTAGGTCTCGAGAAGCTTGGGATCGACTTCATCCAGACTCTTGGGTGCGTCTTCTTGGCTCTTTGGCGCTGCGAAATAGCTTATCGCCTGAAAATCGATGGCGGGATGCGTCACCTTCGCCCACTGCGGACCCTGCTCAGGCAGCCGTTCAAAATGCTTGAGCGCGCGCAGTCTCCATTCGAGCAGCCAGGCCGGCTCGTTCTTTTTCTTGGAGATAAAGCGAACCGTGCCTTCATCGAGCCCGGGAGGCGCGAACTCTTGCTCAATTTCGGTGACGAAGCCGGCATCGTAGTCTCTATCCAGAAATGCGCTGATCTGCTCTGTGGTCATCGTTGTCTGTCGCTTCTTGGGTTCGGGCTGTGGGAACAGCGATTTGTTGTCTCTCCAACGCGTCTTGCCGAGAGCGCGATAAAACCACGAGTTCCGCGCTCGGCTCGGCTCGGACCATGTCGGCGAGCGTGATGCGATGGAGTGCCGCTTGGATGGCTACGTTGATCTTTTGCCAGTTTGCCTGAACCTCGCATGATCCCTCGTATTCACAACTACCGGAGGCTTCTTCTGAGCTGCACTCGGTCACTGCCACGGGGCCTTCGATGGCGCACACCACGTCGAGGACCGGGATATTGGCCGGTCGACCGCTGAGGCTGTACCCACCGCGGGCTCCTCTGAACGAGGTCACGACCCCGCTCTTTGCAAGGAGTTTCAGCACCTTGCTCGCAGTCGGTTGCGGGATTCCGCTTTCTCCCGCCAAATCGCGAACCGTTCGCGGAGTGTCGCTCACTGCAAGATGGGTAGCGAGCACTACTGCGTAGTCAGTCATTTTGGATATGCGCAGCATCGGGTTGAGTCACACACAAACTGTACTAAAACGGTCCTGTATCTAGGGCTCGACTTAGAAACTGTCAAGCAGGGTCGGTAGCGGCTCGCACGAGGGTTCAGCTCAACGGCGGAGCGGGTATGCAGCGACAAAGCATCTGCGCGGGTCCAGACGTGCATCGAGATGCTGGACTGAGCGGGCCGGGCGCGAAGCTGCAGACCGCGATGCATCTTCGGTTGGACACCGAGCGAAAAGGTTGTGCGATGTCTAAATCGGAGAGCAGCAGCATCGCACAGTGCGATACCGTCTCGACATGGGCGGTGGCGATGGTATGTATTTAGGAGAAGCGATGTCGAACATAACCTATATCGCTGTGGTTGCGGCCATGGGCGGTGTGGTCCTGGTAATCGCGCTCAACTGGCTTCAGCGACTTGCCAACCGACGCCTGGAACGGCTGCGCTCGCGCAAGCTCGAAGCTCCGGTAGCGACGACATCCCCTGTTGAGAAACCGAGAGAAGTCGCTCGAAGGTTCGCGGTTGAGAGCATCGGAAGGCAGTTCACCGTGTCGCGAAGGGTTCTCATACCCTTCCTCGTATTCACAACGATCTGTCTCGCAGCTCTGCCTTTTCTCTCCGTAGCGCCCGCCGGGGTCATGAGCCTTTTCGTCGCTGTCGTTTCAGTGCTCCTCGGTGTGGCAGGTCGTCCTATCGTGGAAAACGTTTTTGCTGGATTGACGATCTCGCAGTCCCGCCTGCTCAACCTTGGCGATACGGTCATGCTGGACGGCCATTACGGCACGGTCGAGGACATCACGCTAACCCATACTGTGGTGAAGATTTGGGACTGGCGTCGGCACGTCATCCCCAACAGCGCGATGTTGAACATGCATTTTGTCAACTACTCCCTCTACGACTCCTACGTCTGGGTGCATGTCGAATTTACGATCTCACAGGACAGCGACCTCGAAAAGGTAAAGCAGCTCGCCCTGGCTTCACCCTCTTCGAGCGTCTATCTCGCCAAACATGAGGACCCTCGTTTTTGGATTCGAGACGTTAGCGGCCCCTGCATTCGGTGCTGGGTTGCGGCGTGGGCCGACAGCCCGGCGGATGCATGGATGCTCGCCCATGATATGCGAACAAATATAGTCGAGTCCTTTCAGCGAGAGGGCATCCGCACTGAAGTCGTACTGCATCGCCTAGTCGAAAATCCTAAGAATCATCCGGTGCTGCAGGACTCGCCGGAATCTACGACGGCACGTGTGAACGCGGCGAGTGACTACGTCGCAACCAATCCAACCTCACAGCAGCCTTGGCAAAGCCCGATGGACCCTGCGGCAGACCATCGCTGGCAGAGTTCAGTGGACACTGTGGCAGCCGCAGAAGCAGCTGCCCAGGGTTAGCTTTGCTGCTGCGGCCACTGCCGTCGGCAAGCCGCATCGTCGAACTTCGCCTTCGGCGGACGATACGTATCAAAAACGCGGTACGTTTTCGACAACCATGACCGAGCATCGAAAGTTTGGTCCCACGTCGCCCACTAAACCGGGGGCAGAGCTCCACGTTCTGGAGCGACGACGTCGGCCTTCACTCCACGCAGAACGACCAGATTCAACATAAGAGCCAGAGCTGCTTCAGCTAAGAAGTGCAAATACGAACGGAACTACTTGCCTCTGAAACCACCCCACAGATCACGCAAGATATCCGAGGTCCAAACATGCGTCGAATCTGTTCGCAATACCTCTTGCGGACACCTTTCCTAGTGCAGATACGACAGGAGAAAACGAGGTCCTCGAAACCTATTCTCTGGCCGCAAATTTCCAACCACTCGAAGAAAACTCCAGTCACTCCCAAGAAGGCACAAAGGCCGGAACCCAAGTAAGGAACCAGCCAAATCATACCAAATCAAACGAGCGTAGCTCAAGCGTCGCGTCTCTGCAGAATCACGTCCATGAAGATGGGCGTCAAAAATACCAAAGAAGCGTAATGCCAAGGCGGCCCACCCCGCACACGAGCGAGTCTTCACTTCACGGTTGCTGTGCTTCACAACCTGGCGGAAGACTTAGTATGGAGAGGCCGAATCTCGCGAGACCATTCTGAGCAGAGCGGCCTTATTCCCTGCGATCTGGATGACTAAAAGCAACTCGCTTCATCGGTGGCCGTAAATCCAAGCGCTGTCGTGACATTTCCGGTCGCAACAAAACCGACGTCCCCATCTTCAACCGTGACGAACGAACTGCTGCTGTCCCACATATCATTGCTTACAGCGTCGTTCACGAAGGACGAGTCCACATCAGCCTGATCTTCCCAAGCGACGTAGGAATCCATCATTCCGCTATCGTCAAAGATGGCGAAATCACCCTCACCAGATTTGCCGAATGGGTCATGTATGGAGTCAACATTAACTCCGAGATATAGGTTTTCGTTGTCGTTCATTCCACTCGCGCGCACGTGCAGAGTGAGAGAGCCACCTACAGAAACTACCGTGTTTGCTGGGAAATTTGGGGAACCGACAACTCCGGATCTCGAACGCAAGCTCCAATCGGTCGTCGTCGTCACCGCGGTCGAGTCAAGGTTGCGCAGTACGATCTGGGCGGTGTCTAATTTGACCGATTCGATTGCCAGAGCTCCTCGAGCACCGGTCGGACTGACAATTTCGGTGCATAGTATTGTGACGTCAGCATCGGGGACTTCACTGTCTGAGCTGCCGCTATCGCCTGCACCGACTTGCCCATCGTTAGCTCCACTATCGCTAGCTCCACTATCCAGTTGGGCGCCCGAGTCCGAAAGCGTTGTGCTGTCATCGTCTGCACAACCAGCCACATGTAATGCGAATGGAATCAGACAGGATGTTAATAGAAAAGGGATAATACGTAGTCTTGAAACACAAAGCTTTGGTTGATGATTCATTGTAATCCTCGAAGGAAGAGGAGCGCTGAAGACGTTTAAGATATCGCTGATGATGACTAAAAACAGCCAGGCTCACTGGTGGCAGCAAAACCATCTGCTTGAGTCACATTTCCGGTGGCAACGATGCCTATGTCCCCATCGGTGGTCGCTACAAACGAGTCTGCGGCTTCCCAAAGACCGTTTGCCACTGCGTCATCCACGGCGGACTGGGTATTGCCAGACTGATCCTGCCAAGCAACATAAGCAACATAAGTTTCAGGGTTGTCCGAAGCGTTGGTGATACCCAACTCACCCGTGCCGCTGGTTCGCTGGGGGTCGTAGATCGAGCCGACTGTAATACCGAAATAGAGGTTTTGGTTGTCGTCTTCTCCGCTGTCGGTGATGTGAAGTGTGAGGATCGCTCCAGGGGCTACGTTTGCCGCTGCTGGAAATGTGGCGAGGTCTAAGTTGGCGGAGGGACGAAAGCGCCAAGCAGTGGTGGTCTGCACCGTTAGATCCGTGTTGTTGCGCAAAACAATTCTATTCGCATCGAAGTTGACCGATTCGATCGCCAACGCACCTTGTTCTCCACTGGGAGCAACGACTACGCTGCAGGAAGGCAGGATCACCGCGCCGCCGTCGACCATCGCTCCGCCGTCGACCGTCGCGCCGCCGTCGACCGTCGCGCCGCCGTCGACCGTCGCGCCGCCGTCGACCATCGCTCCGCCATCGACCATCGCTCCGCCATCGACCATCGCTCCGCCGTCGACCATCGCTCCGCCATCGACCATCGCTCCGCCGTCAACCATCGCGCCGCCATCGTCTGTGGACCCAGCATCGGTTGCGCCATTGGATCCCCCATCTAGCTCGAGCCCACCGTCGATCGGTGACTCCGCGCTGCCGTCTATTGTGGCTGAGACGTCGGAGCTGCTGTCGTCTGGACAACCACCGAGCGCCAAAAACCAAGCGCCAACTAGAGCATTGGTCCAGAGTACGCCTACGTTGAGACCCTTTGGGTTCGGATTTTGCTCCGAATCAGTGCGTTCCGAACACTTGGACTGAGCCTTCGTTAGGATTTGGTTCATCGTTGATTGTCCTCGATCTTGGTGTCGCTGGGCATTTTGGCGTGGGCAGGGATTTACAGACGTGCCTGAAACATAGTCTACGGTTGGGCCTTGGGCTATCTGCCCTGACTTCTTGACCAGGTAACGTTCAGCTGGAACTAACGCTTGGGCTAGTTCAGCTTCCTGAACAGCGCAAGCCAAACTCGGGTTTGCAGTGTCCGTATCGTCATCACCGCAGAAGAACAGGTCCTCGTCGGTCGGAGGCAAGCTTGCTTCCAGATGATCTGACAGAGGTGCGCATGTCTCAGGGCGCTGCATTCTGGCCCGCCACGAAACGCGGGATCCTTGCTCCCCAGTCAGAGTAGCGCCATTCTTAATCGGTATGAACGTTTCAGAACCCCAAAGCGAGACGGCCAATGCCTCGGCATCCATCGAAATTACAAAAAAAGCGGTGCGGATGGCCAAGCGTCGACTTGAGAAGGAAGAAGACGAAGTGGTCGGGCTACGTCTCGGAGTTCGTGGCGGCGGTTGTAGTGGGTTCTCCTACGTATTTGATACGGCTCGAAACGTTCGTGAGGGGAAAGATCGAGTGCTCGACTTTGATGGACTCACCGTCGTAGTCGACGCCAAGAGCCTAGAGCTACTTCGAGGATGCACCTTAGACTGGGAGCACAAATTGATGGGTTACGGCTTCAAGTGGATCAACCCGCGGGCGACAAGCACCTGCGGATGTGGCGAATCTTTCCAAATGAAAGACTCTGCCGAGTAAGTCGTAGACGTGCGAAACGTTCGCTCGGTATGCATGGACACTGAAGTCTGGAGCGGGCGGTAACCTAGAAAGACCCTCTGGTAAACGGAATCGGCTCGAGGGCATGGATGAAACCGCTGAGGTCAAATCCTTCATAATGCACCCCGTCCTCCGTCATGACCACCGCATGCGGGGCGGATATCAACATCGATTCCGTTCCATCGAGACTCCGCGCTCCAGAAACCTCATCGACCTGGCGAAATTCGACTCCATCCAGTTGAAGCAAGCCACGGAGGGACGAAGCAGCATAGAGATGGCCTTGCCAAAATCGGATTTCGGTGAGGCAACCATCCGTCTGGGCTTTCAGCTCCAGGTTCGAGACTCCTCCGCAGAGCACTTCGCCCAGGGCAGTTCCTACCCAAATCTGGCTCCCGGCGACGCTTACTGAGGAAATCCGAGTTGTTGTCGGTACCTCAACACGAGTCCAACGCTGACCATCCCAACGAGTCACAAGGCCATCATGGCCTACCAAGACCAGAGCATCTGCTGCGGTCCCGTCCATCGCTAGAGGAAATCCCTGCGGGGGCGGCATCAGAGCCCAGGCCTTACCGTCCCAGCGCGCCACTGCTGGCTGAGCGTCTCGAACCCCCCAAACGAAGACGCAATCTTCTCGAAGTCCGAAAATACCGGCGATTAGAAACGGAAACTCGAAAGATCTCCAAGCCGCTCGGGCCGGATCGGTCTCCGCGTTGTAGTGAACCTTACCCTCGACCTCGGTGACGAAAAGAGCGCCACTAGGTGCACGCCAGACCGCATTGAGATTGAGCAACCCCCCGATTAAGGGGACCATCTTGCGGTCCTTTATCTGCAGCACCCAGGCGTCGCCGACGAGGGTAGAAGCACCTACCGGATATCGATACCCGATCACATGACAGTCTTCGGTCGACGGGCCTCTTGCGGGGCCATAGGCGAACTCCAACTCGACGGTCGCTCCTACACTGGTCACCGGGTTTGGTGATTGTGGCGTGTTTTGATTCTTTTAGGAAACCTAAAGAACATCGGATCATAAAAAGGTCTGGAAACAGGTGCGTTCATCTTAAATCAAGGTCTCCTGAAGCGTACCTAGATTCCAGAGCGCTACCGATTAGGTGTCACCGGCGGGCTGATGTGATCCGAGGTGGGGTCGGCAGAGCTGATATGGTTGGTTCGTCAGCTAGTTTGCTCACTCGGATATCGGAATTGGCATCTTTTACGGTTCATCCGGGCAATTCCATCTCGTGGCCGATGCTCGTCACGACATCGCCGACAGAACAGAGGTATGTACCAACCCTTCGCGCACGACGGTTCGCGGTTCTCGGGAGTCCGGACTGTATGCGCAGACCGGGCGGGTTCGGCGTCGAAGACGAGCGACTAATCGGGTTGAGCCAACATCTGCCTCTGCAAATCGGTCGAACGTCAATTCTACCGCTCGGCATACCACGAACCCACCCTTCAAAAATCCATCACCTGGAGGCGTTGATATGCCGGAATGCTTCGGTGTCCAGAGCGCTGCACATTACATCGTGTTGAAGGCGGCTCCCGGGCAAGACGGACCTTGGTCTTCAAGCTCGTGTTCGTCGTGATCCAAACGTCTCGAATTTATTCTCTTTACATATGCAATTTCGAACTTCGTAGTTCTGGATAGCTAATCAGAACAACGATGTGGTTTCCCTCTCCTGAGCACATTAGTTTTGAAAGTAGAGACGAAGAATCACGGGAGCCGATATCATTCAGATCGCGAACGAGTTCAGGTTTGCCATCACCGATTTTAAAGACTCACACTGAACCGTCTGCGGCGATAAAAAGGCGGTCTCAAGACGAATTCAAACACATCGCAGTAAGGAGACCGGAGAGCTGAGTAAGAGTCTTCTTATCAGTAGAGGAAAAACTCCGAAGATTCAGCAGATCTGTCCTACCAATCAGCATTTGGTTGCCTTTTGAAGCGGCGATTCGTCGATTTGGAGAGCCCTTGCTAAACGCAAAAACAGAGGGACCAGCTGCATCTTCGCAGCACTGTGCAGAACATGGGATCTTTGGGCAGTAGGATTTCGCGGTTCGTTGGAAGCTCCGAAACCGCTTGCTAAGCACTTCAGTCCGCGCACTCTTTCTCTTGATCGCAAACTTGAATAAAATGTGAGTTTAGATGTTTGCGGACTCGCATACTCCAACCCACACAATAAAAGGATTGGGGTTGCCCTCGCCCTATTCGAAGGCATGCGCGATAAGGCAGCCCTTTTGCGTTGAACAAACCGCCGCAGCAGTGTGCCTGTGCAAAGGCAAGGGTGAAAGATAAGTACGTCTCACTGGTCTTATACCTCCAAACTCGCGAGCAGTTCCCGCAGGACTTGGTGGTACTTACACTGGTGGTGCACATGACGGTGTTTCTACAGCGGGGCCTGGCGGAATATGCAGCAATGGAGTAGCTGGATCGAGAAGCGGATCGTGCTCCTGCCGAGCCTTCATCCAGCATGTTGGCTTGAATAGATGTTGCATTAAGGTGTTTTCTGCATATGCAGTGATTCGAAATAGTCTCTAGTCAAGGCACTGAAGCCCCCCCAGCACGCCTCGCTAGGCCTGAACGGCTGCTTTCCTCTCATGCTCGGAGCTCGAAGTAGCGGAAGCTACGCCTTCGTTCCTGCGCGTGCGGGGCGCTACACGTTCAACCCATCGAAACGCGCTCCAGCGGGCCTAGGTCAGCCCAAACAGCTGCTTTCCTCCCATGCTCGGAGCTTGAAGTAGCCAAACTACTACTGCGCTCCTGTGCTTCCGGGGCGCTAGCTGTTTCGACCAACCTAAGCCCGCTGGGGGGTGGTGA
>JBCCEA010000044.1:0-31179 GCA_039030515.1 Myxococcota bacterium | reverse complement strand
GATATGCGGTCAGTATTCTTGAAATGCGACCCTGTCAAAATGAGTGTAGCGATGAAGAAGCGAAAGGCGGCTTGGAGCCAATCCTATTTCATTGAAGTCCTAGCTAACGGTTTTCCCCAGATTTAGATGCGCTCGCCCTGGAGTCCCCATAGAGCCTATAAAAGGCCTTTCGTATGAAGCTGAGTCTTCGCTCGAATAGGAAATTATATATCCAGATCCGTAGCGGTAAAAAGTTGGGAAGTTTATCACCGAGGATGCCGTATTCTGAGCAAGACACATTAACCTATCTCTTTTCAGAAGGAAAACATCCAAAATCATGTCACGACCAGTCTACGTACAGCTTACAGCAAATGGAAACAATATTATCGGCGAGCCAACTCACTTTGGACCCAATAACGAATATGCAGATATGATCGAATGCTATAAGTTCAGTGAAGGTTCTCGCGCTGCTATAGATCGCCGAACCGGAAGAATGCATGGTGATTTGCAGTACGATGAAATAGCTGTCTGGAAGGAGGTCTGTAAAGCATCTCCGCTAATTCAAAAAGCTATGACTCATAATGAATTAATCGAAGGGAAATTTCTCTTTAGTCGCGCCACCTATTCCGGCGATGGCACTTATGAACAGTATTGGACTGTGACTATCGGAGGAGGACGAGTAGCCAGCATCGAACGCACAAGCCCTGATTGCAGAGAACCAGGAACCGCAAACAACGAAATGTGGGAACGTGTTGGCTTTGTGTTCGAAAATATAACCTGGTCACACAACGTCGGTTCTACGGAGCACACAGATAGTTGGTCTAGCAGGGCTTAGATATTCGCATACAATCTGTCGATTGAAGCAATTGTGCCGCGGTTCAACTGATTGGCTATCTATATTCTCCAGAATTGTTCTTCAATTCATTAAAAATCAATATTCATGGGAACTGACTGTATAAAACAGAAGTGGCTTATAACCTATCACGGTCAGAGCACTTCGTTTTCTCTTTCATGTACTCTACTGGAAATGTAGTGTTCCATGGCAAGTCGCGGAATTCTTGATCGTATTTCCTTTGGCAGGGGCGATGACACAGTCACCGATCGCATCCGAGCACATCTACATGTGCTTTTGAATACACGTGTCAACAACTCTGCTACCGTCAGTGGTTACGGCATAAGTGATTTTTCAGAAATTTGTCATAATATTCCGGATGCGATTCCTAATTTACGGCGTTCAATTAGGAACACCATACTTCGATATGAACCGAGAGTTACAAGCTTAACCATTCGAGAAGTCGAAGCTGACGAATTGTTTTCTGTCGGTCTCGAAATCAATGGGAGAATTAACAACTCTTCAGAAAAATTGGTTCATATCGTTGTCATTTGCAATTCATCAGGAAGATTCACTCTGCTTTAACGATATTCAATTATTCATAATTGGAACAAGAGTTCTACTAATTACTCTGGATATCCAATAGCTCTTTTACGACACCTGCGTTTACTAGAAAAACAGGTGTGCGTGCTCGTGCAGCATATATTTTTATTCAATAAGCAAAAAAGAATACTCGATGTTCAGTCGTTATTATCAAAGTGAACTCAGCTACCTCAAAGAACTCGGTGAGGAATTCGCCAAAACCAATCCATCGTTGGCAGGTCTTTTTTCTACACAAGGTGGCGATCCCGACGTTCAACGCCTACTCGAAGGATTTGCATTTCTAACTGCACGGATCAGAGAACGCGTAGATGATGCTGTACCGGAAATCGTTGAGGATCTAACTAGACTACTACTTCCTCAGTATCTTCAGACCACTCCGGCGTGTTCCGTGGTGCAATTCTACCCTCAACGCTCTGCGATTCGAGGTGCATATCGAGTGGAGCCCGGCACCGAACTCTCAGCCAAGACAGTGGAGGGCGAACTCTGTACATTTCGTACTACAGCTTCAGTGGACTTAACTAGTTTAGAAATTATCGATGTACTTCTAGACTATTCTATCGAACATACACCGGCTCTTCGCATGCGACTTACCGTGCCGCAGTCGGGAAGAGACTCTGTACTATCTTCACACGGCTTCCGACTGTTTTTTAACGGACCTATAGGCGTCACGTCTCAAATGTATCTGTGGATGAATCGATATTTGGACGCCGTGTCATATATCGACAGAGAAAATAACGAGCACAATCTAAACCCAGATTGTATCAGACCGATAGGCCTATCCGAATCTTTACCCATGCTTCCGTGGCCTCGCTCCACACCCGGAGGACTTAGGCTTATACAAGAATATTTTACTTTACCGGCCAAGCTACTCTTTCTTCAGGTGACCGATCTTCAGAGTGTTGGCCATGACTGTGATGAGGAATTTGAGATCATTTTCAGATTTAATCGTCCTCCTGAGCTTCCAGAGAAAGTCACAAGGCAGATGTTTTGCCTCCATTGCGTTCCAGTCGTAAATCTATTTGAAACTCAGGCCAACCCTATTTCGGTAGATGTAGGTATGAACGAATATTTGATACGAGCCACGAACATCGATCCGAGGCACGTGCAGGTCGAAGAGGTACTACAGGTCACTGGCGAGTCACGGAGCAGTCAAAGTCGCACCGAATACCATTCACTACACTCATTCGAACATATGGATCGATCAGATGGAATTGATTCTTTCTACAATGTACGACGGAGGCCTTCTGTACATGACGATGGATTCGATATCTATCTTTCGTTGCAAACTCCACGAGACGTTGCGCCGGAGTATAGAAAAGAGACCCTCTCGATAGACCTAACTTGCAGCAATCGAAATTTAACCGATAAGTTAGGTATCGGCGATATATCTTTACCTACCAAAAATTCCCCGACTGTAGCGACGTTTTCTAATATTACCGAAATTTCCAAGCCATCTTTCCCACCTGTTGGAAGTAATCTCCATTGGAAGATGATATCTCATCTTGCGTCCAGCACCCTCGGCTTTTCAGATCATCGCTCGATCAAGTCAATTCTTGGTCTATATATATTAAATAACAATCAAGAGACGCAAAGAGAACGTGCCAATCGACGAAGAGTCGACTCCATCCAGAAATTGAGCAAGAAAAGCGTCTCCAGACTAATGGATAAATCTCTTATACGTGGGCTGAGGGCAACACTCGAACTAGATAGCAAGAGCTTCGTGTCTGAAGGAGATGCTTTTGTATTTGGCTGCGCTCTTCATGAGCTTTTTGTGACAAGAACACCTATTAATTCCTTCCATGAAACTGCGATATCTCTCATTCCCAGAGACATCGAGTTTTTATGGAGCGCACAAGCAGGAGGTCATTCTTGTCTTTGACAGTTAACTCTCGAGTGACTACAGCGGTTGACACGAGTAATGCGCAAGGCGTACCATTTCTTTCCAATCTTGCGTAATTACTATATCAATATCTTATTCTTCTAACGAAAGCTTTCATTGATGTTCAACTACTGCAGCGGTGTTGTTCGATATGATCATAATCCGATTTGAAGGTACAACGATAAGAATACGTCAACCATTCACGCGTGGTGTTTCATATCAATCCATAGGAATACAACTTGCCACAAAAAACCAGAGAGGAACTGCTTGACTGGATCGAAGATCATCCTCATCGATTGTCTTTCTTTCATCTCGTCGGACTATTGGAGCGTCTGACTCCTCACGCTTCTCGAATAGGAGGTTCGGAGTCACCATGCGAGGAGGCATTACGACTTCGACATCATCCCTCGATGGGTTTTCACGCTAGTGATATTCGTAATGTATATAGGACTAGGTCTGAGGATTCGTCTGAGGACTCGGAGTTAAGGTGTGATATCGTTACCACCTTTCTCGGACTAAGTGGCTCAACGAGTCCGCTACCTAGCTACCTAGCCGAGGAAGTATTGCAGGATCTTCCTGAGAATACGGCTCGCCGCGATTTCCTGGATATTTTCCATCATCGAGCTCTCTCATTGCTGTATCGATTGGTTTCTCGATATAGAATCGAAAATGAGCATTCTAGTGATGGAAATGATATGTGGATGCGTTACTCCCTTTGCTTGGCAGGGATTGGAAGCGAATACCATGCTCAGTCTGAAGCTCTGCATAGATCCGCTCTACTTCGTATTCTTCCTCTTCTTGTGGGTTCCGTATTTAGTAAAGCGTCTATAGAAAGATGCCTGTATTTATGTGTCGCAGAACTAGTGGCGTCGCCGGAAAGCGTGAGGATCGTTGAGTTCCAGGGAACCAGAGAAACTCTGGAGCCTGGCGATCAATTTTGTCTCGGAAAATCAGGAAACAATTTGGGAGAAAGCTGCCTGATTGGCCACAGTGTGTTTAATCCTTCTGGACGATTTGTGGTCAAGATAGTTCCGCGGAACACTGCAATTTGTAAAAAATTCTTTTCATCTAAAATTGGCTTCAAACAGGTTTCTGCTGTTGTAAACCTTCTGTGTCCTCCCTGGATGGAATGGGACTTAGATATTCTCATATCAGACAATTCGTTGTTTCGCATGCAACTGTCTAGCCAAGGCGATTCGATGGGAACTCTGGGTAGATGCTGGCTTCAGTCGAGGAATCAGTCACTGCATCAGACAATCCGAGTACCAGGCAGGGCCACATTCCACTCTTAGTGTGATCAGATAGAAAATCAAATCTCCTTGGTATAGTCAATGACACAATATATTGATTTATTGTTAACCAAACACAGTCTATAATTCGAAAGAGCCATAACACATCAGATTACCCCAAGAATCTCTTGTAGTGAAAACACATCAAAAAAAGCACTTAGTGTTTCTTTGCCCAGCATTCTTGTTCTGTGCAATTGGAGGCTGTGCGAAAGTCGACCCGAGGCCTTCTATCGTTTGCTTCTCTACATCTTCTATTGACTGGATAGATGATCTCAAATCCGCGGAGCAAGAAAAACATGTTCGGTCACCCATGGATACGGAGACTTCAGAAGCCTCACTTTCGGCCAGCGAATGGTTGTCCTTACTTACCGAGGACACTCGCCTACCTCTAGATCTCGCCTCACATCCTTTGGATTTCGATGGAGCAAATCCTCATGTAAACCATCGATTATTACATACCTGTGATGGGAGATCGATTCACCTTAGGGAGCGAGAGCCCTGCGATACCAGTCAAGACACGAGTCAACCTACCGCTGCTGAGCACATATCAGTTGTGACTAAAGCACTATCAGGTTCCAGATTTTTGGTTTGGGTTATCACTCACCGGTACGAAAACGGCGAGGGACTTGGGCCGGTGGCACTTGTGCAATGGATTCCGCAGTTCAAAAACAGGTCTCAAGGTTGGGGTGTGCGTGCCTTAGGCATTTTACGGCTCCCAACAGAAAGAGCGCTACTCCGCCTCTTTGAACCACCAGAGAACGATTCCTCCAAAGAATCCAATACGACCGCAGAGAGCGAACTCAGAGATGGGACGGTGGTGGTAGCAGAGGGAGGCACCTGTGCTGGAAATGAATCGGGAGCTTCATGTGAACGCTACGCTCGTCTACTCATGGCTCAAAACGGGAGGCTGGTGCGTCGCGGAATATACAACCAAGCGGGAGAGTGCCTTCAGTCAGACATCGTTTATATCGATAAGGTAGAGACCATCCATGTAGGAGGCAACCGAGCTCGAAGTTTTGTACTCAACGCCTCTCTTAGTTACGCAGATGGGACAATGCAGGTTGAGGAGCACATTACTATCGAGGATGGGAGGATATCTCAACCGGACATGCCCTCTCGGCCTTTTCGAGTCATTGAGGCCACGCGAGGTATAGAGATCGATCCATACGGTTTTATTGCGGGTAGGGAGTCATTATGGAGGCAAGCACTTGAACTTTTCGGGAGCACAAGAATGCGAACCAAAAGATCGAGAGCATCCAGACGACGACCTCGTCATAGGTGACGCGCTCGAAGACCGAGTCGGTCCGGATCACCTCCGCGAGCGGCACGACCACCTGCAGTGATGCAACCACTTCCTGCGCGATTCTCTTTCTATCAGTCTGCTTTAAGGCGGTTTTAAATTTCAATAACGCAAGGGACTACGCCGCTCGTCCTATCGAGGTGCACCGAGTCTAAATGCGGTATCTGGACGACTGGCCCAAGGGTCGAGGTCAGATGGTAAGGTTCGACGTGTAACCCTTGACCATGGATCAAGGACCTCGCTGAGACTTTGGGGCAAACGCCTCCGGGGTGGCACGTTCGGGAAGGGGTCGATGACCTCTGAGTGGAGGAGCCAGCGACCGGAATTCAACCATCTTCGACGTCGCCACGGATCAAGCACCTCAGCGAGATGGAGATCGGCCAGCGGCAACAACGCGAACTCGTCGAAAATCTCAAGACAGACGTCTACCAAAAAAGCCCCGTCACCTATGTTCTGAGGAGCCACACTACCTCCAATCGAAGTCTGCGCTCCGGAGAGTGTTCTTAGGTGTACTCGATACACACCCGACGCAAGGATAGTCAGGGCAAGCGAAGCTTGGGCCTCTAACGCTCGCACATCCGTGAGAGACACAACCAGTCCGCCCACTTCCTCGGTCAAACGGTCTCGAAAGGCAATCGGATCAACCGATGGAACTTCAGACTCTACCACAGCGACGAGAATCGCATCCGCTCGTGCAGATCGAGTAAAAGACGAGAGAGTGAGAAGAACCAGTAGTGCTCGGAGTAAGAGAAGTCGTGGAACGTAGCGCACTATGTGCTTGGGGGTCCTGAAGCATCTGTCGAAGAGGAGCATCTGCCAAGAATGCTAGTTGAAGTGCACCCTATCAAGAGCGAGGTAAAGATTGAGGCAACTTGAACTGGTCGAATCACCTGACAATCCAAGCGATTGGCACATGGGAAGCCGGACGAATCGAAGACGAAGCATACGAGCCTTCTACGCTCCTCAGGACCGAGGAGTTATTTCGTCCGAGATTTACGAATTTAAAAAACAAAGATCGCTCAGAAAAACCAAATATCTACGGTTATTTACAGGCGAGGAACATGTATATCAAAATCGTTACGACTCCACGCTGGCTATGGAATAGGTATTGGAGGGGATGTTGAGAAGCAGGCATCTCTCGAAGGGGAGTCGACGTCGAACCGTTCTCTATCGTCTCCTCATCGGCCTTACGGCCATGTACTGCTCCTGTTTGATGCTTGCGCTATGGATCGATCAACCATTGCCGAGCGGCTTAGAGGGTATTGAGGCCGATAGACTTGGCCGCAAAATCGAGATCTCGGTTCATGTCGACCGCTGGAAAGAGACCAAGGCTGTACGTTGGACCTTCGCGGGAATGCGACGTCATCTTTGGGATCGAAAAAATCAGCAGGTTCAGTTCCTAAGCGACGACGTCGAGGTACTGCTCGCGCTCGAAGATCGATCACGGAGCCTGGCATTCGCAAATGGTTTGGAGCTTCAAGGCAACGCTCGAAATCGCGAGGTAAACGCGGCGTACAGCCAGTTCGTTAATGACTCGTTCTGGCTCAATCCTCTCGCGAAGCTATTCGATCCGGGCGCGCGAAGATCCCTGGTTCATCTGAAAGACCAGAAAGCCCTACTTGTGACCTACCCTGAAGGGGGACTTACTCCTGGCGATAGCTACTTGTGGATATTAGGTCGCAGTGGACTCCCAAAGGCTTGCCGGATGTGGGTATCGGTCTTGCCGATCGGCGGTTTGGAAGTTCCATGGGCGGGATACCGTGAGCTCTCCACGGGGGCTCTCGTGGCCACCCAACATCGCCTCGGACCTCTAGTTTTGGAGCTCAGCCAAGTCGAGGCTGCCCATTCGCTTGAGGCGTTGCTTGGAGGAGAGGAGAATCCCTTCGACAGACTCGATACGCCATAGCCTACCTCGCTTCCAGAAACTGCTCGCCAAGTAAAGAAACTTATCCGGCTGCAGGTGCTGATAGACCAGCGGTCACGGACCTTTTGAACGTATGCCGTACGATGGCAACGCGTGATCGATCGTAAGTTCGGGGTGAGGATATGAAGCGGTCACGGCATCGGCTCGGTGCGTACCCCCCCGACCTCCGTAGTGAACGGTTTAAGTCGCTCCAAGTTTGCCGGAGACTCGGTTGGGAGAGTCCAACCTGGAGGGCTGGGCTCTGTTGTTTTGCATAGTAGTCTGACGCGAACTCGGTTGGTGAGACGTAACCGATGGGTCCGACTCGTCGTCGCTTATTGAACCAATCGACCCGACACAGGGTGGCGATCTCGACGTCGCCGCCGCTGCGCCAAGGCCTCTGTGTACAGAGGGCCTCAGTATTGTATGAGCCGATGATAATCTCAGCCATGGCGTCATCACAGGAGTCTCCGACGCTGCCCGCTGGGGCTTGACGTCGGCATGGACGAAGCCATCGGCGTAGCAAATGGAATCGATAGATACTGTGTCTCATGATCCTACACATCTTTTTGGGGATAGATGTGTTTGGGGGGAGTATGAGACGTGGTGGAGAAGCCGGGATCTCTACGTACGACAACTCAGATCGCCCGCTAGTGGGAGGCATCCACGAGGAGTTTGAAGGGGCGGACCTTGATGATGCGCGCCTTGGGGCTCGGCTTCCTCGGATGCGGCAAAACATGACACTCGTACGGAATACGCGGCCCAAAATCGATGTCCGGCAGCGCAGAGTTGGAGGCTACCTATCGATTCGTCAATAACGACTCGATCGTGGACGCACCGTACCCGGTCGGGTGGGCGGAGGTGGGCGAAAGGTGAAAGGCGCATCCGATTTCTACGCACCGTACCTGGTCAGGTAGGCCGTGTACCCGATAAGGTAAGCTGCGTTTTTGGAGCCCACAGCGCCGCATGAGCGACTTGCCGATTGCTTATGTTCGCCGGAGTCCCGACTCGATCGCATTCTCGAGGAGTACGCACCGAAATACATGGCCGCTGATCATCGCTGAGACCATGTCTACCTGCTCGTGCCGTGGCCAAACGATATTTTACCCGGAGTTGCAACTTCATTGCCTCTTTGACGGCGTGGAATGACGCGGCCTGTGACTACTTTTCGGTGAGCGGATGGTAAACCCACACGTGAGCCCCTAACCGCTCTGTGACAGTGACGATGCGTTCGCCGTTGGGTGAAAACGCCGCGGAGACAATCGGTACGTCGTGTGTTAGGTTAGAGAGAGGTTCTCCCGAGAGGACGTCCCAAATCCTGGCGAAGCCGTCGCTCGAGCCAGTGATGACCTCGGAGCCGTCCGGAGAAAACGCGGCGGTTGATACTTGTTGTCCTGAACCGTTTTGCAACCTCGGGATCGAAGCGCTTGCCCACACCTGTCGAACGACTCTTTGGCTGTAGCTTGTTTGTGGGCGGATGTCCTAAGTCGTTATCTTGCCGTGTGGCGAAATGGTAGCAATGCTTTGGCTATCAAGAGAAAACGCTGCGGAGACCAAGAACCTAAGGAACGCAGGGAACGTCTCACGCTCTCTTAACACTCCCACCAGTCGCGGTTTACGGTTGAAATGATGCCTCGATGCTCGATTGAAGATCACGGGATCATCGGTATCGAAGAAATGGAGTGCTTTGGTAACGATATCCTCCGGCAGTCTAGCTTGTCTGCCAACTGCCGGTCGGGCTTGCCGGCTGGGTGGGTCGTGGACTCCGTTTGTACGTTTCATACCTTAGTACAAGGTGCGGCATCCAGAGAGCTCTCGCAGTCGATGCGCTCTTCAGACTGCAAAGCAAGTCTGTCTGTTACTGCGTCTATCCTGTTGAACCGGTGAGGGGCAGCTGCTCGTCGTCCTTCGCGCGGGCCGGGCGGCGCTTAGGGTCAAGACCGCGGGCATGGTGCTCATCATACGTCGACGGGATGATCGGCAATACGGCGCAGATCGGCTCAACCCCGAACTCTCTCAGTAAATCGGATGGCGCGCTTCGTTTCCTGCGAAACTGCCGCCACCTCGCCGACTGCTAAGCTCCTACTTCTAACTCCAGGGGCTCTCCACTGAGCACGAAGAATGATTCTCCGTACATCGATAGCGCTTCAAGTGCTCTATCCATATCTTCCCGGGAGTGTCCTCGGGTCACGTTCAACCTCAGACGCTCCTCTCCTCGTTTGACGCCAGGATAGGTAATAGGAATCATCAGAATGCCGCTCTCCAGCAAGCCGATATGCATGAACAGCGTTTTGCGTTCGTCTCGACACATTAAAGGCATGATGTGGGTATTGCTCTTGCCCGTGTCGAAGCCGATTTCATCAAGTCCGCGACGCATGTAGGCCGTCTTCTCATGAAGCTCCGCCACCATCGCCTCACCTTCGTCCTCCAGCATCGTGAGTATCGTTCCGGCGGCCGCCACGATCGGCACCGGTAGCGAAGCACTGAATAGGAAAGAGCGCGCGTAATGCTTCACATGGTCTATGACATCCCGCTCCCCCAAAAGGATGCCTCCGATGCCTCCGAAGGTCTTGCTAAAGGTGCTGACAACCACCGGCACCTCACCTTCCAGCCCATATTTTTCGATGATGCCGCGACCGCCTGTTCCTAAGGTTCCGGTGCCGTGAGCGTCGTCGCAAAGGATCACGGTATTTTCAAAATCTTTGACCACGTTGACGAACTCTTCGAGATTGGCTTCGTCCCCATCGAGCGAATAGATCCCCTCGACCATCACGAGTGCATTGGTGCGTTCCCTAGTCTTCAAACACCGGGCAAGACTCCGGGCGCTGTTGTGGTTGAAAAATCGCACCTCAGGCTGCCGAAGCGGGGTGCCTGCCGCCAAAAACGTCCCGTCGAGCATGCAGGCGTGGCTTAGGTTATCGAGGATGAGGGTGGTGTCTTTGTCGGCGAGCGCCATCACCGCACCGAGCATGGCCTGATAGCCCGTGGTAAACACCAAACAGCTCTCAAAACCAAACCAATCCGCAAGTCGCTGCTCAAGTTCTACATGCGCCGTGGTCGTCGCCTGAACCCGTGACGAGCTCAACCCACAGGCAAACTCATCGACGGCCTTTCGGGCAGCTTCTTTGACCTTGGGATGATTCGTGAGTCCGAGATAATCGTTCGAACTGAAATTGACTACAGGCTTTCCCTCGATACGGGTGTGAAGCCCGCCCGTTTCGAAAGCCCTGAAGTAAGGGTAGACCTGCTGGGATTTCGCCTCTTCGATACGGGCGATCTCCCGCTTTGCTTTCGCTCGAATCCAGCTCATCGACTAGGTAAACCTCCATCAAGTCCGCGGCGACATTCGCTTGCTAGCTCGTTCGAGCCAGCACCGCGGCGCTGACGTTGCCATAGAACCCGACGGTCGCAATCAATACGTGTTCGACTCGTGAGGGTAGATGCCCGGAAAGAAGCGGCTGTATTGGGGCTCCCTGGAACCACGAGAGCGCATGAAGCATCCCAAACGCTCCCGCCGCCCCAAAGGTCTCGCCGTACAATCGCTTGGGTGCGACAACCGCGGTCTGCTCCCCGAACACCGATGCCCACGCTTTGATCTCTTCCGTGTCTACGGCACGTGCAGAACACGACGCACCGCAAACGACGTCGATATCACAGGGGCGCAGCCCCGCATCGGAAATAGCTCCGCGTGCCGCTCGCTCGATCGCTTCTCTCGACACGCCGACAAGCTGTGCCTCCGACGACGGAGGCTCGAATGCCGTTCCAAACCCGGCAAGACGGGCAAGCACATGGGCCCCTCGGTCGTAGGCATCGGAGGTGCGCTCGACCGCCAAAAAGACCGCCCCCTCTCCCAGTCGCAAGCACTGCGAAGCTCGGCCAGGATCTTCCGCCGAACCGCCACCGTGCGCCCCACCAGCGTAGGAAGGCGCAAAGCGAGCAAGCTTTCGCATCGCCAACTGAAGGGGCTCACTACACACTTCACCGCCGCCGACCAGAAACGCATCGCCTCGTCCGGCATTCAGGTGTGTTGCCGCGTAAAGGATTGCGTCGAGTCCGCCGCAATTTCCATCCACAATGGTGGTGTTGGGCGCCTTCAGCCCTTCCCAAATGCTCACATATCCTGCGGCAGCGTTGATCACCGTGTTCGGGAATCGAGCAGGATTGATGTATCGGGGGTCTTCGAGTTCAGCGACTCGGTTGAGCTCGGTGATCGCATCGAGTGAGCCATATGCGGTGGCCGAGCAGATGCCCACCCGATGGGCCTCGTACACTCGAAAGGTGCCATCGTCTCCCTTGAGACCCGCATCGCGCAGCGCATCTCGTCCCGCAACGATCAAAAAGCCGGTGAGTCGATCGATGTTCCGAAGCCCCTTTTTGCCCAGGTACTCACTCGGGTCAAAATCGCTCAGCAGGGTCGTGCTGAGCGCTCCATCAATGGAAACCTCGGTCAAGGACTCGAGACGCCTCTCGGTCTGCGGCAGGTCGCACAAGGCGTCATGAAAGTTTTTGCGCCCCACCCCGAGGGTGCTCACTACCCCCGCTCCGGTCACACACAGGGGCATCAGTGACCGCGTTCTTCCACGTTAGGTAGGGTTCCGACGCGAGCAAACGTAACCACCGCATCGTAACCCCCAAATGCGAGAGAATTGTTGAGCACCACGTTCACGCGCTGGGACCTAGGTCGATTGGCCACTACATCGACAGGACAGGCAGGGTCGGTGTGCTCATGATGGATGGTGGGGGGCATTAGGTCATGGTCCAGAGTAAGTACACAGGATACGGCCTCGATAGCGCTCGCGGCGCCCATGCAGTGACCGATCATCGACTTGATGCTGCTCACCGGCACTGCACCCTCGCCGAAAAGGCGTGCCAACACGCGACTCTCGATCGGGTCGTTGGTCTGAGTTCCTGTCCCGTGAGCGTTGATGAAGTCGACCTCTGAGGCGGTCAAGCCACTGGACGCGATCGCGCCAAGCATCGCACGCTCGCTCCCTTCTCCCTCAGGATGTGGCCGGGTAATGTGATGGGCATCGCACGCCAAGCCGTAGCCCCCGACCTCAGCAAGAGGCCTCCCGCCACGCCGGACGAGGTGCGCTTCGGACTCGAGCACCAAAATGCCCGCTCCCTCTCCGATGATGAGCCCTCGACGATTCGCGTCGAAAGGACGACAGTGGTCGGGCGCCATGGCTCCAAGCCTCAGAAAACCCGCATACTGCAGCCGCTCGATCACCTCACTACCTCCGGTGATCACCACATCCGCTCTGCCTTCACGAATCTGGTCCGAGGCGAATCCGATGGCGTAGTTTCCTGCAGCACACGCCGCTGGGAGCGTCAACACCATGCCTCGTGCACCGAGCGCGCGTGCTACGTGGATGGGAAGAAGCGTCGTGCCGTAACGGGGCAACCGAGTGGGAGCGACCGCCTCCTCACCCTCATGAATCCACACCTTCTCGAGCTCGCCAAGCAGGTTCGCCTCACCCATCGTAGTGCCTAGGATCACCGAGCATCGATCGGTGCAAAGGAGCGAACTTTCCATCCCAGCGTCTTCAACCGCCATGCGCGCAGCCGCAATCGCCATAGCGCTACAGCGTCCGGAACGACGATCTTCAGCCGCTGTAAGGTGATCCCGAGATCGAAATCCCTTCACTTCACAGGCGTGCGTGCGGTCCATCCCGGCGGTATCAAAGTGAGTTACCTCAGCGACACCGCTGCGACCGGCACAGAGAGCCGCATGGAACTCGCTTCGACCGATCGCAGTCGGAGCGACGACGCCAACGCCTGTCACAAAGACTCGGGACATCAAGCCGCTCCTCTTACAATGCGAGAACCTGGAGATGCAAGCAGACCGAACGGACACTCAGGTTTAGCGACCCACCTCGGAGTTCCGGCACAGAGAAGAGGTGGGGGCGATCGAGCCATGCTGTAGATTTCGATCTCAGTGTCGGATCGGCGTTCGTCGAAGTGTTGGATCGAACGAATGTCTGCTACAGCACGGCCAGAATCTTCTGATGCGAAAGACTGCCGAAACGTTGACCGCTGCCGTTCGTCAGCTTCGAAAAGACCCAAATCGGGGCTTTCGGTTCCTGGGACTCGATCGGCAAGAGCGGTATTTTAGCTACGAGGCGCTCGAGGCAGAGGCTTTGCGCCGCGCCGCTCGGCTACAGGCCCTGGGGATCGAACGGGGCGATCGGATCGCGATGGTGCTCCCCGAGCCTCACGAGTTTGTGTTGTCGTTTCTTGGAGCGGCTTTTGCCGGCGCCGTGCCCGTGCCCATCTTCCCTCAAGCCTCTTTTCGAAAAACCGAGGCTTACCTCGATTCGCTACAGCACATTGTCGAAACTTCAGGAGCGAGATGGCTCGTGTGCATGCAGCGAAACCTCGAACTGGTTTCAAAGCTGAAACAACGCAAGCTGAAGCAGGTCCGTTTTTTCATCGCGCCTGACGATTTGAACCCTACCCCGGAGGACCTTATCGGATTCAAAGAGCCCGAATTGACGCCGGAGGATCTTTGTTTTCTTCAGTTTACGTCCGGAAGCACCAGCAAGCCCAAGGGGGTGATGGTCACCCACCGCAACGTCATCACCAACGCCCGTTCCTTTTTGGGACCTGACGGCCTCAACCGGTCGGATGACGACATCGGCGTAAGCTGGCTTCCGCTCTTTCACGATATGGGGCTGATCGGATTTGTTCTGGGGACCTTGGTATGTGACATCCCCGTAGTTCTCTTCCCGACGGAGCTGTTTGGCCGTAGTCCACGGATGTGGCTCGAGCTGATCTCGAAACACCGAGCCACCATCACCTACGCGCCAAACTTTGCCTACCAGCTGGTGACGAAGAGGCTGCGAGATCGAGATATCGCGCAACTCGACCTGTCGTCCTTGAGGGTTGCCGGCTGCGGCGCCGAGCCAATACGGGCTTCCACCCTACGCGACTTTGCAGCTCGACTCGAGCCCGCAGGGTTTCGGCAAACCGCCTTCTTACCGAGCTACGGGATGGCGGAAAGCACGCTTGCGATCAGTTTTCACGATGTCGCAAAGGCTATCACGGTCGACAACGTCGACGCGGAAGCGATGCAGCGCGGTCAAGCCCTACCCGCGGAGCCAGAACGACCGGCACTCGAACTGGTAAGCTGTGGGGTGCCCTTTCCGGGGCATGAGCTGAATATTGTCGACGAGGACGGTCGTGAACTGGAGCCTCGAAGTGTGGGGGAAGTCGTCGTTCGCGGTCCCAGCGTGACGCCGGGCTACTTTGAGAACCCCGAGGCAAGCGACGAGGTGATCCGCGACGGCTGGCTGCACACCGGAGACCTTGGCTACCTCGCTGAAGGTCAGCTCTACATCTGCGGCCGGCTCAAAGATCTGATCATCATTCGGGGCGCCAACCATCATCCGCAAGATATCGAATGGGCTGTGGCGGAGATCGAAGGCGTGCGACGGGGGAACGTCTTCGCCTTCAGCGTGATGCAAGAGGGGCGGGAGCAGTTGGTGATCGCAGCCGAGGCCAACTCGACCGAAGCGGAGCGCCTGCGTCGTGAGATTCCGGTATGCGTCCAGCGCGAGTTCGGATTGACGCCCGATCGGGTGTGCATCGCTCCGGTCGGCAGCCTACCCAAAACGTCGAGCGGCAAGGCCCAGCGCCGAAAGGCAAAGCAGCTTTTCGAAAGCGGTCGTCTTGCGCAGCACCCTTAGTTCTCGTACCGAAGTCGCGTTTGAACACGTCTGAAATGTCGGAGACAAGCATCATGTCCCAGGAGATCAAAACCAAGCTCGCTGAAATCATTGCGGAGGTCGCCGAGATCGACGAGGTTCCGGAGACGACTCCCTTCGCTGACCTCGGTATCGACAGCATGATGGCGATCGAGATCGTGGCGGAGGTAGAGCGCCAGTATAAGATCTCGATCGCAGAGGAAGAACTCGCAGAGCTTACCGATCTCGCGAAGGTGCACGCTCGAGTACTCAAGAGCCTCGACCAAAACGCTTCTGCCTAATCAACCGAGGCGCCTCTGCCTAACCGATCGCGATAGGTCGGTTGGTGCCGATCCCTCTATCGGCGCGCTTTCCATTGCTCGAGGCCGCTCACGCGCCGGACGCATTCAGTGCGCCGAGTTTACGGGTGGTAACCATAGTCGCCACCTGACGCTTCCTCAAACCAGGCTCGAAGCAACGCCGGCGCCGCAAACGACTGCAAAAGCGATACACAGGGCGTTGCGAGAACCTACCTCCCCCGGTACAGAACATGCAGGTCACGACGACATGCTCATGAATCCTATGTTGTCCGGCGGTAACCAAATGTCTGTCAATGATGCACTCGTAAGGGCAGAGCTGAGGAAGCACGCGCCCGGCGATCTGGCTCAATCTCCGGCAAACAGCCTCGCTAAGCAGTATCCCCGACTGGTTCGGAACGCGGTGGGGAACCGACAACCTAACGGTCTCGGCCTCGCGCTGGTGCGGTTCTCAGGTGGTCTCAAGCTCGAGGGAACTTTGCCAGATGCTCAAAAAGCGTGCTTCCGACCGGGACATGCCCAGCTGGAGAACATGACGTCCAACGACGGTTCGGAGTATGCGAACAACGAGCAGCATCCCGAGTTGAGGATAGCTAAAGGCGCTCGGGGTTACTGTCTCCTCGTCAAATTCTACGTTGCAACGCCGACAAGAGAGGCAGTTCAGAAACCTTATGATGTCAGCGCGTACGTGGTCGGAGACGAAAGAGTCCTGTTTTTGATTGAAAACGGCAAGGTCGTCTTCATCGGCTATTCAACTGATCACTACAAAACCCTGGAGGTTCTTGCAGAAGACCAGCAGCGAGCGGCGCACAGAAAGGCCACACCGCACGGCGCGACGTGGGGTTCATACGCACCTCCAGCTGTTCCGGCTCCGGTAAGCCGCGGCCCTTTTGGTTGGTCTCCAAGAAATTCCTAGCCGAGGCCGGGCTGCTCTGCTGGCCTCGGCGAGGCTACTCTGCTGAATCCGGCTAGGGTTGACGACTGAGGGGCGGGCAGCGACTTAGGGACGGCGAGCTCGCTCCTACCTAGAGCGGTCGAAGTCCGGCATCTTCCAGGAGTTTGGTATCCGCGGCAACGTCGGGATTGCCGGTGGTGAGTAGTTTGTCTCCATAAAAAATGCTGTTGGCTCCCGCCATAAAGCAAAGCATCTGCGCCTCGCGACTCATGCGCGTGCGACCCGCGCTGAGACGAACCATCGCGTTGGGCATTAGGATGCGCGCGGTAGCGCACATGCGCACCAGGTCCAGGGGATCTACCTCGGGTTGATCCCCAAGGGGAGTGCCCTCGACTGGGACTAGCGCGTTGATCGGCACGCTTTCCGGCTGCGGATCTAGATTGGCAAGGGTGACCAGCATGCCTACGCGGTCCCCATCGCTTTCTCCCATGCCGATGATGCCGCCACTGCAAACCGAAATCCCGGCATCAGCGACTTTGCGCAGCGTGTCGAGACGCTCCTCGTAGGTGCGCGTCGAGATGATCTCCCCGTAAAACTCCTTGGAAGAATCCAGATTGTGGTTGTAGGCCGTCAGTCCTGCGTCTTTGAGTCGCTCGGCCTGAGACGCGGTCAGCATGCCGGCGGTCACGCAAGCTTCCATCCCCAAATCACGTACGCCTTTGACCATCTCGAGTACCTGCTCGAACTGGCTTCCTCCCTTGGCACTTCGCCAGGCCGCACCCATGCAAAACCGAGAAGCCCCCACCGCCTTGGCCCGGCGCGCTTTTTCTAGAACCTCGTCGACTGCGAGCAGCTCTTCTCGCTGGACCCCCGTCTGATAGCGTGCGCTTTGCGGGCAGTAGGCGCAGTCTTCAGGACAGCCTCCGGTTTTGACAGAGAGGAGCGTGCAGAGCTGTACCGCGTCCGGTGGATGATGCGCTCGATGAACCTTTTGTGCTCGAAACAGCAGGTCGGTCAGCGGCAGTGCATAGAGCGCTTTGGCCTCGGCAACGGTATGGCGGGGCGGGGTATTCCGAACAGAGCTGGTCGAGGATGGATTGGCCGGCAGCATCCCGTGGCTTAGCGCGCAGACCGATGCCCCGGCAAGCGCCACCGCACTCGGGCGGCCCAAGACTCGAAGCGCACGCGACCTGCAACATTGGAAACGTCTTCAGCACGGGAACGCCTTACCGATTCGGCGACGTCCGCAAGATTTGAAACACACCGCATTTTTTCGTAGATTCGGCTTCTGAGGAAGCGACAGCTTTGTCCCAAGCGACCGACCCGACCGTCAGCAAACCGCTCTCGCGATCCGCTATCCTTCTGCTCGGCATGTTCGCGGCGGTGTTCGCAACTTTAGAAATGCTGGTGCACCGCGGTCTTGTACCGGCTTCGTACCCGGCACTGGAACACGACACGGCGCTTACGATGGTGCGTTTCGGAGACTTCTTTCGTAATCTCGGTGCGGTGGGAGCCGTGGGAACGAGCTGTTTCACGCTGCATGCCTTGCTGAGATCGGGTTCCAATGTGCCTCTGTCTCAGCGCACAGGGATCGCGCTGCTTTCTCTCCTGTTCCTCCCTTCAGCAGTTGGCGCACTCTTGATGCCCGCCGACTACAGCCGAGTGCATCTACTTCGCATGGCGACCTCTGCGGCCTACGTGCTCGCGACCCATCTCAGTCTTCAAGCCATGCGAGAGCTACGGGCGAAAGGGGGGGCGTGGAACAAGGTACGTCTGATGTCTTCCGCCATACCGCTCTCGATCGTCTTGAGCTTCACTGCATTCGCAACCACCGTCGTCAGCGCCCGACTCGGATCGCATCGAGGAGTCATGGTCGCGCAGATGCTGCGAGCTATCGGCCAGACTCTGTACGTCATCGCTCCGCTCGCGATCGCAGGCGTGATCTATCGAGTGCAGTGGAAACACCTTCATCTGCGCAGCGCTGGCACCACCAAACCGGAGTCGACGTACTTTTTGGACCGACTCCGCCGCCATCTTCAGCCCTTTGTGATTCTCCTTGTATCCGCCGTCGGCACCGGCACGTCTCTCCTGTTTACCAAACAGATTCGCCATGCAGATCTGCTCTACGGCATGTTCAAGCTCGAGCTACCGACCGGCGGGAACCCCGCGCTTCTGTGTGCGCCCATTTCACTCTCGATCGGGCTATCGATCGGCCTGATGCTTGGAACCAAAGCTACTTCGCGACTCGCAGGCGCAGGCTTGCTGGCTTACGTCGCGGCTGGCTCCTCCCCCACCAGGATGGCCGACTTGCTCAGTCTCATCGCGGCCGTATGTCTGCTTCGATCGGCGCTACCGCTCACGAACGCGGAACTCTCAAGCTCCAAGCCTCCCGAAGCAATGCAATCAAGCTGAGCCGCTGCTCACGCCAACTCACCCTCCTCGGCCCAGCGGGCCTATGTCGGCCCAAACAGCTGCTTTCCTCCCATGCTCGACGTTCGAAGTATCGCTAATACTCCTTCACGTCTGCGCGTGCGGGGCGCTGGCTGTTTCGACCAACCTAGGCCCCCTGGGCCAAGGAGGAGGGTACGAGTTGGTACCTGACGACGACGAGCATCGGAGGTAAGCAGCTGTTTGGGCCGACTCAGCAACCACACCCCCAGGGGGTCTGGGTTGGTTCAAACAGCCAGCACCCCCCAGCACGCCTCGCTAGGCCTGAACGCCCGCTTGCCTCCCATGCTCGACGTTCGAAGTAGCGGAACTACTCCTTCGTTCCTGCGCGTGCGGGGCGCTAGCTGTTTCGACCAACCTAGGCCCCCTGGGCCAAGGAGGAGGGGGGTACTTTAGGTACGTTGAGCGACGAGCATCGGAGGTAAGCAGCTGTTTGGGCCGACTCACTCACCACACCCCAGCGGGCCTAGGTTGGTTCAAACAGCCAGCGCCCACGAAGCGCAGGAGCGAAGGCGTACTTTAAGTACGTTGAGCGACGAGCATCGGAGGTAAGCAGCTGTTTGGGCCGACATAGGCCCCCTGGGCTTTAGCTGAGTTCGGACACTGCCTTACGCAACCTCCGCAACCCTTCCTCAATCGTAGACGTCGCGGCGGCGTAGGAAAGCCGTAGGTGCCCGGGAGCACCGAAAGCGCTGCCGGGGACCGTCGCACAGCGTGCCGAATCGAGTAGGTGCGTGGCAAGCGCTACGTCGTTTTCCAGCGTGGATCCTCCGGGGGTCCTGGTTCCGATGAGCTTCGATACATCCGCAAAGGCGTAAAAGGCTCCCTCCGGCATGCGACAACGGATCCCGGCGATCGAATCTAGACCCTGCACCATGACGGAGCGACGCTCCTCGAAGGCGACCCGCATGGACTCGATGGGAGCACGGTCACCCGTGAGCGCGGCAAGGGCTGCATGCTGCGCGACAGCGGTCGGGTTGGTGGTGGATTGGCCCTGAAGCTTCTCACAAGCCTTCGCTACATGCTTGGGACCGAGCATCCATCCGATTCGCCAGCCGGTCATCGCGTAGGTTTTTGAAACGCCGTCGACGACGATGATCCGCTCTCGAAGCTCGGGGGCCACTTCGAGAAGCGAACGCTGATCGAACCCTCCATATACCAGCTGCGCATAGATCTCATCTACGACGACCCAGTAGTCTCCCTTCGCAATCTCGCCTGCCAGCGCCCTGAGGTGGTCTGGCGAATAGGCGCTACCCGTCGGGTTCGAAGGACTGCACAGAACGAGAGCCTTTGTCTTTTCGTTAACGGAATCGCGCAGCTGTGCCGGAGTGATTCGGTAGCCGTCGTCGGCTGTCGTCTGAACGACCACTGGATTTGCCTCGGCAATGCGTACCTGTGCTGGGTAGCTAACCCAGTAAGGCGCCGGAATGATCACTTCATCTCCGGGATTGAACAGCACCATCGAAAGGTTGAAAAGCGTGTGCTTCGCGCCCACCGACACGACAATCTCGCTGCGTTCGTGCTTCAATCCACCTCGCTGACGGGCTGAATCCGCCGAAATCGCATCGAGTAGTTCCGGAATACCTCGAACGCTCGTGTACTTGCCGCAGCCCGCATCCATTGCTGCTTTTGCGGCTGTGCGAATGTGCGCTGGCGTGTCGAAGTCCGGCTCACCTACGCTGAAGGAGAGAACGTCTACCCCTTGCGCCCTGAGTTCAGCTGCCCGCTGAGAAACCGCGACAGTTGCGGAGGGTTTTACGACGTTCATTCGTTCTGAAAGGCTGATACTCATGCATTCGGGGAATACCACTGCCGGCATCTTCCTCCAAGTCGCTTTCCATCAGCTTCGAGACCGGGTCCATTTGACATCACTTTACCCGCAGAGTACCCGCTTGACCGACCTACGGCCCGACGTCGTGGGCTAGGCGAGGAGGAGTCTCGGATGCGGGACCAAAGCTTCTGCAGGTTGATCAAAACTTCTACAGAACTTGTCACGAGTGGATTTCCCGCAAGGGGGTTGGCTGCAGCCGGTCTCGTCGCGACGGCACTGTTCGCGTGGGGCTGCGGCCCAAGTTACCCAAACTGCGACGAAGACCAGCAGTGTCGCGATGGCGAATACTGCGTTAATGGACTTTGCCAGCAGTGCCGAGAAACCGCCGACTGTCCATCGGGCCAGCAATGTGACTCTGGGGCATGTGAGCCGATTCCTGGTTACTGCGATGAGGACAGCGACTGCCCATCGGGTCAAGAATGTATCGAAAATCGCTGTTCTGTACCGGAAACAGCCGCCGCACCTCCTTCTCCGCCTTCGTCTCCCCCGCCTGTGCAATGCCAGCTGCAAAGCGTCTACTTCAGCTTTGACTCTGACGATTTGGACTCGACAGCACGCGATGCACTGCAGTCCAACGCTTCATGCATTCGTGAGCGAGATATGTCGGCGGTTCACTTAACCGGACACGCAGATCCGCGAGGCACCGAAGAATACAACTTGGCTCTTGGCGATCGCAGAGCACGTTCGGTCGCACGCTTTCTCAACTCCCTTGGCGTACGGTCCTCAGTCTCGAGCTCTTCGATGGGCGAAGAAATGGCGACCGGAGCTTCGGACTCCGGGTGGACTCGGGATCGACGTGTCGAATTTATGCAGCGGTAACGCATGACCTCGAACAGAGTGCAGATGGTCTTGATACCGGTCGCTTTGAGCGCTTCCCTTTCCGCGGGGTGCCTGTTCACCACAAGGAGTACCGGCAATCAGTTGAGGGAAACGAGTGCGAATCACGAGGAGCGCCTATCGACCCTGGAGGCAAACCTGAGCGAGGAGCGCAATCAGCTGCAACGAGACCTCGCGAAGGCCAATGCTCAAATACTGGAGCTGGACGGCCTGACTAAGGAAGCCACGGAGCGAGTTCGTCGTAACAGCGCAGACCTGGGTTTAGAGGTCGAGCAGTTGCGGGAACAATTGGCTATTTTGGAGGGTCAGATAGCAGAGGTCCGTAACCAGTCTGAATCAAGCGCAAGGGAGTTCAGTAGGTCACGCATCGAACTCGAAAAACGCGTAGATGTTGTCGCTCGCAAGGCGGGCATCGACTTCAGCGTTCCGGATTCAGAAATTCCAGCGGATCGGCAGTCGCATTTCACGGCGTCCGAGAACGCATATCAAAACCAAGACTATTCCAAATGCAGAGCCCTGTTTCGCGCCTACGCGGAGCGCTATCCGCAGGACGAGCGTACGGACGATGCCCACTATTTCATCGGCCAGAGCTATCTCGATGAAGGACGCCCCGCATCGGCGCTCGGAGCGTTTCGAAGCGTGATTACCGACCATCCTCGGGGAGACCGAGCGGACGATGCTCTTCTGGCCATGGGCACAGCATTTTTCACACTTCACGCATGTACAGATGCGCGAACCGCACTACAGGCTCTGCTGTCGGGGTACCCGCGTTCACCTCTGAGGACTCAAGCCAGAGCAAAACTCCGCGAAGTCCAACGTTCGACCCCCAATTACTGCACGAGCTAGCGGGTTACTGGCGCAGTAGAAAGCTGGAACGAAAATCGGTTTCCTCGCAAGCCGGGTAACGCTAACCTCCCGCTGCGCCTCGCCACCGTACGAGTGGGCCGGCGCGAGTGTGAAGAGAGTCGTTAGAGCGCCTGCGTTTCATGGGTGCGTCCTAGGGCGATCGGCCTATCGAATTTGCAAAAGGAGCGAACCTTGATTGAGGGACACTTCATCGTGCTCGAAGGAATTGACGGGGCGGGTACAACAACGCACACGCGACTGCTTTCAAAACAGCTCAGAAACCAGGGGCTGCCCGTTCATGCAACGCACGAACCGAGTGACGGGCCTCTGGGGATGATGTTACGCCAAATCCTCGCAGGCCGCGTCGTCGTACCCGGCATCCGAGGAAGCCGGCCGCCTACTTGGACCACGATGGCACTTCTCTTTGCGGCAGATCGCCTCGATCACCAAGAGGCGGAGATCGTGCCAAACTTGATGGATGGGGTCACTGTGATCTGCGATCGATACGATTACTCATCGATCGCGTACCAGTCGGTTACCGCCGGTGGAACGTCAGCCGCCAAGGACTGGATTCTCGAGCTGAATCGGCATGCACGACGCCCCGACCTGACCCTCATACTCGACGTGCCCGCAGAGGTTGCCGCACGACGCCGCGAATACCGAGCTGCAGGATCCGAACTATATGACGATGACGAGCTCCAGTCGCAGCTCTGCAAGTTCTATCAAGAGATCGATCAACATTTTCCTTCCGACAACATCGCACACCTCGATGCAAACAAACCGGTGGAGGAAACTGCAGCAGAAATTCTACATCACGTACGCCTTCTCCGAAGGGAGGTGGATTGACGATGGGTCCAGTGGATGAGCCGAGATACGCCATCTCGCTAATCACGATGGCTGCCGTCTTTACGGTTCTCTGGTTGAACACCGGATGCTCCGGCTCTGCTTCCTCAATCTCGGCCTCCTCAATCTCACGCGGAGCCACAAACGATCCCGTCGTGGCGAACGAAGGCGCATCGACGTCTCACCCCGATGTATCAGGGGACAGCGCCGCCCACGTGCTGAGGCGTTCCATCCTCAACCCCATTTTAGAGGCCGGTCTAGGAAACTTTCTGAGAGGTGTGGCTACAGAGCCCCATGTCGAAGAGGATCAGTTTGTCGGTTTCCGTTTGATCAGCCTGTACCCGGAGGACCCTCGCTTCACAGATGTTGCCCTACAACCAGGCGACACGATCGTGAAGGTGAACGGCAGAAATATCGAGAGGCCCGAGCAAGCGCTTCAGGTATGGGAGGGACTCCGGGTCGCGAGCGAACTCGTAGTGGAATATCTCCGAGCAGAGGAGCGTCTCGTGGCGCGATGGCGCATCACTGACTCAGACTGAGGGTGAAGTCCGCTCGCACCGACCCTACCTGAAGACAATGCATTTTGCGGTGCCCGAAAGAGATAGAATCTTCCGCCGGTATTCGGTCTGGATCCTTTTTTACAGCGTTTTCGTGATCCTCTGGGGTGCCTTCGTGCGAGCGTCGCTCTCCGGGGATGGATGCGGGGATCACTGGCCTCTGTGCGACGGAGAATTGCTTCCTTCTAGTCCAAGTTTTCAAAAAGCGGTCGAGTTTCTGCATCGAACCACCAGCGGTCTAGCCTGGATCGCCTGTGGTGTCGGTTTTCTGGGAGCTAGGCTGTGGTTCAAAACGGATGACGTACGACGAACCTCTAGCGGCTGGGTGCTGTTTTTCATGACTACGGAGGCACTGATCGGAGCCGGGCTCGTGCTCTTGGAGATGGTGGCTCAGAATCAAGTGCAGGGCCGCGCCTGGTGGATGGCAGCTCACCTGAGCAACACGTTTCTCCTTCTCGGGGCGATGTGTTGGCAGACGTGGTCGAGTTTCTATCCCGCCGCAACTTCTCGGGGATTCTTCGATACGGCGGTCCAAAGGTGGATCGCGCTCGCTTGTGCTAGCCTCGTCGCGATCAGCATCACCGGAGCCCTCGCCGCCCTCGGAGACACCCTGTACCTTGGGACAGACTTCGGGACGCACCTAAGCCTTCAAACATACCGGACAGCACCGCCTCTGATACAAGCCCGGTTACTTCACCCGCTCACAGCCCTCCTCGGGGCCGCGATTATTGTGACCGCGCTGGGGTACACAGTGGGCGCGGAAACGTCGGTGCAGGCCCACCGAATTGCGATCGGCTGTTTGGTTTGCGTGATCCTCCAGCTAGGAATCGGCGCAACCAACGTGGCGCTGCTCGCTCCGGCCTGGCTACAGATCGTCCATCTTTTCTTTGCAGACCTCCTATGGATTGGACTGATCTTTCTGGCACTCGAACGAGCTACCGCGCATCGAACAGCGCTGTGGGTTCGGGAACCTTCCCGTGCATAAACGGTCCGCGCAGGCTGGCGCACAGTGCTGTTAGACTTGTATCCGCCAACGGCGTTCACGGTTCCTTAGTGGATGAGGTGCATGAGCCCGCACGCATCTGTTATGATGCCGTCCCATGTCCGACCCTTACATGGGTAGGGAGATTGCGGGTCAGTTCCGCATAGTGCAACGCATCGGCTCCGGCGGAATGGGTGCAGTGTACCGAGCGGAGCAAGTGGACATGAATCGCTTCGTAGCGATCAAGATTCTACACTCCAAATACCTACCGAGAGCAGACCTGGTGTCGCGTTTCAGGCGCGAAGCTCGGGCCATGAGTCATCTTTCGCATCCGAATACCGCGCGTGTATTTCTCCATGGACAGCTCGAGGACGGAGCTTGCTATTTTGTGATGGAATATCTTGAGGGCTGCAATCTCGCTCAGGTCGTGCGCGATGAAGGACCGATAGAGCCCGGACGAGCCATCCACATCATGGTGCAGGTATGCGGAGCGCTCGAAGAGGCGCATCGGATGGGGATCATCCATCGGGATCTCAAACCCGAAAATATTTTTCTAACCTGCCAAGGGGGGATCGAAGACTTCCCCAAAGTGCTAGATTTCGGCCTTGCGAAGGTAACAGAGCGCCAAATGCGACCGGATTCGCTCATCCTCACGCGCAAGGGCATGGTGTTTGGCACTCCAGAGTTCATGAGCCCAGAGCAAGCGCGCGGCAAAACCTTGGACGCTCGCTCAGACATCTACTCGCTCGGCATGATTTCTTACGAAATGCTGACTGGGAAGCTTCCTTTCGACGCCAAGCAACCGATGGAGTACATCAATCATCATCTGAACACCTCTCCGATCCCGCTTGGAGAACGGGCACCTCAGCTGCACATACCTGCAGGGCTAGATGCAGCACTCATGCGGGCGCTTGCGAAGGAGCCTACGTATCGGTTCGAGACCGCAGCTTTGTTTGCCCAAGCTCTGCGGTCCTGCGGCGAGGAACCCTGGAACGCACATCTGACAGGTATGCTTCCAGCACGCCTAAGCACTCGAGAAACCCCATCGTTCGTTGACGACGATAACGACCTCCACCCGAGTCAAAAAGTGTCACCCTGGGCTTCGTCGGAGCACCCAAGGCATGTGAGGAAATTTCAGCTACCGCGAGGCTTCGTACCGAGTCCGGCATCGAACTCATTCAGTTCGATGCTTCCCTGGATCGTCTTTGTAGCCGGACTCATCCTGGCAGTCGGTGGCGTAGTCGCGCTGGTGCTTGCGTTGAACTATCGATAGCGAATGGGTCCGACCGTAGGGCAGAACCTTGCCTTCTCAGCCCTGTTTCTGAACGTGACTCAGGGGAGACATGTCTTCGGCGAGGTTCACGGCGTCGCCTATCGCGTTCGGTCTTGTCTTGAAGTGAATGCAGCCCTATGCCACACATCGACCGGCGCTTGTTGCGCCTCGACAGAGTTTTTATCTCAGGTCGAACCCGCAAAACCGTGATGAGCACGTCCCAGACGATTTCCCTTGCCGGCCTCGGCACGTTCCGAGACTACGTCGCCCTCACCAAGCCTCGGGTAACAACCCTTGTTTTGATCACGATGGCTGGAGGCATGTGGCTTGCCCCCCAAACCCCTTCCCTAGCCGTCGTATTTGCCGCGTTGTTAGGAACCGCCACGGTCGTCGGCTCAGCGAATGCACTCAACTGCTGGATTGAACGAGACGCCGACCGGTTAATGGTCCGCACCGCAAGCCGACCTCTTCCTGCTGGGCGGATGCACCCGCGCCACGCACTGATTTTTGGCACTGGCCTCGGACTGATATCGGTGCCGATGCTCACCTTCCTCGTCAATCCGCTAACGGGACTCGTTGGGGCGGCAGCGCTCATAAGCTATGTCGCGGTCTATACACCTCTGAAGCAGAAATCCCCCGTGGCGCTTCTGATAGGAGCCATTCCCGGCGCGCTACCTCCGCTGATGGGCTGGACAGCAGCAACGTCACGCCTTGAGGCACCGGCTGTTGTATTATTCTTAATACTGTTTTTGTGGCAGATACCTCACTTCATCGCCATCGCCATATTCCGACAGGAAGACTACACCCGAGCTGGCATGCAGGTTCTGCCAGCAGTGTACGGAGCTCAGACTGCGAAAATTCACGCGGTCTTTTGGGCAGCCATCTTGATCCCAGTATCACTACTCTTAGTGCCGATGGGGGTCGCGGGTACCGCATACTTGGTGACTGCCTTGGCTCTCGGGCTGTTCTTTTTGACGGTTACCTTAGTTGGCCTGAAGCCTACCGCGGGACGCAGATGGGCCAGGCAACTTTTCTTTGCATCTCTGCTCTACCTGACCCTGCTCTTTGTTGTGCTCATCGTCGACGCCGGCATCGGTAATCGATGAGAGTAGAAAATGGAAGCGATCTGAGTCGGTGAGCGCATACCGCTTTGCTTGGCGGGCTTTAAAGATCGTCGCTTTGCTTGTGATGACCGCTTGCGACAGTGCCGACTCTTCACCGCCAAGTTTCAAAGTCCTGCCCCAATTTGAACTTATCGATCAGGATGGCAACGTTTTTACGTCCGAAGATATGAGCGGCAAAACTTGGATCACAAGCTTCATCTTCACCTCTTGCCCGACTTCGTGTCCGCTAATCACCGCACGGCAAGCAAACTTACAGAAATCGCTACAAAGCCATGCAGGAATTCATTTTCTAAGCATCAGCGTCGATCCGGAAACAGATCAGCCTCAGAAACTTCGCGACTACGCACGTCAATATGGCGCAGATCAAAAGCAGTGGCGGCTTCTCACCGGACCGCGAGAGACAATTAAGGAACTTGCGCTCAAAGGGTTTCTCGTGGCGGTTGGCGCCAGAGAACGCGTCGACAATGGCTACGACATCGTGCACTCACGGAAACTCTTTCTCGTCGACGAAACGAGAACTCTAAGAGGATTCTATGACACAGATGAACAAGGTCTATCGCAGTTGATGCACGATGCGATACGCCTCAGCCGCGGTCGATGAGCTGGACACACTGGCTTATCTCCAAAGCCCGCAACTGCACTGAATTGGACAAACGATGAATTTGCCAGAATACCTCGCTTGCCTCAATGCCTGCCTCAACGCGACTTCGGGAATCCTGCTGAGTCTCGCATATGTAATGGTAAAAAAACGAAGGCTGATTTGGCACCAACGTTTGATGACCGGGGCATTTTTGGTCTCATGCCTTTTCCTGGCCTCCTACACCACACGTATGGCCATTGCGGGTGACACTAAGTTTCTGGGGCAAGGTCCCATTAGGCAAGTATACTTCACCATTCTCATATCACATGTAACTTTAGCGATGGCGGTCGTACCACTGGTATTGAGAACCCTTTGGCTTGCATACAGAGGAGAATTTACTGCCCACCGCAGGATCGCCCGATGGACCTTCCCGATATGGCTCTACGTATCGATCACCGGTGTCATCGTATATTTGATGCTCTATCAACTGCCTTTATTCTCGCTTCGTATTTGATGTACCGCTCAACACAGAGTGCCATTCGGAACGCCTTCTTCACTCTCCAGTGCGATAGCTTTCTCGTTCAGACGCTTCTGTTTCAAGAGGTACAGATGGTGACAAGAAAGGTAATGGGCGAGCTTCTCCAATCCACGGTCGCTCCACTTGCTCAGTCTCCACACGCTGTATGAGTTCTCGGGAAGATGTCGACTGTCCAGACGGCGAAGGCTCATCTGACCAGAGTCGATTTAGATGCCCGTGGCCTGCAAACTGCGATTGTTCCTCTGGTAGTGCGGACTCCTCTAGCGATCGAAAAAACATAGGATCTTCGAGCTCGTTCACGCCGAAGTCATGAGCTGCCTGATCAATCCTCTCAGACTTAATTAACCTCTGAAGCATACGGCGAATCTTTTTTTTCATCGAAAGCGAAAGAACGCCATCTTCCCACTGTTGATGATAAGTCGTAGGAGCCGGTAGGACTGCAGCCAAGAAACAAGCCTCTGCAGGAGAAAGGTCGCGTGGCTCCACTCCAAAATAATGAAGACTGGCCTGACGGACCCCGTAGATCGAAGGACCAAACTCGACGACATTTAGGTACAGCTCCAACACCTCGCTCTTCTCGAGCTCGCTATTCAAGTACCAAGCAAAAAATAGTTCCTGGAACTTACGAACTAAGGTCTTGTCGCGATGCAAAAAAATATTCTTCGCTAGCTGCATGGTGATCGTCGAAGCGCCATACGCGAATCGGCCCAGCCTAATATTCTTGATGAGCGCGTCACGAATCGCAAACACCGCAAAACCGGAGTTCCAGGCAAAACTACTGTCTTCCTGCTTGATTACTGCATGCATCAAGTAGGGAGATACAGCCAATAGCGGAGTCCAGTGTGCACTCCCAGGCCCCGTCGTGAGCTCGAAAAAATCTTGTTCTAATGTACGGACTCTATGAGTAAAAATGCCTCGTAATCGTTCAGTATCTAAATGCCCGGGAATCTCTACAAAGTCACAGTCGTTGGCTACCTGCACGTCGAGATCCGTTGCGCTTAGATCACGTGTATCAAGCTCGAGATGTGCATCGATCGCGATATCTCCAATCCAGTGAAAACCTGCCACCTCACCCAGGACTTCCTTCGGAAACGCATGGAACACGTCTTCACACACAGATAGCGGCAGGCGTAGATCCGACGTTAAGGCGAAATGGGAGGAGGACAGTTCTACATCGCTATTGACGATAATAGCGGCCGCCCCCATGGCGACGCGTAGATCACGAACGCCGATTCTTTTGAATGCGTTCTCAAAAACCAACGTGCCGTTCAAATGCACAGGAGCGAAACGCAAAACTGAGGGTGCGACTCGAGGAGACGAAATCTCAAGTCCACTTGCTTCGAGCTCCAGCGCCAACTTCAGAGTTCCGTTTTCATCCGATTTGACCGAAAGTCGTCCGTCCAAACGAGTATCCTGAGGCTTGTGCCAAAGCACATCAGGAAGCAGTGGCTGGATGACGGCAAGCGACATTCCATCGAACGCTAAGGTCCCTTCGACGTCAAGCTGTTCAGAATCGATATTCAAATCCCAAACTACCTCTCCGCCCTCCGCACGCCTACCCTGACCTTGAAGTCGTATGCAAGACTGACCGTCCTTGATCAGGCTGCCGGAGAGATGTTGGAGGAGTTCAACGGTGCCGTCGTCGGTGAGCAAAGCCACCGAAACCTCACTCCAACGAACGATCGACCGATCGAGAAAGCGCTTTCTCAACTTGGAGACCAAGGCGATTAGTCCTGACGGTATTAGTTCCTTTACGCCTCGAAACGAGACCTGAGGAAGATCTCGAGGTGCCGCTAGATTCTCCGAACCATGACCTCCGATCAAACGAAACAGACGGTCGATCATCAACGCTCCAGCACCTTGATTCTGGGCATCTTCCCCGGCGTGGGCCCACAACAATCGTGCAGTCCCCAAACTCACCTCTGACACACTCCAACCTTCTGCAGTTCGGCGAGCGGTCAGTTGTAGATCTCCCAGTGCTATCCGATGTGCTGGAAGTTCTCCGATCTGAATCCATGGCAGGTTCATGACCGCATCATCGCGAGAGGCATGGGCATGATGGCCCTGAAGCGAGAGCAAATTTCCGAACGAGTCTTCGACCGAAATATGAAAACCATCTACTTCAAAGCGTGTGTTCTTCTGCATCATCTTAAGTAATTGACGCATCTTTGAAGAGCCTATCCGAGGGCCGACAGGAGTAGCTTCTGCAAAACTGTCTTTCCTCTCGACCTCGATGTTCACTTCTGTAAGGCGCAAGAGCTCTACCGCCTCCAAGCTACCTCGATACAAATTCCAAGGGGCGCCGTGAACTTCCAGTATCGCTACGCGGCCACGGAAGCGCCCATCTGGACTTTGCAGGGTGACTCCAGAAACCGAACAACCCCAAATGTGAAAAGCGACTCGGTCCACACGAGCCACCAGACCTGTTTGCTCCGCAAGGACATGGATGATCTGTGACCGCACGAGGCTGGGCAGCAAAACCTGGAGAACACCTACGGTCGAGACCAGGGCAAGCACCGCCGCCCCGAGACCTCTGCCGAGGAGTCGACTACGCCTCTTGGTCTGCTTGATGGTCACCCAAACTCCGCACTACTAAGGTTAGCGAAAGGGTGCGGCGCAGGCACGCGCTGAGGGCATG
>JBCCEA010000043.1:0-31644 GCA_039030515.1 Myxococcota bacterium | reverse complement strand
CTGAGTGCAACGCTCTGCTGAGTGCAACGCTCTGCTGAGTGCAACGCTCTGCTGAGTGCAACGCTCTGCTGAGTGCAACGCTCTGCTGAGTGCAACGCTCTGCTGAGTGCAACGCTCTGTGCTCGTCGTATGTTCGGGTCCTCCGACGAAGCCTGCCCCCCGGGCCGCGGTCGGTCTAGAGAGAGAGCCTCGAGTCCCGCCGGTCTGGCACGCGGAGCTCTCCGGCAATTCCCAGGAGTGCTGCAATTAGGACTCCGGACCAGTAGAGAAGCCAAGGAAGGGTGGTCGTCTGCAGCTCGGTCCCCTGCCAGCCGGCGGGACTGAGCGCGGAGCCAAATCCAATCGCAGGAGCGGCCCAGCCGGTCATCAGCACAGAGGCGTCGAGCATCGTTCCGGTCAGCGGGAGCCAGAGCAAACTCCAGCAGAGACAATAGAGAAGTATTCGCACGCGAGGGTCCTTGAGCGTTATACGCACAAGCAGCAAAAGATATGCCGCTGCGACCTCGCTTGGAGTTCAGGCAGTTTGTCGCATGAATCTGTCGAACCCGGACATTCATGTCTTACTGTGGCGTTCGTTCACACTTGCTCGATTCCTGAGGTTCGCGTTTTTGCTCGAGGAAGGGCCCGCCCAGTACGGGCGGGCGGTTCGCTCTGGCGGATAGGTCTACGGTGAGGGATTATGCAGCCGTGTCTAGATTTCTCGCCGGCAGCCGATTTTATTCGCGCAGCTTAAGAACCGACGGTCTCCTTTCCAACTGCTCTCGCACGAGTCCCGACCGGTTGGCGTTTGGCCTTGTGTTGGGAACCTTCCTGCTGATCACGTCTACCGCTGCTTACTTTGGCGGTGGCTGCATCGCGGATCGTCACGCGGATTCCGGCAACCGCGCTTCGTCGGCCGGTTACGGCGCGGAATCTCTTTCTGATGGAACCCCCACCGTAAGGCATGAACCGGGACCCTTGCGTTCGTCGGTCTCCAGTTCTGATTCCGCGGAACCTCGTCTTTTGCGTCTGCGTCGCCCGCAGAGCGATGGACAACTCGGACTGCCTATCGGCGTTGAGGATGCGGACGGGCAGTCGATGAAGGCGTTTCACGCTGCGCTAAGACGGGCGGAGCGCGGGGAGGGAAAGGCCAGGCTGCTTTTCTACGGAGCCTCCCACGTAGCGAGCGACAGCTTTACCGGTTGGATCCGAGCGCAGCTTCAAACCCGATTTGGGGATGCCGGCCATGGATTCGTGATGCCCGTTCATCCGTGGCGCACTTACGTACATCAGGGCGTCTCCATCGAAAGCGATCGGCGTCGCTGGGTGGCTCGACGGGTGACGACGGGTTTTCGGGGAATCGACTACTTCGGCCTTGCGGGGGTTTCGGTAGAGACCGAGGAACAAGGTGCCTTTGGGCAGGTGGGCACCGTTAGTCGCGGTCCAGTGGGTCGCCAAGTGGATCAGTTTGAACTGTGGTACCTCCGTCAGCCCCAGGGAGGATCGTTTGAAGTGTGGATCGACGGTCGCGCGCAAGACGTCGTTTCAACCGACGCCGATGAGCCGACTGCCGACTATCGCCTTTACCGCGTCCCAGACGGCCCCCACCAACTTCGGATCGTCGCTCGGGGAGATGGTCTGGTTCGGGCCTTCGGGGTGGTGATGGAGCGAGACGCATCGGGCGTGGTGCTCGATACCCTCGGGATCAACGGCGCGAGGGCGCGACTTCATTTGCAGTGGAACGACGACCTCTACCGGGAACATTTGGCTCGAAGGCAGCCCGACCTTGTGGTGTTGGCCTACGGTACGAATGAGTCGGGAGATCCGCTGCCGATACCCACCTACGAAGCTCAGCTGCGTCGAGTGCTCCGCCGCATTCGAGACGTCGTGCCGTCGTCATCGTGCCTGTTGGTTGGCCCCTCCGATCGACCGGTGCAGGGTGAGTCGGGAGCATGGGAGGCGCTCCCGAGGGTGCAGGAGATCAACGAAACCCAGCGTCGACTCGCCCTAGAGTTTGGGTGTGGCTATTTCGATCTGCTCGCGTTTATGGGAGGGCCACTCTCGATGGTCGACTGGGTAGCACTCGACTTTGGCGCTAGAGACCACATTCACTTGACCGCCAAGGGCTACCGGCGACTCGCAGAAGAACTTTTTGCCGCGATGATGGAAGGATTTAGTCCAGAGTTCGCTGCAGGCGATTTGCCGCTTCCCCCGCAAACCGTCTTTCAAGAGTGATCTGAGGCCAATCGCGAGCCGCACCTGCCATAGAGACCCGGCTCAGTGCAGGCCTGGTTCAGTGCAAGCCTGGCTCAGCGCAAATCTGGCTCAACGCAAATCTGGCTCAGTGCAGGCCTGGTTCCGTGCAAGCCTGGCTCAGCGCAGATCTTGTTCTCCGGAGCTCCTGTCGGAGGGCGTGCTTCTGTCAAGAGGCGTCCGAACGGGTGGCCGCTTGGGCGAGGTGCTTTCTAAGGCAGGCCTTTCAAGCCAATGCGCGAAGCTTTTGAGCAGCGCCTTGCTGAACATGTTGCCGATAACGGAGTAGCCTTCTGGGGTGGCGTGGCGCAAATCGCCCAGAGCAAGTCGCGGCTTCGCTCGGTACCAGCGGCCGATCGCGCCGGCTCCACCCATCGCCTCAAAGGTGTTGAAAAAAGCGCAGCCCTCTTCAAAGGCGACACTGCGCTGCGACTCCAAAATAAGAGGCAGAGCTTCGAGGGTCTGAATGCGTCCAGCGCGACGGTATCCCTGATCGAGTGGGGCAAAGATCAAACAGCCCATGGCCGGAAGCGTACCCCGCACCCGACGCAGCATACGCCGATAGTTGTCTTTGTATTCGGAGCGTTCTAGCGGGTCGCTCGCGGAGTTGCCGCCAAACCCGACGATCAGCAGGTTCGTTTGACGCTGTGAAAGCTGATGCTGGATGTGCTTCTCGTCGAAATTCGATAGGCGTCGGGCCCGAGCGCCGACCATGCCGAGCGAATCGTAGACCACTCCCGGAACCTCCCGCTCGAGTACCGCGCCATACAGCCGTGCGATCCCCCCAGGGCCTGGCCGAACCTGTACCCGGTGCGGTCCGTCTTCGAGCTGGATGCGTACGTGACCGTCTTCGGGCTCTTCAGAGCGGGTTTCAACCCACCGAACCTCCCGGTCGTCGAGCTCTATCCGAATACGGGGACCTCTCGGATGCCTTTGAAAATGCAGCTCGAAGATGCTCATCCGCTGACCTACCGGGCTTCGGGGATGCTCTGCGGTGCCAAAGATCGCCCAGGCTCCGGCGCGTGCCCTGACCTGAACTCCACCGATCCCGTAGTGTCCATCACGGGCCTGCTTGCGCACCGCTTCAAGCGTGGTCCAGTGATTGCTGCTGGTGTGGTGAACGTCTCGATGGCCGTAGGGTAGGGCGCCTCGCGCTACCAGCACGAAACCATGGCCGGCGTCCCCGAAGCGGAGCTGAAGGTTGCGGCGCACCGTGTGGGTGATGAGATCTGTGGCGATGCTGGAGTCCCCAAGATGCGCGATGCGGGTGATCGCTCCCGCTTCTTTTTTCGCAGTGCGGACGAGCTGCTCGAAGAAGGGCGTCAAGCCTCTGAACTCAGGATCCTCGACCGTGACCTCGATGCCTTGATATTCCTCCGCTCGGATTTCGATGCCGGTGGGTTCAACGGGTGGATCCTCTGATCGAAGGTTGTCTGCCACCGAGACGCCGAGTGACTTCTCGATGGTGCTCCGCTCCTGTTCTGGCGGGCGATAGCTGTCGCCAAGACCGGCAAATCCAGGCGGCTTCGATCCGCCCCAGCTTTGGAATGCACGAACGACGGGGATCGAATCTCCCGGCCGCAAAGGGCGCACGGGCTCCAGGGCCGGGAACGCATAGCTGAGGGCGGTGAGGATTCCAAAGACCACTGCGACGATGGCGAGTCTCTTCAACGCCGCGCGGGTTTCGTCCCCCGCCTCCTCGGTCTGGTGGTCTGGCCCCGCAGAGGATGCGTCGCGCTCAGGCGGGCGGACTTTGGACTCCTGACTCAAGGATTTGCTCGCCTACTTCGTTCGAGTTCGCATTCAAAACTGAAAGTAAATGTATGGGACGACCTGTGCGCTGGCTACCAAGCTGAGGATGCACCCGACCACGACCAGCCCCAGCGCCTGAAACGCGGGTGACTGCCAGACAAACTCGCGCTCCAAACGCTCAAACCAACGCTTCGGAGTGTAGTGAAGCGCAAAGCTCAGTAGGAGCACGAACCACACTGCGGGGGTGATCTGCGCGGTTGAGGTTTGGCCGGACCACAGACGTTCTGTGACGTCGACCGCATTTTGAAGGTCGGTCGCGCGAAAGAGGATCCGAGAAAACACAACAAACTGCAGGTTGGCGAAGATCTTCGCTGCGATCATCGTCACGTTTACGGCCGCCGGGTGTACCGCGTCGTTCCTCGAGCGTCTGCTTCTTCGGCGGACAAAGCGATGCAGCACCATGGCGGTCGCCTGGAGCAGGGCGTAGTAGACAAAGGTCCACGAGGCGCCGTGCCAAATCCCGATCAGAAACATGGTCAGTGCCAAACTAAAGTAGGCGCGTACTGGGCCGCACCTGGAGCCACCGAGCGGAACGTAGAGGTAGTCTCGCAGCCAGCTGGAAAGCGTTTGATGCCAGCGGCGCCAGAAGTCGGCAGGATTGGTCGCCTGGTAGGGGCGGTCGAAATTGTCCGGCAGCTCGAGACCCATCAATTTGGCCGAGCCTCGGGCAACATCGGTGTAGCCGGAAAAATCGCAGTACATCTGCATCGTGAAGCCGTAGAGGCCGACCACGACTTCTACCGCGGTGTATCCGGCGGGATTGTCGAAAATGCGGTCGACCAGGTTGATCGAGAGGTAGTCGGCGATCGCTACCTTTTTGATCAGTCCGGTGGCGATCAGAAAGAGCCCCTCTGACGACTGCCGGCGGGTGAGTTTCGGGAATTGCCGCAACTGGGGCAGCATCTCTGCGGCGCGTACGATGGGACCGGCGACCAGCTGCGGGAAATAGGTTACGAAAACCGCAAATTCGATTGGATTGGAGGTCGCATTCAATCTGCCCCGATAGACATCGATGGTGTAGCTCAAGGTCTGAAAGGTATAGAAAGAGATACCGACAGGCAGCAGCACATCGAGGTAGGGGGCCCTCAAGGAGTACCCGAGCAATTCGAGGCCGTCGACCGCAACTCGGGCAGCGAAGTTGAAGTACTTGAACATCCCGAGCAGCCCCAAATTGCCGACCACGCTGGCGAGGAGATAGGCTTTTTTGGCTCTTTGGCTCCGAGCCCGAGCAATGCGCAACCCCATGCTAAAATCGAGAACCGTCGAACCGAGGATGAGGACGATGTAAAGCGGATGCCACGCCATGTAGAACGCGCAGCTTGCGATGAAGAGGCTTCCCAAGCGCCACAGCGGATGGGCGCGTGCCGCCCAGTACGCGGCTACCGAGAGCGTGAGAAAGAGGATGTAGTCGAGACTGTCGAAATGCATGCGCTGCGGTGAGCGTACTCTTGACCTAGGACGGCCGCGAATCCAACGGGCTTTTGCCCCGCATTACCCTGGGCTTTCTCATACTCGCCGCGCCGTTGACACGTCATCGCGGCACACGCGTCAACAACGGGGATAGACAAGCTGGTGGATTGAAGGTTCGAAGAACTTCTGTAAGCTTGCCTCTCTCGTGCCGAGTGAGCGGGGGAACACAGGTCTTTTTTTCTTCAGTCAGGGCGGGCTACCTAGGCCATTCGCCCCATCATCATCCTTCCGACTTCCACCCTCGGACTGTGTCGCGCGTGCCGCAATGCCGCGGCTACCGCACGATTGGCTCCCCGACGGATTTTGGTACGTTCTTGTCCAAACGGGGCCCGCGGTAACCCAGGTCGTCGTTGCCGGTTCTCGTCCTCCGACGAGATTAGGCTCCATAGCTGAAGGATATGTCGAACGTCGTCGTCCAGCTCCGCCTAGTCGACCTGAAAACGCCCTCCGAGAAGGTTGTTGCCCGATATGTCAAGAGGATCTCCACGGTCACAAAACGGTCGTGGTTCACGTGCCCGATGTTCGACGCGTTTGCGAACGTTTCGGTTTGAGAGCTGAAGCTCGATACACCCTTAGCAGAGGATCGCTTCTAGAGTCTTTTCTGCTTCCAGAGCTTCCTGGAGATTCAGCACATCCAATATCCTGCCTCGACTGCCTGGGCGGTCTGCTCAGCCGCTCCTCCACACCCGCGTGCCCAATCTGCAGAGCACCGTTCGGCCCGGACCTTCGGCGTCTTACATCACATTGCTCGGGGGCAAACGGAAGGCTGATGCATCCCGCATGCTGGCCAAAAGAAGGTCGTGAAAGTATGCGACTGCCACCCCACCCAACCTTGCGGCAAAGAGTCGCGTCGGGTTGCCTTCATGCGTTACGCGAACTGCTTCACTGGTTCTTGCGAAGTTTTGGAATGTCCCCAGAGGATGCAAGACAGCAGCTTTTCGCAGCGGACGGGAGGCTCCTCTTCTCCGCGATCGCTTGCTATTTCTGTACGCTGGCCGTGGCTAGTGTCGTCTACTTGAACTCCTGAAATTTATTCGGCCTTCTCTACCCACCCATCGCGAGACGATAGATTTCGCCGTCAGTTGACGCTGCGTCCTCGACGTTCCTCTTTCTTTTCGGACGGGTACTTCCGACGCTCCAGTTCAGTACTGCGTAGACGACATAGGCCACTGCGTTTGCGCATCGGAGGAAGGCGTAGAACTAGCGATATGCGGCACAAAGAGATCGTCTCGGAAGGTAAAGTGGCCCTCAAATCCTACCCGTGGCGGCAGACCGCTGCGGGAGATGGCTGCCTGAAAGTCTGGAGCTCGAAACGCCTCCAGGTTGACGATCGCTCCCCCTTGAATGGTGAAGTAAACAAAGCTGTGCTCCGAGGGTTGAGAAGAGCCCAGGAGTTTGCGACGCCCGGAGCCAAGACAGCCGAGGCTGACGGTGCGTAGCGTGCCTCTTCGCCCGGGATAGTAGGCGTGATGGTGACCGCTGAGGAAGAGGTCGACTTCGTGGAAGTTCAGCAGCGCCTCGAGCTCGGCATCTCCGAGGATCTCCTGGGAGCGGTTTTCGGTAAAGGGATGCAGCGGGAGATGACCGAACACGATCTTCACGCTGAAAGATCGGGCCGACTCCAGTTGACGTTCGACCCATTCCATCTGCTTTTTGTCGAGCGCACCGACTCGGGTTGCGTCGAGCGCGATAAAGAAGGCCTCGCCCACCGAAAAGCTGTAGCGCAGCGGGTAGTGGCTTTCGTCGTGAAACCGAACCGTGGGCTTTCGGGCGGTCCATTCGGAGACAAATACCCGGCGCTCGTGCCGGTAGCTTAGGTAGCTGGAGGCGTCGTGGTTGCCGGGGGTCACCGCGAAGGGAATGCCGTCCTCTGCCAGAGGGTCTGACACCGTATCGTGAAAACTCTGCCACATCCGGCGGTAGTCCAGTCCGGCCTGCATTCCCGCGACCATGTCCCCTGTGGACAGCACCAGGTCGGGCTTCAGGTTGCGAATGCGCTTGACCGCGACCGAGGCGTCTCGATGGTAGCGGACGGATCCGGTACTGCGATTGAGATCGCTGATCACCGCGACGGTCAGCCTTTGCCGACTGGGTCGCTGTCTGTCCGGAGTGACTGCAGGTTCCTGCATTCCTAAGTCTTGCCGGTCCGCCGTATCGCTGCGGACCGGCGCTCCCTGAACGGGTGCCGACTCCAGGTGAACACTTACGAGCAGCAGAGAAAGAAAGGTCCAGCGTTTCTGCACAAACTCAAGTTAGGGGGGGTGATGATGCAGCGCCAATTTGTGGTAAGGCGGCGGCATTCGCATCGAGGCGCCAACCGGTACGGCCCTTGATGTTCGGTTGGCCGTCCAAAGCGAGCGTGGTACGAGTCGCGACCTGCCGTGACGAATCGATCGCGCAAAGTACTCCATCTGGCTCTTCCCATCATCGGCGGGATGGTGTCCCAGAATGTGCTTAACCTCGTCGATACGGCGATGGTGGGGCAACTGGGAGACGATGCCCTAGCGGCTGTGGGTCTCGCGTCCTTCGTGAACTTTTTGGTCACCGCATTCATTCTCGGCATTTCCCCCTCCGTTCAAGCGATCGCGGCTCGCCGCGTTGGTGAGGGCAAACAGGCCGAAAGTGCCGTCGCGTTGAACGGCGGCATTTTGATTTCGGTCGTGATCGCCGTTCCTTGGCAGACCCTTCTCTTCTACAGCGCTGACCTGATTTTCCCTCAGCTCATCGACGACCTCGATGTGATCGCCGCGGCGGTGCCCTACCTGCAATCCCGGGTTGTCGCTATGGTCGCGATGGGCATCAACTATTCGTTTCGAGGGTACTGGAACGCCACCGACCGGTCGATGCTCTACATGCGGACGCTATTGGTGATGCACGTGTGCAATATTGCGCTCAACTGGATCCTCATCTTCGGGCATTGGGGCGCGCCGGCGCTGGGCCCGACCGGTGCGGGAATCGCTTCGGCCATCGCGACCTACGTCGGCACGATCAGCTATGCGTTCTTAGGGCTAAGGCATGCTCGCAAAGAGGGCTTTCTTATCGGAGTACCTCCTTGGACGACTCTGAAGACCATGCTCCGTCTCGCGGTGCCTTCCGGGATCCAGCAAACCTTTTTTGCAGGCGGTATGGTCGCGTTCTTTGTAATCGTCGGTAAGGTCGGCACCAAAGAGCTTGCTGCGACCCAGGTGCTCACCCAGCTATTGCTCGTCGGTATCCTGCCCGGTCTGGGTTTTGGACTCGCTGCGGCATCTCTCGTTGGTCAGGCCTTGGGTAGACAGGACGTCGAGGACGCACGTCGCTGGGGGTGGGAGGTGGCCCGCATCGCGTGCGCGGTGATCTTCTTGCTCTCTTTGCCTGCGATTTTTGTGCCGGGCTGGATGCTGCATTTCTTCATCCACGATGCTGAAACGCTGAAGCTGGCGATCGCGCCACTCCGTATCGTGGGTATTTCCCTCTGCGGCGACGTGGTGGGTATGGTTTTGATGAATGCGATCGTCGGTGCCGGAGCGACGCTACAGGTCATGTTCGTTTCGCTAGGGATGCAATGGCTGGTTTTTCTGCCCTTTGCGTACTTCATCGGTCCGGTCTCCGGGTTTGGACTTACCGCGATCTGGATTTGCAACGTGTGCTACCGGCTCACCCAGAGTTTGGTCTTCGCCCTGCTCTGGCGGCAGGGCAGCTGGGCACGCACGAGCGTATGACGATGAAATCGAATCGAAGCCGCTTTTCAGGCGCTCGAATTACCTTGCTCTTTGTTCTCGCGATGATCGCGGTGCTTGCTTTTTTTATGCACAATTGGTTCGCTGCGTACTGGCCAAGCGGGCCCATCATCGCGGTCGCATCCATGGGTGACGCCGAGGCCTTGGTAGTCCGTTCGGACGATCGAGGGCATGTGCATGCCGTGCGCACGCGCGTTGACGGCACGGGTGTTTGGCGTATGGCCCTGTTTGGCCTAGTCGATCCTCAAGGGATCGTCATCGACGATGAACGGGTGAGCTTCCGAGTGTTTACCGAGTCTCGCAAGCGAGAAACCCACACGTTCTTGAGAGATGTGAATCAAGAGGAAGCTGAGTTCGTCTGGCGCGGTGCTCTGGTACGAGGAGCAGGAGATTTGCGGGCACCTAGCGCGGTGCACTCCGGGGTGCACTACGTATTCACCGAGGGGATCCTCACCGAAGGAGAAGGCATCGAGGGTTTTGATCCCGGTAAAGCTCCGGCGAACTCGATCGATCCGTCTCGCACTGCAGCCCGGATTCCTTCAACACAGGTGGTCGCGCTTGACCGAAGCGATGGCTCGTTGCGCTACGTCGAGCCCCTGTCGGGTGTCTTCGTGGCGCACGTCGTGGGTCGCACCCTCTTTGTGGCAGATAAACAAGGAGTCTGGTCGAGGCAGTTCGATGAGCATGCGCGGCATATGTACGGCCGAGGTTCGATTTGCGCCTTTGGTCAGAGTGTCCTCTGGCTTGACGAAGAAGGAGCACTTCGCCGTCTTCCCGGCGGTTCGGTCGAAAGCGCCAAGTTTAGCGAAGCCCTCGGACAGGTAGCGGCTCGTCTCGATGGGTGTAGTCGCGTTGCGTCTGGTTCGAACGATCCGGTTTCCGCGGACTTGCTGGTGCGGTTTCGAGGAGCGGGCGGGGAGGGCGTTTATCTCGCGCGGCTGTCGCATTCCGAGACGTCGACGCCGCCTGAGCTTCTACTGCGATGGTTGGTGTCGCTGGACGATTTGCTTGGGATCGACCCCAGTACGCATCCTGTGCCGGCTGGTCTTGATGCACTCCCCCGCGAATTGGGATCGTTCCTAGCGCTGCGTGAAGGAAACGCCGTCGTAAGTCGCGATCTCGCCTCGGGTCGGGTGGTGCGCCGCCTGCCGGTATCGATGAAGGTTGCTGTACTCCCACAGACCGACGGTACCTACCTCTACGAGCCAGGCCGGCTGCGACGAATTAGGGCAGATTCTGACGAGACCGTTTCGTGGGAACAGCCCCGCGGCCTAAAAGTCCCCCCTCTGTTCGTGCCTTCCCAGCTGTCCGCCCGACATATTTTCCTCGCTGTAGGTACTGAATTGTTGGTGCTCGATCGCGCAAATCTATCGAAAGTGGCTGGAAATGTTGTCGTCTTGAACTCTCACTGACGCACCTATGTCGTCTCACGAGTGCGGTGTCAGGAAACATGAATCCTTTCTCGAAGGGTGTTGCGTTCCATGCTAACTCCCGCGGGGAGCGCAAATAACGCGCTCTTTTTTGGACCGACTTGCCGGGCGTTTGAAGCGCATCTCCGGCGATCGACGCACTTCGGAGGTAGGAACAGATGCCCAAAAGACTCTTTGTTGGTGGCCTTCCCTGGAACGTAGACGATGAAGGACTTGCAGATATGTTTCACGAATTTGCAATAGAAGGCGAATTGAAAGACTACAAGGTCTTGACCGATCGAGACACAGGTCGCTCTCGAGGCTTTGGATTCGTCACCTTCAGTGACGAAAGTGACGCGGACAAAGCGATCGAACAAATGAACAAACGCAAGATTGAAGGCCGTGAACTTACAGTCAACGTCGCCAACGCAAGAAAGCGCAATGAAGACTCTGCCTCATACGGCGGTAGGTAGATCGCACGATTCTAGTCGAAACTACTAATTGGACCTTGTCGCCGGCATCTGATTCCGGGTAACGATTCGCATCCGCTAAAAATCGGCCTGCTCGAATAGTTCCGTTTGCTGGACACAAGATTGATCCACTCGGGGATACACGTTTGCCCCGAGTGGCTCCGTCCCTCGCTCGCTATCTATCCCCTAAGCTCCTTCATCCACAGAGATTTGGGTTCGCACATGTTCCAGTAAGGATTGCGCCGCACTCAAATCTTAGAGTGATTTCAGAGTTTCCTCCAACCACTCGGCAAGACACGCGGGTTTCTCTCCTGCCGCGAGCGGCATGATCCACCAGCGTAGTACAACGAGTCCAATCGGCAGTTCCATCTTGGCCGAACCCCGCTCTATCTGCAGATGAGGTGGCGGGTTCAAACCATTGTCCATTTCAGCCGCTTCCGCCCAACAAGTGCGTCTATTAAATTGCAGCTCGGTGATAAGACCCACGAGATCGCACGATGCTTGAAACAACTCTGCGGGAAGCGAACGTATTTTCCCTGAAGTCGTCGATATATACTCCTGCTCAAACTCTCGGAGTACATCGAGTGAGGGGCGTCGCTGAGGTAGACCCAGCACAGAAGAGATTCGCTTCCACAGCTCTCCCGGTCGACTCCCCCAGGGTGCTCCGCTCCAGCGACCTGCTTTTCTCGCTTGGCTGAGGGTTTCTCTAAGTGCCGGGGAGACCGAGGTGAACTCAGCTTCCCAGCGAGAACGCGGTACGTCCGGTAGCTCCAGACCCAGAGATTGCCATTCACCGCGAAGATGTGCTTCGGCCTTGGGCCAGCCGCCTCCCGTCTTACGGACTTCCTTCAAGCCAAATGCACGTAGTGCACGCTCCATTCCGGGTACATCTATATAGGAGGCGAATCTCAGAAGACGGTAGTCAGGCGGGAGAGCCTCTGACGAATCGATGGGTGCGCAGCGCTCCGCGAGTAAAGCAGATTCGATCGCATCTCGGGTCTGTTCGTGAAGCGCTGGAAGATCCGTCGGTGGTCGAAGACACGCGACAACCATCTGAGTGCCGTCCACTGCATCCACTACCAGAACCCGCGAATGGATTACCCGGTGGTGCTGCGTTTCCTGAACCAAAGGAAGCGCACGAACCATATCCCCAAGGGGGCCCGGAACTTCGCAGGCAAGGAGTCTTGAACTGTCTTCGGACATCGCCCGCCGAAACCTGCCTCAAGCGTATTAGAGCCACAAGTGAATACGCAGGCCGATCAACCCCAATGCCGTTTCTGTTCGCTGATTCTCTCAACCTGAGGAAAGCGTGGAGCTTAGGGATTCCGCTAAGTGAAATGCTTCCTCTACGAGTTGACGAACCTCGTCTCGACCCACCTCGAGAGTATGTTCTGCTCTGTCGATGATCGGGGTGGGGTCCGGGGAGACGCCATGGTCTAGTGATGCGACGAAGTAGATCGGCAGCGGCGCCGAGAGATCACCCGCATCTGTACCGTCATGGTGGGGTTCGTCGTGATGGCTTGAGATCGATCGTGCGATGCCGTCGGGTAGACTCCACAGCGCGCACAGGCATCCACCGATCTGGGTGTGGTCGTAACCAAGTCGCTCTCGCTCCAGCTCCAGAAGAGGCACCTCGGTCTGCTGAGCCTGAACGAGCAGTGGAGCATAGGTTTCGGGTTGGGTTGCCGCGAGCAGAGGTATGGCCATGTCCTGAAGTAGTGCGCTGGTAAAGCTCTCTTCAGCGATGTTCGGATAGTAGCGTTGGGCCAGGGCCCGTGCGGTAGTGGCTCGAAAAGCAGCGGTGCGCCAAAACTCTTGTCGATTGAAGTGCTCCGATTTGGGGAGCAGATTGGGGACGGTCGCTGCGAGCAGGAGGGATTCGACCTCTCTTCTCCCCAGCAGGGCGACAGCGTGGGTTACTGTTCGCACAGGATGTCGTGCAGTGTAGGCTGCAGAGTTGGCGAGTCTCAATAGCCGCACCGAGAATCCTGGGTCTTTGGCAAGGATCGCCGCGACTCCGTTCGCGTTGAGTTTAGGATTGCGCAGTGCGACCATTGCCTCCCGAACGACGGCGGGAAAAGATTGCAGTTCGGTTTTTGCAAGAGCCTCCGCCATGGTGGCGTTTGGGTCTGTCATCTTCTTTTTTAGCCAATCGAACATGCTTCATTCCGCACGTCGCGCCATTTTATTTGCAAAGATACTGAGTAAACCTCCCAGCATAATGTAGCCGACGACGCATTCACTCATTGCCAAAACCTGCGCTGTGGTAGAAGCCGGAAGCACGTCGCCATAGCCTAGTGAGGTCAGGGTTACCAAGCTGAAGTAGTAAGGTGAAAGGAAGGTCTCGTGCTCACCGTATTCCATGTCTACGGCGCTGTAGAGTCCTCCGTACACCATCGTGATGAGCGCGATCAATAGGCTCCATCGAAGAAGACTGCGGCCAAAGTCGCTGGTGATACACCACATCCACCAGGTGAGCTTGTACAGTCCTCCACGCTGAGCGAGTTCGTGAATGTAGTCCTCGTCCATGATGTGGCGGCGGAGCAGATAGGCACCTCCAAAATGTACGTTGCGGATGTCGGCTTCGATGAACGTCGCGGAGCGAAAGCCGGTGAGGCCTCGAACCTGCGCATCTCTCAAATCCGCCTCGCGAAATGAAGCTCCCGTGATTTGCGAGCGAGTGAGATTTGCTCGATGAAGGATGCTTCGGCACAGGCTGGCGTCACTCAGATTGGCCCCATCAAAGTTGGTCTCGGTGAGGTCAGCGGTGCGGAGATCCGTTTGGCTCAGATCGGCTTGCACAAAGCTTGCATGACGCAATGCCGCGCCGAAGAGGGACGCTCGCTTCAGATTCGCCTGACCAAAGCCTGCCTGGGTGCCCTCGACTTCTTCAAGTCTGGCTTCGACCAGCGACGCCCGGTGAAACTCACAGCGGGTCAGATTGGCCCCGTGCAGGATCGCTCGATCCAGCTTGGCGTCCACCAGTACAGCATCCGTCAGGTTTGCATTGGCGAGATTCGCGTTACGAAGATCGACCCCGGAGAGGTCAATGCCGCTCAAGTTGCGACCTACGAGCATGGCGCCCTGCAGATTTCCTGGAGCCGTTCCGCCTAGATCCTGGATCGAGTTCCAAGACCCTCGTGTCTCCGGAGCCTCCGTGCTGTTCAGTTGCGCTCCTTCCCCGGAACCCGACGCCGCTGATTTGGTTCGGTGAACAAAAAGTTCCGCGCCCGGTGCAACCATCCCATCAGTTAGTTACGGCGGAGCCTACTCATTTCTGAAGCGTATTCGGTCTCAAACCACTCGCTCCCACGCGGCCATACGAATAGAACTTAGTACGCACAGATATCCGTACTCATACATAACTCCATTTGAGTGAGGATATAGACGACCGTTCAAATGACCCGACTCTGACCGTTAGCCTTTTAAATGCATCTTGACCGTCGCTCTTATCGCTTGCAAAGCGAGATCGAATGACGATTTCATTGGGAGTCGTTCTCATCGTAGACGACAATGAAGATGACCGCTTTATTTTGAAGCGTTTGCTCTCCCGCGCGGGTATCGCTCAGTCTGTACTGGAAGCGGAAGATGGTGCGAAAGCGATCGAACTACTTCGAGACTGCTCGCGAAGGGGTTTTGCACCGTGCCCGAATGTCGCGTTCTTAGACCTACACATGCCGGAGATGGATGGGTTTCAGTTCCTCAAGGCTCAACAGCAGGAGCGTTTGCCGGTCAAAGTTGTGCCGATGTTGTCTGTCGATATGCCTCAGATTCAACTTGATCAAATCGAATCGTATCCTACGGTAGTCGGTTCGCTGATTAAAATGCCTCTTTCCCCGCAAGAACTCTGTCGCGGGCTGAGTCCCATCGAACATGCCGTCAACTATAGTCGGTAGTCTCAACTGACTTAGGGAGGCGGCTCATTACGCATTTCCAGTAGTTGAACTTCAGGACAAGACTTGTCTTCGGCTTAGATACGTATGTAATTGCGGTACAAGATCGAGTTTTTGTGCATATTCGATGCTATAAAATCTGGCTCCGAATATCCTCCAGCGGTTGATGTGGACTCTTGGCTCCTCGACCACGTTCGTTTCACAAACATAAAAGGTGTCTATTCGATTTTCGAGATGCGCTGGTGACTGCATCGAAAGTTCAAATTGACTCGGTGGAAGCTGGATCCCGCAAGTGCGTTCGAGCGCACGACTTGCGATACGGTCAGGGCTTTCGCCAGCGCGTAGAGATTCGCCTGGTAGGGTGTATCGGTGTCCGTAAGACCTGTAGACGAGAAGGAGTCGGTCGCCGTGCCATACCGCTGCGCGCGCGCTTCGAGTCGATGGTTCGCGTACAAAAGATAGGCATGTTCGAGTGACATGTGCTGCGCGGTAGAAAGTGCGGATGGTGGCATCGATCATGTTCAGGATTCTTCGGTAGTAAGACCACACTCGGGAACGCGGAACAAAATGTCTCAGGAGGCTTTGGGTCTGGCAAGCCATGGTTCTGGCAAGCTACGGTTCTGGCAAGCTACGGTTCTGGCAAGCTACGGTTCTGGCAAGCTACGGTTCTGGCAAGCAGTGCGGCGGGAGTTCAGCGTCCGGAGCTCTGTGCTGCGTCGAGTTTCTCCTGCGCGGCCATCCACTCGCCAGTGGTACGTTCAATCGCTTTGCTCAGCGTATCGAACTTCGCGCTCAGTTGTCGTTGGTCCTCTGGTCGATCGCCTATCGACGGATCGCTCAGAGCTTCGAGAATTGACGCATGCTCTCGTTCCAAATTGGCGATCTGCTCTTCGTGCCTTTTGACCGCGTTCCTCAAGGGTGAGAGCTTCTGACGTAGTGCAGCTGCTTTCTTTCGCTGCATCTTCTCGCCCTTTTTGTCGGCCTTACGCGGCTTGCCCTCCTTCGCTGTGCGGCCTTGATGGTTCGCATCGCGCTCTGACGCGAGATACTCGTCCAGCGTTCCCGGATACACCTCCAGCTTGCCGTTTGCGACGAACCAAATCTTGGTGGCAAGTCGTCTGACAAATCCCCGATTGTGCGACACGAAGAGGAGTGTTCCGTCAAACGTTTCGAGTGCCTCAGCCAAGCGTTCGCTGGAGTCGAGGTCCAAATGGTTGGTGGGTTCATCCATCATCAGAAGGTTGCCCGGGTCGACTAACAGGCGGGCAAGGGCCACCCGAGCTCGTTCCCCCCCGGAAAGCACTCCGACTTTTTTATCCACCTCTTGGTCGCGAAAGAGCATCGCTCCAAGCGCCGCGTAGATGTCCTTTGGACTCCCCTCCATGGCTGCGCTTTTGACTTCCTCGAAGACGGTTCGAGTCCCATCGAGGACGTCCACATGATGTTGGGCATAGTAGCCGAGCTTGACTCGAGTGCCGTAGCTCCTTGTTCCCTCGTCGCTGTCTAGCTCGCCAGCCAGGACTCGGAGTAGGGTGGTCTTACCTGCGCCGTTCTCTCCCAAAATGGCTACGCGATCGCCGCGGCCCAGGCGCAGCCCGATATCCTCTAAGACCCGTTTTTCTCCATAATGTTTGGTGATGTGCTCGGCGATCAGCACGTCCTTGCCGCTCTTGTCGATGTCTTTGAAGCGGAAGCGCATCGCCTGACGATGGGCGGGTAGTTCGATTCGCTCCATCTTTTCGAGGGCTTTCACTCGGCTCTGAACCTGGCTTGCTTTGCTCGCTTTGGCTCGAAAGCGACGCACAAAGGCCTCCATGTGCTCACGTTCCTTGTCCAGGTTTCTTGCTCGAGCCTCGATCAGCTCTTCTTCTTGTTTCCTCTGCTCAAGATAGGTTTCGTAGTCGCCCTTATATTGGCGGATCCCCTCGACCTCGAAGCTGACGACTTTCTGGATCTGTTCATTCAAGAACTCGCGATCGTGACTGATCAAGATGAAGGCGCGATCGTATCGATACAAAAAGCTGCTGAGCCACGAAACCGAAGGCATATCGAGGTGGTTGGTGGGTTCATCGAGCAGCAGCAGGTCGGGACGTTGAAAGAGCAGGGATGCGAGTAGAGCCCGCATTTTCCAGCCGCCAGAGAACTCCCCCAGGTCTCGGTCCAGATCCTCTTGGCGAAAACGCAGGCCGACCAAAATACGCTGCGCCTCATGGGTGGAGTACTGTTGTTCGAATCGAGCCAATGCCTCGTGAAGGTCGGCGACTTTGCCGGCGAGTTCGAGCAGCTCCTCCTGTGCGGACTCGCCCGTAGCGGCCAGCTGGCTCTGGGCTGCGAGTTGGGTCTCGGCTTCCGCGACCGCCAGAGTGAGATCCGACTTGCCGGGAACGCTCTCGGTCACGAAGTCGAGCAGCTTCTTGCCTCCCTGAAGGGCGATGTCTTGAGGCAGATAGCCGATGCGCGCGCCCTTGCCTCGATGCACCTCGCCGGAATCTGGCCCCTGAGTACCGACAGCCATGCGCAGCAGCGTGGTTTTTCCAGACCCGTTGGGTCCGACGAGTCCGATGCGGTCCTGATCGGCGATGCGAAGTGTTAGATCTGTAACAATCGCCTTGCCGCCGAGGTTCAGCGAGACATCTTCGAATAAAAGTACACTCATGGGCGTTTCGAAAGAATGGAGCGTCAAGAGGGTGGAACGGGTCTCGCGCCAACTGCAGTTTTGCATGCAGGAGCGCCCAGCGTGCTCAAATGCGCCCGCGAAGAATGCCCTTTTTCTGAGTTTCGTCCAGTCGAGCGTCTGGGAAAATCACCTGAGCTTCCGATCGACCATGGACAGGATCGGAAGCGGCGTTTTGAACGAATTTGCGTTTTCCGAGTCCTCGATAAATAGTTCTCAGCCTTTTCGAGCGCGGTCCAGGCCTGCCCTAATCCAAGTTCTGGCCGTCGTGGGCGCAGCAGCCTGGCTGACCTCGCAATCACCTCAGGAACACCCCCCGCGTGGCACAGTTTTTTATCGACCCTACGACCGCGAAACAATTGCTCCGATGGACGTTTGGCTCCTCGCGAGGCTCTGTGCGTCGTGCCGGCTATTTCGCGGGCTTTGCGGGCTTGTTTGGCGTGGTGAACTCCTCGCTGTACGCGGCGCAAAGAATGGACGATCTGCTCTATCCTGGATATCGGAGTCAGGAAATCGACGCTCCGCTCTTCGTCTTCTCGAATCCAAGGAGCGGTAGCACTTGGCTTCACAACCTCTTGAGTCTCGATGAAGAGCGGTTCACGAATTTCCAGCTCTGGCAGACGATTTTCCCCTCAGTATGTGCCAATCGCACCGTAAACATTGCGGAGCGACTAGAAGCTCACCTCGGGAAACCATTCAAGCACTGGATCGAATTGGTTAACGAGTTCTTTTTTACACGCTGGAACGGAATCCACGATACGGGACTCAGTCGACCAGAAGAAGACGAGGCGATCTTCGTGCTCGCGCTTCTCGGCAGCGGACTCATTTTGCTCTTTCCAGAAGCGGTAGCTTACGATCGGGTCAATAGCCTCGACGAGCTAGAAGAGCCGGTGCGACGCGGGATGATGGACGTGTACCGCAAGTCGATTCAGCGTCACCTCTACGCAAACGGAGGTCGTACGCTGCTTACGAAGAACGTCTTCACGGCGACCCGTGTGCGATCGCTTTTAGAGACCTTTCCGGACGCCCGTTTCCTCTACATCATGCGCGATCCACTCGACGCGATCCCTTCTTGTATCAACCTCTTCCATGTGCCTTGGACCGCACATACGCCCTCGATTTACCCAAAGGGTCCGGAGACTCGCGCGGTTGCCGACTGGGCGATTCGCCAATACCAGCATGCGCTGGCGTGTCGCGACTTTGTTCCGCCATCCCAGTTCGCGCTCGTCCGCTACGAGGATCTGTCAGGCGATCCAACTGCGACAGTCGAAGAGGTGTACCAGAAATTTGGCTACGAGATGAAGCGGGAGTTTCGAAGGAAACTCGAAGATGCGACGAAAGATGGTCGATCGGATTCCTTCAAAAGCACCCAAAGATTCACCCTTGAGTACTGGGGAATCGAGCGCGCCTATGTGTACGATCGCCTTCGCCCGCTTTTCGACGAATTCGGCTACAAGGTCTGAGTTCAGCGGCGATTCGTGACCCCAATGGGACGTCGCTCGCAGGAGCGCCCCAGAGCGAACTTCCCGCGGAAGCGTGACGGCGGGCGCCAAAATAACCCGCTCGCTACGCGTCCGAAAGTGCGCGTGCCGGGCTTGGCACAGCTGTCCGATCGATGGCGCCGACCCGTCCCTCAAACCATAGCGCCTTGCCCGGTCCGCGAACATTGACCGCCTCTCCTCGCGCACCTATATCTCTTTCAGAGCCCTTGACAAACTCGAACAAAAGCTCTGCCACTGTGGGGAGAACACGCACATGTCCTTGATGGCAGCTCTTCGCGACGCTCACCCCGAGCCCCAGTCTATCGATGTGCTGGAGCGACTGAAAACAATCTGCGACTCCCAGGGTCTTGGAGCGTTGGGACAGCGGCTTACGAGCCTCTCACAGCTTGTGGCGCCGGACATGGCAGCACTCCACGCAGAGTTTCAGGGTGTGCCTAGGGGAACGCACTCCGTACACCGAGCCGCGAATCATGTGGTCGACCTCGGTGGCAAACGATTGCGCCCTCTGTGCGTAGCGCTTGCCTCGCGGGTCGGGGCTGGATTCAACGACGCGGCAAAGCAGCTCGGAGTTGCCGCTGAACTGGTACACAACGCCACTTTGCTTCACGACGACGTAGTCGATCTAGGGGACACCCGTCGCGGGGAGCCCTCAGCTCGAGCGCTCTACGGCAATGCGGCAGCGATTTTCGCGGGTGACTGGTTGCTCATCGAAGCCCTCAGACGCGTGCGCTCTACGAGCTTTCTTGACGTGCTCGATCGACTCCTCGAGATCATCGACGCGATGATCTCCGCAGAGGCCTTGCAGCTCGAGAATCGGGGTCAGGCGAGAGTGAGCGCGGAGAGCTATTTTCAGGTGGTCGAGGGCAAGACGGCAGCCCTTTTTCGCTGGGCTCTACTCGCAGGCGGGCGTGCGGGTGAACTCGCCTCTACTGAATGCGAGGCCCTCGAAAATTACGGTCTTCACCTGGGTATCGCTTTTCAGCTTGTGGACGATCTTCTCGACTACTCCGGCGAGCGAGCCTCGCTCGGCAAGGAACTCTTTGTCGATCTTCGCGAGGGCAAAACCACCTATCCGCTAATCCTAGCGTTGGAGGAAGATCCCTCTCTGCTACCCAGTCTGCACGCAGTCGCTACCGCCCACGGGCGATTGGACGGTCTTCAACAGGAATGGAACCGAATCATTATGGCGCTACAGGCACCAAGCATTGCTCAGCGCTGCCGAAAGTTGGCCCAGCGCCAGATAGAGTTGGGGATTGAGGCGCTTGCTGCCTGCCCGAACGGTCAGGCGAAAGAGGCTTTGATTACGGTGGCACGCGCGACCGTGCACCGAATGAACTGAGACCTACGGATCTATCGATGACTGAAGCCACCCCGACAAGCCGCATTCCCGGATTTTACACGCGAACTCTCGAAGATCGAATCTCTCGACTCCGCGACACCGGACTGCTCTCCCCGGAGTCCCTAGAGTTTTTGCTGCAAGGTGGAGGACTCGAGCCCGGTATTGCGGACAGCATGAGCGAAAATGTGGTGGCCACCCACGGACTGCCTCTAGCTATCGCGCTTAACTTCCGCGTGAACCACCGAGATTGCCTGGTGCCCATGGCTGTGGAGGAGCCCTCGGTGGTTGCGGCCGCAAGCCACGCCGCAAAGCTGGTACGCATGACGGGAGGATTTACCGGAGAAGCCACCCGACCCGTGATGACCACTCAGGTTCAGCTCGACGAAGTACCTGAGCCACAGCACGCGGAAGAGCGTTTGCTCGAAGTGCGAGAAGCGTTGATCGATTGCGCCAATCGCGCCATTCCCAGGATGGTTCAGCGCGGTGGTGGATGTCACGACCTCGAAGTACGTGTCTTAGACCACGATGAAGGGTTGGTAGTGGTCCACTTTTACGTCGATGTCGGCGATGCGATGGGCGCAAACGTGGTCGACTCCGTCGCTGAGGCGGTTGCGCCTGAAGTTCAGTTGAGAATCGGTGGTCGCATCGGCCTTCGGATTCTGTCGAATCTGCCGGTTCGGCGAACCGTGAAGGTGCGGGCGGAGGTCAGCATCGATGCGGTCGGTGGTGCAGACCTGGCCAAGGGCATCGAGCGCGCAAGCCTTTTTGCCGAGAAAGATCCTTACCGCGCCGTGACGCACAACAAGGGTGTCATGAACGGGGTGGACGCTGTTGCGGTGGCCCTGGGGCAGGATTGGCGATCGATCGAAGCTGGGGCGCACGCGTGGGCAGCGATGTCAGGCGCCTACCGCCCTATCGCAACCTGGCGCTGCGTGGAGGGAACCCTGGTCGGCGTACTTGAGATGCCGATGGCTGCGGGCACGATCGGCGGATCAACCCGGGTGCATCGGGGAGTTCGCGCTGCGTTTGAACTGCTCCGTCCTGCGGACGCCAAAGAACTGGCGCTCGTGATGGCTTCGGCTGGGCTTGCAAGCAATTTGGCCGCGCTCAAGGCGCTTGCTGGTGAAGGAATCCAAAGAGGTCATATGCGCCTGCATCGTCGTAAACAGGTTGCTGCGGGCGGAGCCGCGGAAGAACAACGGGGGGCTTAGTGTCGGAACTCGCACGTCCAGGTAGCGGCACGATGTTCGATCGGATCGCCAGCCGTTACGACGCACTCAACCGCATCATCTCTCTTGGAATCGATCGAAGCTGGCGACGACGCGCTGTAGCCTCCTTGCAGCTCAAGTCCGGAGATAAAGCGCTCGATTTGGCCACCGGTACCGGCGACGTCGTCTTCGAAATGCTCCGGCAGCAGAGGGATGTATCCATCGTTGGCGTAGATCCTAGCGTTCGCATGCTGGAAGTTCTGGAGCGTAAGCTTCGGATGAACGGTGTACACGACGTCTCTTTCGAAACCGGATCCGCAGAGGAACTTCGATTCGACGATGACACCTTCGACGCGTGCTGCATCGCATTTGGGATTCGCAACGTGGCCGACAGAGCTCAAGGTTTGCGAGAAATGGCGCGAGTGGTCCGCCCAGGTGGCAAAGTCGCGATTCTAGAGCTCTCCGAGCCGCGCACCGGCGTTCTCAGCACCCTTGCCCGATTCCATATGCGCAACGTAGTCCCGTTCGTCGGGGGACTCTTGTCGGGCTCGCGAGAGTACCGATATCTTCAGCAATCGATCGCGGCCTTTCCTTCTCCCGAGGAGTTTGCTGCGCTGATGGAGGCATCTGGGCTGACCGTCAAAACGATCCAGCCGCTCACCTTTGGGGTATGCTGTCTCTATCTTGCGGAGCCAAGGCAGGAGGTTCCGGAGGGGGCTCAGTGACCCTGCCGCCCTCAGTGGCCCCGGCGCCCTCAGTGGCTTCGGCGCCCTCAGTGACCCTGCCGCCCTCAGTCGAGCTAGACCTTGAGGGCATCGAAGCGGCTCGAAGTCGACTTCAAAGCTATTGCCAAAACTCCGATCCTCACTCCTCTGAGGGTACCCGCCTCTTGGTATGCACCATTGAAGCGCCTCTAGTTCGTCCTGAGCGTCTTCTATCGTTTGATGAATCTCAGGACGCGGTCGTCTGGTTGCCTAAGGAGGGACCCTCTGCGGCAGCCCTCGGATCGGTGTGGAGCTGCGCCGGAGTCGGAAGTGCTCGGTTCGCCTCGGTCCGGCAACAGGCCAAAGAATGTTTCGCAAAGATGTGCTTTCTGGGTCCGGAGGACGGCGGCGATCTTCGAATGTTTGGCGGCTTTGCCTTCGCCCCTGGCGGAGCAGAACAGAGCTCCTGGTCCCCCTATGGCGACGCGAGTTTTACGCTGCCGGAACTCACATACGTTGTGGAGAGAGGAAGAGCTCTACTCAGCCTTGTCGTGAACGAAGATCGGCTCTCCCCAGAAATCATAGATGAAAAGGTCGGCCGACTGACCTTTGCGATGGCTCACCTGAGTTTTGCAAGCGAGGTGCAGAAATCAGGCGATGCGGCGTTTGCCTTGGAAGATGAGGCCGAGTGCAGTTTCATCGCACGCGTAAAAGATATCCTGAGCGGCATTGAGGCAGGCGAGCTGAGTAAGGTGGTGGCCGCTAGACGTGCTTCGCTGCGATGTAATTCAATGCCGCGGCCGGAGACTATCATTCACAATCTGAGTGAAAGATATCCAGACTGTACACGGTTTGTGTTCCGACGATCGGGTAGGCTGTTTGTGGGAGCGACGCCAGAGCGACTGGTGCAAAAGCGAGCCCGTGAGGTCTACAGTCAAGCCCTTGCAGGATCGAGTGCCGCAGAGGCAAAGCAGACGCTGCTGAGCAGCGACAAGGATCTCCGAGAGCATCAAATGGTGGTCGACGCCATTGTCGCCGAGCTGAGGCCTCGATGCGTTCGAGTGATCGTAGACCCCGCGCCGGGTCTCCTAGAGCTGCAAGACGTAGCGCATCTCCAAACCTTGGTTCGCGGACAGCTCCGGGAGCGTAGCCACATCGTCGACCTGGTGGATGCGCTGCATCCCACACCTGCTGTGGGAGGCGTTCCCAAAGAGCGAGCGCAGCAGCTGATTGCACGCGAAGAGCCTGCCTCTCGTGGTTGGTACTCCGGGCCTATCGGATGGCTTGATGCGAACGGTGATGGTGATTTTTGGGTCGCTTTGCGGTCGTGCTTGGTTCACGGGGACCGCGCCTTCGTCTATGCTGGGGCGGGGATTGTTGCAGGTTCTGTCCCTGAGCTTGAGTATTCGGAAACAGAGCTGAAAATGCGGGCTGTGATGCGGGCACTGCCGACTCTGCGCAAAAAAGTAGATGCGGCAGCCGATCTTTCGATGAGCGCAGCGTTGGATGCAGCAGCCGATCTCTAAAGCGCAAGCGATCTGGGCGGAAACTTTGGTGGATGCGCTCGCACGCTCAGGCATCACCCGGGTGTTTCTGAGTCCTGGTTCTCGCAGCACGCCGTTTGTGCTTGCCGTGCACGCCCATCCCAGCCTCGATGTGGTCGACGTTGTGGATGAACGGAGCGCCGGTTTCATGGCGCTGGGACATGCTCGCGTCACCGGTAGGCCCGCGTTGCTGCTCTGCACCAGCGGCTCGGCACCGGCCCACTACTACCCCTCCGTGCTCGAGGCTTCCGCTGCCTGTCTGCCGCTCGTCATTCTATCTGCAGACCGCCCTCATCGACTGCATGAGGCGGGCGCTCCCCAAACCGTCGACCAACAACATCTCTTTGGTAGACACGTGCGTTTCTTTCTCGACTTGGGATCAGCGCAGGAAGACGAACGCTCTCTCGCGTCTTTGCGACGAGCCGCATCGAGAGCGATCCATAGTGCGACCGGCCCTCAGCCCGGTCCCGTGCATCTCAACGTCAGGGCAAAAAAACCGTTTGAGCCACCTATTGGCATCACTGGCGCAGGATTCGGAGGGGAAGCTCCGACTCGACTCGAACTGCCAACACGGGGAGATGCGCTGTTGCCGGCTGAACTATGCGGGATGCTTCAGAGTGCCAAGCGACCGCTTTTGATCGCCGGACCCGCCTTTGTCACCCTATCGATGGAAGAAGGAGCGTCTTTTCTTAGTTCGGCACTGGCGTTTTCAGAACTGCACTCGGTGCCGCTTTTGCCTGAGCCGGCAAGTGGCCTGCGTTTCGGAGGTGCCCACCACCCGATGCGCTTTGGTGCGTTCGACGCTTTGCTGCGTTCTCCGTTTCGACGATCGCTCCGGCCCGACCTCATCGTCCAGCTAGGTCATACGCCGGTTTCCAAGGGTGTTGAACTACTGATGGAATCCGTCGGTCCCGAAGTCCCGCGACTGCTCGTCTCAGAGCACGGATGGCCGGATCCTTACGGTACTGCGACCACACTACTTGCGATGGCTCCGCAGGAATTCTTTCGAGCGGTGCCCGAGGAGCGGAATGCGGCCGTGGAGTGCGCGCGGCAGGACTACGCTCAGCTTTGGCAGAAGCTGGCAGGAGGCGTTCGTCAGCTGGATGATGAACTCTTTGCATCATCCGAGTTCAACGTGGCCCAGGTATTTCGAGTAATTCGTCAGTCTCTCCCTCAGGGCGCGTACTGGATGCTTGGTAACAGTCTCGCTATCAGGCATGCGGATTCATTCTCGCAAAGTGAAGGTAGTTTCTTGCGTGTGCTTTCCCAGCGCGGTCTCAACGGTATCGATGGACACATCGCGGGTGCAGTCGGAGCCTGGCTGCAGGCAGAGGAGCCCGTGGTAGTGACCATCGGCGATGTAAGCTTCTTGCACGATTTAGGTAGTCTCATGAGTGCCAGCAGAAACCGCGAGAGGGCGCGCGCATCGCTTGTGATCTGCATTTTGAATAACGACGGCGGGCAGATATTTCGCTGCTTGCCGCTTGGAGCACGTGATGACCTCAGGTCGGCAACGTCTCATTTTGTCACCTCGCATGGACTCGATTTCCGGCACGCGGCTGCGCAATACCGTCTCCCCTACCGCATCGCTCACGATTCGGGCGAGCTCGAACGTTTGCTCAAGGTGGCGATCGAAGCGTCGGAACCCTCGGTGTTGGAGATCGATCTCAGCAAAGGGGATGAGGTTGCGTACTTAAAGAACTATTGGGCTCGTGTGGATGGACTGATGTTCGATTCCCGGGGCATCGCACGTCCCACGGGTCAAACATGAGCTCGAACGTCAGTCCTCTGGTGCTTCTGCACGGGTTTACCGGCGCACCAGCCAGTTGGGATGGGGTGGCCGCTCACCTGCCCTCAGACTGGTCGTTGATTCGACCGACACTTTTGGGTCACGTGGGCGCTGCGTTTCCCCCCCGGTCCACCTCCCCAGAGCACGTCGTCACTCAGTCCTCCTCCCAGGAGTACTGTGCTCCGCCTTCTTGTGCGTTCTCTGCTGTTCAGACTCAAAGCACCTTTGATGCAGAGGTAGACCGTTTGGCCGAGCTCGTGTCGAGTCATCTCGATACAAAGGCGCATCTTTGCGGCTATTCTCTAGGGGGGAGACTCGCGCTCGGATTGCTTTGTCGGCACGGTCATTTGTTTGCTGGAGCCACGCTCATCGGGACGCATACCGGACTGAGAGGTCTCCGTGAACGACAGGAGCGTCTGAGTTGGGAAGCGCCCTGGATCCACCAGTTGCGCACCGAGTCGCTTCGATCGTTCGTGTCCGACTGGGAAGCTTTGCCTCTCTTTGCGACGCAGCGCAGCGTGTCGAAGGAGGCACGCTGCGCCCAGCGGGCGATCCGCTGCGGTCAGGACCCCTTTGGGCTCGCAAAAGCACTCGAAAATCTCTCTTTAGCGCGCATGCCCGATATGTACCCCCATCTGCCGGATCTTGAGATGCCCGTCCATTTTCTCGTTGGAGCCCGCGACTTGAAGTTTCTCGACCTTGCAAGAGAAGCACGGTTTCACTGCCCGAACGCGACCCTGCATTCGTTTGACGAGTGTGGACATAATCTCGTCTTGGAGTCACCGGCGCAGGTAGCGGATCATATACTTCAGACGTGTCTCCAAGAGAGGATCGATGACCTTCCGGTCTAGTGCTTCTGCGGCGCATGCATCGCGCCGTGCCGGGGTGGAGACTGAGGTGTCGCTCGCCGCCGCTTGGTGGATGGCCATTCGACCGGCGACCCTTACCGCTGCATTCGTTCCGGTGCTTGTCGGAAGCGCGGTCGCCTACAAAGAGGGCGGATTTCGAGTCTGGCCCGCACTCGCGGCGCTAATTGGTGCCTGCTTGATTCAGATTGGAACGAATCTGGCCAACGACCTGTTCGATTTTCAAAAAGGTGCGGATACAGAAGAGCGCTTGGGTCCTACTCGGGTGGTGCAGGCCGGAATTCTTTCCCAGGACGCAGTCAAGCGTGCGATGATATTTGTTTTTGCGCTTTCTGTGCTAGTAGGTCTCTACTTGGTTTGGGTCGGTGGCGCTCCTGTCGTGTGGATCGGGGTGCTCTCGATCCTTTCAGGGCTTGCGTATACCGGCGGGCCTTTTCCGCTCGGGTACAATGGACTTGGCGATCTGTTTGTGTTCGTGTTTTTTGGACTGGTGGCGGTTTGCGGCACGGCATACGTTCAACTTGGTAGCGTTCCCCTGCTTTCGATTCTGGCTGCGGTTCCGGTAGGGGCTCTAGCCACGGCTATTTTGGTGGTGAACAATGTTCGCGATCGCGAGACCGATGTGCTTGTCGGTAAACGCACTCTGGTGGTGAAGCTCGGCCGGATGGCTGGAGTCCTGGAGTACGCTTTGATGATCGGAATAAGCTACGCGATACCGCTTCTGCTCTTGGGGGCAGGGCACGTAACGGCGGCGATCCTACTGCCGCTCATCACGCTTCCCTGGGCGCTGTGGATGCTGCGCGCCCTTGTCCGCCTTCGGGGCACCCGGCTCAATCCAGTGCTGGTTTCTACAGCAAAGTTGCTTCTTGTCTTCGGTGTCCTTTTTGCACTGGGAATCTTTTTTTGAATCGATGACTCCTCGTTTGAACTGTGTTCGGCGTCGATGGTGCCTCCCGCAGCCGGCACAGAATGCAAAGCACCGGTGGAGTGAGCGGCGGGCGATCTTCCTCTTTCATCGTCATTTGGACGAGGTTGGCCTGGGGGAAGCGGCCCCACTGCCCGGATACTCTAAGGAGACTTTCGAGGAAGCGAATCAGGCGCTACGCGATATCGACGAGGCTCGCGTTTCAAACTGGCTCGAAGAGGTTCTCGGCGAGCTTCGACACATCTCGACGCGGGATCCGGCGGCAGGTGATTCCGAAATCTCGACAGCAGACGCGCCGCATCTCGAGAGGCGAGCCCTGCAGTGGTGGTGCGATCGGCTTCAGGTCTTACCGTTTTGTACGCAGATTCCGAGCGCCCGCTTTGCTTTGGAAACCGCGCTACTCGACTGGATTGCGCGCCATCTCGGTATCTCGCTTGCGTCTCTTCTCGTGCACCGGTTTCGAAGACGATCTGTGGCCGAGGTCGATGCGCGATTACCGGTCGCGGCTCTTGTACCTCCGGCATCCACAGGCGAAACATTTCGGCAGGAACTGGTCGAGCGATCGTTAGATCAAGGAGCGCGGACGCTCAAGTTTAAGATTTCGCCAGCGACCCTCGATGAAGATGCCCTTTGGGTGCGTCACCTCCACCGTCAACTCAAAGGGACCTGCCGGTTTCGGCTCGATGCGAATGGAGCTTTGAGCTGGTCGCAATTTCAACGTTTCGCGGCCAATTTAAGCGACGTTCCCATCGAATTTATCGAAGAGCCAATCAAACTTATCGAAGATCCACATGTGCCTTTGGATTCTCGTTGGGGGAAAAGCGGCCCTCAGTCGCGCTTGGAAGCGCTTCACACGACGGCGCTGCATATGCCGATAGCGCTTGACGAGTCGCTGCAGCATTCGGACATCGACGGATTGCAGGTCCTACTGGAGCGCGAAAAGGTGGCTTTCTTGGTGCTGAAGCCGATGGCGCTCGGTGGCTTTTCTGCCTGTTTGCGTCTGGCCCTCTCAGCTCAACGCTTTTTGAGATCATCGCAATTCAGATGGGTGATCTCTCATCTGTTCTCGTCAGCGGTGGCGCAGGTGGCCTCTTCAGAATTGGCCTTTGCGCTCTTTTGGGCGACTTCTCTGCCGGCAGAAACAAAAAGCGCGTGCCGTGCAGATTCGATCACCGCGCAAGGTCTCGGTCCGCATCCTGCGCTGCCCAAGCCTTACAGAGAGGACTTCTTCATCCGTCCGGTGTTGGGCCGAGGCCACGGGGTTTCTCTAGCGTCTGCGATTGCGACCGAGTGTCTCATAGACGAGGCCGGATCATGAGCATGCCCGTGCACGAGCAAATCGAGCGTGCCGTATGTCGAGCGAGGAAGCATGCGGGCAGACTCTCCGTTTTTGCAGCGGCAAGAGAAGCGCCGGAGGCAACCGCGCTGACCTGGAGGCCTTCGCTGCCGTCGACCGATCCCAAGGAGAACCTGGAATCGCTGACCTATGCAGAGCTTGCGTGTCTGGTGCATAGAGCCCGAGACGCACTCGATGGTTTCGATACAAACTCTAACCTCGGGTTTTGTCCAAGACTTGACGTCTCCTCGGTGATCTGGATGCTTGCGCTGTTCGAGCAAGAGCGTCCCTTCGTGCTGGTGCACCCGAAGCTGACCGGTATAGAACGTGCGCGTCGACTGCATCGTGTTGGCGCTTCCATCTGTGTCGACTCGAAAGATTCCGATTTTCGCATAGACGCTTGTCAAGAATCCAGCCTCCCTGACGTCAGCGAGCCGCTACCGGGCTTTATGGTGGACGCGGGGAGTCACTGGCGGGAGCCGACGAAGCTGGAAACTCCAGTGCTGTACATCACCACGAGCGGCACTACGGGGAAGCCAAAGGTCGTTACCTTGTCTCGTCGTGCCCTTGCGGCTTCAGTTCTGGCGAGCGAGGAGCGACTGGGGCCTATTCAGCATGGCACGGAGCGCTGGCTTTTGTTGCTGCCTCCCGCTCATATCGGAGGACTATCGATTATCCTCCGCATGGTGGCTGCAAGAAGTACTGTCGTGCTCGGAGGTGAACGGTTCGCTGCTCAGTCGGTCATCGAATCGATCGATAGACATCAGATCACGCGAGCCTCTTTAGTTCCGGCCATGCTGCGTCAACTTTTAGATGCAGGCCTTACGTTCAGTCCAAGCCTGCGAACGCTCCTCGTGGGTGGAGCCGCATGTCCGAAGGATGTGGTGGATGAAGCACGGAAACGCGGTTTGCCTGTGCGGCTCACCTACGGCATGACTGAAACTTGCTCGCAAGTAGCCACTGAAGGGCCTCGAGGACTTCGGGCTTGGCCCGTTGAGGGCGCAGACATACGGGTGTCTTCTGCGTCGCATCGACCTTCCGTTGGACCTCTGGAGGTGCGGGGAGCGATGCTCTTTTCGGGTTACCTCGGTGAGGCTACAGTGCACTCGCCCTATCAATGGTTTCGTACGGGAGATCTAGGCCGGATGTATCCCGATGGGTCGATCGAAGTCGTTGGCCGAGAGTCCGATAGAATCATAACGGGTGGTGAAAATATCGATCCGGTGGAACTCGAGCAGCGTTTGCTGCAGCTCATCCCCGAACTTCGGGACGTTTGCGTCTTTGGCGTACAAGACGATACGTGGGGCGAGCGGATCGCGATGGTCGCGGTATTTGCAGAACTTCAGCCAGCTGGGCTTCGTGAGTTGCTTTACGAATATTTCGCTTCTCATGAGCGGCCTCGCCTAGTCGCTGCGGCAATGCCGGGTGAAGGGCCTCTTTCGCTGAGAAGTCTCAAGCGCTCGCGAGCGGAAATTCGATCCTACTTTCTATCTCGGTTGGCTTCCATTTAGGTGGTTTTGAATTCAACCTAGGTTAGATTTTTGACTGTTCGAAAGCGCGAGTTGTGAAGGCCGCGCTTGAATACACTAGCTTGGTTCGAGGTGAATGATGCACGACGGAAAACGAAGGCACTTTATCAAGCTCGCGGGGGCAGGAGTCGCAGCAGCGGTTTGGCCCAGCTTTGTCGCTTGTCGCCGCAGTGGAGGCGTCTCGACCGGAGCCGAGCGTGAATCTCTCTCCTCCGGAGCAGCGATAGACTTGCAGGTGGCGTCCAGTGACGCTTTACAGAGTGCAAAAGCCCTGCCTATTCCATGGATGGAGCCGGCAGACTGGGACGCGATCGCGTTCAATCGAACCCGTGGAAACCGAGGCGCCATCCCAGAATCCTATCGGGACTCGATCAATGGACCGGATGGCGAAGTCGCCCACCTCGGCAAACACCTGCCTTACATCCCTGAGATAGACTCGGCTCAGATTCCCTCAGGAATGCTTCCACTGATGTGGGGCGATCCTTCCAAAGGGCATGTCAAACATCCCAACGCGTCTCCAACCGACGATAATCCCGAAGGGCATTACTACAATTGGATTCGGCTTCGAAAGGCAACGGCTGACGAGGCGATCGAATTAGAAACAAGGTTTGGTACTTGGCCCAACAACCCGGCCACAAGTTCAGGACGCTATCGCGCTTTTGGAGGGGTAGACCGGACCACCAATAGTGGAAAAGAAACGGTTTACGTCGTGCAAATTCCGCCAGATATTCTGCCGGGCGATACGATTCGGGTTTGGGGGCATTGTATTACGCATGGTCAGTACGTCGACTTCATCAGACAGGCCGAGGCCGGCTGATTCTTCCGCTTACCTCCGCTGCTCGACGCTCAACGTACTCAAAGTACGCCTTCACGTCTGCGCTGCGTGGGCGCAGGAAGAATCAACCCCCCTCGGCCTGTCTGTGGCGTGTAGGAGGCCGGCTGATTCTTCCGCTGACCGAAGCTGCTCGACGCTCAACGTACTCAAAGTACGCCTTCACGTCTGCGCTCCAGCGGGCCTATGTCGGCCCAAACAGCTGCTTACCTCCGATGCTCGTCGCTCAACGTACCTTAAGTACGCCTTCACTCCTGCGCTTCCGGGGCGCTTGCTGTTTGGACCAACCTAGACCCGCTGGGGACCAATGGCTGTTTTGAAGAAAGCCTAACCCGTTTGCCTTAGTTGGGCGAATTGACGACCGAAACCCACAGCGCCAATGTTCTGTGGT
>JBCCEA010000042.1:0-31957 GCA_039030515.1 Myxococcota bacterium | reverse complement strand
CGCGCAGACGTGAAGGAGTATTAACGATACTTCGAACGTCGAGCATGGGAGGAAAGCGGGCGTTCAGGCCTAGCGAGGCGTGCTGGGAGGGCGTCACGATGGGTGTGAACGCTTAGCGCCCCGCACGCGCAGACGTGAAGGAGTATTAACGATACTTCGAACGTCGAGCATGGGAGGAAAGCGGGCGTTCAGGCCTAGCGAGGCGTGCTGGGGGGGCGCTGGCTGTTTGGACCAACTCGGCCCCCTGGGTGTGGTAGTTGAGTCGGCCCAAACAGCTGCTTGCCTCCTTCGATGTTGGAGATGTGTCGGAGCTAAGGACCGAGGTCTCTCAATCGTCGACACGTGCCTCGTCTAGCGCCTTCTGAAGACGATCCTGATCCTGATGGGAAAGATTCGATCGTCGCCGACCGAACCAGCACAAACAGTGCGGAATCATTTTCGGTAAGGCCGCTGGCGATCGCCTTCATCATATCGTCGCTGATGCCCACATCGGTAAGCGCCCCGCGAACCGCGCTCGCAGCCGCACCAATGCCGGCGCCGAGGAGCAGGTTCATGAACAAAAGACCGATCAACGTGCCCCACAGGCCGGTATCGGCAGCACCTGCGGCGGTGAGGTTGACCGGCTGATCCAACCTGATCTTTCCTTTCGGTGTCCGCGTAGCGACTACCGCGTCCTCAGGGTCGATCAGGTATTCGGTCTGCAGCTTGATCAGCTCAAGACGCACTTCAGCAGCACGAAAGCGGTCTGGATCACAAATGGCGATGAACTTGTTCATCAGGTGTCTTCTTCAATGGTCGGGTGGCAAGGTCCGAACTGAATCGCTGCGAACATTACACGGCGCGTGCTGGCTCGATTTAGCGAACCGCTGTGGCCTCCAAACGACCGGAGCAAGACATCGACGCGCGGTGATGGGGCGAAGCGCCTAGAGTCGCTCCCCCTCAAAGAACGTGCGGATGTAAGCGCTCACGATCGCAGGTTGCTCTGACGCCGTGAAATGGCCTGCACCCTCAAGAATGACTACTTCGTTCTGGTCGTTCGGGTAGACTTCTGCGCTGTTTTTGTACTCTTCGGGTTTCTGCCCGGGGTCGACCTCGCCCTGGAGAAACAGGATCGGCATCGTCATTCGGTGAACCAACCCATCGTCGCCCATCCGGCGCTCAAACTCGATGTCGAAGTTGGATGTTTGAAAGTTCGCGCTTACCGCTTCGGCGATGCCTTCGTAGTGCCATTCGAACTTCAGTCGCGCCATGTGTTCCTCGGAGAGGTCGCGCGCGATATACGGCGGGTTGGCGTTGGCGTCGTAGCTGACCGCCAGAACCCCATCGGCCTTCAGCACCCTCGGGCCGTACTCGGGATCGGCAAAAAGCGCATGGGGAGGACGCGGATAACCATGAGGCTCGTTCGCCGACTGCTGCATGCGCACCCACCGTTGAACGCGTTGCTGCATGCCAGGCACAGTGCCGATCAAGTTCTCGCCGAGCACGGAGCCACGGTCATGAGTCGCGAGGAAGAAGTCCGTCACGCCCAACGTGTCGAGCAGTGCACCCACGTAGCGCGCGTGGCCGGAAAAGCTGTGGTCAAGCTCTAGCCGTTTGTCCGACTGGCCGTAGCCCGGCATGTCGATCGCTATGACGTAGTAGTCATCGGAAAGAGCCGCGACCTGATGGTGGAACCCATACCAAGACTCAGGCAGACCGTGAACAAGCAACACTGCCGGATTGTCCCGATTTCCCGCAGTCACGAAGTGAAAAGTCATACCGCCGGCGTCTACGAAGTGATGCGTCATTTCTACACCATCCAACCTTTCCGTTTGGCCGTGGCGGTTCACGGAGCAGCGAGGTGGCGTGGCCGCTGGATAGGGTGACCGATGACCTTCGACCGGACCGAGCACCTCATCATTGCAGTGCGTGTAGCTCGGCTGCGCGAGGATGGGTTGGAACATCTCCACCTGCGCCTCGAGGCTCTCGCCTTCGGACGCCTCCACCTGGGCTGATCGGGCTGAGCTTTCGCCGGCGGTCGATGTGGCTGGCGCATGTGTGACGTTTGGTCGAACCGACGAACAGCCCAGCAGGACAAAGATCATGAAGGTGGATGCATGTATTGGTTTGGACACGGTGGTTCCTTGGTTTGATGGGTTAGTACACACTGGGATGAGGGACGAAAAGAAGAGGCACGGCATGCCGTCGCCCATATGTTGATCACAAAGTCGATGGCGGCAATGACCGCGTCCGGGTCCTCGTCCCGTTCGCCGATGAAGAAAGGGCCACCCGTAAAGCCGATGGTGAGGTGGGTGAGAACCGGAAAGCTCAGGACGAGGTCCACCTCGTGTCCGAGAGAGTCAAAGCCTTGGTCGGTGCGATAGTGATGATAGCCGAGGAAACCGTTGACGAAGGGCAGTACGCCGACGACCTCCCAAGCCAGAAAGAAGTCGTTCAAACCTTCCACCGGGGTCGTGGGGAAGCGGTCGGAAATTCGGTGAAGTCGCTGTCCAGTGGCCAGCGGGTACGCAAAAGACGCGTTCCCGTCGTCTGATGGTGATCCCTCGTAGCCCCGCATAAACCCTCCGGCACCAGGGACTGCAGCGGTCAACTCAACCAGATAGGGGTAGGCGAGATGGTCGAGCTCGTTGTCTGTGAGTTTGAGGCTGCAATGCCGCGAGCAACAGGGCGGCTGCCCGGCGGAGGTCGACGTAGTTGCTAACCCGCAAGCCGTCTGGTGATCCTCATCGGCCAAGTGTCTCCGTGCAGGTCCTCACCGATACGCGAAAGGCCTTTGCGAATCGTGCTGATCGTTGATCGACTCTCTGGATGATTACGCAGACCAGTGGCCAGCAGCGAGCCGAGAGCCGAAGTAGCCTGATTCTCGATGAGCTCGGCGATGGGTGCCGGGTAACCGTCGTGATTGATGTGTGACGCGATCATCGCAACCTCGTGGCTGGCGGTGAAGAGAGTTTGCCCGGTCACGACTTCATATACCAGGCAAGAAAACGCGTATACGTCTGCGGCGGTGGGTCCGATATCAGAGCGATGGTTCCATATCTCGGGAGCGCCGTACTCTGCCGTCGCGCATCCCGGGCGGAGGTGTCGTCCCGCCAAACCGAAGTCGACCAGAACTGGGGTGCGTATGCTGCCGGAGATCTCCCTGAGAATCACGTTGCCAGGCTTGACGTCCAAGTGCCCAACGCCGACTCGATGCATTTCTTCGAGACCGGCCGCGACTCCGTCTAGCATGGAGAATGCTTCACTTAGACTCAGATCGCCGAGTTCGAGCACTCGGTCCAGAGTCGGTCCCTCGACGAGCTCCATGACAAGAATGGGTTTGGGCTTTGCTCCTGCGTCAAAGGTCACGAAACGAGCGATGTTTTTGTGTGCTGGGAGCGCAAGCAGGGCGCCGGCCTCGTCGCGAAACAGGGCGTGAAACTCATCCTCACTCAGCGCTCGCGCTGCGGAACCGTCGTATTCTGGCACTTTAAGCGCAAAACGCTCTGCCAACTCCGTCGTCCGCTCATCGCTCCTGCGTGCCACAAAAACCGAACCCACTGCCCCGGAGCCCAGCTGCCGAAGCACGTAGAAACCCCCAAGGGTCCGGCTGGAGGGCATCCACGCCGGCAGAGGAGATTCCTTGGGCCGCGGTGCGGGAAAGCTGGGGCGTCCCCGGGTCTTGGCCGTGTTGGGCAGGGTGCCCAGTCTTCGTAAGACAGAAATAGCGATGGAACAAAAGACCCGTGGCAACTCCGACTTCAAGGTTTCCGAGGCTTCCTCGAGTGCGTGCTCGAGTGCAGAGCGGTCGTTTCCTCGAAGGACTCGGTCGACTGCGAAATCTACGAGATGGATGGCGCTGCCGGAGGAAGGCAGTTGGTGGGGAACGCTCATCCCAATGCGACGACTGGCCCCGAAACTAAGGCGTGCAAGCACCTGGGTTGTCTCCGCCAGTTCCGGAACGATTTGATCTCCATCACCTTCGAGCTCCGAGAGTGAGCCGATTGCCGCGATCTTCTCTAGGGCACGGCCAAAAGCCAGTAAGGCCAATCGCAAGGCCGACACTCTCGGAGAGCTGCCGATCGGAAGACGCTGGGTAAACCTGGTGAGTTCGTCGAGACAGTCTCGCACCCCTTGGCCGCTTCTGGGGCTTTCTTGGATTTGGTTTCGTAGCGAAACGAGTGCGCTGAGCGTGACCTTAATTTCCGGTGCGGTAGACGCTTCGGCAAAGAGTTGCACATCCTCCGGCGTATCGATAGTACGGGATACGCCGAGCACGATGTCGGATGCCTCTGCGATTTCTTCCCGAATCAGGGCATCGAAAGATTTTGAGGTCGTAGCGCATAAAGTTTGATGTATGTGCTCGGTCTGATCGAGTGCAGCGCGCTTGAGGAACACTCGTGCTGCTCGCTTTCGACGTCTTCTTAAGATCTCTACCCGTTCGTCCACCTGAACACCGTCGGCGTCGATCAGATGCAGCATCGTTCGAAGTCGCTGGTGTCGGAGGCTAGGCTGTGACTGCGCTGCTGAAGGCTCTACGGGGGTGCCTTCCCGCTCGATCAGCCAATGCGTCATACGTTCAAAGAGATCGCCCAGGGCATTCCCGGCGGATCCTTGCGCCCGAGAGCGGAGGTTGATCAGGTTGCGCAGCTGGTTGGTCTCCAGCAAGGCAAGATCAAGTTCGCGCAGCAGGATGAAACTTCTTTTGCGATTCTCACGATTCGATTCGTCGATCGACTCTAGTTCTCGCACTTTGGATGCGGAAAGCTCCAATACTTCGAGGGCGTCCGCATGGGCTTTTCTTGCGTCCTCTGTAAAAAAAGACCCAATGGCCTGAGCTACGCGATCAGGTAGCGACCCGCGCGAACCATCCGTTTCGAGTTCGCCGATGAGCGATTCAATGAGGGCCGTTTTCCCGTCGTCGTTCGGATCCGACTGTGCGAGTTCGGTTTCAAGTTGGTTTCGCGCCAGTGCCGCTGCACGATTGCCAAAGGCGTCTCCCGGCCGCTCTCGACGAAGAACAACGAGTGCTTCGGCCGTACCTAGGCCTCCCGTTTGAACCAGTTCTTCTAGAAGTGATTTTGCGGCGCTCGGGTCGCTCTCCGTTGCGCGCGGCAATCCAAGCACCATCGCTGCGCGAATCCCCGGGTCCTTTCTTATGATCCGGCTTCGGGTAATCTGCCGTGCCCTGCGGAGGCCGCCATCTGGGTCGACCGCCATCGATGCTGTAAGCGAGGTGGCGGCCCGCCTCCACTCGTTTGGTGTACGGTTCTCATGAAGATCTACAAGTATCTCCTTGGCGCAGTGCTCCACCGAGGTCGCGAGTAGGCCTCGTGCGGTAGCGATATGCCGCCAGACCATGGGTTCCCGATCTGAAAGCAGACGGGTCCAAGCCAAGCGCACGCGGGGTAGGTTGAATACCTGTATCCCGCTGTCGTCGCCCTCCGCATGCCGTATCGCGGCTTCGCGGGCGGCCCGTTCGAGAAGACGGGCCGCCAATCTACGCTGCGGTAAGGACCCGGTCGACGGTTGTGTGAGCCACTCATGCTCCAGTTCCTTGCGAGAGACCAGGGCAAGTGCGAAAGCATCGGAGGGTGCGTCGTATCCGATCGGCAGCTCTAGCGAAAGCGCCATCCGTTCGTGCAGACCTGGTCCGCTAAGTGCTTTCGGAGAGCCAAGCGCCAGTCGGGTGGCTAGGGCAATAAAGGTGGTGGCGTTTCCACCGCGCAGCCGATGGAGCACTCTCTTGCCCAGTTCGCGTTTGGCGTGGCTTGCGGGCAGTGCCGCAGCGAGTTCGTAGAGTGCGGCTGCGGCTGCGGGTGCAGAAAGAAACGAAAGATCGTCTATCAGTTTGGAATCAATAGCGAATTGCACTGAACAGAGCAGCGCATCGGGATCGAAACCTTCAAAAGGGACTGGCCGGCTTTGGCTGGTTACACTCCGAGCCAGAGCAGCCATGCTTTGTCGAAACACCGAGGTGCACTCGGAAGTCTCAATTCGGTGGAGCTGAATCAGACCCTCTAAGTAGTCCTTCGACGCCCTCATAGAAACAACCTATCTCTCGCCAACCTACCTTTGTCCAGTCCAGCCCTGCCTGGCAAAATAGAGGATATATCCGCCATAATCTATCGCATTTTGACCAGGATCGATATCGTTTCGCCGGCCTTGGGCGAAGGCAGACCGGGCTCGAGTTTTGCGAAACCGGAATGCCTCAGGAAACGCTCTGCTGAGAAGAGTCTGGAATCGTGATCCCCGCCAGCTCCAATAGCCTGAGCGCATTACTGGTACGCACTACTCCGGATCGGAGGCGGTAGTCGAAGGTCATTTCGCCGTTTTCGATAATATCGGTGAAGTGCACATTTTGGATGTTGGGTCGTTGTTCCATGTGGGAAAGAGCCACGTCGTGGGTCGCGACCAATCCACAGGCCTGCCGCTCGAGCAGGTACTCTAATATAGCTCTCGCTCCAACATGTCTGGCTTTGGCGTTGGTGCCGCGCAGTAACTCGTCGAGCAAAAAGAGAATGCGTGGCTCCTGATCTGCCTCTTTGATGACGGATTGCAGCTTGGTGAGTTCCGCGTGGAAGTAGCTGGCACCGTGCTGTAGTGAGTCGTCGGCCCGCATGCTCGCCCTCAGCCTGACGATGGGGAGTCGAAGCCGCTTCGCGCAGCTTGGCCCCCCGGCCAGTGCAAGCGCGACATTGAGTCCAAGAGCGCGTAGCAGTGTGCTTTTTCCCGCCATATTCGAGCCGGTTACGATAAGCGCAGAGCCTGGGCCAGCGAGAGACACGTCGTTTGCAACTCTCTGGCAGGGTGAAATGAGAGGATGGGTCAGACCTACGGCCTCAAGCGGTTCTCCTGGCTCCACGAGTGCAGCAAAACAGATGTCGGGGTCGCTGAACGCAAGAGCCGCAAAGGAAGCCAGAGCCTCCGTCTCTCCGAGCGCTTGAAATACGTCCGATAGCTGGCCTCCGATCTGCGCGTTCCACCGCTCTAGCCTGAGCAGCACGTGCAGATCCCAAAGCAACAGCACATTGGCGAGGATGTTGATCGGGAACTGCGTGCGCAACTCGGCGAGACCTGCCCATCGATCGAGCTGCCTTAGGTAGCTGGAGGGGGCTTTGTCGTTTACGCGAACTCGATCTTGAATCTGTTGCAGCAGTGGACTGTTCCACGATGCTGACTCGATCAATACCAGCGCGCTTCGAAATGCCTCGATGTACCCGCGTCGTGCGGCGATGAGATCGAAGGCTGTCCTGGTTGCTTTCGAGGTATACAGCAGCAAGGTGGCCTGGAGAAAAACCGCCGCGGTACAAGGCCAGACTGGAGCCATATCCAACCGGTTCGCTACAAAGAGTGCCAGCACCAAAGCGGGTAGGAGATGGATGACCAGCTCGAGGAATGGTTTCGATGTGAAGAACGAAGGCCGATCGGTGAACTGCAAAAAAGGAGTGTGGTCTAAGCGCTCCTTGCCGGCCAGACGGGTGGCTGCTTCCAGTTCGATCAGAAACTCTGGAGCAGCTCGTAGTTCCCGCACTGCCTCTGCTCGCTTCCGAATCGTTTCTGCATCGGCGGCCGAACCAAGCCAGCGAGCCAGTGTTTGCGCTCCGAGAATCGTATGGCTGGTGTCGACACGCTGAAATAGGGATCCCCTGCCGATCAGGTCGAGATCCGAAGCGTAAGCGTGATTCTTTGGCAAAAGACCGCTACCGACGTCTGTAAACTCCGTCCACGTTCCAGCGACTCGCTTTAGGTGACGGTGATGTATCTGGTGCCGCATTTGCGATTGCTCTAATCGCGTCATCAAACGCGCGTGGAGCACGACCAAAATCAGAAAAGCCGTAAAGAACACCGCACCCGCCGCGACAAGCCAGTTCGAGGACGTGTTGCAGCCGGAAGCCCCTGCAAAAAGCGAAACCAGAAAGGTGCCCAGGCGTCCGATGGAAAACCGATTCGCCGTCCCCTCCAGCGACTCGATTTGCGAATGCAGGGTGTCGGCACGAGATTGATGAAAGCGCTCTGGGTCCACGTCAGAGGGTGCGGTCTTCGACTCGATCACCCTGTGGCTCGTACCGCCGAACGGTCTACGACGCCAGTGGGCATCGACCCCTGCGAAAATGGGCGTGTATCCCTCAGGTCTCCTGCTCAGCTTTGAAAGGACGGAATCGACGCCGCGACAGCCTGGAGATTTCGAGATAGGCTCGAGTGACATGGCCCGACCGCCCGAACACTCTTGGTTGCCCTTCGCCTTAACCGGATGTGGTTGTGCTTTTCTTGGGGGATTTCTGCTGACTGCAGCAGTCGCTCTCACTGCGGTCGATGTAGACGGGGTAGGCAATCCAGTGGCGGTACGCCCAGCGCCCATGCCTCCATCAGCCCAGCCCATACCTCCATCAGCCCAGAGGCCCAAGGGATTCGGATCGCAGCCGGAGGTGCGGTTGGCGGTCGTGACGAAGGCGCGTCCTGCCCAGATGTTTCGGGTTGGAGACCGTTGCAGCGTGGCTCTGCAGCGTGTTGCCGCAAGCGGTTACCCTTCAGGTTACGCTTGCCGAGCTGAGGTTCGCTGTGGAAGCCGCACCCTCTACGGAGGTAAGAATGCCGGGTACTTTCCTTGCGAGTATCAAGAGCTAGGTAGCCGGATTCGAGGGGAAGACCGGCAGACGCGCAGCGCCGATGGTGATGCGGCGTTTCAAATCGATACCGCGACCAGAGCGATCGTGATCGAGGATGATGCGAGCGGACCGCTCGGTGCGTTTCGCGTCGAGGCCCAGCTAGAGGGCCTTCCTCGCGGCGCTCCGATTTGATCGTCTTCAGACCCGGTTCCTTCTTCGTGCACCCGCATACGCGTTCGACGACCGGCAGACTTGAAGCATGACGCACCATCGAACCCTTCGCTCGTTCACGCTCCCAGTCGTGCTTACCTCGATTGCGGTAGCTCTAAGCCTTGCTCTGCTTGTGGGTTGGGTCCTTTTTATCGCCCAAGCGATTTCGCTCACTGAAGAGGTCTCCCCGAACGTGTGGTTTTTGATCCTTGGCGTCTTAAGCTTTGCGTTTATCGTCTCCGTTCTGATCATCTTCAGTGTATTTATCGCAAAAGAGATGGGCGAAGTGCGCCGTCAGTACAGCTTTATCGACTCCGTGACCCACGAGTTGCGTAGTCCTCTCGCTTCAATACGACTATGTTTGGAAACGCTTGATCGCGAAGGCCTGACTCGCGAAAAACAGTCTTTGTTGCGTCAAATGATGATGTCGGATGTGCGCCGGCTCGCGTCCTTCATCGACGACGTGTTGCAGGCGAGTCAGGTAAGTTACGACAAGACGGTTGTCAGCCTCAGGGAGGTTTCCCTCGCCGATTTGCTGCATCGGAGTGTCCAGGTCGCGGCAGAACGTCGTGGTGTAGATCGAAGCCTGGTTCAGGTTCGGGTGAATGCCGAACTTCGTCTCAATACCGACCCGGCAGCGTTGGAGGTCGTGATCAAGAATCTGGTGGACAATGCGATCAAGTATTCTGAGGATGAGGTACAGGTTACCGTCCTCGGTGAGATTCGCGATGGGCGCGCCGTCATCGAAGTTCGAGATCGAGGAATCGGTATTCCCAAGAAGCTGCAAAAGAGGATCTTTCATCGCTTCTATCGGGTTCCGCTCAGTGTCGTTCGTCAAAGGAGAGGTACGGGTCTAGGTCTTTTCGTGGTTTCTGCACTGGTGAAAAATCTTGGCGGGAGGGTGGAAGCCATAAGCGACGGGCCCGGTCAAGGCACCATCATACGGATCGTGCTGCCGCAGGATAGGCGACGTGGTTCATGACAGAGCGCGCGACGAATGAGTTGGCCATCGACTCTCGAATCCTCGTTATCGAAGACGAGGAACATCTTGCTGCCGGATTGAAGCTCAACTTGGAGCTTGATGGGCATGCGGTGGATGTGGCGGGCACGGCGAAAGAGGCAGCGCAACTGCTGCTGTGTCCCGACCGATATCAGCTCCTGGTGCTCGATGTGATGCTGCCAGACGTGAGTGGTTTTGAACTCTGCAGTAAATTGCGTGAGTCAGGTAACTACGTTCCTGTGGTGATGCTCACCGCTCGTGACGCTCCGGAAGATCGGGTGTGCGGGCTTGAAGCCGGGGCTGATGATTATCTGGTCAAGCCCTTTGCTTTGGATGAGCTGCTGGCCCGGATACGCTCGTGTTTGCGCCGGCAGGCGTGGGCCAAGAATCCCGAACAGACGAAAGAGACTGCGACGTTTGCTTTTGGCCAAAACATCGTGAACTTCGCCACGCATGAGGTGAAACGAGGAGAAGAGTCCCTACGGCTCACCCAACTCGAGTTCGATCTGCTGAGATATTTTGTCGATCACCCAGATAGAGTGATCCGTCGCGACGAACTGCTCGAGAAGGTCTGGAAGCTGCGCAACTACGCTAGCGCGCGGACAGTGGATAATTTCATATCGCGTCTTCGCCGACATTTCGAAGAGGAACCCTCAACCCCCGTGCATTTCGTGTCCGTTCGAGGTGCCGGCTACCGGTTTCTGCCCTGACCTGGATTTGGACTAGCGGCAGTGCAGGACGCCGCAAAAGCCTCGGTGGATGTCGGCTGACGAATCAAAACGTCGGCCAATGACGAAATGGTGACACTAGAAGAAGAAACGATGACCGAAGTATGACTTCAGATGCTCGGCCCATCTTTTATGGTCCTCCGCAATGGATTCCGAACGCACCGTCGATGTTGCTGAGGCGCACGCGATCGATTCAGTCGAGATCGATTCACTCGAGATCATCCCGCGGCAAAGTAAGAACAGCTACCAATGGTCCGGTTCGCTTACGTTCGTCCTCGCTCATCTCGCGGTTTTTGGAGCCCTGTGGTCCGGAGTGAATACGCAATCACTGGTGCTTTGCTTCGTGTTGTTTACGGTTCGTATGCTCTTTGTGACCGCCTTCTACCATAGGTATTTTGCACATCGGACGTACAAGACTTCTCGAGTGCTCCAGTTTATTTTTGCATTTTTGGCGCAAAGTTCTTCTCAGAAAGGTGTTCTTTGGTGGGCCTCACATCATCGAGTGCACCATAAGAAATCGGACCGCCCAGGAGACGTGCATTCTCCGGTGATAGACTCGGTTTTTTATGCGCATTTGGGCTGGCTCTTCGCGGATACAGCGGTAACCCACTGGCATAAGATCCGAGACTTTGCGAACTATCCAGAACTGGTTTGGCTCAATCGTTATTGGGCTCTTCAGCCGGTGCTTTTGGCGATTGGATGTCTCCTTTGGATGGGATGGCCCGGCTTATTCGTGGGGTTTTTTGGAAGTCAGGTCTTGCTTTGGCACGGCACCTTCCTCGTGAACTCTTTAAGTCACGTGGTGGGAGAAAAACGGTTTTGCAACGGTGACGAGAGTCGCAACAATTGGCTCATCGCCCTCATTACCCACGGTGAAGGATGGCACAACAACCATCACCACTATCAGTCGAGTTGCCGCAACGGATTCTACTGGTGGGAAATCGACGTGACCTACTACTTTATCCGTCTGATGGGCGCCTTGGGGCTTGTTTGGGATATTCGGGAGCCTCCCTCTCACGTGATCGAAGAAGGACGTCGCTTAGACCGTCTGGCAGCAGAAGCCCGGCGGTAGCAAATCAGAGAGGCTGGAACAGGAGAGGAGGGCTTGATTTCTCGAGTAAAGTGCCCAAGCTCCCAACGTGCATACCGAACCCATTTCTTCCACGCAGCCGGACCACCTCATCCTCTACGACGGTGTCTGTGGTCTATGCACCCGATCTGTTCAGTTCCTTTTGCAACACGATGCCTCGGGTCGATTTTATTTTGCTCCTCTTCAAGGTGAAACCTCAGAGTCGCTTCGTAAGCGCTACCCCCAAATCCCCAAAGACGTAGATACGATCGTCTACCTGGAGCGCGGTCAGGTACATCTACGCTCCAGGGCGGTTCTCAATGCGCTCAAACACCTCGGCTACCCTTGGCATATACTTTCGTGGCTTCGAGTGATTCCCGCACGGCTTGCGGATCTCGGCTATCGAGCGGTGGCCGCAGTTCGCTACCGAGTGTGGGGCAAGCACGATGTATGCGCTGTGCCTTCCCTAGATCAAAGAGCGCGCTTTCTGCCTTGAAGAATTGGCTGCGGTCGTCTGATCCGGTTTTTTGAGACCTTTGCTCTTAATCCTCTGAGATCCCTTCTCTTAACGTAGTGCGGACCGGCCCCCTAAGAACCGATCCGCGTCTTGTCTCTCTACGAAGTCTATCCTTGCCTTAGGCTTGGCCATCTTCGGCGGCCGACCGGTTCCGGTCTAGCTCGCTCGGGTGACTTCGATTGAATTCAACACGATATCTTCCTTCGGCCGATCCGACGCTCCTTTCGGCACGCGCGCGATCGTCTGCACCACTTCGATTCCTTCGATGACGCTGCCGAATACCGCATGCTTTCCATCGAGCCAGGGCGTGGCAACCTCGGTAATAAAAAACTGCGATCCGTTGGTATTGGGACCCGCGTTGGCCATGGAGAGAATCCCAGGGCGGTCATGGCGCAGCACCGGACTGATCTCATCGTCCCAGCGGTAGCCCGGACCTCCAGTTCCATTGCCTTTGGGATCACCCCCCTGAAGCATGAAATCTGCGATGACGCGATGAAATATCGTGCCTGAGTAGAGAGGCTCCTCGGTTTTGGTCCCGTCCGGCTTCGTCCACTCCACTTTTCCAAGGGCTAGGGCCACGAAGTTGGCTACGGTGCGGGGCGCCTCTTGCTCGTGGAGCGCGCAGGTGATGTCGCCCATACTGGTACGCAGGATCGCTCGAAGCTCACCTGTGCCGGGGACAAGCTCTTCGATAGGGGGTGCAGGGGTGTCGCTCATAGCAGTTGTTGCCTCCAAAGTTCCCTCGCGTGTAGCGTGAACCGCTAGGCGACCGCAAGCGGAGTGTGTGGACCTCGTCTCTTCTTCGCGGTTGGCCTCGAATGCCGCAGAGCTGCCTTCTATGGATCGTTTCTGCCGGGACGGGCTGTCGTCGCGGCAGCTGCTAGGGTCTAGATATGGCGTTGATGCACGGAGTTCGCCTTGCGGTTCTAGGTCGCATTGCCTGTTGTTTGGCTCTCTGTTCGCTCGGTATACCTGCGTGCGTCAAGACCCCTCATTTGGTCCACGATATTCGTGCAAAGAACGATGATGGGACGGTCAACGCGGTCATCGAGATTCCAACTGGAACCAACGCCAAGTACATGATCGATCACGAGACCGGGCAGCTGATCTGGGAGCAGCGAAACGGGCGACCTCGCGTCGTAGACTACCTAGGGTACCCGGGCAACTACGGTATTGTTCCTTCGACGATGTGGTCTCGGGATCGAGGCGGCGATGGAGATCCCCTGGACGTGTTGGTCCTCGGCACCCCGGTCGCAAGAGGAGCGGTTCTTAGAGTGCGACTCGTCGGAGCGCTGCGACTTACCGACGCCGGAGCGCAAGATGATAAGTGGATCGCCGTTCGAGCCGAGCCTGACTACCGTGGGCCCTTTCGAGACGTTCGAGACCTTGCAGAGTTGGACGGTCGTTATCCCGGCGTTCGTGAAATCCTCGAACGCTGGTTTTCGAGTTACGACGCGGAGGACGAAACGTCGATAGAGGGATGGATCGATGCGGCCGAAGCCCAGCATCTGCTCGATCAGACGCTCGTCCACGGTAGCGGTTCTGAGCGTCACGCCTTCTAAAGCGACGGATCTGCGTTTCTACCTGAGGGCCAGGCGCTCTAGGCAGAAGATCTGCCTACGTCACGATGGTCTAAGCGCGATCGAGAGGCTTAGCGGTGCCGCTTGGATTTTGGTGACTTCTGGGTCTGCTTTTATATGCGCTCTTCGGGTAAATTCTGGTGCGTTGCTCAGATTCGGTAGGAACGTGATCTGACAGCGGGGCACGGAATCCGTCGTGCGCAGAGCGATCGCTAGATCGAGATCTCCATCTTCATCGAAGTCCGCTATCGCGAGCGCCACCGGGAGCTCATCTGAGGGTAGGGAGGCTAGGGTGCTCAGCTCAAAAGTGAGATGTTCTCGCTGGCGCAGAAGTACGATGCGATAGTTTTGGAGCGCCACCAGATCCTGAAGCCCGTCTCCGTCGATGTCCACTACGTCGATAAGGGAGATGTCGCGGGCACCCGAGAGTAGCCTCGGAGAGAAATGATCGGCCGTAGCTGCGGTCACTAGAGAAACGCCCTTACCGGCGATCACGACATCCGATGCTCCGTCTCCGTTGATGTCACCGACGACCATCGAGTCTGCCGCCTCGACCTCCAGTTGCCTGGCATCGGCCACCGCTCCCCGCCCATCACCGAAGAGTAAGTCTATGCGGTCGTTGTCCGGAGAAGAAGAGACGACGTCCATGTAGCCATCTCGGTTCAAATCAACCGTGACCGCAAAGCGACCTGAAAGTCCAATGGGGCGCGTATGCACTCGCTCCGGTGAAACACTGCCGCGGAAGAACCAAAGTTCGCCGGGGCGACGTACGTGTGCATCGGCCCAATGCACCACGATCGGATCGAGACCTGCGGTCTCATCGAACCGGCTCAGGAGGATGTCCGTCGCGGATACCGGTGCCAAGAAGGAGATTCGTTCAAAAGATCCCGAGGAACTGCGGTGCACTAGGTATACCTCGCCACCGCGGGGTACCCCTGAGGGTTCGGTGCGTACGAACGAAAGCGCGAGGTCTGCAAGGCCATCGGCGTCGACATCCCCTGAGGCCACGGCGCTCGACCACATGGACGTGTGGGCCACCGAGTTTTCTGCCTGAATCGTCAGCACCGTTTCCGGAGTCATTGGCTCCTCGCCCGGTCTAAACGCGACTACGCGAACCTGGGTACCGCAACCGATCGCCAACTGGACCCCTTGCGGCAGCACTCGAATCGGCTGAAGCAAAACGGGTGCTGTGTTTCCGCGGCACAATTCAAATCTCGATGCTGCATGTTCCGAGTGCGACGGACCGGGTCTTTCAACCGCAGGCGTCCATCTCTCGTCAACGCGCCCCGTCTTTCTTGCGCCAGCATCCGGTGGTTTGGTTGCGACAAGCGGCTCTTCTTGCCTCTCGGCGGAGCCGCTAGTCCCGGCCCCCGTCCGCTCAGGCTCAGCGGCGGGTGGACGTGTGGGGGGAGGCACATGCCCCGCGGCCCATCCTACCGCGAGGAGTGCGGCCCACGTGCAAAGGAGTATGCTCAATGCGCGCAGAGCACGCTGCACCTTGATCATCTAGAGGACGTGTAGCCCGTCGCGCTTCGGTTTGAAAGGCCGCCCTCGAGATGTGCGGGCGTTACTCGGATTCCATGGGCTTGCGAAATCTCAGGGTCATCCGATCGCTTTCCCCAATCGCAAGATATCGATCTCGATTCTGGTCACCCGACCTCAACACGGGTGGAAGCGTCCAGACGCCCTCTGGGTGGTCGCGGGTATCCGCCGGGTTGGCGTTGATCTCCGACCGCCCGTCCAGCACAAATCCGGCCGCTGTGGCGAGTTCGACGACGTAGGCCTCCGGCACATATCCCTTTGCAGCCTCTTCGCTCGGGTCGGCACCGGCTGCAGCGCGGTGTTGTACGATCCCTAGAACGCCGCCTGGTTTGAGCGCGGCAAAGAACGCCTCAAAAGCTGCTGACTCGGCGTTGGCTCCGATCATGTTGTGGAGGTTTCGAAAGGTAAGCACTCGGTCTGCCGATTCAGCCGGTCCGAAGTCAAACTCGCTTGGCGGTTCAAAAGTCCCAATCTGCACCTGGCCGAACACACCGGGCTTGCTCATTTTGAGGTCAACAAAGCGTTGATGGTACGCAGCCTTTGCGCCGGTGGGGCTAGGAATCGCTGCCACGAGCTCGCCCTGGCCTTGAAGATAGGGTGCGAGAATTTCCGTGTACCACCCCCGGCCCGGCCGGATCTCCACGACGCGCATCCCGGGTTCGACACCGAAGAACTCGAGGGTTTCCTTGGGATGTCGGTAGCGATCGCGACTTCGGTGCTCTGCGCTTCGATGATCTGCCGCCACCGCCGCTGCAAGCGCCGACGGAGCTTCTGCGGTCGCGGGCGGCGTAGACCCCGCCTGCTTTGAAACTCCACCGCAGCCAAGAGCGAAGAGGAGCAGGATCGCCCAGCAGTTGAAAGCGGCCCAGCAGTTCAAAGCGGAAGGGCAGCGGCTCATAGCCGAAAAAAACTTTGGCGATTGATCGAATTGAGCTTTGTGTCGCATGGGCAGGATATGCCTCAGCAGGCGAGCATTTGCCAGTGCGCGTCGCGACGATTGACGGACTCGGGCTCGTCTGCCTAGATGCGCATCGATGTCGGCGCTTTTTCTCGTGTTTAGCCGCAAAAGAATCTTTGTGACCTGCCCTGCAAGCACGGTGCGCCTGCGAGTTCCAAGGCCCTTTGCGACCTTCGGGCTGTGGCTCAGCCTCGTAGGTTGCGGGTGCGCGGCAGATGGTCCGCCCGAACAAGATGGTGCGTACGAAGAAGAGCAGGCCCGCAAAGAAACGATTCTCTCAAGTCAAAGCGCGCGAGCGCGAGGCATCCATCCGGAGGATCTCGTCTCTCTCGAAGCGCCGCCGGCAGTTCTGTCCGGGATTCCCTTCGACCTCGACCTCAGTCCAGTCGCCCTAGGGCAGATCGCTGCGCGCATCCCGAGTTTACGCCTTCAGGACTCAGCTCCCATTCCCTATCGGGTTCTGGTCTCTGAAGGCGACAGCGATGGGCCTCATCCAACCCATGCCCGGAGTTTGCTGGAGGGAGAACTCCAGTGGAATGGAGCACTTCAGTGGAGTGAGGAGCGTGAGGTTCGTTTGAGGGGCCTTGTGATCGAGCGGATGGGACCGAGCGAGCTGTGGCTAGAGCTGGACGGGCGGCACGTGGCGCAGATGCACACCCGCGTACTTCCAGCGGCGGTTTCGATCGTGCCGCCTATCCTTGCCATATTGCTGGCTTTGCTTCTTCGGCAGGTCGTCATCGCTCTTTTTGCAGGAGTATGGATTGGAGCTTTTTTGATCTCGGGAGCTCAGCTCTTTGCCTCGTTTTTTAGGGTGGCGGATACCTACGCTGTCCAAGCCCTCGCCGATTCTGACCACGCTTCCATCCTGATCTTCAGTCTGCTCCTCGGTTCGATGATCGGCGTCATCTCTCGCTCCGGCGGTACGGCAGGGCTTGCCGATTTTGTGGTGAACTACGCAAAGTCTCCTCGCCTCGGGCAGGTGTTGACCTGGCTTATGGGAATCGTCGTGTTTTTCGACGACTACGCGAATGCCCTTCTCGTCGGCTCGTCGATGAGGCCCATCACCGACCGGTTGCGCATCAGTCGAGAGAAGCTCGCCTTCCTTGTCGACGGTACCGCGGCGACCGTTTCCAGCATTGCGGTGGTTTCCAGCTGGATTGGCGTCGAAATCGCCTACATTGCCGATCAGTTCGACGCGCTAGGTATCGAGAGAAATGCGTACCTCGTGTTCTTGGAGTCGATTCCTTTCCGGTTCTATCCGATACTGATGCTCTTTTTTGCACTCTTGGTAGCCGCGGGTCGTCGGGACTTTGGGCCTATGCTCGCCGCGGAGCGACGTGCCCGAGACGAAGGTAAGGTTGTTGCAGGCGAGGCGCAGACGACTGCTGAGTGTGAACATGTGGAGCACCCCGAGCGCGAAGCCACAGCGGTTATCGCGCGATCTGGTCGAGTGAGCCTTGCCTTGGCGCCGGTCATGGTGGTGATGCTGACGGCTGCGGTCTCCATGTACGTCACCGGACTCGAGTCTGCAGGCCAAGAGGCTTCCCTGAGAGAAATCTTGGGTCAAGCCAACTCCTACAGCTCGCTCCTCTGGGCAGCGTTACTCGGGTCGGGCACCTCGATCATTTTTGCATTGCGAGTGCTTTCATTTCGGGCGACCATGGACGCTTGGCTGTCTGGGGTTCGTTCGATGACGCTCGCTTGCGTTATCCTCGTACTCGCCTGGTCTCTGGGTGCGGTATGTCGTGAGCTTCACACGGCTTATTATTTGGTGGAGTCTCTCAGCGGGATCGTTTCGGTGAAGCTGCTCCCCGCACTCGTCTTCGTCATCGGAGCCGGGGTGAGTTTTGCGACCGGGACTTCCTGGGGAACGATGGCCATTCTCTTTCCCGTGGTGGTTCCGATGGCGCACGAGTTTGCCCCCGGCGATTCGCTCGTGCTCGTGGGCAGCATCTCTTCGATCCTCTCAGGCGCCGTTTTTGGCGATCACTGCTCGCCGATCAGCGACACCACGGTGATGAGCTCGATGGCCACCGGATGCGACCACCTGGACCACGTGAGCACTCAGCTGCCCTACGCGCTACTCGTCGGAGCGGTCAGCCTGATTTTTGGAGATCTTGGGGTAGGATTTGGCTGGTATTCGAGCTGGGTGGGATTGCTTTTGGGCGCTGCGACTCTGGTGATCTTGATGCGGATTTTCGGACGGAAAGTTTGAAAACATATCTACAGTTATAGTGAATATATCGCGCGACGATACGCTTGGTCATGTGGATGCGGCAGCGTTAGTCTGTAGCGCTCTGAACGCGATCGACGGCAGGCCATCGGATGATCGGTAGTGCGCCAGAGCGGAGTTGTTCACGCAGCACGCGCTTTAGAACTTTGCGGGATGATCCCATGGGCATATGCGCTACCTGAGCAAATAGATGCGGTATTTTGGTTCGTGCGATGCGGGGTTCTAGATGGGCTCGAAGTGACTCGGTTTCGAACTTGGCATCTTCGGCGACCCTCACCACGGCAACAGGTTCCTGTCCGTAGTACGGATCATCGATGCCCACCACTGCGACCTCCGATATTGCAGGATGGCTGGATAGAGCGGTCTCAATTTCTGCAGGAACGATGTTATAACCTCCGCGGATGATCAGATCCTTCTTACGGCTCAAGATCCAGAGCTGCCCGTCCTCGCCTTGTGTCCCCAGGTCTCCTGTGCGCTGAAATCCAAGCAAAAGCGCGTTTGCGGTAGCGCTCGGATCGTCGAGAAAGCAGTGCATTTGGTTCTGCCCCCGTATCAGGACCTCGCCGACGGTTCCTGATGGAGCGAACCGCGGAGGTTCTGTCTCCGAGTCGTGATTTTCGAGGATGCGGATCTCCACCCCGTGGACCGGTCGCCCCACCGACCCTGGGGTGGCCGGCTTTGGTGGAGCGTCGATCGTGGAGAAGCTGGCTTCGGTCAATCCGTAGCCTTCACGGATGGGTGCGCCCAGGCGAGCTTCCGCGCGAAGCCGCACGTCTTTTGCCAAAGGGGCGCCGGCACTGAGACACCATCGTACGGACGTCGCGTGGCGCGCGTTTATTTCCGACCAGGCAGCAAACATCGTGGGGACTGCCGGAATCCAAGTCAGCACCGCGCTATCGATCTGCTTCAAGCTTTCTGCCGCCCGAAAGCGACGCATCAGAAATACAGCGCTCCCGACATAGAAGGGCAAAAGCAGGGTCATGCGCATCCCGAAAGAGTGGGTCAGAGGAAGCACGCCGAGCACGCGATCCTCGGGGCTGAGCTGAACGGTCGTTTGAAGCGCTCGGGTATGTCGCATCAGGTTGCCGTGGTGAATCACCGCCCCCTTTGCATCTGCCGTAGTCCCGGAGGTGTATAAGATCATCGCTGGATCTTCCTCGGCAACCTCGATCAAAGGTCTGCTGGCCCACTGGCTGTGGCTTGAGTCCGGGTCTTCCTCGCCCAGGAGATTTGGTTCTCGGAGATCCTCGAAAGTGCACTGCTCTGCCGCTGTACGCTCGGCGATCGTGGCGAGATCCGAACGAAGTCCTGCTTGATCCGAACCGTCGTAGAGGATCAAACGACATTTCGCGTGTTTGATCCGGAACTCTATTTGCTCAGCAGATTCAAATTGGGCGATCGGTACGGCGACGGCGCCGCAACGAAGGATCGCAAAGAACGCTTCGACGAACGCGGGACAGTTGCGGGCGCAGAGGGCGACTCGATCTCCTCTTTGAATGCCTAGTTTTTGGAGTGCGACAGCGCGTCGCCGCACTCTCTCATCGAGCTCGCCGTAGGATAGAGCGCTGAGCTCTCCGCCTCCCTTGCTCCGATCCAAGGCGGAGCAATCCTTGGTAGAGGGGTACATGATCGCGGTTCGATTCGGATCGTGCATCGCCTGCGTCTCGAGGATCGAAGCGGTGTTGAAACGACGTTCTCGTCGATTGTCCGGACTCGATCTCGGACTTACTGACGAATCCGGAGGAGCGGGGCCGCCTTTTTGGTGTTGGGTCATCGCCTGCCTTGCCCAGCGCCTGAGGCGCTCAGACCTTGCGGAGCTCGCTTGGTAGGGCAAACGCCGCTTTTTGAATCTCTCGATTCCAATAGCGGGTGACCTTTTCGATCTCCACCGCTCTCTTTTCGCTCGTCGCAGGCAGAGTCGATGGCGTCAGGTCTTGCCGGTCCGACGCCCAGGTCCAGCTCCAAGGTCCAGCGCTGTAGAGCGGCACGCTGCCAAAATAAGGGGCCACTTGCGCAAATACTTTGGCAAGAGAGACCTGTATCGCGCGAAAGACCTCGGGAAAGAAAAAGGGCCCCTCGCTTTGGAGTGCAAATATACCGCCACTTCGAAGTACGCGATGCACGTTGCGGTAGAAGCTCTCGTTGAACAAGCCCTCTGCAGGACCTTGAGGGTCGGTCCCATCGAGGATGACGATGTCGAAACGCGCGTCGGTTTCGCGGACGAATTGAATACCGTCTTCGATGCGCAGCTGGAGCCGAGGATCGTCCCAGGCACCGAGACTCGGTAGATGGAGTTTACACGCTTCAACCACCAACGCGTCGATCTCGACCATGGTGCAGGTCTGGACCGTGGGGTGACGCAGCACCTCCCGGGCGGTGCCCCCGTCGCCACCACCGATGACCAGGACCGATTGAGGGTTGGGGTGGGTGACCATCGCAGGATGGACGATCATCTCGTGGTAGAGGTGCTCATCACGCTCACTGGTCATAAACACCCCATCGATCACCAGTACGCGGCCGAACTGGACGGTGTCGATGAGCTCCACCTTCTGGAACTCGCTCTGCCTGCTCATCAGCGTTTCTCTGGTCCTTAAGGCGAAACGGGAGAGGTCTCTAAAGGATTCTTCATACCAGAGCGACATGCCGTGCGCCGTAGCACGTTCTCTAGGCGCCGCACCTCCGATGATCTGGACTTTCGGGGTTCGCGCGGCATACCGGCACCACTCGCTAGGCGAACACGTTACAAGGCCCTATCTTCCGCCCGTGGCCGAGTTCGAAGCAATTCTTTACCTCTCGTTTGGAGGCCCAGAGGGTCCAGACGAGGTGATCCCGTTCCTTCAAGATGTAACTCGAGGCAAGTCGATACCCCTCGAGCGACTTCGGGAAGTAGGTCAGCATTACGACCACTTCGGCGGCAAGAGTCCGATCAATGAGCAGAACCGGGCGTTCATCGATGCACTGAAACCCGCGCTGCACGCAGCGGGCGTATTCTTGCCGGTCTACTTCGCCAACCTTCATTCAAAACCGTTTTTGAGCGCAGTGTTCGATGAGATGGAGGCTGACGGTATCAAGCGCGTGCTCTGCTACGTCACCAGTGCGTTTGGAAGCTACGCGGGCTGCCGAAAATATACGGACGCGATCGAGGGCGGATGTCCCGCGTCCATAGAAGTGCAGAAGATACGACTCTTCTTCAATCACCCCGGGTTTGTCGAGGCGATGATCGACCAGGTGGACGAAGCCCTTTCGAGCTACGGTGAGCGACGCGCGCAGGTGCGGCTCGTCTTTACTGCGCACAGCATCCCAGAGTCGATGGCTGCGACCGGGCCTTACGTCGACCAGTTGCGAGAAGCGTGTCGGCTCGTTGCAGAGGGAGCGGGGCACTCCGCTTGGGATCTCGTGTACCAGAGCCGCAGTGGTCCTCCGCACATCCCTTGGCTTGAGCCAGATATCGCGGATCATTTGAAGACGCTCGAGGGATGCCCCGCGGTCTGTGTGGCGCCCATCGGTTTTCTATCCGACCACGTAGAAGTCCTTTGGGACCTCGACACCGAGGCACGAGAGTGTGCTGCCGAGCTCGGAATCGAATTTGTACGCGCCAAAACGGTGGGCACGCATCCAAAGTTCGTCGAAGGTGTGGTCGCGCTGATCCTCGAGCGACTGCGAGAGGGAACACAACCTCGATTGGCTTTGGGCCGGTCGGGACCTGCCTCAGATCGATGCGCGCCCGATTGCTGTCCTGCGCCTCGGCGTCCAAAACCAGTTTCCTAAGCATTAAGCACTGGATGTGCAGCACTGGGCAGCGTTAGCTAGCGCCGCTCAAAACGGCAAAGAGTGCGGCAGTATCGTTCGTATGCGAAGTATCGTTTGTATGTGAAGCGACGCATAACCCAGGACGCGAGTGTGTATGCCGACCGGGCTAGGTAGCTTTCCAAAGTTGCGCTGGGTAGCTTTCCAAAGCTGCGCTGGGTAGCTTTTCAAAGCTGCGCTAGGTAGCCCCGCACACTATGGTTCGTCGCAGTCCTCTTTGAGAAAGGTGTCCCGGGTGCACTCTGCTGTAGACGAAGTGCTCGATGCGGCCAATGAGGCGGTCCGAGGGCTCTGCCCGGTCACGGTTCATTTTGGTGATGGGCGTATTCAACTCCAGTCGTACGCGCATCGAATCGATATCGAGCACTATGAACTTTGTCTGTCTCCTATTGAGGACGAGGGTGTCCCCAAGCGAGCGACTAAGGTCTATATCGATTGGTACGGTCAGAACACCGGATTTCGTCTACGCCTGCATTCTTTTCGTATGCGGGAGGATGGGGCCCTAGGGTGCTCGCTCTCACGGGGGCGGTTGGAGCGACTTCCCGAACCGGATCGCCCGCATCGAAAGCACGAAACCGGAGAGCCACTCATGATGGTCGTTCCCGCCGGACTAGATGGGATCGAGGTTCAGGTGTTCCCGATACTCGGTTTGAGTGCAGAAGAGTGTACGATCGATTCTACCAAAGCAGTGCCGCCCGGTACGGTGCTTGACCCCGTAGAAATACTCAGCGACCTCTATGTGATCCGTCGGGCGTCTGCGGTGGTGACACAGGTAACGCCGTGGCGGTCAGCTCACGGTACGCGACGCTTCCACTGCCGCCTTAAGCTTCACCCGGCGGACCTTCAAAAGGGGTGCCTACACGACGTTCTTAGCGATCCGCCCTCGATCCAGCGGGTCCTACGTCTCAGCGCTCTGCGTCGCGCTGGGGGTTGGCTCGACGCGCCGAGTCTGGGTCGGTCTCCCGCGGTGCTGACTGAGCTCACCGACAACTCATTGGCTGTAGAGCTCGCCGGGTCTCTTGGCTTCTCGGGGCAGGAAACCAGCGTGATCTCCACCCGAGTTCGATTCGGCATCGAACTGTTCGCGATCAGTTACGATATGGACGTGCGCCTCTTGAATCGCACGCAAGATCGTTTGGAGCTAAGTCTGCCTTTGGTTTTGCGCCGCAGGCGAAGGCGGCGGGAGAACCGCACCCAGATTCCAGAGGATGAGGCGGTATCGGTTCGTTTTCGTCATCCGGTAGACCGTGAAGCCTACACCCGGCAGGTGGTCGATATTTCCTACGGCGGCATCTGTATTCTCGCCGATACCGAAAAAGATCTCGCCTGGGAGGGACTACCGCTACGCGATCTATCGGTTACCTGGCGAAACGGCGTAGTGGAGGTGGGCGAAGCCCATATCGTCGCCGTAGATGAGCGTCCGGACGGCAAAGTCTACTTCCATGCACGCTTTGAGTTTCCCAGGATTTCCGAGCAGCCCGATCTGGTCGACCTCGTTGCGACCTTGGGTCACCCGATGCTCGAAGTGACCAAGGGAGAGGACTTTTCCGGGATGCTCGACCTCTACACCCGATCCGGCATCTACCACGACTACATGGTTCCGAACCTTGAGCCGGTTCTTGAAGAAGCCTCGGAGAACTGGCTACGAGTGCGGGATCACGGCTCGGACCTGGTGCGAACCCTGGTGCATCGTGATGTCGACCGATCGATCGACGCTACGGTCACGATTCTGCGTTCTTGGGAGTACACCTGGCTGCTTCAGCACTTCGGAGCGGTTTCCTCGAACGGGTTCCGCTGGTCTGGAGAGCTTCAACTCGCAACCCTCAATTTTCTCGTCGGTCGTCGAGACTTCCGCTTTGCCTTCTTTTGGGTGGAGGCCAAGAACCGCTCCATGAACGCGCTCTATGAGCGGTTCTTCGAACTTACAGGAACGGCCGAGGCGATCGAGCGAAGCGAAGTTCAGCTTTGGGCGCTTCCGGCAGGCGCGGCACGTCGTGATCCCAAGGAGTTTGAAGGCGTTGTCCGGCCGCTTTTGGCAGAGGATGAATCGCTGGTGGCCCACGGCGCTGAGCGAGCGTTCGGGCCGATGACCGCCGCCTCGCTCTCTATCGTCCCCGATGAGATGGGCTTGCCAGATACATCACTTCGTTACGGCAACGCCGGTTTGAAACGGGATCGCACCTGTTTTGTATTCGATGACGGCCGTGGACCCCGAGCCGCCCTGCTCTCCGAGTACTTATCTCCCGGTCTGAACCTTACTTGGAAATTGAATGCGACTTGGCTCACGCCGGTGTTCGAAGATTTGACCGGTAGCGACCTGACTCAAGCGCTCGATTTTATCGCATCTCGGCCGCGAGCGAGCGACTCAGTAGATACGTTCGCTCTTGTCCCAACGACTACGGACCAGGAAGTGCTCCGTGCGCTGGGATGGGAGCAGCGGATGCATGTATATACCTACATCATGAATCGGGCCGGTGTGCTGCGCTATTCGCAGTATGTAGCGGACCGCTATGGCTCCGTTGGGATAAGGGCTTCCCGGCGCAAGGACGTCGGTGTCGCCGCAGACAAGCGTGCATAGGGGTGCAGAATGACCAGTTGGAAGCAAGCGTCGAAAACTCATAAGGCGTTGCAGGAAACGGATCGGCTCCGGCAGGACGCACGCGGGCACCAGGATGCAGCGCATAGGGTCTCTCCTGTGCCAGAGCCGCCCGCGTACCGGATCGACCGCTTCGAGAATGCCGAGGATGAGGTGCATCGGTTGAAAGCACAGGCCGAGGTTGTGTTTCGCCGAGAGGTACAGCTACTTCGGCAGCTTGGGCTGCCGGAATCGGGACGCGTTCTCGATGTCGGTTGCGGTCCAGGATTTGTCACGGCGGGTATTGCTGCTCAGAACCCCTCGCTCTCGGTGTTCGGAGTAGAGCTCGACACGACCGCTCTTGGAGTAGCGCAGGGGCGTGTGACCTATGTCCACGGAAGCGCTCTTTCGCTCCCTTTCCGGACCGACTCCTTCGACTTTGTCTGGGCTCGCTACGTGCTCAGGCACATTCCCGAGGTTGCCAAGGTGGTCACCGAAATGCTCCGGGTGGTGCGTCCCGGTGGACGCATCGCGGTCATCGACATGGATGATCAGACCCTCCTCGTCGATCCCGTACCCGAAGGCTTTGCTGAAGCGCGGCAAGCGCGGCATCAGACCTACCTTCGTCGTCAGGCGCATCCCCACATCGGAAGATCGCTACCTCGTCTGGTGCGTGAAGCCGGCGGCAGAGAGATTCACACCGTGCCTTTTCCGGTCACGGCGCAAGAGCTCGGACCTGAGGCTTTTGCTCGAATCGTCCTGCACGTGATCGCACAGGACATCGATGAAGATCTCCTGTCTCGAGAGGACGCGGGGCACTGCCGCGATGCGATCGCTGCATGGGGACAGCGATCCGACGTGTTTGGTCTGGTGGTTCCTCTAGCGGTGAGCGCAAGCAAATTGGTATACTGATGCAAGTTTTTCGTCCTGAAGTGCACAATCTTTTGATCCGTCCGTTCATGGACGACACTCGAGATGCGCTCGGTGAAGAAGCACTCCTCGATATCTTGGAGCCGTTTGGGGTAACTCAGAAGGAATTGGAGGACCCTAATGCCTGGCTCTCACTCGAATTTGTCGAAGCGTTTTTTGATCGACTTGTCGCGCTTCGAAACGATCCGGCTCTGTTTTCCCGATGTGGACGTCGGGTGGTCAGTCCCAAATATTTCGGTTTCTTGCGACCGTTATTTCGGGCGTTTAACAGCCCAATGTTCACCTTCACTCAGGTGGTGAAAGCCGGTCCTCGAGTGAACAAGATCGCGTCGATGCAGGTCGAACGAACGGGCACCCATGCACTCACCCTGACCTATCGCTCCAATCCCGAAGCGCCGCGAGAAACAACGGACCACTGCTGTCGCGCCAGAATCGCCAACTTTTCCGCGGTGACCACGATGTTCGAGATGGCGCCGGCGGTCGTGCATCACTCCGCCTGCATGCATCGGGGAGACGAGGCATGCGTCTACGAAATAGAGTGGGAAGAGCCGCGTCGAAGATGGCGTAGTGCGCTCGCATTTTCATCGGGCGGAGCTTTGGGACTCTTGCTCGGCTTCTACGGCCTTGGTGATCTTCGCTGGGGCGCGCTTCTTGGAGCACTCGGAGGGCTTTGCGCGGCACTTTCCATTCGCGTTTTGCGTTTGAGCGGAGAACTGCGTGAACAGATAGAGGATATGGAGGCGCAACAGGACGCGCTTGTGCAGAGCGTGAGCGCGGGCGAAGCACGCTACGAGGAGTTGCTGCAGGCAAAAGCAGAGGTGGATGAAAAAGTTGAAACTCGGACTGCGGAGCTCGCGCTGACCGGGCAGCGGCTTTCTGAGACACTCGCTGAGGTGCGGGCTCTCGACGAGGCGAAGACGCGCTTTTTTACCAACGTCTCCCATGAACTTCGGACTCCGCTTTCTTTGATTTTGGCTCCGGTAGATGATCTGGCTCGGGGACTCGAACCTCCTGGAGGTCGTCAAGCTTCGCTCTCCGCGATGCAAAGAAACGGAAAACGCTTACTTCACCTGATCAATCAGCTGCTCGACCTCTCCAAGTTTGATGCTGGAGAGATGAAGTTGATGCGACTTCATCTCGATATAGGGGACTTCGTCCGCGGGGTCGTTTCTGCATTCGAGAGCGACGCCCATCGACGCGATGTGACGTTGAAGTTGGAGATCGCAGATGCGCTCACTCCAGCTGCGGTCGATCCCAAATGGATCGAATCGGCCATCACCAATCTAGTGGCCAATGCCCTGAAGTTTAGTCCGCCGGGCAGCTGCATCACCGTACGAGCCTACGATCGGGGAGGTGACGTGATGATCTCGGTTGAGGATCAGGGTGAGGGCATGTCCGACGAGGATGTGGCTCAGGTTTTTTCCCGCTTTGCGCAGGCCGAACAGGGTGAAAAGCGAGGTGGAACAGGTCTGGGTCTCGCGATCGTCCGTGAAGCAGCCAGGCTGCACGGGGGAGACGTGTTGTGCACGAGTCGCATAGGGGCAGGGACCACATTTACCCTACGCATTCCGAGAGTCGTGCAAACCGACGACGCCGAAACCGGGCTCGCGGCACGACCATCGGTCCGTCCAGTGGCGGCTCCTACGGAATCCTACCTTCCTGGGGCGGTCCGTCGCGATTCCACCGAGCTGATCGTAGGGCCGTCGGAGGATGCTCCTTTGGCGCTCGTTGTGGAAGACAACGACGACCTGAGGCGACATGTCGGAAATCTGCTTTGCACTTCCTACCGGGTACTTCTCGCCTCCGATGGGGAACACGGGGTGCGTCTTGCCTTTCAGGAGTCGCCAGACGTGGTGATAAGCGACGTCGCGATGCCCAGGATGGATGGCTACGCGCTTTGCCGCGCCCTTCGAGCCGACGAACGCACGCAAGGGGTCCCCATCCTGCTCGTGACGGCACGCAGCGATGTGGGTTGGGTTTTGGAAGGGTTTGAGGCGGGGGCGAGTGACTACGTCCCAAAGCCGTTCAGTGCCCGCGAGTTGCTTGCGCGCGTCGATGTGCATGTGCGACTCCGATCGATGTTGCGTGAGATGGCCGTCAAGGAACGCCTCGCAACTCTAGGTGTGCTGGCGGCGTCAGTTGCCCATCAGGTGCGAAATCCTCTTACTGCTCTGGTGAGTGGACTGCCCGCGATGAAGAAGCGTATTGGGCCCTCTGTGGATCCCATGACCCAGGAGATGATGGACGTCATGATGGACTGCGCCACTCGGATCGAACGGATGACGGCGGACCTTCTCGACGTTTCTCGCATCGATCGTGAACAGAGTGGACCTTTCTCTCCCGGGTCGGGTTTGCTTGCTGCCGTGAGATTGGTGCAAGCGCGGCTTACGGACGGCACTCGGTTTGACCTTGCCGTCGACGAATCCACGGTACTCGAGGGGCGTGCCGGCGATATGAATCACGTGTTTCTCAACCTGGTCGACAATGCAGCACGCGCAAAGCCAGGTGGATGCGTTCGAATTCGCGGTTGGGCCACCGGAGCGCATGCCCCCACAGACAGTTCGAACGAACGAGGTAGCTCCGATGCGCACATGGATGGGCCAGCCGGCTATCTGGTGGAGGTTGAAGATCAGGGTCCGGGTGTTCCGGCTGCCAAACGCTTGAAGATTTTCGAGCCCTTCTACACCACAAGGCCCGCCGGTGAAGGCACCGGACTCGGACTCGCCATCGCAAAACAGGTCATCGATCGGCACGGCGGAACTCTTCGGGTGGTAGACTCTACTGAAGGTGGTGCTTTGTTTCGTGTTTTTATCCCGAACGCCTTGCGATCGCCACAGGTTGCAGCCCAGTAAAACCCTCAGGCAACCCCGCTTCGACAGCGCACCATGGAGGCACCCGTGAGTGTCGATTACCGTGCTTATCCAATACTTTACGTTGACGACGAAAAAGCAAATCTCATTTCAGTCCGCTACTTCTTAGAGGACAGCCTGACTCTTTACACGGCAGACAGCGGTGACGAAGCGCTTGCCATTTTGCAGCAGCAAGACATCGCGGTACTGCTGTGCGATCAGCGAATGCCCAGGATGTCTGGGGTTGAGGTCTGCGAAAAGGCTCGTGAAATTCGACCCGACACCATTCGTATCATCGTCACTGCGTATGCCGATATGCATGCGGCGATCGACGCGATCAATCGGGGTCAGGTCACACGATATCTCGCAAAACCCTTTCAAAACGAAGAGCTCGAGTCCACGCTTCGCACGGCGATCGAACTTGTGCACATTCAGAGAAGCGTTCGTGATCTCGAGGTGCGACTCCTTCAGTCCGGACCCTCTACGGCCGTTTCTGCATTTCAGGCAGAAGTTGCTGCGGAGTTTGGCAGCTTTGCCGAACTCTTATCACAATGCATGGAAAGTATGACCGACCTCACAGCTGGAGCGATCACCCACGTACGGAGTGATCCGGATCAAACCGTGCACCTGTTGACCGAACTTCGAACTGCCCAGTCCGACGCGATGTCCGCGGTAGAGCAAATGCGCTCTGTAGTAAAACGCCTTGAAAGGCTTACACCAGGAACCAAGCCCTCCTCTCGATGTGACGCCTCGCGTGTGGTGGACCAAGCGGTGCGGATTTTGCGACCTGAGCTGCAGCGAGTCGCGCGTCTTCGCGTGGTTTCTGACGACGCGCCCCTGGTGCCCATCGACGCGACCCGACTCGGCCAAGTGGTGACCAATCTTTTGATGCACGCGGCTCATGCGGTGGCTCAAGTGGACGATGCGGTGATCGACGTGCTGGTATCGCAGGAGGGCCTGGGTGCAGTCATCCGAATCAGCGACAACGCGCCTCAACTGACCGAGGCGGAGTACGAACGTCTTTTCGATCCCAGTTTCGTTGTAAAGGGAACGCCCAGCGCGGGATTTGGGCTCGCGATCGCACGGAATTTGGTGCAAGAGTGTGGGGGGCGAGTGATCGCGCGGGCTGTTGAAGATAGGGGTACCGCGATCGAGGTCACATTCCCCCTGTTTTCTGCGCCAGCGCTGCCCTAAGCGCGCTTATTCGACACCGCGTCTCAGCCTGCGATCGAGTGCACCAGGCTGAAGAGGATAGCCGCCAAACTCGCCGAGAACGGCACTGTAACCACCCAGCTTAGGGCGATGCGTCGTACTACCGAGGTGTTGATGGCGCCGAGGCTGCGCGCGAATCCTACGCCGATGACCGATCCGACGAGGGTATGGGACGTGCTGACCGGGATGGCCAGCATGCTCGCCAATAAAATGGTCGTCGATGCAGCGAACTCCGCCGAGAATCCTCGTGAAGGGGTCAGGCTCGTGATCTCTTCTCCGATCGTCGCCATCACTCGATAGCCGAAGGTAGAAAGGCCGATCACGATGCCGATGGCGCCGATCATCAAGACGTTCATCGGTACCTCGATCGTGTCCTGGATTCCCATTTGAATTGCGCCAAACACGGTTGCGAGTGGTCCTACTGCGTTGGCCACGTCATTGCTGCCGTGGGCAAAGGCCACCATGCTCGCGGTGAGCACCTGTAGCCCCGAAAACACCTGTTCCACCGCCATCGTCTCGTTCGCGCCAAATCGCGTTTGGGAAAGTCTGTGCACCACGGGCACTGCGATGACCGCGCTGAGCAGACCGGTCGCCAAGGCGGCGCACAGGGCGGTCCTGAACTCCAAACCCAGGGGCGAAAGGCCCTGGAGTGCGAGCGCAAGTGTCAGCACGGTGAAGATGGGAAAGATAAGGAGCGGAGCAAGGCGCCTCAGTGCCTGCAGTGGATGCATTGCATTGAGGATGCGGTCGCGAATCATCGTAAAAACGGCGTAGCTCAGGAGACCTCCGAGCAGGGGGGAGGCGACCCAGCTCAGCACGATCGTATTCATCACGCTCCAGCGCACCGCTTCAAATCCACCGGCTACCACGCCAAACCCAAATACGGAGCCCACGATCGTATGGGTTGTCGAGACTGGCCAACCAAAAAAAGTAGCCACGTTGAGCCATATGGCGGCCGACAACAGGCAGCACGTCATCCCTAGGGCAAGGGTCCAGGCGTCTTCTCGGAAGATTCCGATATCGATGATCCCGGCTGCGATGGTCGAGGTGACCGTACCTCCAGCGATCAGGGAGCCGCTAAACTCAAAACACGCTGCTATTAAAATGGCCCCGCGCAAACTCAGCGCTTTGGATCCAACGGTGGTTCCCATGGCGTTGGCGACGTCGTTTGCGCCGATGTTCCAAGCCATATAAAGCCCCGTGACCGTCGCAGTGACCAAGAGTAGGGTGGTGCCGTCCATGGCTCGGCCACGATATAGCGCGCTGAAGAAAAGGATGCTCTGAGCAGTAGTGTCGCCCAGTTGCGTTATCGCGCGAGGAAGAGGCGAAATTGATCGCCGACGCGCTCTGAGTGGTTGGCCATATCGCCTATCTTGTTCAGTATTTTGGTCCACATAAACACGCCGACGGGGGGCAGTTCGTGCTCCAGGCTGAACAAGATCTTCGCGCACTGATCTTGAAGCTTGTCGGCTTTATGCTCCTTGCGACCGAGCTCTTCGATGATCGCACGCGCTTCGTTTGCGGGTCGTCCCCCAAAACTCGATTGGATCAAGGGCTCGATAAGGTCTACCAGCCGTTGGCTCGTGCGAACGACATCCATGACCTGATCTACGAATGTCTTCAGGGTAGGGGTAAGCTCCTCCGGGACTTCCATGTGCCTGAGCGTGAGCAGTACGCCGACGTCCTCAGCGCAATTGGCCGTCGCGTCGATCTGGGCGACCAGCTTGAGTAGGTCTCTTCGATCTACGGGAAGCAAAAGACGCGTGGGCATGTTCGCCTGGAGGCTGTTCTTGAGCTCGTCGCATCGAACCTCCAGCACGCTGGTATCCCTAGCGAGCTGAACGATGGTGAGGTGATCTCCGCGCGTCAGGGCATCGATCAGTTCAGGAACCATCTCGGCGCATTCGACTACGGAGAGCATCTGCTCCCGGAGTCGCGGTAGCGGGCTTCGAACCAGTAAATTGACAAGGGGGATTCGCATCACTCCACCCCAAAAGCATGTAGTCGCAATGCGCGCCAACTGCAACGCTCTGCTGAGTGCAACGCTCTGCTGAGTGCAACGCTCTGCTGAGTGCAACGCTCTGCTGAGTGCAACGCTCTGCTGAGTGCAACGCTCTGCTGAGTGCAACGCTCTGCTGAGTGCAACGCTCTGCTGAGTG
>JBCCEA010000041.1:0-32177 GCA_039030515.1 Myxococcota bacterium | reverse complement strand
TGACGAACACCAAGTCGTAGCTGAAGAGCGAGTGCTGCTTCCGAAATCGAGGCGCCTTCCCAAGCATCGCGCTCGTCCTCAGGGATATATAGGAAATCAGGGTTTGCCTGCAGCCCTAGCTGTTCCACCACTCGTTCCATCAGCACACGACTCGATAGAATTTGATTTTGAGTTTTGTAGAACTCTTGTTGTCCCAGATAGCTGGGGGCTTCTTGTGAGATATCCTCCACGCTACCGGGGAGCGGACGAGGCGGATTCGGATCGTACTGCAGTGTGCCGATAGCCTCGTAGACCTTGGGCTGCCGTGCAGTCCACAACATGACTACCGTGCTGAATGCAACAGTGGAGACGAGCAGAACCCATTTCTGCTGCCAGAGCAGCCTTAGGAACGACGCGACGTCGATCAGGGATTCTTCCTCTTGCTTTTCTCCGACGATATCCGATTTGCTCATCGATTCAATCCTCTCAATGGAGCCACACCCTTCTAGTTCGATGAACCTGATAGCACCACAGCTCGAGGGAACCGCGGCTTGATAGAGTCGTCGGGCGATCGGCCGCTACAGGCACGAGGGGGTGTTGAATCTTGCGTACATAGCCGTTTGAGTGCCCAGCGTAGCGTTGCACGATCCCCCAATTGTTCTGCCAGATTCGCAACCTTGTCGAGGGATTGAGAGTCCCGAGCGATGCGGTAGGCCCGAGTATAGGCAGCCATCGCACGCGCTTGGTAGCCCATTTTGAGTTCCATCTTTCCTAAAAACCTATAGGTCCTGGCGAGCCGAGACGCAGACTCTGATGCACTACCTCGCATAGCCGAAATTGCGCTCCTCATCGCCTCGACATCTCCCTTGGCCACTGCCAGCATCGCCTTTAATTCCCAAACCGAGTCGAGGTGTTTTTGCGCGTACTCGACAGCTTGAGCTGCCGCAAGATATTGTTGGCTTGCCAGAAGCAACTCAAGACGCAAAAGATGAGCTGTACGTGAGGACGGATCACTACGCACCGCTCGGAATATCTTGTCGAGAGCCTCCACGGAATCTCCATTTCGACGTGCTCGGCGCGCCGCACGAAGATTCGCCGGTGCATGGTCCTGGTCGAGGGAGAGGATCTTCTGATCCAATCGACGGGTTTCATCGGCATCGATGGCAAGACACACTGCAGCCAGCTCGAGCATCCGCGACGCGGCTCTTCCCCGCGCGGCCTGAAGAAGATCGAGGGTAGGGTCTGCGCGAGATCGAAGGTTCAATACTTCGCAAGGCAACGTTGACTTGATCGACGGATCCCGTTCGAGCGCTTCCCGAAGCGAAATTAGCGCTTGTTCCACCGCGCCTCTGGCAAAAAGGGCATACGCTGCTTCTTCGTGAGGGCTCGACCAGTTTGGGGCGAGCACCATGGCGCGGCTCAGCCACCTCAACGCCATCGGGTCGTTCCTGCGCCTGGCCTCGTGCCCTGCGAGCAGAGCCAACACAGGCTCGGAGGGATGCTTCTGCACCGCACGTCGCAATTCGTCTTGAAAGAGCTCCGGGGTGGCCAGCGACTTCTCAAGGCGATCTTGAGCCGTGACCAGCGAGTCACGGTGCACGCTCCACCCAAAAAACAAAATTATACCGAGAGACAGAGTGCCGACGAGTCGCGCCACTCGATGCGTCCTCAAGGGAGCAATCCGAAGACGGGGTAGTTTTTTTCGCGCAAAAGACGTCACCACCCCAAGCGTAGCCGCACCTGCTGTCGCCACACCGGAGAGCTCAAGACTGAAATCCACCATGTTCTGTAAGACAAGGCCTCCCAGTCCGGTCAGAGCACCGACTTGAACTGCATTCCGAGCGTTTCTAGCCGCGAGAACATACGTAATGGCGCAACTGAGTAAGACCGCTGGGCCGACGATGGCGCCCCACTCTGAAATCCACTGCGCGATGAGATTCTCCGCGTAGTGCGCTCGGTGATCGTTCCCGTAGAATTCGACAAATGCGGCGGAATACCCACCTCTACCGACGCCGACCCAGGGGCAACTTTGCATAAACTCGAACGATTTAAGGAGAAGCTCCAGTTTTTTCTGGCTAGCGTCTGCGAACTCCTCCTTGAGACCTCGAGCCGCCCAGATCCCTAGACCGGCCCCCGCGAGAAGCACGAACATCAGCCCAACTGCCGAACTCTTCCTTCCCTGTCGACGACGAAGCACCGAGACCCAAACCACAGTGATCACCGAGGTGACTGCGAAGCTGACGATTCCACCTCTGGAAAGCGTAAGTAATAAGGTTGAAGCGGTGAGTATGGCTGCAGTGCCGTATGCGTACCGATATGGATCGCGACCTTCTAGGCCGAGCGTCGCCAGAATCGGGACTCCTAGAAGGGACAGCCCCGCAAGATGATTGCTGTTGAGAAGTGGCGAGAGCACGGTGGGACGCGCATGCACCGGTTTGTAAAGGCCGTACACCGCGTCGGCGGCAAAAATCATGTGCGCGAGGCTTATCAGCGAAACGATAGCAGCCGCGGAACCGACCATCGTGAGCACCAAGCGATACTGTCCTCCTGCTCCAAGAATGAACGCACAGATGTAGACGCTAAACAGCCCTAAAGCCTGAATAAAGTAGGCGAATGTTTGTCCTGGGTCGCGCGATAGCGCGGCATACTCCACCTCGAGCTCGAGCAGGTGCGCTGCACGTAACCAGCGTTCAAGGCTCTCGGGGGCGAGCGCCGCCACCAAAGAGTTCGGCAAAGGTATGGCCTGGATCAATGTGAATAGGACCGCCACGGCCCACACCACAGCCAAAAGCGGCAAATGCCGTCCTGCTCTAGAGAAAAACGCCTCTGGCACGGTCATCGCCGCCATCGAAGAAATCCCTGCAATTACAGAAACCGACCAGCCGAAGGTTCCTCCGAAAAGCAGTGGAGCAAGACCTATCGATGCACCCATCGCACCGATCCCAAACCGAAAGGCGATCGCTGAGCTCGCGTACGTGTGGCTCTTGGCACGTAGGGGCGAACTCAAAAGTCGCGCGGTTCGCCGTCGCGAGAATCGCCGTTTCGATCGATGCGCAGACGTACGAAACATCTCCGGTGAATCGCTGACTGAATCGCTTGGTTTTTCCGGTCTCACGTCGTGACGACTTGATCTAGTGCGTGCGCCGCAGATGATACTGCCTTCGTACTGCATATACCTAAATCCGAGGACTTATTGGAATCACCTTCAAAAAGGTTGGCCGTCATCTCCAACATACATTCAATTCCAAAATGCTTTATAGCTCGATTGTATGCGTTTCCCTGATAGTCTTTTAGCAGTCCGCGATCTCTGTCTAGCTTGGTCAGCGCCCGATGAATGGCAGCAGAGTCCTTTGGTGGCAGGACGAAACCGGTCTCTCCATGTTGGTTGACGAACGACGTACCGGTGCCGAGTTCTGTCGATACGACCGCACAGCGAGCCATCATCGCTTCGATCAAAACGTAGCCGAACGCTTCCGCCGAATCGGTAGATGGCAGTACGAGCACATCTGCCGCGTGGTATTCCGAAATCAACTTGGACTCAGACATATTACCAAGAAGTGTGATACGTTCTTGCAGTGAAAGCGATGAAATCTGACTTCGCAGGGAAGCTTCAAGGGGACCCGCCCCAACGACTCTTAACTCCGCGTTCAGCTTAGGCATTGCGGCGATGAGGTAGTCGATCCCCTTGTACCGTGAAAGCCGCCCCACAAAGAGAACTTGCAAGGGCCTTTTCATGTTCTTCTTTACCGAATGAAGGGCAAATTTCTTAGAGGGAACACCCAAAGGGATCACTTGCGTTCGGCTTTTCAAAGCCTTCAAATGAGGCGACGAATTCAAAAGCTGAGACGAAGTCACGATGATGTCGTCCATAGAATCTAAGAAAGAACGGGTGATGAATTTGTTGTACAAACCACTGAATCGTTTCGCAGGCACGATGTCAGAGTGATACGTAACGACCTTCCGCACTTGCTTTAATCGCGACGAGAACGCAAGCAGAGAAAGCTCAGCTATCGGTGAAGGAAAGTTGAAATGCAGTAGGTCGTACCCTTTGGCCAAAGCACAAAATGCTGTGGGGTACATCGGCGCGATAACGGCAGAGTCGATCTGGAACCAAGCGGGTACGTTGATTACGGTTCCTTGGCTGCTCGGGCTCAGGCTTGTTTGCGTTCCTGGCGCTGGAGCAAGCACATCTACTTGATGCCCTCGAGTGCGCAGGTGTTCTACAACGTCAGCGCTGTAACGTATCATTCCGCCGACTGTTGGCAAATACGCCTGTATAAGAGTCAATATTCGCATGTCTGATCTCCGCGAGTTCGTGATCGCGTCAGTATTTTTTCAAATACGTCCTTGGCGGACCGGAGCGACTCACCTCTGCAATGTCCCTCAACCATAGGTAGAACGAATCTCGTTGCCGTTGAATGAGCTCGTGCTGATACCTGCGTGACCGCTGAATATTGCGTTCTGATGCAAGGCATCGCCGCTGCCGCGACCGCAGCATTTGCTCGATTTTACTGGCCAAAGCAGATACGTCGTCAATAGGGACTCTGTCTTGTTTGGCAAGTAACTCTTCTGCACCACAAACTTCAGTCATCAGGCAGGGTAAACCAACGGCCATCGCTTCGATCACCGCCCTTGACAACCCCTCTCGCCGACTTGGGAGCACGAAAAGGTCCGCGTCTGCAAGCACCGCATACACCGCGTCTCCTTTAGGTAATTGTCCATGAAATTTTACGCGATCGAGCAGGCCCAATTGTTCCGCATGAAGTTCATATTGTTTTCTGAGCGCTCCATCTCCAACCACTGCAAGATTCGGCTGAAGATCCACCGGTATCGCCGCGATCGCGTTGAGAAGCACATCAAGCCCCTTGAGTGGCCGGCCTAGATTGCCGACGAATGCAATGGTGGCCTTCTTTAGCATATCGTCCTGCGCACTCAGTCTCGCGTTCACGGGAGTCGAAAGGTCAAATGCGGAACTGCCGAGATCGATGCTGGAGTAACTGAAGGAACGGCACTTCGGTGGATAAAGTTGCTGGAGTGCATGCTCTGTGACATATGCAACCCCGTCGCTGTTTTCGCACTGATTTGCAAGCATCCTGACTGCAGTCCTGCGTAAGAGAGAAGCACCTCGGGATACAATGGCTGCTCTGGCGTATTCTTGGTCTGGGTCGGCAACTACTTCTGCCCCGACAATCGGTCTTGCGAAATTAGGGAGCAGCCTCAATCCTTGCCAAACGCAAAAGCACACGAGCCCTGGAGAGCGAAGAATTACGACCGGAGCCTGGGCTTCCGAACGTGTTTTCTTACCCCAAAGAAACATCAGTGCCCGGATCCGATCCGCGAGTGCGACGCATCTAAATGGCACTTCGCCTCGTGTAGCGTGCACATCGGGAAATGCCGGTAGGTCAAAGAACTCGATATGCGCAGCTTCGGCTCGTACATACGGTACCGATGGAGTTTCGGATACACGGGTCACTCTCGCTATCACGTTCACCTTTGTAAAGATGCGCAAATAACGACTGAAAAAGTCTGCATCTTCGATACCCGAGACGAACACGCCGTCGTCCGACCGAAGGTATCGCTGCTCCGTTGTGACCCAAACTTCCGTAGTCCGCGTTTCATCTGTTGAGGTCAAGACGCGGCTTGTGTCGTCCTCATTCGAGTCACTGAACAAAGCATCTCGTTCGTCAAAGGATCCCGGAGATATCCGTACCTTTGTGAAAGATGGTTTTAAAAAAAACCGAGGTTTTCTAGATTCTGATGTGCTGAGCTCGCTTGCTACGACAGACCTTGGAGGATGATCGAGTTCCGCTTGGATCGCTGAGGATAAAAGCGTCTGATAGTATATCCGCTCGTCACCCAGATTTCGGTTTAGCCAGTCGAGCTCTCGTTGGCTGGGCACGTTTGGAGAGGCTGACTTTTGCCAGAACGATCGCGTCCTGCGTGCGATCGGTCTCAATGCGGACAGTGCATGAAAATAGTGACGATCTCGCAACGCGCAAAATAGTTCATGCTGTATACGCTGAACAATACGAGAGCGTGGCCTAAACGCGGCATTTACTGGACCTCGCGGAATAGAGGACACGTCGATATTGGCTAGACCCAGAACATGCAAAAGCTCATCGAGTACGCGTTCAGGCTGTGCACGTATCGCGTCCATCGACACAAAGTGAATGCGCTCTGCACCAAAAGTCTCTGTCCAGCGAGGGAGATATACTGAATACCGACTGGCTTCAAGTATTTCCGGTTTCACTTTGATCGCCCGCGGGAGCTCTTGAGGTACCATGCCGCGCCGCAGAAAATGATCAAATGTGGACCAGGCTCGGTCTACAGGATCTCGAAGGTGGATGATCATACGGCACCCAGGGCTGTATCTGTAGATCCGATCCGGAACTCCATCACCATGGAAGTAAGAAGCACCCACTTCTCCGACGCATGCTTTGAGGGGTCGTCGAAAATGTGCCTCGTGCCATTCTTGAGGCTGATCGAAGTTCCTATCAAAGAAAAACGTCTCTTTTTCAACCGGAAGCGAAACTGCGGGATGATGACTCAAGGCCTCGTGAAGCCAGGTAGTCCCCGCACGCATGGGGCCGACCGAAACAAAGTCTAGCTTGATAGTCTTGTTCGATGACACTGATTTACTGTCGCCTTAAGATAGAGATTATTTGCATCAAGTACCAAGTTGGCATTAGAGATCAACGTACCCAGGCTTGAATCCCCTCAACAACCTTAGTGATATCGCCATCAGACATAGCAGGAAAGAGCGGAAGGCTGAGACTTGCAGCGTAATACTCTGCTGCACCTGGGTAGGACTCAAACATGGTCTGCCTGGCTTCTTTGTTCACGACGACAGCGTCGGAATGCTCGTTTGAATCAGAGATTTCCATATGAGCAGCAATTGTTTTGAAATACGCACCATGCTGCGAGAGATAATAAGGCTGCCACGGAACGGGAATGTAGTGGACCTGGGTGAGAATTCCTCGCTCCCGAAGCGCAAGGTACAGTCTCTTACGCCGAAGCGCGAGCTGCTCGAGCGATTCGTCTTGACGCCGAACAAGCTGAATCACGTACAGATGATAGGCATGTCGACAGTCCTCATTGCGTCTAAGGGGAACGACGAAATCGGCGAGTGGAGCAAGAAACGAGTCGTAACGCGCAGCGAGCGCCCTTCTGCGTTCTAAAAACTCAGGCAGCCTAGTCAGTTGCTGCGCGCCAAGGGCACATTGGATGTCGGTGATGCGATAGTTGTAACCGAGCTCCGTCATCTCGTAGAACCATGGGCCCGCCATCGGATCCTCTGCAGACCAAGAAAAGCGTGATGGATCCTTGTGGATCCCGTGGGAACGGAGCGTCATCAAGCGTTCGTAGAGCGACTCGTCGGCGGTCAGTATGGCCCCACCCTCGCCTGTCGTGATGTGCTTCACCGGATGAAAACTCGTCACGGCAAGATTTGAATGAGCGCACTGTCCTACCCGATAAGTTTCACCATCCACGCGATAGTCCGCACCTAGTGCGTGGGATGCATCCTCCACAACGAAAGCGTTTTTATCGCTTGCTAATCGATGGATCGAACGCATATCGACCGGGTGTCCACACATATGAACCGGTGCAAGGAGTAGTTTTCCACTGTTCTCTATTCGATCGGCAACCTCTTTGAACATCTTTCCGGTTGCCAATGCTGTATCACGCTCCACATCCACGAAAGCAACGCGCATCCCCTGCATCTTTGCTGCATTGGCTGTAGCAACAAAGGTGATGGCGGGAACAAGAGCCATATCGTTCGTACCCAGTCCAAGCGCCGCGTAAGCCAGGTGAAGCGCTGCAGTACCACTGGATACCGCTACAGCAAATCGCGCACCAGTGAACTCGCACAGCGCTTTTTCGAAAGACTGGACTCTTGGCCCTTGAGTGAGAAAGTCTGCCTTAAGACACTCTACAACTGCGTCGATGTCCTTTTCGCATATCGACTGGCGACCATACGGCAATATGGCATTCTGACTCATTAGGCACCCTTTGATATCTGCCACATGGGACATCGATTGCTCATGGAGGAATATCTCTTACTTCGCACTTACTGAGATGGCCTAAAGTTAGGATCCACGTGCAGCTGAATCATCTCACGAATCTCTTCTACGGTGAGGAAGTGCGGATTCGTACCGCTTTGATACGCAAAGCCCTTCGGTACTTTTTCACCTCTTGTCTCTAGTAGATAGTCCTCGTGCTTCCACCAAGACATGCTGGGAATGATGACGAAATGGCTTTCGAGTTCGACGGTATTTGGAGAGTCGGCAGCAGTGATCATTTCTTCGTGCAGCTTTTCGCCGGGCCGTATGCCTACGATAACTTGCTTCGCTTCGGGTGCAACTGCCTCGGCCAGAGCGGTGATACTGTAGCTCGGTATCTTGGGAACGAAAATCTCTCCGCCCCAAGCAGACTCGATGGCGTGGTAGATCATCTCAAGAGCTCTGGTCAGTGTGATGTTGAATCTTGTCATCTCACTGTCGGTAATGGGTAAAATTCCCTCATTCCGCTTGCGTAGGAACAAGGGAATCACACTCCCACGACTTGCCATGACGTTGCCGTAGCGTACCACCGAGAAACGCAGATCTCTGCCTCCCTTGAAAAGATTCGCAGCAGAGAACAGCTTGTCGGAGCAGAGCTTTGTGGCGCCGTAAAGATTGATGGGTGCCGCTGCCTTATCCGTGCTCAAAGCGACCACTCGCTTTACATCGCTGTCGAGACACGCATCGATCAAATTCTGTGCTCCCATAACGTTCGTACGGATGAATTCGAAAGGATTGTATTCCGCGGCCGGAACCTGCTTTAGCGCCGCTGCATGAATCACCGTATCGATATCTCGTAACGCTCGCTTGAGGCGATCTACATCGCGGACGTCTCCCAAGAAGAATCGCAACCTTGACGAGGCAGCATCGAATTTTTGCTGCATCTCGAATTGTTTGAGTTCGTCCCGAGAGAAGATGACGATTCGCTCGACCTCCGGATGATCTTTAACGAGACTGCGGACAAGCGCCTGACCCAAGGATCCAGTGCCACCGGTTATCAGAACAGATCGGACAGAACTCATTACTACTTTCCTTACTGACCAAGCTCCCAAATCCTCTATGTCCTTGGTGCGAACTGAATGGGCAGGGTGCCTTTGTCGTTCGAGTGTTCTTCAGACTGCTTCGGAAACTGTCCGGTTGATAGGCTTCGAAACCCAAGAAGCGGGCTCATCATCGACGGCCGGGCTTCGATATTCCGGAACCACACGAGTGAGCTCCAGCTGCATCTCGTGAGGCGTAGCTCGATCTGCCATCTGCACGAGTCGTTCGATATTTCTACGCGCCCAGTCGATTTCGTTGCGGCGAGTCGCGCATACGAGGATTTTGGAATGCCTCGTATTATCGACTTGCTCCTCGTCCGCAGAAAGCTCTTCGAAGAGCTTCTCTCCTGGACGGGTACCAACAAACTCTATATCGATATCTTCTCCGGGCCGGAATCCTGAAAGCGAAATTAAGTCGGTGGCTAGATCGAGAATCTTCACCGGCTCTCCCATGTCGAGGACGAAAATCTCTCCTCCCTTGCTCATAGCGCCAGCCTGCAACACGAGCTGACAAGCTTCGGGGATCGTCATGAAATAGCGCTTCATATCCGGATGCGTCACCGTAACCGGTCCGCCTGAGGCGATCTGCTCTTTGAAGATAGGAATGACGCTGCCGTTCGACCCGAGCACGTTGCCGAATCGAACCGTTGAAAAAGATGTGCGACTGCGATCGTCTAACGCCTGCACGTAAATCTCTGCTACACGCTTTGATGCACCCATCAAAGAGGTGGGATTCACCGCTTTGTCCGTAGAAACCATGACAAAACTGGCGACACCGAATCGATCGGATGCATCGGCGACTGTTCGCGTTCCGAAAATATTGTTCTTGATGGCCTCGCCTGGGTTCCATTCCATCATGGGAACGTGTTTGTGCGCCGCAGCATGAAATACGATATCTGGCCGATGCTGCTCAAAGATTCTATGTAAGCGAGTCTCGTCGCACACATCTGCAATACACGGGAGCACGTGATCGAGATGCTCCGGGCTCAGCTTGATGAGATCCCGATGGGTATCAAAAAGCGCATGTTCCGCGCGCTCCAAAAGGATCAGACGTTTCGGATGAAAGCGAAGGATTTGTCGGCACAGCTCGGAGCCGATACTGCCCCCTGCTCCGGTAACCAGCACGACTTTATCTTTCAGGGTGGTGGATATGCCCTCCATCTCTAAGATGACCGGCTCTCGACCGAGTAGATCCTCGATGGCCACGTCCCGCATTCTGGTAAGGTTCACTCGTCCTTCAACAATATCGGAAAGTCCAGGTATTACCTTCGCAGGGATCGAGGCTTCTGCGCAAAGTCGCCGAACCTTGCGGACAACCAAACCCGACGGGTCGACTAGGGTGATGAGCGCTTGTTCCACCGCAAAACGAGATGCGTAAGTATTGAGATTATCGACCTTACCAAGCACGGGAATCCCCTGCACGCGTCTACCTTGCCTGTGCGGATCATCATCGAGAAATCCAATCGCATCGATTCCCAATTCAGGCCGATTTTCAAGTTCGCGAGCGATGAGCCAGCCATCGTTACCCGCTCCGACCAACAGGGTCTTTTTGCGCGGCTTGGTTTGAACCATCCGCGGCCTGATCGCAGCCCGATCTGCCATGCTTCGTCGCAACGCGCGAAGACCACACACCGATAGAACAGCGAGAACGTAGTCGATGATCGTGACTCCGATGGGCATCAGAGCATAGCGTGCGTAATCCCATCTCGGAAGGAGCAAACCCGAAACGATTCGCGCGCCGAGAAAGAGCATCATGGCGACTCCGAGAGCCGCCGCAACCCGTCGCACTTCACGCAAACCAAAATGACGCCAGGAACATTGAGGTATACCGAAAAGGCTAAGTAACACGTACTGTGCAAGAACAACATAAGGCCCGAGAAACAGGCCTACTTTGAAATCTCCGAACGGCAGCACCCAATCGTACCTCAGAAGATACGCGAGTACTACCGAGGCTGCGAGAACGAGCACATCCAGAAGAACATGCGTGGCTCTAAGCGCGATACGAATCATCGAGTCTCCCCGTTTAACACCGCAGATTTCAACTATGGATCCGATGGTTGCTGAAACGCGTAGCGTTTAGGTCTGCACGATAGGAAACGACACCTCGCCCGCTGCGCTCAAAGAGAAATGCCGGTTCCTGACGTCTAGTACACGCAGTCTCGAAAAACTCGAAGAAAACATCCAACACAGCCACGTTGGGAGGCACAAGTTTTTCCCCCTGGGACGGACTTCGTCGCGGAGCACGACCGAGATCGTTCCCATCCCGTCACGAATCCTGCCCCTCAGGTAGACGGATGTCCAGCGCGCTGAACGCCACTCAATCAACTTCTCACTGAGGAGCTCGGACCGAAAGCCATCGTTGAGCTTACCTGCAATCCACAATGCCTGGCATCCCAGTGGAGTCGTATGAAAGAGGTCGTTTTTTCTCGCACGACGCATCAAGCAGAGGCATCCGTCGGCATCTCCAATCGTTTCGTGATAGGCCCCGGTTGAACCGAGACTCTTCCAAGCCTGCGGCGAGGTGTTGACGATAGCGGCCTCGAGCCGTAAGGCTGGTCCTTGTTCGCAGATGAGAAAAAATCTCACGCAAATCGGATTGCAGGCCGGAATCTGGATGGGTTTCGCTCGCTGGATAGTGCGGGGAGCCCATGTAGTGAGCATGTCGGTATTGGCTCATCTCCTCACCGTCGAAGAGTTCGGTTTCGTCGCTGTTGCGAAGGTTCTGCATTCATTAGTCTCGATGGGTGCTTTCGGATTTAGCGCAGCGGTCACCCAGAAAAAGGGACAAGTCTCACAAGAGCTGCTCAACGCGGCATGGACCTGGGACAAGGCTGTGCGCGGGTGCCTGTATTCGGTACTGCTTTTTTTCTGTGCACCGTCCATCGCAAGGCTTCTCGGTGCCGAAGAGGCCTTACCGATAGCGAGGGCGATGTCATTTCTCCCACTGGCGATTGCTCTTGAAAACAACGCGTTCGTGGTGCTCTCAAGGCAGCTCGACTTTCGGAGGCGCTTTCTCCTCGAAGCGGCCAACGGACTCTCGATGCTTCTCACAGTCTGCACGCTGGCGCCCTTGCTTCAGAGCGCATGGGCATTCGTGGCGGGCTTGTTCGCTGGACTGCTTGCGCGTGCAGCTCTGTCCTACGTCCTTCACCGACATGTTCCTCGATTCTCCTGGGATCTGAGGATCCTCTTTGAGCTCTTTGGCTTTGCCAAATGGTTGTTCGCTTTGAACGTGCTGCAGGTTGCGCGAGAGCAGCTGGCGGGAATCGTCCTTTCAAATCATCTCGGACAAACGTCTCTAGCAACGTTTCAAAACGGGTCCCGCTTCAGCAACATGTTTGCTTCAGACCTCACTCAGGTGGCGAGGAAGGCGCTTTTCCCAATTTATTCGAGCGTTCAAACCGACAGCGCACGAATCACCCGAGGTTATAAGAAATCACTTCAGTTCACTCTGCTCCTGACGTTCCCGGCGCTTGGTGTCCTGGCGGTGCTTGCGGAGCCATTGATCGTCCTCGTGTTTAGCGACAAGTGGCGCTCTTCCGCACCGGTACTGATGTGGATGACCCTCGCAGGTGCGCTGAAGGCCATCACTTCCTCGATTCGACCCTTGCTGATCGGAAGAGGTACTCCCGCACACGAGGTACTACTCACGTCGATATACTTGGTCGTGTTGATTCCTCTCATCTGGCACACGACCCGATCTCACGGGGTGCAGGGAGCTGTTTGGGCAGTGGTCTTGGCGGAAGGATCCCTGGTGTTTCCTTGGCTGTGGCTCACAACGAACACGCTATCGATCACACTGTATGAAACTGCTGAGATCGTTTGGACTCCGATGCTCTTAACCCTACCCATGTGCGCCGCGGCTTGGACTGCCACATACGTATGTAACTCCGAGCTACTTCAGCTGTTCTTTGGAGGAACCTCTTCGCTAGCTGCAGGGGCACTCATTATCAAAGTTGCAGATAAAACCAATAAACCGGAGAGTTTCCAGGATATCAAAACATTGGTCGTGAAGATGCTTGCTCGAAACCGGAATCGCGAACAGTGAGCGAACAAGCCACATGACCATCGCACCTGAAATATCAGGTGTCTCAGAATGCTTTTCGAGCATCGAACGAGAAAAGAGCAAGATCATATGCAGTTATTGACTCTTGATAGCTTACTACTTGGTCTGCTAGCCGCTACAATGGTTACGGCTCTTTTGCTTTTCAGAGAAAACCCGTTCGATCCACTTTCCATATTTTCATATCTCTACATTCCACGATTCGTAGTCAGGCCAGCGTTCATTCTTCTGGACTTGGACACACCATTTCTTGCGTTCCTTTTCCGGGAGGAGCCAAAGGCACTGGCTCGAGAAACCCTTATGGTTTTTTCAGTAGGATACATCGCTTTTATATTGGCGTATTTATCTTTCAAAGGATGGTCGCGACGATGGATTCGTTCAGATTCAAAAGGGAAAGGTCGATATCAAACCGCCATTAGCATGCGTCGACTTCGATTCGTCACGTCAATAGGCATCCTCGTAGCGCTAGGCATGATAGGATATCAAGTCATCCGAGTAGGTAACGTTGCCGAGTTTATGTACGCCTCGCGACATGGTCTTTGGGACGGGCTGTCTTTTCTTCGGATCATTCCGAATCTTACGTCTCTACTGGCCGCTTTTATGTTGGTAGAAAGCATAAAAAGAAGACGGGGACGGGCTTTGAGCGCGGTATTCTTGATTGCGTCACTGCTCGCACCGACTCTAATGGGTGACCGAAGTGCTGTCGTGTATCCTATTATTTTTATTATCGCTCTTTACACGCTGTCCAGACCGAATGTACCAGTGGTCTATCTCGCAATTGGCTTGGTGATGATCGGCGGACTCATGGGTGCGCTCGATACAGCGCGGAGATCGATTTTTGAAAACAACCGAGTCAACTACTGGGACACTGTGGAACAGGCAGACGGGGATAGTCCGTCAGTCTTCCGCACAATGTCAAAGGCCCTAAATCTCAGTGTGTTCGACCACTTCATGGTGGTAAAACAAGACTTTGACTACAACAACTTTCTCTATGGGGATTTTTTTGTGCGTGGGGTCATTGGGCTGGTCCCGAGAACACTCTGGGAAGAGAAGCCAAAAACGATCACCTCTGGAAACTGGTTTTCAGAAACATATCTACCGGGCACCGCCGGCAAGCCATTCACAGGAATCGGAGAGTGGTGGATCAATTTTGGCATACTAGGCGTATTTTTCGGAATGACACTCAGCGGACTCTTTTGCCGTATCGCCTGGGAATGGGCAAAACATCGTCGAAACTCGTCTGGATGTATGCTTCTCTATCTAGTGATGATTCTGAGTATGACGAGTGGCGGAGTAATAGCGTCGAATCTCCCGTCGATGTTTGTACTCACGGTGGCTCCACTTGTTTTGTTGAACCAAATACTGCGCACCAAGCAGCGAACAGAAAAGGCATCAAGCCGCAAAATCCTCGGTCCTGCTCCTCAGATCGCCGGACGCTACTCGGTGTAAAATCGCCTTCTATCGACATCGGCGCGGCGCGCTCGGAACTTGGAGTGGCCGAAAGCATCCTGAATCAGGTTTGCAAGCAGCCATTGCGGTGCGTGCAAACTGTTGTGATGCGTCCAGACGTTGCGGAGTTCTTCAGCGTAGGGTGGCTCGCTTCGTTCTCCCGAGGCCGCAGCGACCGCGATCTCAAATAGATCGATTTGATAGACGTCCGACTGGGGGATTTCTACAGCGCGCGCAAACTCTTTCGACCGTCCATCCAAGCTGAGTCGGGCGAGGACGCGATAGTGGCCACGAGCCAGGGTGAGACGATGTCGTTCCTTCGCCGGAGCTGTTCCCCTGGGGTACTCGAAGGAAACCCCGTGCACCGACTCTCCTTGTTTAAGGTAGTCGATCGAGACGCGGGTCACGTCAAAGCGATGCAGCCCGTAGTTGTACAAGATCTCGATTTCTCTTGGTAATTCAGAATACAGCGTCCACGAAACGATGACCGCGCCACAGACGGCAGCAAACCGAGCGAACGTTCGACGATGCGCCGCAGCAATTCTCTCAAGCATCTTCAGCCATTTCATTTCATAGTCTTCTTATCTTAGCGAGAGACGACCGCCGATACCGCAAACCTTGTACCCATGAGTCGACGATGCTACTTTCATAATTGGTTGGAAATACCAACGATTTTGAACGGATGATGGTGGCTGCTCTGTGATGATCCGCCTGACCGATATCCTCGACAAGGTCAAGGGGTACCACCCCGAGGCAGATACCGACCTCATCAATAAAGCCTTTGTTTACTCGGCTCGAATGCACGAGGGTCAAATGCGCAAGTCAGGCGACCCGTACTTTGTGCACCCGGTAGCGGTGGCAGACATCATCGCCGACATGAGGCTCGATGCGGCCAGTGTTTGCGCCGCCCTGCTGCATGACGTCGTAGAAGATACGAAGGTGACGAGTAACGAAATCGAAGGAGCGTTCGGTCAAGAGGTTGCGTTCCTCGTCGATGGAGTGACGAAACTCGGCAAGGTCAACTTTTCTTGTCGGGAGGACCAACAGGCGGAAAGTTTCCGCAAGATGTTGGTCGCGATGGCCCGTGACATCCGGGTGCTTCTCGTGAAGCTCGCCGACCGACTCGACAATATGCGCACGCTCGAACACATGCGCGCGGATTCCCAGGAGCGAATCTCGAGGGAGACCGTCGAGATCTACGCGCCGCTTGCGGGCCGACTTGGAATTCAGTGGCTCAAGGCTGAGCTTGAGGATCTGAGCTTTCAGTACCTCTGGCCCGACGCTTTTTTAGACCTGAACTCTCAGATGGAACGACGCACGAAAGATAGCGATCGGTACGTCAGTCAGGTGATCAAAAAGCTTCAGCACATGTTGATTCAAAGAGGGTTCGCGGTCGAAGTCTTTGGGCGTCACAAACACCTGTACTCGGTCTTTTCCAAAATGAGAAAAACCGACTGCGAATTTGAGCAAGTTCATGACGTGACCGCGTTTCGCGTTTTGGTGGAGACCGTGGCGGATTGCTATGCTGCGCTCGGCGTCGTGCATTCCGAATGGACCCCGGTGCCGGGACGCTTCAAGGACTACATCGCGCTGCCGAAGTCCAACATGTACCAGTCGCTCCACACCACCGTCATCGGACCGGAGCATCGTCGAATCGAGGTGCAGATACGGACGCACGATATGCATCGCACCGCGGAGTACGGCATCGCTGCTCACTGGCAGTACAAGCAGCGCACAGGTGGCCTCGATGCCAAAGACGCGGCTCGTTTCGCCTGGCTGAGGCAGCTGATGGAGTTTCAGCAGGAGGTCAACGACCCGGCCGAATTTTACGAGTCGGTGCGCGTGGACCTGTTCAATGACGAGATCTTCGTATTTACCCCTAAGGGAGACGTCAAAAACTTCCCCCAAGGTGCCACTCCGATCGACTTTGCCTACTCGATACACAGCGAGGTTGGCCATCACTGCGCTGGCGCTCGAGTCAACGGAGCGATGGTTTCCATGCGCACTCAGCTGCGCAACGGCGACGTCGTAGACATCCTCACGAGCAACAACCAAAGGCCAAACAAAGATCAGCTCGAACACGTCGTCACCGCTCGGGCACGCTCGCGCATACGAACCTACTTGAGATCGGAGGAGCGCCGGAGAAGCGTGAAACTTGGGCGGGACCTTTTCGAGCGGCAGATGCGCAAGCGGGAGCTCTCCTACGCTAGATTCCTCAAGAGCCCCGAATCGCAGAAGGTCGTAGAAAAACTCGGCTGCAAAAATACCGAGGAGCTCTTCGCTCAGCTCGGCTATGGCCGCATCGATATGTCGGACGTGATGGAAGCGATCGTCCCCGCCGACAAGCCGGCCACGCAGGAAAACCTCAAGCCCGGTTTGATCGAGCGCACGGTGAATCGCGTGCGTCGCAGGCCAAGCGACAACTGCATCCTCATTCAGGGCATGGACGACATGCTGGTCCGGTTTGGCAAATGCTGTAATCCCGTCCCTGGAGACTCGGTCACGGGATGGATCACCCGAGGACGAGGAGTCACGGTCCATCGACGTGGGTGCCCGCGCGCCATGGAGCTCGATCCCGATCGACGGGTCGATGTAGAATGGGCGCGTACATCCAACGTCGACCTGCCCGTATCGCTGCGGGTGACTACCGGCGATCGACCGGGTTTGCTGTCAAAAATCAGTAATGTATTCACCACACACGGAGTCAACATCAACGAGGCCAGCTGTCGATCCTTGTCGGGCCGCGGACAAAATGTATTTCAGTTCACAGTGCGTGACCTCAACACCCTCAAGTCGCTGATGCGGGGCATCCAAAAGGTCGAAGGCGTATATGATGTGGAGCGAGAATAAGCGCTCCAGCACGGTCACTCGATCCTCATGAACCACTTGCGCTCCAAGCGACCTTCCTACGAAAGTCTCGAGTTTGAAGTCGAGCCGACCGTTGTGACGCGTTCCAAGCGACCCTCCTACGAAAGTCTCGAGTTTGAAGTCGGGCCGACCGTCGTTCAGCCGGCGTTTTCACCTGGATCCTTTGTGGCCGGCCGTTTCTGCATTGAACGTGAGCTGGGCAAGGGAGCGATGGGCACCGTGTACGAGGCGACCGATCTCGAAAGCGACGAGAGGATCGCGCTCAAAGTACTCATTCAGGCCCGGGGCGTAGACGAAGAGATTCGGGCTCGATTCCGGCGCGAATCCGAGATCCTCTCGCAGATCAACCACCCAGGAATCGTTCGGGTCTTCGCGTTCGGACACCAAGATGAAGATCCTTGGATCGCGATGGAGCTTCTCGAGGGAGAGACGCTAGGCGAGCGGATCGAGAGACAGGGGCCCTTCGAGCTCCAAGATCTTTTGCCGATCGTACATTCGACCTGCTCTGCATTGGCCGCTGCTCACGCGCAGCATATCGTTCATCGAGACCTCAAGCCGGACAATATCTTTCTCGAAAAAGGCGATTCCAGCCGGGTGAAGCTGCTCGATTTCGGACTTTCCTACGAGCTCAACACCAAAAGACTGACGCATACCGGGATCATCCTAGGAACCCCCCGCTACATGGCCCCCGAACTCTGCCGGTCGGCACGCAGTGCAGATTCCAGAACAGACGTATTTTCGATGGGTGTCATCGTGTACGAGGCCCTAGCGGGAGAATCCCCGTATCAGGCATCAGACCATGGCCAGCTTCTCGGCGCGATCTTGTCCGGAGCTCAGAAACCGATCCGGGAAGTGCGTCCAGACGTGCCGCAGAGCATTTCCGATGTCCTCGATCGGGCGATGTCGAGAATCCCCGAACAGCGCCATCAGACTGCTAGCGAATTTTGCGAGTCCTTCGCGGTGGCTTTGCAGATTGCGGACCCCGATTTCTACCCAGCAAATGTGTCACGCGATACAATTCGTAACGAGACAACCCGACGTGTCGAGAAATCCTACTTCGGTTCCTCAGCCGCGACGACGCCGAGGCGTGAAACGAAATCAAGGAAAACCGCGCAAGAGGGCTCGAAACGATCGGTTTCAGGGAGACGCTTCGCTTTGCGGAATCTGATTCCGGTCCTGGTGCTTTTGGGCGGCATCGTCGTCGCGGCCATTGGGGCGATCATGATGTTCTTGCAGAGCAGGTAGCTTGATCATGCGGCTGCCCGCTCAGATTGCTATGCTCAGCAAAGGAGCCTTCTATCTCAATATGTTACGCCTTTTCGCTTCTATCGGTGCTCTCCTGTACGCCTTCGGATGTGGCGGGGCCGCAATTCAGCCAGGGTCGCTCGATCACGTGCATCCATCGGCTGGCGTACCCACCCAAATCACCCAAGCAAACTTTCCAGGCAGCGTTCGGCTCTACCATACGCTCGGCGCCGACCATCCAGATCGAATTGGACTCCGTGATCAGCTGATCGGCCAGTTGGCGCTTCAGTCCCAGGCGCTGATGGACGAGGGAGACTACGACGCGGTCGTCGAACATTTTGCAGCGATGACCGAGCTGCTGCTTCCGATCGATTTCAGCCGATCTGATCTTCCCGAAAACCTGGAACCCGTCGCTCGATTTGTGGCAGACCATGGCTCGCCTCGGGGTGAAGAGGCCGCGGTGATGAGCGCTCTTTTGGTGCTGTCCCGGCTCCGCCCCGACGAGGAAACCCATCAGAACGAGTACCGTCTAATCCAGCGATGGGGCCGGAACGCGCGGCGATCTTTGGGCGGCGATATCGAGGCGGTCAGCAAACTCATCGAAGTCTGGACCGAGCACGCCGATCTAACCCCTTCGCCTGAAGTTCTGGAAACAGCGGCATCTCTGCACTCTGAACGCCGTGCCGCTATACTTGCCGCACTCGAGTCGGGCGCCGATGGATTTCCTTTGAGGCTGCGTTCAATTTCGCCTCACCTGATTCGTCGCGCCCCCCTCGACGTAGCCTCCATTTTTCTCGAACACGGCATTGTCGAGGTCGCTATCGAAAGAGTAGAGGCCATGGGCGACATCAGCGGAACCGAAGTTCGCTTGCTTCGCACACTGCGAGACGCTCGGGGAGGTGGACGCTCTGGCGACGATGCGATCCTCGAACTGGCGGAGCTGTTCCTCACCGCTAGGCCTCAAGTCTCGTTTGGACTCTGTCGTTCCGGTATGCAGCGGAATTCAGATTCTCCGGTCTTTCCAACTTGTTTGGCTCGAGTCGCCACCGTGCAGGAACGCCTTGCCGACGCGACTGCATGGTACGCGCGAGCCATCGAACTGGGACCCGATCAGCGAGCGCTATATGACGAGGCCTTGAGTCAGCTGGACGAGTTTCTCGAGGCGGGACTCTTCCGCGGCAACCCAAATGAGGCGCGTCTACTCGCACGAAATGCCGATGCGATTTTAGAGGCGCGTCTCGAGCGCTGGCCCGAAAGCGCTCCTCCAGTGGCAAGAGAACGTTTGCAGTTTCTGGTCGGCATGCTCGAGATGAATGCGGGCAACACCAGCGCGGCAAGGAGTCATCTTCAAGCCAGTCTTGAGGCTGGGGAAAACTCCGGTGCGCTGTTGCAGCTAGGGCTCCTGCAAGAGCGCACCGGCAACGTAAACGAGGCCGCACGACTCTATCGGCGAGCACTCGATCTGACCCCCCACGATCAACGGGAGGGGTCTGCCCGCAGAGCCGAACTGCTGGAACATCTGGGAGACGCGTTTCTGGCCACCGGCAGTCGGCGACAGGCTATTCGCATGTACCGGGAAGCGCTGTCGATCTGGGGGGATATCCTACCCACGATCCGGGGCCCCGCGAGCGCGATGGTCTACGTACGCCAAGGGGTGCTTTTTGATCGTATCGATGCCCCGGAGCAGGCCGAGCAGGCCTTCCGACGGGCGATGTACGCAGCACCGACTTGGCGGGAACCTTATGCCGGTATTCTCTCTCATCTCGTCGCCTCAAGACCCAATATCGATCTCGCCAACGATGTGTTCCGTAGGGCTCAGAGGCAGCTTTCTTTGGCTCCGGAGTGGAAGGTGTACTTCGCTCTTTGGGTCAAAGCGGTCGCGGGCAGAGACGGGGCACAGGTCGATCCTGAAGTCGATCGGCTCTTGACGGATATGGCCGAAAGTAGTGCGTGGTGGGGCCGGTTGGCGCTCTTTGGGGCAGGAGAACTAGCGTACGACACCCTACTTGAAGAGGCCTCTGGACTCGGGGAACAAACCGAGGCGCACTTCTATGAGGGAGCGCGCTTGCTCGCGCAGGGAGACCTCGCTGGTGCAGATGCGCTGTTTCGGCGGGTTCTAGAGACAAATATGGTCAGCTTCTACGAGTTTCTCATGGCCAAAAAGCTGATCACGAAAACGGGCGACAGCCCCTAGGCTCTCTCGACGATCTACGTGCTTCCGGCGATCCGGCTACCTTCCTCGCATTGCGCCTACCCTCCTTGCATTGCGCCTACCCTTCTCGCATGTGCCCGCCTGACCCGGTACGCGAGCGACCAGCACACTCGCAGAGTCGCTCAAGCTTAGGGGTGGGGTTCGGGCCCTGCTTGAGGGATCAAGCCCAGCCTCGCGAGGAGTGCACCCAAAGGGCGCCACCCGAGGATCGCCTCTGCTCGATAGAACGAAAGGAAGGCGATAAACGACAGATGGTAGGGGAACCCAATGGCCATGATCACGAGCACCCCGAGATGGAAGCCCCAAACCAGCAGCGTCCAAAGCATGCCAAAGCCGCGGTGAACAAGGGCGAGCGGCGCCCCAAGCTCGAGACCCAAAGAAAGCCCGGCGAGCACTCCGAAAAGCCCGGTGTGCTGGAGCAGGACGGGGCCCACCGGGGATCCGATGCTGCCGAGCTCGAGCTTGCGAACATTGTCAAAAGCCACGTAGTTTCTGAGGGTATCGCCCATCACGAACTCCATTCCCGAGTGCCGTACTTTGGCGATTCCGGCCAAGAGATATCCCGCAACACATACGATGGACAGCAGCTGAATCGCCCAGCCGTATCGGGGATGAGGGGTTGCAGGGTTCGAGATCGCAAACCCAGGCACAGCAGAGCTTCTTCGAGCAGCGTGTTCTCGCGCGATCGCGTCCTTACTGACCGCATCTGCTGCCGGCGTTAGGGCGAGGACGAGGACGTGGAGCGCAAGCAGATGCTCGGTGTGAAGGATCTGTCCAAAGCAGTTCGAGTAGGTCAGCAGGGCCATCAACGCCGAGGCGAAGAGCGGACCGAAGATACGGAATCGATAGCCCAGCATGAATGGAACGCTCAAGAGCACGCTTGAAACGACCAAGATCTGAACGATCGGAGCGGGCAGAATCCCGCTGAGTAGGGTTCCCAAACCCACCGGCTGGAACTGCTCTGGATGCATCGCACTGTAGCTCCAGTAGTGCGGCGCACGAATAGACAGAAAAACAAAGGCGTAAAGGCCGATAAGAAAACGCAGCGTTCCAAGGCGAGCAGCAGGCGCCGAGGGAAAGAGCCGAGGCGTAAAGGCCCAGCGACCCGCGAGAGGTAAGCTCATCGCGCAGAATCCCGGGTGACCGAACATCGCTCGTGTGTCCTTTGGAACTGTGGTTTCTGCGCTTCCTCGAAGTAACGAACGCAGTCAAAGTCGCTCGTCACCAGCTCTACAGCGACGACCCCCTGGAGGTCTTCTTCCTCGGCAACGCGCGCTGCTGCACGTCGACAGAACGCCCCTCGAGACTCCACGGATCCAAACGAGGCATGACGGATCAGATTGCCGGCCTGGAGCACCTCGTGATTGCCTGCGGCGACCCAAGGCGAAAGTGGCGTGCGACTTCCATTTTCGAAAACGCCTTGGACGTGAGTGAGTCGGAGCTGAGGCGTCGGCCGGCCGGCTGAGAACATCGGATAGTCCGAAAACGGAAAACTATCGTAGGGCGGGTTTCGAAACGCTGGACCGACGACCAGTGCGGAGAGCAACAGGGTGAGGGCAAGGGCGTAGAGCCGTTCCCAAAGAGGCCACGACATGGGGCGTACGTACTCGACTCACCGGCCCGATGCTACGTTCGCGAAGAGAAACGAGCGTCCCGCCGATCAGAATCGGTATCCCAACCGAGCGGAAGCACCCACCGCGATCGCCGTTCCTCGGGAAAACAACGTCAGCTCGGGAGCACTCGCTTCGAGGTAGAGCTGGTCGGTCAGCCGAAAAGCAAGCAGGCCTCCAGTTCGGAGCATGAAGGCGGCTCGTTTGTTGCCCGTAAAACCCTGAAACCAGCCGATTTCGAGACTGCCGCCAAAGTGAATCGGTGTTCTGGTAAACGGACTGGCAAGGTACGCGGCGCCGCCGTGAAGCGCCATACCCCCCACCGAACCGCCCACAGCATCGAGGCCCGCACGCAGTTCGAGCCCGGGCACCGACTCGATCACGTAGCCGAAACGACCCTCGGTCGAGTACAGGGTTCCGCCGGTTCCGTCTGAGTCGTGGGTGAGCAAACCGCGCGCTCCAAACCCAAGCTGGATCATGCGCCGTCCCGTGCTGCCGTCGTAGCGTTCTCGCTGCTGCCGGGCGAGGCGTTTGTCCTCTGTTGCCTGCGCCTTTCGTTCGCGTTCTCGCTGGGCCTCGGCGGCCGCTTGTGCGCGAGCTTCTTCTTCCTGCTGCTGCTGAAACTCTGCTTGTCGAGCCCGTCTGGCGGCATCCAGATCGAAATCTCCGATCCCCTCGTCTGAGAGCGCATGGCGCATCAATTCGCCAAGATCTGCCGCCTCGCGAGCACGAACAATGGTGACCAGGGCCTCTTCAATACGAAGGTCTCGCAGCATGAAAACCTTGATCCTGAGACGGTACTCGGCGGCATCGTAGCGAACCACTTCCGGCTGCACGACCCAGGCGACATGCTGGAGCTCTGCGATCGCCCGCATCTCGTTTGCGGTCGAGGGAGCCGCCTGCGCGTCCGCTGAGGCAGCTGCGCCGAACTCGGTTTGCGCCCGATGCCCTTCTGCCAAAACCGCGTCCGCGATCGCATCCTCCACATCATCGATCTCGCTGCGGGTCGCAGACCCATCGTCCGCTACCGGTGCGCCGATCGGTCGCAAAAGAAGCACCGCATCCGCGCGAACCTCAGCCGGAGCGCTTAGCAGAATGGCGATTGGAAGCAGTAAGATAGGCGCTGTCAGGCTGCTCTGCCCCGTCGCCCGTCTACCCCCCATGCTCCGAGTTTGAATTGCCGGGTGTGCTCGCTCGATCACGTCTACGTCACCACTCCTGCGCTTCGATTTGCGATGTCGCGTAAACCAAAGTCCGCAACGCGATTGAGAACACTGGTTCACACCTGTCTGAATTAGACCCGCTGTGGATCGGCGTTTTCTGGTCTTAGGCTGGCATCTCATCGATTTGCGCCTATCCGAGCAAACATCGAACCAAGCTGCAAGAGTTGAGCAGAGATCGACTGGGAGCTGAAGTTACGGATCGGTGCACAACTCGGAGGGTGCCTGCACCAGTTCGATGAGCACGCCACAGCCACCGATCGGTGCGGCGTCATGGCCTTTTGGATGAATGAAACACACGTCATACCCAGCCGCGCCCTTGCGGATTCCGCCCGGAGCAAACCGAACCCCTTGCTCGGTCAACCAAGCCACCGCCGCATGCAGGTCGTCTACCCAAAGCCCGATGTGATTTAGCGCCGGCTCATGTACTTTAGGCCGTTTTGTCGGGTCGATGGGCTGCATCAGATCGATCTCCACCGCCGCGTTGCCGGATCCGATCTGTAAGATGTCTTCATCCACGTTCTCGGCATCGCTCCTGAAGTGATGTACCGCTGGCACGCCCAGCAAATCGACCCACAGCGAACGTAAAGGGTCTTTAGACAGTCCACCGATAGCTATTTGCTGAAGCCCTAAAATCCGAAAAGGTCGCTTGTTCATCGTCCAGTTCTCCTTAGTCGCGGTGCAGCCGACCCGCCCAAAACCAGGCTGTCCCGACGCAGGCCACAAAACCGAGTGAACGTGGTACACGCAAAGCCTGCGCGCTAGGGTTGCTCGTGCGCTGGAGCTGCTCGTGGGCTGGGGCTGCCCGTGCGCTGGGGCTGCCCGTGCGCTAGGGCTGCAAGGTGAAGACCTCGCTCACTGGCATCAAACCGAGTGGCATTCCCCATCTCGGCAACTACCTCGGGGCGATTCAACCAGCCCTTGCACTGGCTGAGCAGTACCGAACGATGTACTTCATCGCGGACTATCATGCGCTCACCACGCTTCGAGACGCTGAAGCGATGCGGAGCCACGTGCTGGATGTTACCGCGACCTGGCTCGCATGCGGGCTCGATCCCAAGGAAACCCTGATCTATCGCCAGTCCGATATTCCAGAGGTGTTCGAGCTAAGCTGGGTTTTTTGCTGTCTGCTCGCTACCGGTCAGCTCGAGCGCGGCCACGCCTACAAAGATGCACTGGCCAAAGGCGTCCAGGTCAACGCGGGCATCTTCAACTATCCGGCGCTGATGGCCGCTGATATCGTGCTCTACGATGCCGATATGGTCCCGGTCGGGCAGGATCAAAAACAGCATTTGGAACTCGCGCGGGACGTGGCTCTTCGGGTCAACCATGTGTTCGGGTCCGGCACCGTAGTCGTTCCGGAACCGCTGATCTCCGAAGCACCGCTCGTGCCCGGCACCGATGGTGAAAAGATGAGCAAGAGCCGAAACAATACGATCCCGCTTTTTGCGCACCCCAAGCAGCTTCGTAAGGTCATCATGAGCATCGCCTCTGGCAGTGAGGGTCTGGAAGAACCGAAGGATCCCGAGAGCTCGAGCATCGTTCAGTTGTTTCGGCTGGTGGCTTCTGAGTCTGACGTGGCCGTCCTCGCAGACAAATTGCGTCGCGGAGGGTATGGCTGGGGCCATGCGAAGCAAGATCTCTTCGAGGTTCTGGAGGCGGAGCTTGGACCCAAGCGAAAGGCCTTTGAAGCGCTTCGAGCAGACCGAAATCATCTGCATCAGCTGCTGCAGGACGGCGCAGAGCGGGCGCGAACCATTGCCGAGGCCACGATGAGCCGAGTGCGGTGCGCCGTTGGTGTGCGTTAGCTAGGCGCACCGTACCCGGTCAGGACGCACCAGGTACGGTTGCTTCAGTACCGAGTCAGGTTGTTTCAGTACCGAGTCAGGTTGCTTCGATGGAGCCGATGGTGGAATCAGCGATGTATGAGGCGTCGATGCTTTGACCCGCAGCAGCGGACTCTAGCGGGGTCACCGTTCCATCGCTCTGAAATCGCTCCAGCTCTTTATTGATCTCTCGCAACATCGCTTGCTTCATATGGAACGGGAGGAAGGCAGACTTGAACCCGTTGAGAATAAGCCGCTTGATGCCGTCTAAGGAGAAGCGAAGCTGGGTATGGCAAAGCCATAGTTCCCGAGAAACGCTGGTGTCGGTGACGAGTCGATTGTCGGTGTTGATCGTGCAACGAAGCCCGAGATCGAAAAAGAGCCGCAGCGGATGGCTCACCAGGTCCTTCACCGCTCCGGTTTGAACGTTGGATGAAGGGCAGCACTCCAGTGCGATGCGGTGATCGTTGACGTAGTGCAGTAGATCACCGTCTTCCCAAAGCCGGCAGCCGTGTCCAATGCGATGCGCCCCACACACGTGAAGCGCCTGATGGATCGACTCCGGACCGTACGCTTCACCCGCATGAATGGTGACGTTGATGTTGTTGTCGCGAACCAACTGAAAAGCGTCCAGGTGGTGCTTGGCGGGATGATCGTACTCCGCCCCCGCTAAATCGTAGGCCACCACTCCGCGGTTTTTGTAGGCCACAGCGAGTCGAGCCATCTGCAGAGAGGATTCCGACGAGATGTTGCGAATCCCGCAAATGATCACATTGCTCTGGATGCCCAGATCTTTCTGAGCAGCCATCAACCCCTGAAGCACCGCCTCAACGACCGCAGTGGTGTTCAAGCCGCGGTTCGTGTGAAGCATCGGGGCGTAGCGAACCTCCATGTAGCGAACGTGCTCTTTGGCGGCATCTTCGGCCAACTCGTATGCGATGCGATACAGGCTCTCTTCGGTCTGAGTCACTCGATTGGTGATTTCAAAGGCCTTGAGGTACTCGACGAGGGAGCCGGTGTTCTGGCCACAGTTCATCGCCCGAGCCAGCTCATCTGGCGTAGTCGCCGGCAGCTCGATCCCGTCTTGCTCGGCGAGCTCCAAAATGGTCGCAAGTCTGAGAGATCCATCCAAATGGACGTGCAAATCGGTTTTCGGTAGCTGCTGAAAAAAGGAAAGTGGAAGGGTCACCCGGGTAGGATAGCAGAATCACGGTCGGCCAATTCGCAGGGTGCAGGAAAAGGTTGCGGCCGCGGCGATTCGGCCACCTCTCGCGCGGCATGCCAGGAAGACTAACCGACCGCGGCGCCCGCTTCTCCAAGAGACTCTATGAGCGAGAGCTTGCCGTCGCGGTCTTCCGCCATCAGGAGCATGCCTTGGCTCTCAAGCCCTGCCATCTTTCTTACAGGCAGATTCACGATGGCTACGACCGAGCGACCGACCAAGTCTTCGGCCGAAAAGTGTTCAGCGACGCCCGCGAGGATTTGCCGCTTTTCGAAGCCGAAATCGATCTCGGTTCGGAGTAGCTTCCGACTCTTTTTTACCTTCTCCGCAACGAGCACCTTGCCTACCCGAAGGTCGAGTTTCGCAAAGTCCTCGAATGCGATCGCGTGGTTCAACGCTGCGTAGGGGGCCTCAGGTTCTCGGCCGATCTCCGTGGCCGCCTCAGCTCGGCTTTTGAGCTCCGCCATTTCGGCAGCGATCGTCTCGTCGTCTATCTTTTGGAAGAGGATCTCGGCCTGCCCCAGCGCACTGCCCGACTCGAGCAGTGGTCGTCCCGAATCCAGCCAGCCAAGGGCAGCCTCATGTGCCGGTTCGGACTGTTCATGGCCGCCCGGTCGTGCGTTGTCTTCCGGAGCACTGGACCGAACGCCCTCTAAATGGAGCATGCGGCGAATCGTGGCGCAGGTGTCTGGCACAATGGGTTCGAAGAGGATCGATAGGGTGGCACTGAGCTGCAGTGAAACATGAATCGTATTGCTGCAGCGTTGCCGGTCTGAGGTTCGAGTCGCCCAGGGTTCGCTGTCGCTAAAGTATTTGTTGCCGAGTCGAGCCAAGGCCATCGTTTCGGTAGTCGCCTCTCTGAAACGATAGGCCTCAAAAAGCTTGGCGATCTTCGCCGGAGCCTCCGCTAAAGCCTGAAGCATCTCTTCATCGAGCGAGCTCGGTTCGGATAGAGGCGGCACGACCCCCTCGAAATACTTCAAAGCAAAGGTCAGCGTGCGATTGACGAAGTTCCCAAACGTATCTGCCAGTTCGCTGTTGACGTGAGACTGTAGCTCGCTCCAGGAAAAATCCGCGTCCTTGGTCTCCGGCAGAGTTCGAGCGATCGAGTACCTGAGGTAGTCTGCCGGATAGTTCTCGAGAAATTCGTGAGCCCAAACCGCGACCCCACGACTGGTAGAAAACTTAAGCCCTTTGAGATTGAGAAACTCATTGGCCGGAACATCGGAAGGGAGCACGTAGCCACCGTGTCGGCGGAGCATGGCGGGGAAGATAATGCAGTGAAATACGATGTTGTCTTTGCCGATAAAGTGCACCAGCTTCGTATCGTCATTTTGCCAGTAGGTTTTCCAGAGATCCGGCGCGCCCTTGCATTCCTGCGCCCACTGCCGAGTTGCCGAAATATAGCCGATTGGCGCGTCAAACCAGACGTAGAGCACCTTTCCCTCGGCATCAACCCCAGCATGCTCGGCAACGTCCTCCGGAACCGGCACTCCCCAGGGTTGATCCCGAGTCATCGATCGCGCCGCCAAACCATCGTTTAGCCAGCTTCGCACCTGACCCAGCACGTTGCTTTTCCAATTGGACTTCTCGTCCAGCCAGCCTTCCAACCACTTCTGTTCCGAATCGAGCGGCAAATACCAATGGGTCGTCTCTCGCAGTTCTGGGGTGCTGTCGGTGATCGCGCTCCTAGGGTTGTGCAGCTCTTTCGGCGTGAGGGAGCGTCCACACTGCTCACACTGATCTCCATAGGCGTCGACGTAACCGCAATGTGGGCAGGTTCCCCGTATAAACCGGTCTGCGAGGAAGAGTTTCGCCTCGGGGTCGAAAAGCTGCGTGTCCTTTCGAAGTACAAACGCGCTGTCGCTCGCCATCGTCCGAAAGAACTCTTGGCTGGTTTCGCGATGTATCGGGCTCGAGGTGCGTCCGTAAAAGTCGAAACTCATCCGAAAGGCGCGGAACGCATCGTGAATCTGTTCATGGTATCGATCCACGATGTCTTGAGGCGTGTTTCCCTCCGCCCGCGCCCGCAACATGATGGGAACGCCGTGCTCATCTGAGCCGCAGATGTAGACGACGTCTCTGCCCATCAATCGCTGAAATCGGCAATACATATCGGCAGGAAGATAGGCCCCGGCGAGGTGGCCGATGTGGAGTGGACCGTTGGCGTAAGGCAACGCAGAGGTGACGAGAATTCGTGAAGGCTCGGACGACGACATGCGATTTCCGCTTGAGTGGCACCCAGAATCGGGTCGGAGCAGGCGTATCAGAGCTCCGCGAGGTTGGCGAGCCCCACCGATGCGTTCGGTTTCAAATCAACAAAGGTAGAGGCGGCGAGCCTGGATACCGCGATACATGCCTTCGACCGCGATACATGCCTAGGACCGCGATATATGCCCTGGACATCGTGATTTGCGACTGGCTTGAGTTCTGAGCGGCGATTCACGTCGCTTCAGTGGGATGCCTGAGGAGGCTCAGAGATTCGACCAGTGCATCCTCGATCTCGACTCGGCGTGAGTCCCACTGCATCGGCCCGGGACAGAGAAGAGCGGTGTGGTGCCTGGCGCGCAGGTCTTAAGGAGGCCGCAGAATCGAATACCGGAGCGATGCGTACGTACACTTCCCAGGCAGACATCGTAGGGCTTCTTGCCGCAACAGCATCGATAATCCTTTGCTCTAGGGTCTCTTCCCGGGGCCCCCACGGAAGTCTCACTGCCAGTGCAACCAGTAAGTCCTCAAGTTTCGCCTCACGGCTCCTCCAGTCTCTATGGGTTCGGCAGCAGCGAGCGACTTCAGGGCGAATACCCTTTGCAAGCAGTAGTTGTTCGCCAGCTGCTTCGTGCGCCTCGCCCAGACTTCCCCGTTCTTCGGGATGAAGGATTTTGCCGCAGTCGTGGAGTGCAGCCCCCATGAGAACCTGTCGCCTGTCGAATTGCGCGCCCGTTTCCAGCCGGATCGCGGAAACAAGCTGCATTGCCGCAGCCACCGCCACGCGATGATGATGCAGCAACCAGTCTGGAGCTCCGAGGTAACAGAGCAACTCCAGCGCCCCCGCAGGCAGCCTCAAGGCGTCTTCTGGCAATCTTTCTGCATGTTCCGGTGATCTCAATGCATCCCCCAGCATCGCATCCTCCGCATCCGAAGCCCGCACCCACGTTTGGGATCTCGTTTCAGTCTAGCGTTCTCTTGCGCTGCGTCCACATAACGACGCTTTTGTCAATGGAATGTACCCCCAGATTTCGTAAACGACGATGTTCGCTACAAGAGAGGTCCATCTGTGTCGCGATCATGAATGGATACGTCGCCACATGCACAGGTGTTCTTGTGAGTAGAAGCACGGATCACAAAGGGAGCGCATACCTGATACCTAAGCAGCTCTATGACTAAAGTGTCGATATGCCAGGACGATCATATTGCACTAATTAAGCAATAATGCTGGACTGCAACATATCGTCGTTCAGTTCAATCCCTCAAATGACGATGGCCAAGACTCAGCAGTTGGGGTTTTTTTGGATTTTCTTTGAATCAGATCGGGAGATCGATTCTCTGGTACTCCATAGCGGCTAAGAATGGCATCTTCTTGTCGAATGCACTCTTTTCTATCGAGCACGATTTGTCGGCCATCTGCAGACTCAAGGCGATAATAGGGTTCATCGGTCGCGTCTAGAATAGAGGCCGCATGGGCCAGGGAACGCACGGACACCCCTTGAATGCGTTCGATCCAAACGCTTTCTAATTCATGGAATCCTTGATTCAGACTGTCTGCAAGAACCTTTTGGAGCACCACGATTTCCTGGCGATCAGGGGTTGCCACTCCGTGCTCGTATAGACACACGAGATCTTTTGGAGCGGTTTGCCACCATTGTTCGCCCCAAGTTTTCAAGTAGTCTCGCGTGAGCGGTACCATGAGCAGGCCCCCTACCAAGAGGTAAGAGGGCGCAACCTCATAGTGGTCTTCTGCGACCAAAGGCTTTGGTTCCTGCAAGACGACGAGGCAGTCGAGCTGTCTTCCATCTCGAAAAAGGGTAAGGCTGATCGTTTCTCCAACGTGTCTCCTCGAAACCACGTGTTCAAAGCCGACGAGTTCCGCCTCCCGCAACTGCACCGTACCATCTGGTCCGATGGGCGTATTGTCTACCTCGAGAAGGACGTCTCCTGGCTGAACCGTCATCCACGCGGAACTTTCGTACCCCACCCGGGTGACCAATATCCCGCTATGATGTGAATGGAGCCCAAGGGCTTGCCTGTGTACCTTGGACTCTAGAGCTTGCCATTCGATACCGAGTCCAGGGAACCCTCGGTAGGTCCCTTGATTTACGTCATGTAAAAAGTGTGAGATTACCGAGGGTGCAATCATATGGCCGACTCGATCGGCACCATCGAGCAGCTGAAATGCAATGCCGACGAGTTTGCCGTTATCGAGAACTGGACCACCGCTATTGCCTGAGTTGATCGCTGCGTCTATTTGAATAGCGAGTAGATTACGTTGACTCTGGTCGTATTGAGTTAAGTCGATTCGAGAGACGATTCCTTGAGTGAGCGACAAGCGATCACCGCCAACCGGAAATCCACACACTTGCACCTTATCGCCTAAGTGGGGCAAGGGGCCGATTTCGAGCGGCTTGATACCGCGATAGAAGCTCGGGTCTACGTCTAGCAAAGCAAGGTCGCAGTCATGTCCCACGGCCTCCACCGTTGCGATCACCTTTGCTGCTTGACCATGTCGCTTCACCTCAACAAACGTGTGATTTTCTACACAGTGTGCATTCGTCAGGATCTTCGCGCCTCGAAGTGTTTTTACAATCGCACCAGAACCAAAACTGCTGCTCGGACCACTGGTTTGCCAGGGCTGCTCGTAGTCCGGAGCGTCAGAAATGGCCTGAACTTTGACTACGGACCGGAGCAATGCCGACAAACCGTGCAATTTCTCTGACTCAGTTTCGCTCACGTGAAGGAGTATGGTCCGTCTTTGAGAGTGGATCTCGCGAAAGGAGAAGAATCTGCATAAGAGCTGGAATTGTAACGAAAAAAATTAGGGAATTTATGATGTAATGAACAAACCTACATAGGCAACAGCGCAATTAAAGACGCATTTAGCGGGCAAGTATCGGTAAAATACCCGGGTTGCCCTAGACGTGTGCCCATCAATTTGAGTGCATGGCCAGTGAAACCTAGTCGATGGAATACAACTCAACTGAAAAGGTATCAAAGCGGCTGAGGAGTGCTTTCTACCGACCCGTCTTTCGTACCAACTACGTCGGTGGATCTATTTGATCGATTGGGACAACTCAGACCGGGCCATTCGGACCGCAAGCATCGAAGAGCACATGCCACCCGACGACCCTACATCAGACCCTCTGCAACCACTCCAAACCTGACCAGG
>JBCCEA010000040.1:0-32281 GCA_039030515.1 Myxococcota bacterium | reverse complement strand
GACGTTGACTCCGGTAGCGACGTTGACTCCGGTAGCGACGTTGACTCCGGTAGCGACGTTGACTCCGGTAGCGACGTTGACTCCGGTAGCGACGTTGACTCCGGTAGCGACGTTGACTCTGGTAGCGACGTTGACTCTGGTAGCGACGTTGACTCCGGTAACGACGTTGACTCGGGATCTGAGGATCTTCTCGCCGACGAACTAGAAACACTATGCAACGACGGCGCACCTCGAGGCGTTAACATCTTTGTGGAAAACGATGGTTGGATCGTCGCCGAGGTCGAGGACGGTCACTACACTGCAGACAACGAGAAGTGGCAGTTCCACAACACTCCTGCGGGAAACAATCAAAGCCCTCAAAACGGTTTTTCCGGCACGGGTTACCGTGAGTGGGTGAGTGATTCAGACCTTCAGCGCGGGGGTGTACTCACCAGTCGCGACATCATCTTCTTCGATATCTTCATCCAAAGCCCCGGAACCTATCTGGTTGTACTTCGCGGTCTTATCAACGCTGGAACCAGCGATTCAGAAAATAACGACGCTTGGCTCAGCGTGCAGAGAAGCGACGACTACTACGCCTACCAAGTCATTGACGGCATAGACCATTTCACCTACCCGGACAGCAGCAATCAAGCTGGAGCCCGTGGGTTTTTCAGGGCCTACACCGAGATCACGGACCGCTGGGGCTACGAATCCAAAACCGTCGATTCCAGCAATTACCGCATCTACGCAAGGTTTGATACCCCCGGGCTGAAAGTGGTACGGGTCGGGGGACTATCTCGAGGCTACGCGATCGATCAGATTGTGTTAACGAGCGATCCAGCGTGGGACGCCGATCGACTATCCGATAGGAACGAAGCACTGGAACAAACAGACACACAGGTCATCTACACGTGCGACGAGTAACTCAGCATCCAAAGCACTGGCATATTGGATACTCGGGCCATGCTCCGGCTCGGTGAAGTGCTCCGATGACGTACGACACGTTTTTCTAGTATTTTTGCATTAAGTTGAAAATACGGTATAAACCTAGCGTCACCGCGTCACACGAGGAGGTATTGTGATGTGCCGGACTGGATGCGCATTTGAATCGATGATCAAGATGCTGGCTTTGCTCTGCATCGTCCTCAGCACCGCCTGCTCCGACGATAGCGGCTCCGAAGTCGGTGAGGATTCGGGGCAAGCGCGTGGCGACGCCGGTGATGCCGCTCAAGCTATGGACTCGGGGCAGGCTGTTGACGCAGGGCAGGACGCCTTCGTTGAAACGGTGGACTCAGGAGCAGCGACTGGAGACGCCGGCGACTCAGCAGATCCTCTGACCACCGAGCTCGACCGGCTCTGCGATGCAGGAGAGCCGTGGGGCGAGAACATCTTTGTGGAAACCGATGGTTGGATCGTCGCCGAAGTCGAAGACGGTCACTACACCGGAGGAGACGATAGGTGGCGATTCTTTGATACGCCTGCCGCGGGCAATGAGAGTGACACCCATAGCTTTTCGGGAGCTGGCTACTACGAGTGGGTACGCGATTCTAAGATTCCGCTGAGCGGCACGATCGTCAACAACGATATCGTATTCTTCGACATCTATATTCAGACGCCGGGCGTCTACCTGGTCGCCATCCGCGGCCTCATCAATGCCGGCAACAACAACTCAGAGCATAACGACGCTTGGCTCAGCGTTCGTGGCCCTGGTGAGTATTATGCGTTCCGGACCATTGGGGGCGCAGACCAATTCGCCTATCCTGACGAGGAAGACAATAAGGCGGGAGATCGCGGGTTCTTCAAGGCCTACACCAAGATCACGGACCGCTGGGGTTACGAGTCCAAAACCGTCGATTTCGGCGACTACCGCATCTACAAGGAATTTACTGAGCCCGGGCTTTTTGACGTTCGGATCGCAGGGCGATCGAGATTCTTTGCCATAGATCAACTCGTTTTGACTCGAGATCCAGATTGGAACGCCAATCGACTGAGCAACAGACAGGCGCCGGTCAATCAAACGGACACGCAAATGATCCATCGCTGTAACTAATGCGCTGCCTCTGCGGCCGACTCGGGACGAATTAGAGTTTGGCAGTCAGTCGAGAGGAGATACTATGGGCGTACGATAGGGCGATGATCATCACCCAAGGAGTGGAGCGGCACCGACTCGCTGGAGATCCACTTCTGGGCGTTACACACAGAGCAAATACGTTTCTTGGAGCAAATCTCCATAGGAATCAGACTCGATTGAAGACAAGTGGGACTAGGTCCATAAAAGCAACTAGGTCCATAAAAGCAAGGCAGCCGAGTGGGATACCAGAATCACATTCAAATCGCTAAATATCTTGAAGAGATAGACAAAAGCCTCGCTCAACTGGACAAGTCGGAGCAAGCGCTCCGTGCGATCTACCAAACGCTCCGATCACAACCGCCGAGGCGTCTTACCGAAGTGGACACCATCCTAGACGATTTGGAGCGTTCAGTGCGCTCGTCTGTTTCGCGGGACGAGGCAGGTCGAACGGGTTCCGAAAATGTACAGTTGGAGTCTGAACGGCTCAACCGTAAGGAAGTCGGAGCTTCTGCGAAAGGGTCCGATATCGGTCCTGCCGACCTCAAAGAGCCTTTGGATCTACAGGAATCGGTTGACGATGCTTTGAGCGAAGAGATCCATTTGGAAACCGCGCGGCCGCCGCCCGGGAACACCGAGGAAGAGCCTGCGGCAGACCTAGCCGAGGACGCCAAAGAGCAGCCGAACTCAAAGCAGTTCTCCGCAGCCATCTCAGCGCTGATCGACCCTCCTACCGAGCCTCCACCTCCTTCGGAGCGTGGGATGGGGTTTGATGAGACGGATCAAGCGAGCACGGATGAAGCGAGTAACGCGGGTCAAACCAGCAGGCCGCACGAGCGATCCGAACTAGATGGAACGCTATCGCCCTACAAAGCTTCCCTTCGAGTTCCTCCACCACCAAATCTTCATCGCGCTACGCGCGAGCTCGAAAAACAGGGCAAAGCAGACGAAGTCAAACTATCCGAGCCTGAGTACACGGATTTGCTGTCGGAACCCCCGCTGCTCGAGGGCAGCACGACAAGACCGCCTCCTCCCGACTCCCCGATACGGTTTGCCGCGGAACATTATGATAACTCCGGCAAGCACGTGGGCGAAGAGGTGCAATTCAACGATGAGGATTTTGAGCTGATTGTTGAAGAAGACATTCTCGTGGAGCTAAGCCAGTCGGCAGAACACGCGTTAGAGGCGGAGCCACAAACCGAAACGACCGACGGCGAGCATGGTGGGTTCTTCAAGAAACTATTCGGCTAGCGCCCCATGACTAGACAATAGGGGCTTGCCTGCATGATGCCGCAGCATGGCCAGCACGGCATCCCAGGCGAAATCTGCGGAGGTTAGTGAGGCTTCACTCACTAGGTCGGCCCATTGTGGCTCAAAACATGCCTGCCAGCGTGCACGAACCGCAGGCGACAAACGATACCGACCGCCGCCGCAATTCCGGCACCGAACCGCACCATGACGGGCGTCAAATAAGGTCGCCCTACCCTCGGGGACACTACGCCCGCAGACGTCGCATCCATGGATTCCTGGGGGCAAACCCAACTCGGAAATGAGCCTCAGGGCAAAAGCGGGCAAAACTACGGTCTCGTTGATCGACCTTCGATCGAGCACGACAAGCGCATCGTTCAGTGTCCGGAAAAGCTCGGGATCAGGGACGTCTTCGGCGGAAAGCTCCCTGACGAGTTCGGTCATCTCTCCCGCTAGGGTGATTCGCTTCAAGCGAGACATGAGCGTTGGGTAGTGGCGTTCAAGATCGACCCGCTTCAAGCTCCACAGGGCATTGCGGGTTGTGTCGAGATCGACGCGCAGAAGGGTGCAGCTCTGAAGGCATCCACCAAACCTTCTTCGACTCGATCGCACACCGCGAGCCACGGCTCCGATCTTGCCTAGGTCAGGAGTGAGCAGCGTGACGATCCGGTCCGCTTCGCGGTAGTCCGTAGAACGCAAGACGATCGCAAGGGTTTGAATCGTCACCGAAGACACCGCCTTTAGAAGTCGAGGATATATCTCGGTCCGACAGCTCGATCGGAGTGTCCCGTTGCCGCGGACGCCATACGATAGACAGCGCCAACGTGAACAGGATCGTGAAGATCACCACTGCGATAGCAATTCCGAAGCGGCGGCCACGTTCCGGAGGAGTGATCGCCGTGATCGGAGCAGGTCCATTGCTGCAGCTGTCTTGCGCTCGACCGTAGTTGTCTACCAAAGGTTCTGCGTCGATCCCTAATGCTCTTGCGTAAGAGCGGAGAAAGCCTTTGGCAAACACTTCGCCAGGAAGATCGTCAAAACGATCCTCCTCGAGCCGCAACAACATCTTGCGCGGAATCCGAGTGAGTTGCGCCAGTTCCTCCAGGGAGACTTGACGAAGCTCTCGCTCCCGACGCAGCTGCCTCCCGATGGATTCCATTCTCAGGGTTGGATGCTGCATGCTTACAGGGCCCCTTCTAGAAGTCTGCGGCAGGCTCGACCGGCTTCACTGTCCGCATTGATCTCGACACATCGCTCGAAATCGCCAATCGCTTCGGTGCGGGAGCCGAGCCTCGCTCGAACTTCTCCGCGCAACTTGTAGGCATCCTGATACCCGGTGCACCGATCGTCAGCTTCCACAGCTTGAGTCAGCACCTCTTCGGCAGGTTCCAAGTCGACGCGGGCAAAATGAACCTGACCCATCAAAAAATAACCTCGGCAAAAGCGAGGCTGGACCTCTACCGCGGCCTCTAGGGCTTCGAGCGCTCGGTCCCAGGACTGCTGCTCTATGTACGCCATACCGAGGTTGCCCCAGGCGTGCTGAGGCGCAGTGTTGAGAAGGTCCGTGGCGGATTGCCTCAGAATGGGTATCGCTTCATCACTACGCCCCGCGTGCACAAGTGCCGCACCGAGTACGTTTTTTGCCTCCGCAACCAGCGAATCTCCCTCTTGACGAGCGATCAAGAAGCGCAAACCTCGTTTAAGTAGCTTCACTGCGGTCTCCCAATCGGATCGCTCCATGTGAATGTACCCGAGCAGCAAGTGCGCTTCGGCATTCTCAGGGTCGAGTTCAAGCGCACCACGCAGTCGTTCGACCACGATCGCTTGGTTGTTCCCTTCTGCATGCAAAGTTGCAGCAAGTTCAAATTCGCGCCGGGAGCGGTCCTGCTCCTCGCGGGAAATGTGGGCACACGCTCCGAGAGAAAACACGACGGTGAGTACCGCGCAATACAGGTAAAAGCCGAGTCGGCGTTTGAAACCGTCCTCCCTGACTTCGCTCCTTATCTCGATCGCTCTTGCCTGCACATCAACGCTCCAGGCGATCCATCTCATTGGACTCACTCATACGCCGTCCGTGGTACTGCGAACTTCACAACTGGGCAACAGTCGCGGTGTTTTTCAGGCCAAGGAACGGTGGAGACACTTTGTCGGGAGGAACTATGATGCCCCGCCGAAGCACCTAAAGGTCCGCGAGATGACAGGATACCCAATGCCCATCTGCCAGTTGACGTAAGACGGGGGCTTCGTGATCGCAGAGTCCAGACTTCGCACGGGGACATCTTGGGTGAAAGTGACAACCGGACGGCGGATCGAGGGGACTGGGCGTCTCCCCCTTGAGGACAACACGATCTTGGGGGGCCTCAGATGAAATACGCGGGGCAGCGTTCAGCAGCGCCTGAGTATAGGGATGCTTTGGTTCACGATAGAGCGCTGACGCCGGTGCGATTTCGACCAGGCGCCCCAGGTACATCACCGCAACTCGATCGCTGAAATGCTCCACGATGTGCAGGTCGTGCGCGATAAACAGAAAGCTGAGCCCCATTTCGTCTTGAAGGTCTTTCAAGAGATTGACCACTTGCGCTTGAATCGAGACGTCCAGCGCTGAAATGGGTTCGTCCGCAACGATAAAATCAGGGTTCACGGCCAGCGCACGTGCAATGCCGACTCGTTGGAGCTGTCCACCGCTAAATTCGTGGGGATAACGAAGCATCCATTCGGGTCGAAGCCCAACCCGCTCGAGCAGTTCAGCCACCCGAGCTTCCTCTTCTGTGGTCCCGTCGATCAAATGATGGATACGCATCGCCTCTGCCAGTGTGGCGCGGATGGTCATTCGGGGATTAAGCGCGCTCTTTGGATCCTGAAAGATGATCTGCATGCGTCGCCGGAAGGGACGCATCGCCTGAAGCGACTTACGCGTGATGTCTTCCCCGTCGACTTCAATGGTTCCTTGAGTCGGCTCGATAAGCCGGAGGATCAACCTACCGAGAGTGCTCTTGCCGCACCCTGACTCACCGACAAGACCTACGGTTTCGCCACAGGCAATCGAGAGTGAGACGTTATCTACAGCGCGTATCCAAGCATGCGTCCTGCCGAGTACGCTGCGACGCGATGGGAAACGCTTGGTGATGCCTTGCACCTTGATGAAATCGCGGTCCCCGGAGTTTTCAGTGCGATCGCGTGCCTCTGATTTTTCTCGCACTGGGTGCACCGTACGTACCGGGCGCCCAACTTCTGCAGGGTTCGGGTGGATGCATGCGACGGATCGATCTGCCTCGGCAGTTTGCTCAAGTGACGGCTCGCCTTGTTCGCATTGCGCAGAGGCGGAATCGCATCGGTCGCGGAATCTACATCCTTCGGGCAACCGCAGTAAATCAGGGACCACGCCGCGAATCGTCGGCAATCGAACACGGTTTCGAGTCTCGCCAAAACTGGGCAGGCTGGAGAGCAACCCTTGTGAATAGGGATGAAGCGGCCGGCGAAAGAGCGCCTTGGCGCTTGCGCGCTCCACGATCGTGCCCGCGTACATCACGATCACCTCGTCGACGAACTGAGCCATGACCCCGAGATCGTGGGAAATTAGGATGATGCTCATGCTCAGTTCCTGCTGAAGTCGCGCGAGCAGTTCGAGGATTTGAGCCTGGATCGTCACATCGAGCGCCGTCGTCGGCTCATCGGCGATAAGCAGTTTTGGTTCGCAAGCCAACGCAAGTGCAATCATGACCCGCTGACGCATCCCCCCAGACAGCTCGTGAGGGTAGCTTTCCACTCGCTTCTTCGGGGCCGGAATCCCGACGAAGTCGAGCAGGGAGACCGCTCTTTCGTTCGCCTGCCTAGGCGAGAGCCTGAGATGGGCGCGAAGCACTTCCTTGATTTGATGTCCAACCGTGTAGATCGGATTTAGAGAGCTCATGGAGTCTTGGAACACCATGCCGATCTCCTTGCCGCGAACGCTACGCATCTCTGCTTCACTAAGCCGAACCAAATCTCGCCCCTCGAACAGTACTTCTCCCTCTTCGATCCCTCCCCAAGGACCCTGAATAAGGCGCATCAGAGACAGCGAAGTCACACTCTTACCGCAGCCGCTTTCGCCAACGATGCCGAGCGTGCTTCCTCGGGCGAGATCGAATGAGATCCCATCGACCGCCCGCAAAAGACCTGCCTCCGTATGGAATGCGGTAACGAGGTTGCGAACATCCAACAGTGGGTCGGACATAGGCGCCGAAGCTACCACAGTATCTTCAAGACTGACGAGACGCGATTAGGTCCCCTAGCGCTTCAACGCCGTGCTCACTCTCTACGCCGATAGCGTTGATCGACTCCTTATCGAACACTCCGCCCAAATGCCGACCCATGGGCGTCTCCGATCCCCAGAGCACTAGAAGCACGCCTAGGGGCAAGCGTCGCGTCGCTTCTATCAGCACTCCTTGTGCGCCCGCCGGTGGATCGTCCGCATCGACAACAACCAGCAGGGGGGAGGCGGAAAAGACCGCTCTGGAGATCCCGCCAACATCCTCGATATGAATCACCTTGACCAGACGTGCGCCGAGGCTCTGGTCGAGGCTCCGCGCCAGGCCGTCGGAACCTGAGGTGATAAGCACGGGTACGGGCATGTGACGGACCGTAGGTAGCGAGGTGGTCACCCGTCCGACCGGCAGGGAGGCCATTTCGTCTCCGTCCTCATCCAGGCTGAAATCGATGTCGACATCGAAACTCGCCGTCACAGGATACGAAGAGATCGCGTCGTTTGTGGCAACTTCGACTTCCTCGTCTTCGGCTTCCTCGTCTGCGAACATTTCCTCAAGCAGGTTCAGAACCGCATCGCAGGCTTCTGCACCGACCAACAGATTGAGTTCTCGCCGGAGGGGTCCCGCGACCAAAGATCGAACTTCGGCTGCGTTGCGCGGTGTTCCATGTGCACAACTTTGAATCGCTCGTTCCAGTGCATCGGACACGACCTCCGCGGGAAGTGTTGCCTCCAGAATGTCTCGAACGAGGGATACCTCTTCCACCGAAGCGCCCACCTGATCAGTATATGGCAACCAGACCTTAACCGTTCGAGATTCTCAGCGACTTCAGCGCACAAGACGCTTGAGGGCTACGTCTCCAGACCACACGCCACCAATTCGACCGATACTCCCGGGCGCGGAGCTTGGACAAAAGCCCCTGCTGGAATAGCCACATTCAGTTCTATCTCCTTGAAATAAAACGATGTATCCGCTCCACTCTTATCGATAAACCGAACTGCAAAAGGCATCCGCACCGGCTTTGCCGCTTCGACGGGGACGTCTCGATAATCAGCGTAGGTCGCTCTCCAAAGGGTACGCCCCTGTGCATCAAACAACTGAGAACGCATGAGCTGTAGTCTCTGGTCGCTCAGAGGGAGTAGCGCATCACGTTCAGGCACCTCGTATACGATTTCTTGAATTCGGCCGTCGTCGCCGTGGAGACGAAGTAGTTGACCACCATGCCGAGTACACTCGAGGCTCGCACGCGCGCCTTCACTTCGTGGAGGTTCTCCGCGGAGCAAACGAGCGACTTCCTCCCCGCTCATGGCGACGCCCAGAAGTCGCTCGATATTTTGTGGGCAGGTTCGTCCGGCCAAAAACCGGTTCTCGCGCAGATCGGTGAGCGCAAATCTTGAGCCGTCACTACTTAACGTCATCACGGGCCCGAACTGGCTGAGCACATCAAATCGGACCCGATCTGGTTGCTCGACAAACATCATCACCGTCCCGCGAATGCGCCCCTCACGACCTCCGAACTGCTCGACTCGAGCCTCAGCGCGCATCGTTCTCGCATTGGCCCGCTGTTGTCGATGCTGAAGCAGGGCATGCGAGGGATCGGTGAATCGCAACGCTGGACACGAGGCGCTGCATCCAGCGAGCCCACCTGTTGCCGCCAACCCCCACAGTACCGAGAGGCAAAGAGCGCTGGCCCGGCCTGAAAAGACCAAAAGACCTCGACGTGCCATGGCCATGAAGGCGCTATCGCAAATCTCGGAATTCATGATTCAGGTGGGGCAACGACTCCCTTGATCACGTCCAAAGCGGTTTTGTAGCGCGCGAAAGGGGGCATAATGTAGGCGCCATGCACTCGATCTCGCACCTCCATGAGCATCTCCCGAGCGATCGAAACGCCGACAGCTCGTGCGTCAGAACCCATGCCAGCGCCGCGCATGCGCTCGCGAACTTCTTCTGGGATTCGCATGCCGGGAACCTCATTGTGCAGAAACTCAGCATTTCTGTGACTGGCAAGCGGAAGCAGCCCCACGAGCACCGGAGTATTGAGGTGCTGGATATCCTTGAGAAACCTATCGAGCACCTCGGGATCGTATACCGGTTGAGTCATGATGAACTCTGCTCCAGCCTCGACCTTTTGTTCTAGTCTCCGGATCTCCCGCTCATAGTCTTGAGCGGCAGGCTCGGCTCCGGTGGCGATTAAGAACGAAGTCGCGGCGCCGATGGGCTTGCCTCCAGGATCATACCCGTGATTCATCGCTTTGATGAGCCGGATAAGCCCGATGGAGTCCGTGTCGTACACGGGGGTGGCGTCGGGAAAGTCGCCCATCTTGGGCGGATCGCCAGTGATCACAACTAGATTCCTCACCCCAAGTTCGTGTGCTGCAAGCAGATGCGCCACACTCGCCAGCAGGTTTCTATCCCGGGTGGTGACGTGCATGAGCGCTGGCATCTGAAGCTGCTGCTCAATCCTGAGACAGAGTGCGATGTTGCCCATGCGGGCACTTGCCCTTGGACCGTCAGCCACGTTGATCACGTCGACACCGCCCTCTTTTAGGGCCGCCGCCCCATGAAGCGCTTTATCGAGAGATAGTCCTGGCGGAGGATTGACTTCAACCGAGACCACAAACTCCGTACCTATTTTGGCACCGAGCTTTCCTTTTTGCATCACAGGAGAAACTTCAACCCCAGGGGCCGATGCGATGCGATGCTGCCGCATCTCACGGGAGCCGCCGCCGCCCATGTCTTCGCTGGAGTTTGCCTGACCCGCAGCCATACGGGCTGCAGCAACAACCTTACGGATATGCTCGAAGGTCGCACCACAACAACCTCCTACTGCATGCACCCCGGCCTTGTAGAATCTTCTTGCATAAAGCTGAAAATATTCTGGAGTCGCTCGGTACGCGAAGCGGCCCTCGACGCGCCTCGGCAATCCTGCGTTGGGAATCGCGATCAGTGGAAGTCCTGACCCCGTCATCCGAACGATCATTTCATAAACGCCGGCAGGTCCATCGCTACAGTTGACTCCGACCGCGTCTGCCCCCCACTGCGCCAGCGCTTGAGCCATCTGCTCTGGCTCTGTGCCGTCAGCCATCGTTCCGAACGCATCGAAAGACACACAGGCGACAACCGGAACCTCACCTCGAGTGCCGGCCCTTACACCCTCTAACGCAAGTCGAATCTCGGCCGGCTGACGAAAGGTTTCGAGAAGAATCGCATCGGTTCCGCCTTCTTTTAGAACCCTAGCTTGTTCACGAAAAGAGTCGCGAACCTGTTCTAGATCGAGCGCGCCCATCGTCTTAAGCAAGGTCCCCGTCGGTCCAACCGAGGCCAGTACCGCCCTGCCGTCCGCAGCATCCCGTGCAAGCTCCAGAGAAGCGCGGTTCACATCTTCAATGCGATCCGAGAGGCCGTGTGGCTGCAGACGGAAACGATTCGCGCCAAAAGTGTTGGTCGTGATCGCGTGGGCTCCTGCCCGTACATAGGACTCGTGTACTTTACGGACGACCTCTGGCCTCGTGAGCGAGGCCGCATCCAGACTGCTGGTGTAGAGTAGGCCCTGTTCGTAGAGTGCGGTGCCCATGGCTCCGTCGATCACCATCGCACCCGCCTTGAGGTCCTCTAGAAAGCCCATGTGAGCTTGGTGCCGTAAAATCCGCGATTTGTCTACCTCGCTGGTGATCAGACTACGGCGAAACTCAATCGTTTTGGGCTCCATTGGCAATCCATTCCTGGATCGCCTCAAGCGCGATCGCGGCGAGCCCACCACCGATGGGCATGCGCACCCCGCCGCAAAGCATGGGTCCTGATGGACCGATCTTGTCCATCAGATAGGAACCGTCGGGATCGCCGGGAGCCACGTAATTTGTGGCTTCTCCAATGCATGTAGAGGACGCTCTGATCGACTCAACCACCAACGCCTGATAGGCGTCTTCCTGGCCGTTCAAGTTGAGGCCACCACTCGCCAAAAACTGACTTCTCAGTGGGTTTTCGGGATCCTGGTCGTGGCACGCGGTGCATTCCGGCTCGATAACCAACGCATAGATCGAGGTCCAGCTGGGGTCGATCACCAGCTGCTGACGTACGACGCAGTCCCCTATGCCCTCTTCGACCAATTCGTCCCCATTCGCGTCGACCCCGCTCACCTCGTTGCAAAGATCGCCCGGGACTTGACCCTGATCGGGCTCCTCTGCACGCCAGACGATCGGATTGCCGCAGGCGAGCCACTCTCGCAGGATTTCTCGACCCTCGGAACTGCCAAGTTTGGGCAGTAAAATCGGATCCTCCGGCTCTGGGCTCAGACGATAAGATGAGGAAGCGTTCACCACAGACCGCCCTGCTCTACCGGGAGGCATGTGCCCTCGCTGCACCTCTCGATAGATATACCGTCGCCAGTTGGAGACGTCTTTTCTGGCGTTGATAAGGGTGCTGTGTTCCTCGGGATAATGCTGTAGGCAGTCCTGGGCATTGAATACGTCATCTCGACAAGCAAGTGTAAGATCGTAGTTGAGTCCTCTCGGTGCTCCAAACGGGGAGGTTGCGTTACGGGCGTGGCAAAAAGCCCCGTCACCTGCGCAGGAGGACCGCATGTACGCCTGCCCTGCGTAATAGGGCAGACCGTCATCCACTCCTCCGTTCACGTAGACCAACTGACGTCCCTGATCGCCTTCTTCATCGCAACTACCAAGTTCCGGCAAACATCCGGGCAGCAACGCCGTGTAAACTAGGGTAAGTACTAGACAACCCGGCGTCAGGATCGAACCCCTCGCTCGCATGGGATGGAACCTGCGACGAAACCCGGTGGGCGGTCAAGCACTTCACGGCATGCGTCCCGAACGTGCGTCCTATTGAGTGTATGGAGTCGCGTTAGGGGATCTGCCGCGCAGCAGTACCTTGCGGCCAGGTCGAGCGCCCCTGCCGCACCGCACAATGCGGCATTCTGCCGCGGCAGCCAAGCGTACTCGAACACGCGACGCACACTTAAGTTACTGAAAACAAATGATGAAATCAGCGGCATATTCTCTGCATAGAACTCGGCTCACGGAGAACTCATGAGCACGGCACAAATCAGTCTTGTGGATCGCTACCGGCGGTCGCTTGGTACCATCACCGCACTGGACCCATCGGAAGAACTCGCTCTTGCCCAGTCGTTTCGCGAAGGCGATAAGAGCGCTGGAACGCGATTGATCGAATCGAGCCTACCCTTTGTGCTCCGCATCGCTCGGGAGTATCGACGCTGGGGAATTCCGCTCGAAGACCTGATTCAACAAGGCAATCTAGGTTTGCTCAAGGCAGCCTCGAAGTTTGATCCGCAAAAGGAATGCCGTCTGGTGACCTATGCGGCATACTGGATTCGAGCGGAAATACGCGATTACGTAGTGCGTTCCTACCGCATCGTCAGACTCGGCACGACGCGGACTGAGCGCCGAGCCATGCGCGCCTTTCGTCGCAAGGGAGTGGAGTCGGCTGAAGAGCTGGCAGAGTCCAGCGGCATGCCGACCGCTCGAGCGGAGAAGCTTTTACCGATACTGATGCAGAGCGATATGTCGCTCAATCAACGCTACGCTGACTTGCCGGCCGCCATCGATCGACTTGAGTCGGAGGGTCAGAGTCCTGAGCAAGAAGCCGCACGGAAAGAGACGATTGAGGGCGTGCGGGAAGCGCTCGACAAAGCGCTCGTAGCCCTCACGGAGCGAGAGCAGCGCATCGTGAACGCGAGACTACTCAACGAGGACCCCAAAACGCTACAGCAGTTGGGGAACGAAATGGGCGTAAGCAAAGAGCGAGTGCGTCAGTTGGAAGAGCGAGCGCGCGAAAAGCTACGAGAGCGGCTCGCTGCTTTTGCTCCGGCAGCGTGACTCTGCGTCTGAGGCTCAGTAAACGGAAGGGCGCTGCTTACCGCAAAGCGGCGTAGCTCAAACGGTCAGCACTCGGCAGCACTGGAGCTAAGAAGCTCACCAGCATTAGGACAGTAACTCGGACGCGCTCTGCCTTCGACACTCCAGATGAACGGCTCATTCGCTGAAGCTGAATATAAGGTCGCGTTCACCTCCTTGAATCGGCTCTCCGACCCCACGCTTCTTCAATCCAACGTGTGGGGTCACCATGTATTTAGTACTCTAGGTGTGCATTCCATTTAGACTTCTCACGGAACCCTTTTGCCCGCACCACTGCCCGTGCTAATCTTTGAGTCGTGGAGGTGATGCTTCGCAAGGTAGGGCGCAAGCCCGGCCGAGCGGTCTTTGGAAGGCTGTTGAGGCCGCCGCGAAAGGGATCCGTCGTAGTTATCGAGTTCCCCGACGGGCTTCACGAGTATGTCACCACTCCGGTAAAAAGAGTCCTACACATCGTAGGCGAGGATACCTACTATCTCCAGACTGCAAATAGTCGATATCGACTGGAGGTACGATCTGGCGGATCCATCCTCACCGAAGCTCCAGTCGCCAAATAATTTCTACCGGATATTTTCTACTACCGCGAGGGGCTTTGGGTGCTGCAGAAGTCGGCCTCAACCCGGATAGCGTCCCTCGATCGTTTTGAGTACACCGATGACGCAGCACGGCAGTCCACAAATGGGGGACTGCTTTAGACCTCACTCGGTAGCTGATGAAGCCGTTTAGCGGCGTCATCGATCCGGTGTCTCATCAAACTGATGTATGTTGCTCCGGAGCAGGCCACACCGGTGTTATGCCTGACGACGTCAACCTAGCGTGAGCGCACCAAGGCAGGCTACCAGCTCGAGGAGAACCTTTTGAAGCGCTTCGAAATCTCCTTGTTTCGGCTGTGCCGTAGACTCGTCCACGTAAAGCGCTCGATTCAGCTCTATTTGAATCGCGTGCCAGTGTTCACTAGGCCGCCCGTAGTGCGCCGTAGTGTATCCCCCTCGGTACGGATCGTCGTGACGGACCGATAGGCCTGCCGCGCGAAAATGAGAATCCACCAGGTCGACTACCTCAGGGTGGGCAGTGCTTCGGCCCTGAGTTCCGGGTACGATATCCGCGCGACGCGTCCCGGTATCGGTATGTCCCCATCTTCCCACCGACGGCATTGAGTGCGCAGCAAGCAGGACCGCAAAACCATGTGTTGCCCGCAATCGTTCCAGTTCTCTTCTTAGCGTATCGTGGTAGGGGCGATGATATTGTTCGATACGCTTCTGCAATCCCGAATAGCTCAGCGGCTTTCGCAACACAGAGCGCCCGTCGGTGGTCATCCGCCACACCACACCTCGGGGCTGGAGTGCTCTGGGCTTCGGATGCTCCGGAACGGTCTCAGCGTCGACGTCATCAGCCGAGCGATTGAGATCGACGACATATCGGCTGAGTTTGGCCGCAAGCCGAGTGGCACCTCGCTCGGCACAACGCTCGTAAAGGCGGTCCACGTAGATGTCGGCATCCCTTAAGATCGCGTCGGGCGGCACGTCCAGCTGAGGCTGCACTTCCGGGGGAATGGTGAGTCCGGCGTGGGGAATCTCCACGAGAAGCGGTGTGCCGTTCTCGGGGACGGTAAGTTCAAAGTGGCCCATGATTGCTTTCATTAAAGATCAGTGCGGGTGAGTAGGTGCAGCAGAATAAACGGGAACCACCGAAAGCGTAAGGTCAAGGTCTTTGGTGCAGGTTGACAAGCCTCACCGAAAAAAGAACTCATAATTTGAACTGGACTTAGATCTCGAACGTAAAGGCTCTTTTTCCGGACCGAAGGAACAAACTTCGGCCTTCGCTCACATCGTCAGGCTACGTCGATCAGCTCACAACATAGGCCAAGAAAAAGCGCCCGATACATCTGATCGAGTTCCATGTCGCGAGCTCGGGTTTCTCTTTCGACAAACGCCTCAAGCGTCGCGTCACCTCGCACGGCAGTCACCAAACGTTCCCAAGATTCTGGAAGCCGATACGCTTCGATCGAGGTGGGTGGTTGAACGCTTCGGTGGATCACCTGCATGCGGAATCCTTGAAGTGCCGCCTTAAGTTCATCGATGTCTGCGTACTGGACCGCATCTCGAAGCAGTTCATGCACGCTGTAGCCGAGGGGAAATGTTTCCTCCTCTGCACGGATTCCAGAAACAAACGCATACCTACCTTGCCGCCATCGAAAAGCGTCCAGATATCGTTCCCGAACTTGCGCAGCCACCGCCCGGTAGAGTTGAACGGGGCGAAGGATGCCCAGACCGACCAGCGCATCACCGAGACGACCTCCGTACCGAGGCATCATGGCCAAAGCCATATCGACCTCCATCCGAAGACACCATCCCGTGTGAGCGAGAAACTCCCCGAGCAGCTCAGACTTCTCTGTCGAGGCCACAAAATCAGGACGCCCCTCGACGAAGTAGATCTTCTTACGACGTACGCCATGCCATAGATGGAGCACACCTGTCTCGTATTGGTGAGTGATCCGGTGTACGGCCTGCAGCAAGGCTGCGCGTCCAAGAGAGCCGCTTCTGTCAGCGTGACTCAGATCGTCCAAACCGAAGAGAAGCGCCTTGGAATTGACGATGCGCCCCAGCTCTGGAACCTCTGATGCCGGGGAAAACGGGTGTTCAGAACGTGAGACCAAAGTGGATTGGGCCACGCGACCGGCGAGTATTTCTTGGATGAGCCTGGAGTAAGACAGCGGGCCAACTTCTTCACCGTCTTTGAATCGGATTCGGTAGGTAAGTGGGGTATCTATCCTGAAATCATCGGCCATCTTTTCGGACCGCACCGTAATGCCGGTGGTATCGGCAAACGAGTTGACCCCCGAGCCGGACTCGCACGCTGGGTCTTCGTTGTGGGTCTCGAAGAGCTGCAATCGACGACCGAGACGAACTACTTGCGCCGGACCATGCTCCAACCCTCGCCTGCGAATGATCTCCTCACACCCTCGCGCAAAGGCTCGCGCCGAAAGCCTGTCGACGGGATCCCGAGCAAGACCCTTTTCCACCAGTCGGAGTACGTCTTTGGGAAGATGTCGTTCGGAGGCGTAGAGACGCGTGAGATCGACATTCCGAATCTTGATGAGGGCGTCGAGTTCGACACCACCGCCAAAAAGCGGTTCTGCGATGAGCATCTCCGCGAGCACGGTAGACAGCGTGAACACATCGCTTGCCCCCGCAAGCTCTTTGCCCATCACCTGTTCCGGAGACATGTAGCCGAGCTTGCCTCGGACATGCCCCTCTTCGGTCACCCCCTCCCGGAGCGCGCACTTCGCGATCCCAAAGTCGGTCAGCTTTACGTGACCTGTCGAGGTCAAAAGAATATTTGCGGGGCTCACGTCCCGGTGAACCACCTGCAGGGGTTCACCATTGTCTTGCGCCAGCTCATGGGCGTAGGCCAACGCGTGAGCTGTTTCGGCGCAGATCGAAAGGGCAACCTCGAGAGGTACAGCCTCGGCGCGACTGGATACGGAACGGACCATGCGGCTGACGTTTGTGCCCTCGACGAGCTCCATGGTGAGAAAGAGCTGCCCCTCAAGCTCTCCAAAGTCGAATACATGTACGATATTGGTATGTTCCAAACGAGCCGCTAGGCGCGCTTCACCAACGAACATCGAAACGAAATCTGGATCTCTTGCGTATCTCGGCAGGATCCGCTTGAAGGCAACGCGTTTGCGGAATCCGTGCGGCCCCGTTCGGACCGCAACAAATACTTCCGCCATCCCGCCCGTGGCGAGACATCGTTCGATCAGATATGGGCCGATCGGCTGGTACACCACACCCTTACCTGTGCCGCCGAAGATACGCTTTCAGCACAAACGTAGTCTCAAAAAGGTACGGTCCGGCTTAGGAAAAATTAATGGGAGCTTCCTTCGCCCTTTGTTTGTGTATCATCGGGATGCGTTTATGGCGGTGACAAAAACAAAATCCCGCAGCCGTAGCCGTGACCCCTATCTGGGTAAGGTCGTGGCCGGCAGATATCGACTTGAAGCCCGACTCGGTGAGGGAGGCATGGGCGTGGTCTATCGCGCCCGACATGTGCTGATCGATCGGGTCATCGCGCTCAAGCTCATCCGTCCAGATTTGCGTGGCGAAACGCATCTGAGAGCTTGGATGCTTCGGGAAGCGAGGGCGGCGAACCGCGTCGACCACGCCCACATCGTCGACATACACGACGTGGGCGAAACAGAGGAAGGGGAACTCTATCTGGTGATGGAGTACTTGGTGGGCACTGCGCTCTCCTCGATCATCGCCAAAGGACCACTCCAGCTAACCCGCAGCGTGGATATTCTCGAGCAGATGTCCGCCGCTCTGTCCCGCGCTCATGACCTCGGCGTTGTGCACCGCGATCTGAAAAGCGACAACATCATGCTCACCTCCAGAGGTGGCCGAGAAGATTTCGTCAAGATATTGGACTTTGGGCTTGCAGCACTGGCTCGAGATCCGCGACTCGCGCCGAAGGGGGCCGTTTTTGGCACGCCGGAATACATGTCTCCAGAGCAGGCCCGCGGGGAGGACGCCACTGCGAGCAGCGATCTGTACGCGCTGGGAATCCTCTTTTATGAAATGCTCACGGGACAGCTTCCTTTTCGATCGAGCGATCGCGACACGCTACTCGAAATGCAGCGAAGTGCTCCGGCGCCCAAACCCTCTTCGATGCGGAAGGATCTGCCGGAAGCGGCCGAGAGGATCACTCTGCGACTCTTGGAAAAAGACCCCCGGAAGAGGTTTCAAGACGGCCATCACTTAAGAGAAGAACTCAAGCAGCTTCAGCGGGGACTCCCTTCGCGTCAATGGGACGTGCAACCCGGCAGCACGCCTTCGGCCCAAGCGGCTCCTCCTCCTCCTCCGGCGCCATCCCCTGGGGTGGTTGAATGGAGCCGTCGAGCAGCCAACTTTCTGCGGGCCACCGCACGTGCCTACCCAAACGGCAGGGCGCCAGACGGGGTTCAACAAGCCACCGATCGGATGTGGGAACTCGCCGCTCGCGCTTCCAAACTTGAAGGTGAGCTGGCCAGTCACTCGCGCAAACTCGAGGCGATCGAGAGACGAGGCCGCGCGTTGCGCGCCGAGATCGGTAGAAAAGTTGAGGAACTCGCCCAAGACGAGTCGAGGGCTTTGCGCGAGGCACGCACAGAGCGCGAGCGGGCAGAGCACCTCACCAACAAACGAGTTCAGTCAGAAGCCCATCTGAAGGAAACCCACTCCGCGGCTGAGCGAGCAGCGGGAGCAGGGGGTAAGATGCGAGAACTCCGTCGCGTATTTGAGGAGTCGGGCAGTGCACGTGCTCATGTGGAAGCCTTAACTAGTTTCATCACCGAGCACGAACGACGGGCATCGATGAAGGAAGAGTCGGCAGGAGCACTACGAAGACAAATCGAGGATTTGAGAGCACAACTTCAGCGCTACAGTGAGGCGCTTGAAAACGATCTTGCAGCCGGTCGAGAACGAATCGCAACCCGCGTTCGAGAGGCTCTGGGATACGAAAAAGAATTCACCGAATCGTCGGCTCTCCTCATCCGCCACCTGAGAGACCGCCCAGAGTGCCGGGAGCTCATAGAGGACTTCAACGCGCCAAGCGAGCAGGGCCATACCACCAGCGAATCTCTGGTCGAGATCTCACAGAAGAACAACGCCTAACGGGATGTCAAAAAAGACGCTGTGTACTCGGCCCGCAGCAGACGTAGCGTCCAAACATCAGACTCCCGAGGTTTTCGCGGGCGACGCTATGAGGCCGTGCTAGGGTTGGGCTCTTCTGGGCCGAGTGGCGGAATGGCAGACGCGGCGGATTCAAAATCCGCTGTCTTTACGGGCGTGCCGGTTCGAGTCCGGCCTCGGCTACCCACTACGGAGACGTCCTCTGGAATCGTGGGATTCGATCGACGTACTGGGGTGACGCATGCCATCGGTCTACTGGCATGCCTGACCGGAAGACCGTATACCGAACTCAATGCCACGCAGTCAACGCCTCTGGAATCAACTCCTACATTCCTTCTCGAGACGTATTCAGAGCGCCGGTTTGAGCAAACTGCAGAAGATTCAGTCTTCTGAGTTCGCACGATTTGCCGACGCGATAAGGACGATCTCCTTTTGGAGCGTGGGTTTGGCTGCGGCCGGAGTTCTACTTACCGCATGCACCGACTCTGTGACCATCGTGGATGTCGACACGGACGCAGAAACGCGCTCGCTCTGCGCTCGTGCCGGAGAAACCTGCGACACAGCTTTGCCCTGCTGCTTTGGACTAGGATGCGATCCAGACACCTCGCTATGCCAAGAAGAGCCTGAAGGAAACAAAGGTGCTCTGGGTAATTTTGAATGCCCAGAATCGGTATCCGCCGGCATGGGAACATCCTGCACGCATGAGGGTCAGAGATGCAGCAGTTGCTTGTTCGCAAGCTGCGAATATTGCGATGAACTAAGATGTCGCGAAGGAATGTGGATCCGGGAGGTCGTTCCACCAGCATCAGATTGCTCCGATGCAGGCGCGCAAGATTCAGGTCAGGGGGGGCGATGCGCGCAACGATATCAGGGATGCAACCGAGAGGTCGAATGCTGCACCGAGCATCTATTTTGTGACTGGAGCCAACCCCCACTATCTGGCGGCGGAGATCGCGGTGGAACTTGTATTGTCGGCCCCCCAACGCTGGTGTCGGGAGACTCTTGTGATCCCAGCGCTGATCGATGCAGCACTGGACTCAATTGCTGTCTGGTGTACGGCGCCGGTGGCTCTTCTACAAGCTTTGCATGCGCCCCCGCCTGTACTGGGGGGACAAACTGCTTTCAGGGATGTCCTCAAAGCTGAACTCAGGGAGCACTCTCGGACGGTAGTCCCCCGGTCTCTGCGAGAGGCACCCTCGTCTAGGAACTACCAAACCAGCCGTCTCTCTAGCCAACGGACGTGAGAACGACCAACCGCCTTGCGTCTCGTGCCCAGTTGCGGAACTGAAAACTTTAGAACCAATCGGTCGTGGCCGTGCGGCCAGGATCTACTACGGTGCGCTTGCCTTGATTTGGGCAATAGGAGGTTTCTAAGATCATGAGTAAGTTTGCTGATTTTCTCTCAAACCACAAAATCGACCGGCGTCGACTACTCGCCACCAGCCGTCGCATCGAAAAACTCCGACCCGAGGACCGCATCGTTCGCATGGCGAGGACAAAGGTACGTCGGGGTAGCGATCAGGAGGAACTCAAGACGGTCGCTTCGAAACAAGCGAGATCCGGCAAACCGGTGACGCCTCTATTGCTGAATGCTGCGATTCTCGGCCAACCGGTCAGTTCCAAAGCCAAGAAGCGTATCCTCCGCGCACTGAACGCTATCCTAGAACAGAAGGGCGGAGAATCAGCCAGCTCCGAATTGCTTTTCTGAGTCGCGAAACCTCGGATTCGCCCGGAACCATACGACCGAAACTCAATCTCTTACGCTCTGGAGACCACTCGATGATGCAAACCAAGCTCGATTCGGACGCCGTAGCCGGCAAACTCAAAGATTTGACCCACTGGACGCATGAACAGGATCGCATCGCACGCGAGTTCCAGGCAAAAACCGCCCGCCACGCACTGCAGCTGATTCAACGCATCGGCGATCTCGCCGAGGGGGCCAACCATCACCCTGAACTGCAGTGGGTCCACCGAAGGCTCCGGATCGAGCTCACGACCCATGATGCAGGAGGGATTACGCTCAAGGATTTCCACCTCGCACAGTGCATTGAGGGCCTATTCTCGGAACTTTGAGGTTCGAGCTCAGACAATTGACCAAGCTTCTCGTGGGCGGCTACCATAGCGACGTTTCGGAAACCCGACGGAAGACAATAGGTTTTCATGGCCACGCCCCAAAAACCGCAGCGACATCAGTGTTACGCCCTGCTCACTCTCGGTGTGATGTTAGCTCCTTTGCTCGCCATTCATTCAGCCTTTGCGGTTCCCGTGCAGGGCCGTTTGCAGATACCCAATGCTCTCCACCAGCAGGGCGAGCGTGAAACGTCTCGTCGACCTCAACATCACTGGCGCCTGCCCAATGGCTTCGTCCGAGGTCGAACCATCCGATTTCAGCCTGAGCGACATTTTGCGGTTGTATTGATCGGAGATGGCGGTGGCGAGTCAGACTGCCGCTATCGGATTCAGGGAGGGAACTTTCTACCCACGACCTTAGTGGTGCAGGCGGGAAGCGAAGTTCGGATCGAAAACACAGATCCCTTTCCGCACGAGCTTTTCGCCGATACTATCGATGGCTTTAGCGCCCTCTCCACGGCTCCGGGCAACGCTCGATCGTTCTCCGCGCCGAATGAAGCGGGCCATCACGAGATTCGGGATCGTCTCTACGGTCACGTGATCGCGAACCTGAATATCGTCGAAAACTTGGTGGCCTGTGCCGAGGTTCGCCCCGACGGTTCTTTTCAATTTGATTCCGTTCCGGCGGGAAATTACGAGCTCAAAGTCGCTTATGGGGGGACGTTCGTCGCATCACGGAAGATTGAAGTTGTGACGGGCCAAGATCTTCAGATCTCCAACCCGATCGCCCTCGAACTGGAGCGTCGCTAGTGCTGCTTACCCGTGCCTGGAGCTTGGTTCTTTCGTTTCTGACCGCGGCAGGGATCGCCGCCGCGTACCTCGCCTGTGGAGACTTGCAAACTCGCTCGAACCACCACGAAGACGTTCTACTCAGTTCACATCAGTGGCAGATCGAGATGTGGTTGAACAAACAGGCCATGCTCCAGATCGGGTGGACGACTGCGTTTGCCACCGATGATGAAACGATCACCGGTCTACGTCGAGCAAGTCAACATCAGAGCAAGCAGATAGGCAACGACTTGATGAGGTCGGTCAAATCTGCATTGAGACGCGTCAACAACAATCTGGAACCCAGCCAAAAGGCAGACCTGGTGCTCGCCGTCAACGCAGCAGGCACCATCGTTGCTGCACTCGGGGTGGATGAACTGCCCAGCAATGCCGCACTTGATGAAATGCCTCTCGTACGCAAAGCGCTCGAGGGCTACCTTAGAGACGATGTCTGGGTCTTCGGGGAGGATGTGTACCGGGTAGCAGCTCGACCTGTTCTGGATCGGGGTCAGTACGTTGGCGCAGTGGTTCATGGACTGGAAATAGACGACAATTTTGCTCGGAACCTAGGGGAAAAAGCGCCGGGATCTGCGGTGGGCTTCTTCTTTCGAAACCGTATGGTCGCCGGCTACCTACCTCCAGGCAATACCACCGGCACTCGCGAGTTGTGGTCTCAACCTCTCGAGCAGCTTCTCCTGGAAAATGAGTCACTCAAGCAGGGACGCCCGACGGTTCCTGTCGATCTGGCGGGGGGTCTGCGAGCCATGTACCAGTTGGTCACGGGAAGCGCTTCCTTTGCTCAGGTCGGGTATGTGGTGGTGCGTCGTGCCGTGGAGCCAATCGACCCTTGGAGCCTTTTGCTAAACGCCGATCAGCATGAGGTGATGTCCTTGCTCCCCATGGTGATTGGAATCGTCGGCGTTGGTTTCGCAGCAACGCTACTCTTCATGTTCATCGAGCGCGATCGTCCACTGAGCGTCTTCATCAGATCTACGAAGCAGCTTGCATCGAAGGAACGTGACCGGCTCGCTCCCGCAGATTTTAACGCCCCCCTCAGAACCATCGCAATCCAGATCAATGATGCACTTGATCAGGCGGGATATCATGCCTCGGGAGATCCAAAACCATCACGACCCGCCGACATCAATGAGATTCTCGGACCGACACTAGACGAGGAGCCCGCTCAGCCCTACTTCGGCTTTGCTTCTCAGGTGGTGCAAGAAGAAGAAGTTCCAAAAGCTCCTTTGGCAGCCCTTGAAGACTCAAAACCCGGCATCGCGTTTGAGGGGCTGGGTGTTCCGGCACAAGCACTAGGTGAGCAAAAAGACACGCATGAACGAGCACAGCCGCAGCCGCAGCCCCTCGTTCCGGCCACTGCGGATCCAAAAGACCCCCCTTCAAATGCGTCTGCGGCACATCCACACCCGAGCGAAGACCAGTTCCCTAGGGCCGACTTCACCGATGGCGACGACGATGAAGGGGCGACGATGATCGCGCAGATCCCTAAGGAGTTGATCGAAGCCAGTATGGACGAAGAAGAACTCGATCAGGAGCAGGCTCACTTCCGAGAGATATTCGAAGAGTTCGTGGCCACAAAGCGACAGTGCGGCGAGAATACTCAGGGGTTAACCTTCGAGCGCTTCTCGAAGACTCTTGAGAAAAACCGTGATCAGATCAAATCAAGGCACAAAGCCAGCGAAGTGCGGTTCACCGTGTACATCAAAGAGGGGCGCACCGCGCTCAAAGCTACTCCGGTCAAGCATTGAGCGTAGGATATCTGGATTTAGGCTGAAGAGTTTGAAGCGGGGGCGTTGATCAGCGCTCTCAAAACGTATCGACGAGATACACCGTGTGTCAGCAAACTAACGCTGTATCGCTCAGCTACGGAATCAGCGAGCTACAAAGTACAAAGAGCCGACACTTGGTCGACTCTTTGAGTTTGTCCATACTGTTTTGGCCGTGGAGCTGGTGCGGAACCCCTACGTAAACGTAGGTGGGTGCCGAGATCGATCGCTTTAGGCTTCCCGATGACGAATGCCGGTCCTGCACACCACGATCGAGAAAGGCTCCCTGGTCACCGCTATAAGGGATTCACATGCACGCTCCGAACGAACCGAACAGAAGAACAATTCCTAGGCTAGAGTTTGGCACCGAGAAGGTCAAGACGACGAGCTCAGATCTCTACCTCTCCAGGGCACGTCGGGCACTCCAGCGCGATGGTTTGCAACCCGAGCCAATACGAACAAGAGATCACTAAGCCGGTTGAGGTAGCGCAGGATCACCGAGCTCACGGTTTCTTGACCATGTAAAAGCACGACAGAGCGCTCGGCGCGTCGACATACGGTTCTCGCAAGGTGAAACTTAGCCGACAGAGATGTGCCGCTCGGGAGGATGAAATTTCTCAATGGCTCAAGCTCTTGCTCGCAGACGTCTACGATTTCCTCGAGCCGTGTCACACAGTCCGGCGTCAACCGGAGTGCCGCGATTTTTTCTTGATGGTCCGTAGGAGTCGCGATTTCTGCACCCAAACCAAATAGCTCCGACTGAATCTCTGTAACCCACCCTACCAGTTCTTTTGAAAGCGCCTCATCCGAAGAAATAAGACCGAGGTGGGCATTCAATTCATCGACGTCTCCATAGGCGGCTACTCGAAGTGCGGTCTTAGAAACCCGACCACCTCCAAAAAGCCCTGTCGTCCCGTCATCACCGGTCTTTGTATAAATCTTCATTCTTCTCCTCCCGAAGTTCCGCCTTCTTTACCCAAGGAAAAACGCGTTCCAAGCCCCCATCGCTGTCCCGCCTGAAAAGCAGTTACCGACATTCTTTTTCTACCATCAAGCTGAAGTTCCTCTAGGGAGAGCGTGCCCTCTGCGCAGGCCACGAGCAGCTCCGAAGAAGTGGCCTTGACCATACTTCCGGGCGTTCCCCAGTTCCCCCGAATCGTACCCACAGAGGCCCGATGCACCTTGACCCGCTGGTCACCGAGATATGAAAAGGCTCCAGGCCAGGGCGTCATCGCTCGAATATGACAGTCGATACGTTCTGCAGAGGCGTTCCAGTCGATCAGCCCATCGGACTTTTGAATCATCGGTGCCATGGTGACCGTCGTCGCCTCTTGCGGTTTCGGCACAAGCTTGCCCGCTAAAAAACGCGGCAGCTCCTCGCTCAAAACTTCGCCGCCAAGCCGGGATAGGCGCTGAAATAGCGAGCCAGAAGTCTCGCGAGGCTCAATATTTAGGGATCGGGTCGCCAGTACAGGTCCGGTGTCCATACCTTCATCCATCTGCATCAGACTGATGCCGGTACCTGGATCACCTTGGGCGATCGCCCACTGGATTGGGGCAGCACCTCTCCATCGCGGCAGAAGTGAAGCGTGCACATTGAGGCATCCGAGGCGCGGCGCTTCCAGCACAACCCGAGGCAAAATACGTCCGTACGCGACCACGATTCCGAGATCGAGTTCAAGCGCGCGAAGACGCTGTGCCAAGTCGCCCGTTCTGACCCGTTTGGGCTGCCAGACTTCGCAGTTCGCCTCGAGAGCGTAGCGCTTGACAGCCGGGGCTGTGTACTTGAGACCACGGCCCGCGGGCTTATCCGGCTGAGAAATCACTACGGCGACATGCGTCAGTTCAAGCGCCGCCTGAAGACAGGGAACCGCAAAATCTGGGCTTCCAAAGAACGCGATCTTAGGAAGCTCTGCGCCCCCAGACGCAGCAGGGTGTTCCGTTCGCATGCGTTGATCTATGACACGTCCGGCGTGAGCCGGCAGGCGCCTCCGCATCGATCCAGTTCTGCGATCGCCCTACCGATGCTCGGCGGCCTCAACTGCAGTCCGCTTCATCATAGAACGATGCAGCAAACGCTTTCGAAGCACCCCGAGGTGATCGATCATCAGCCTGCCATCGAGATGGTCGTTTTCGTGTTGGATTGCGATCGCGAGCAGACCATCCGCGGAAAGGTCGAAAGGCTCGCCCGATGCATCTTGGGCTTGTACCCGCACCTGCTGTGCCCGCTTCACTTCTTCTCGAGCACCCGGAAATGAAAGGCATCCCTCGTCGAAATGCACGACGCCATCTGTTTCAACGATCTTGGGATTCACGAAAACGCGCAAATCACTTGGCTCGTCATCATCGACGGCAACGTCAACCAGAAATATCCGCTTGCCCACGCCGATCTGTGGTGCAGCCAAGCCTACCCCGGGAGCGGCGTACATCGTTTCAGCCATGTCTTCGATAAGCAGGTTGAGCTCATCGTCGAAAGAGGTCACTTCCGTTGCGGGGGTGCGTAAACGTTTGTCGGGGTAGTGCAGGATTGGACGGATGGCCATAGCTAGACGCGTAGTGTAGCAGAGATAGAGCGAACCGTTAGAGACGCGAGTGCAGGGCTTCCTTCAGCAAAGGCGGGATCGAGCAAGCACCGCTAGACGCGTTCAAACAGGGGGAACGGCCGAGCGCGAAGACACCCGAGACGGGAGCAGTGCATCCGCATAGGCTTCTCTTAGCCGGGCGTTTTTGAGAACCTCGAATGCCTCCTCGATGGCCTCAATACCCTCCTGACGCATGCGTTCCAGCACGCTACCGGACTCTAGAAGAAGGATCGAAAGCGCACGAACACGTTCAGCACGCGCCTTGGCGAGACTCCTTGGGTGCGCCGTTGGGGTGACCCCGAGAATCTGGAAATAGTCGCCCGACTGCGCCAAGCGAAAGGCAGCCCGCACCATAGCCTCCACATCCACCCTATCGATCGAGCGCGTCTCTTGATCTGAGTCTGCCAGAAGCCGCAAAGTGCCGTTCAAAGAAAGCCCGTAAAGCACACCAGCAAGCCCCAGCTGCTCCAAATCCCTTGACAGCAAGCCACCTAGAGCCGCGCCGTCGTTGCGATCCAGCAAGGAAATCACCTCGGGTTCGATAGAAGCATCCTCAAGAACCTCGATAAAGTTGGAAGAGAGCTGGAGACGCGCGCTCCCCATCGCCTCCATGAGCCAGGGCCTCTCCACACTGCGACGCAGAGCCTCAAAGGCGAGTTCCGTGAGCTGCAGGGGCAACAGGAAGCCTTGCTTCGAGACGACTTCGCTACCCTCGACCGGATGGATGACGTAGCTGCCCCGAACCCCGTTGAATAAGCGGTACACGATCTCGGCGCGCGCCTCGGCAAGCAATCGATCGGCCTGCAGTCGATCCAGCCGGTGGTCGCTCAAGAATTGACTCCACGAAGCCTCCGCATGCCGCTCCGTTTGAGGTGTGTTCGTCGTTTGATTCCAACCTAGGATTTTCCTCATCGCAAACTGATGCACCGGTCCTCGGAATTCTCGAACGCGACCTTTGCGAATCGCAAGTTCGATCGACCCCAACTCCCGAGTCTCGACCGACAACCGACAGGTCATTCGAAGTCGACCAGCTTCCCAGAGAAGGCGAAATAGATCTTCCGACTCCACCAAACCGCGACGTCCTCTACCGTCCGCAGTAACCGTACCGATCGCCAAGTCCTGAACTCGAACCCCCGCACTGGCTTCGGTAACTGCACGCGATGTACGCCGCTGCTCGGTTGGCTGACGGGTATCGGCACTGAGAGGATCAGCATCGGAAGCCATGCCTCGCCCCAGCGGCGCTTCGACCACCAGACCGGGGGCGGTTAGAGCCATCGCATGGTGCCGCTCCGCAGACGCCTGGTGAATCATCGTGAATCCCTCGACTTCGTCCGCGTCCTTGGGGCCAGATTCGCCAATAGCAGCGAGAATCTCATCACCCACCAGAGTCTCGATCGACCTCACCTGAACGAAGTCAAGCTCTACTGCGCCAGCGTCTTTATAAATTCGAGCTTCAGCGTCGACCAGCAACCGGTTGACGTAGTCGGAAAACACGGAGGAAGCGGGGAGTGATCTGCGCGTGGAGGGCGCACTCGACTCTGGGGTGAGGTTCGGGTGCTCTTGCTGCGGACTGACTGGCGCTGAAGCGGCCGACACTGAACTCGCTGGCGCCGCGGAGAAACCGGTGTCGCCATCCGCTTGAAGCGCAACGGTTGGCTCACGCCAGTAGGGAGACTCCGCACCCGCCTCGATGGGAGGACGCCGCTCTTCCGAATCGACCTCCGATCGCAACGGACCACGGGAGGCCAAGAGCTCAACCTGCACCACAAGATCCACTGGATTTACGGCGGGAGAATGCAATTGATCAAATCCAGTTCGCAGCGCTGATCTCAGTTCATGTTCCTCCGGCACGTCGCCGACGAGAACACACGGAGGCCGAGGCACACGCTTCAAAGCAGTGAACAAAATCTCTGGATCCGAGCGCGCATCGAGCTCGTAGACCACCACCAGGGAATCAGCGCGGTCAAAGGTGACGTGTTCGGAACGCGTGCGGAGCCGGACGCTGCATCCGCTATCGGCAAGCAACTCTCGAAGCTTCGAACCGAAAAGGCCCTCAGCCCAGACGTCGATGAACTTCATGGGCGAAGTGTACACGGAAGTCGAACCACGACGAACCACCGTCCGGTCCTCAGAGCATGGACACCGGGTCGACGTCTATCGTTGCCCTCGCCGGTGCGATGCCTGCAGCGATTCGTTCTTGCACGCAGCGCGCCACTTCACGAAGCAAGATACGCTCATGGCTGCGCAGCAGAAATCGAAATCGGAATCGACCTCTCAGCCTCGGAATAGGCGCCGTAGCCGGTCCGAGGACATCCACCTGTCCCGATCGGACCCAGTCGTGGCTTCGAGCAAATCCCACCAAAGAATCGATCGCACTCTTTGCAAAGTTTTCGTCACCGGCGTCGAGTCGCACTGCGATCAAACGCGTGAAGGGAGGATACGCTGGGTCTTTGCGCGACTCGAGCTCAAGCGGAGCAAACCTCGCGTAGTCATGCCGAGCCGCCAACTCGATGGCGGGATGATCGGGCTGAAACGTTTGAAAAATCACACTCCCAGCTCGGTCTCCACGTCCTGCCCGCCCCGCAACTTGAGCGAGCAGTTGGAACGTCCGTTCTGATGCACGAAAGTCAGGAAACGCAAGCGAGTGATCCGCTAAAATCACGCCCACCACCCGAACGTTGGGCAGATCATGACCCTTGGTCACCATCTGGGTCCCAACCAGGATGTCGATCGCGCCGCTACGCAAATCATCGAGAACGGCGGCCGCGCCACGCCCACCTACGACGGTATCGCGATCCAATCTGCCTACCCGAGCCTCCGGAAAGACTTCATGCAGCGCGTGCTGGAGTTGCTCTGTGCCGAGACCGAGCGGCATGAGCGCTTGCGCCTGGCAACTTGGACATACCTTCGGCATCGAAGTGCGGAAATCGCAATAGTGGCAGCGAAGAACACCTTCTTGACGATGTTCGGTCAGGGCGACTGCGCAGGCGGGGCACTGCAGGTTGTCTCCGCATGCAGTGCACTTAAACACGGGAACATAACCTCTGCGATTCAGGAACAAGATCGCCTGACCACCTTCTGCAAGACAGCTCTGAAGCGCCCGCTGAAGCGGAGCCGAAAGCAAAGCCATACCTGCAGGTCCATTACGATGCCGGCGCAAGTCGACGATCTCTACCTTGGGCAAAGCTTTGCGGTTGGCGCGTTCTGGCAGGCTCAGATAGTGGACCTTGCCGAGCTGACTCAATCGGTAGGTTTCGAGTGCAGGGGTTGCCGACCCCAAAATGCACACGGCCGAGGCACGATGCGCCCGAAGCATGGCCATATCGCGAGCGTGATAGCGAAACCCTTCTTCCTGTTTGAACGAGGAGTCGTGCTCTTCGTCCACGATCACGACCCCCAAATCAGACACAGGGGCAAACAGCGCCGACCGAGCACCCACTGCAATGCACAAGGTACCTGCGCGCAACTTCCTATGCGCAAGATCCCTCGAGCGAATTGAGAGACCGCTATGAAGGACCGCGATCTCATCGCCAAAACGTGCCCGAAAGCGCTCGACCAGCTGAGGCGTGAGGGAAATCTCGGGAACCAGCACGATCGCCCCTTTGCCGAGCGCGATCGCCTCTGCGATCACCTGCAGATACACTTCTGTTTTGCCGGAACCGGTAACCCCGTGCAGCAGGAATTGGCGCGCGTTCCCGCTACGGACATGCTGAAGCAGCGTCTCGATCGCGTGCCGCTGAGCATCGGTGGGCTCGCGGGGCACATCCCGAACCACGTCGGTAGCAAAGAAGGGATCCGAGGATGCTTCACGTTCTTCGAGTAGGACGAGTCCCTTGCGCGAGAGGCTACGAAGTACCTGCTTGGGACCTGTACCATGGGCAGTAAGCGCACGATGATCACAGGCGCCGACTTCACGAACGTGGTCGAGTATCGCTCTTTGTTTGCTGCCTAAATGCTTCGGTAAAGGGCCTTCACAGGCGGTTGCAAAAAGCACCTTTTTTAGAGAGACAGCCCGGCCTTTAAGCCACTCTGCATCGTCGAGAAAGCCATCGTTCCTTAGCGCTTTCATCGATTCTTTATGCAGTGGGGGGGCTGCTGCCCGAATCACCTCTCCTAACGGGTGCAAGTAGTATTCGGCTGCCTGCTCCAAAAAGGAAAGCAACTCTTCCGAGAAGACCGGAGTCGCGTCCAGTATGCCCGCAACGGGCAAGCATTTCGATACCGACGGTGGAGGAACATCGCTCACCTCGATAACGACCCCGGCAAGCTTACGTGCCGCAAAGCGAACGGCCACTCTCATCCCGCGTGCAATCTTCGTCACCATGGATACGGGCACCGCATACGAGAAAGTGCGCCGCACAGGTAGAGGCACGGCCACGGTCACGTAGGCTCCTACAGGCTCTCGATCGGTTTTGTTGGATACGGAGGATTGCTCCGCGTCCTCCAGGAGCACATCTGCTTCCGTGCACTTGGTCTCGAGCGTCAACGATTGCTGCGTCATCCGGGGGTTAGTTTGGCCTTGAGCTCTCAGCGAGCAAGTATCCCGTACCTGCTTCCGTACGCGTTGACCACGACCGCTAAGGCGAACGAGAGCCTGCCCGTGCCGGAATGCAGCCCTAAACCCGCACCCACCGAGCCCCAAAAACCCACCGAGCCCAACCTTCGACACTGGAGCCATGGGTGTTAGAGCACGGCATGTTTTCGCGTCGTTCGCATGTCCCCGAAGAGGAGACCTCGCTAAGTCGGGCCTTTCGCGATGCAAAGCGTGAGGCACACCGAGGCGATCGGATGCTTGCAGATCTCACCCAGTCCAATCCCACACTGGTTGGATTGGACTTGCCGGAGCAGGAGGTTTTGGAGGCGCTGCAAGACCCCCGTATCATGGGCTACCGACCAAGCCCTTTTGGCGAGCAGGAGGCGCGATGCGCCGTGGCTGACGAACTCGGCAGGTGCTGGGAAGACGTCGTGCTGACCTCGAGCACCAGCGAGTCCTATGCGGCGCTCCTCACCCTGCTGTGCGACCCCGGGGATCGCGTATTGATTCCGAATCCGGGGTATCCGTTGATCGCAGTATTGATAAAGAATCTGGGACTCGTCCCGGTACCGTATCCGGTGTGTTGGGATGGACAATGGCATATCCCAGAGCTCGCTCATTCACTCATGACCGGCGCCCGGTGTCTGATCGTCGTGAGTCCCAACAATCCGACGGGCAACTATCTAAAACGAGATGAGCTCGACATGCTCATGAACCTCGGCATACCTCTTATCGTCGATGAGGTATTTCAGGACTACCTTCTTGATCTTGGCGTTCCTCCACTTTCAGGTCCGAGTGCGGTGAGAGCAAATGCAAAAACGGCCAAGATGAGGAATCCGAGCGCAGCAGAGTCGGTTGAGGAAGGCCTTGTTTTTCGTCTCGGAGGGTTGTCGAAATATTGCGGATTTCCCCAGTTCAAACTCGCCTGGATCCAAGTCGGCGGTGCGAAAAGTATCACTCAAAGCGCACTCCAAAAACTCGAACATATTCTAGATGCGCAACTGACAATATCTGCACCAGTCCTTTGGGGCGCCCGAGCTCTTCTGAGTGCGGGACGAAACGTCCGCGCCCAGATTCAAACGCGCATCACGCAGAATCTTTTGAGTTTATTGCACGCGATCCGAAACGCCAACACCGTTGAAGTTCGCGTTCCTGAGGGCGGATGGAACGCAACTCTGAGGGTTCCGGCCACACATACGGAAGAAGCGTGGTGCACCATGTTCCTCGCAAACGGAGTTTGTGTGCACCCGGGCTTCTACTATGATTTTGCGGGCGAAGGGTACTTTGTATTGAGCCTGCTTGCCCGAGAGAAGGAGTTTACTCAAGGGATTCAGCGCCTCGTCAACACGGTGGAGGGGAGATAGCCGAACGCTGCATTCGG